>JANMMZ010000095.1:0-2432 GCA_031373665.1 Saprospiraceae bacterium | reverse complement strand
GTGCGGGCAACAAACCCCCTCTGACCAACGCAATTCTCTGACCCTCTCATAACAAAGACGGTCGTCAACTATATCTTGGATTCTGAGTAGTAGCATAATGGCACAAATGTACGTAACAACTTGGAATCATAATTGAGCCTTGAATTTTTTCATGTTTAAAATAAGTTAAATGATTTTTAGTTTTTGCCATCTATTTCAGGACACGCCGAAAGTGTATAAAATATCGCTCTTTTCCATCCTCAAAAGTTGCATTTATTCGTTGGAACTGTGCTAAGGTTTTCATCTGTGCAGAGGAATTTTGGGAATAGTTTTAAATAACGATGATGCAAATATACGGCAATAGGTTCGCTACTCCATCAAAAACCACGAATAATTTACGAATAAAATACGAATATTTGGCTATTTGAACGCATTTCAACAAATACTTAAAAAAAATGACTTAAAATATTAGGCTATTGTATATTTCTGTTACCTTTGTGTACGAAAACATATGTATTAGATCATGTTAAATCAACCAAATTTTCACTATGACACCTTCTCCACGCTTTTATGCTTTAGGCGTACGCTTACGCCTTTGGCGGACACATTTAAATCTATCACAAACCCAGATGGCAAAAATTGCAGGGATGAATCAATCCAATGAGAGTAAGATAGAATCGGGAAAACAATTTGCACGTTCGGAACATATTGCCAAATGGGCTGATGCTGCTGGTGTGACTCCAGAAGAGATTCTAAACAGTAATCCTCCTTCAAATCCTTCGCATGTTTACCATTTTCAAACTCAATCCGATGATAATATTGCGCATCAGACGGTACAACAGGGCACATCAGATAGCAACACTGTTTTAGATGGTTCTGCGGAGTACCTAAAGCAATTAGAAGTCCAGTTCAAGGCATTTCAACAACAAATAAAAGAGGAAATGGCAGAACTAAAGAATTATATTGGACAGTTAGAAGCATCTCGATAGTCGGCTTTTATCTCCACCAACTATGCTCACTAAAAGAGAACATTTTCTACGATACGTAGCCCAGACCTCCCCTGCGCCAATGGCTCTGGAAATCGTCCGTGCGGAGGGCTTATACCTCTATGATCGCGAGGGCAAACAGTATTTGGATCTCATTTCGGGTATTGGTCCTAGCGTGTTGGGACACCGTCATCCCAAGGTGCAGGCAGCTGTTGAGCATCAGGTGAATTCTTATTGGCACACCTTGGTATATGGGGAATTTGTACTGAGTCCACAGGTTCAGTTTGCGACGTTATTGGCCACTCATTTATCTGGATTGGACTCGGTTTATTTCGTCACCTCTGGCTCGGAAGCCACAGAGGGGGCTATGAAATTGGCCAAACGCTATACTGGCAGGACTGATTTTGTGGCTTGTCGCAATGCCTATCACGGGAGTACCCAAGGCGCGGCCAGCCTCATGTATCCTACTTATTTTACGGATGCTTTTCAGCCATTGTTGCCCGGTATCCGCCATATTGATTTCAATAATGATGCAGATCTGGTACAAATAGATGAAACCGTAGCGGCCGTGATCGTGGAAACCATACAAGGGGAAGCAGGTCTGAAACCACCTCGAAGGGAATGGCTGAAAGCCTTGCGAAATCGTTGTAATGATACGGGAACTTTAATGATATTGGATGAAATACAGGCTGGGTTTGGCCGTACTGGCCACTTATTTGCCTTTCAGGATTATGATATTGTACCAGATATATTGTTATTGGCCAAAGGATTTGGCGGCGGTATGCCCTTGGGGGCTTTCATCGCCCCGAAACACATCATGGATACCCTGACCCATGATCCAGTGTTGGGGCATATCACCACTTTTGGGGGGCATCCAGTTTCTACAGCCGCAGGTTTGGCTACTTTAGAGGTGCTTTTGGAAGGTAGTTTATTGAGTCAAGTGCCTGCTAAGGAGCAACTATTTTTGGCGTTATTAAAGCATCCTGCTATCGTGGAGGTGCGGAGCAAGGGGCTTTGGGTAGCCGTGGAAGTAGCCAATTTTGAGGTTTTGCAACAAGTGATCCAGCATTGCCTTTCTGAAGGTATTATCACCGATTGGTTTTTATTCAATGATCGAAGTCTGCGCATCGCGCCGCCGCTTACGATCACTGAAGTGGAAATAAGGCGGGCTTGCGAGGTGATTTTGGAGGGATTGGATAGGGCTTAGTGCTACTTTGGCACTCTGGAAATAATCCCAGAGGGATTGAACATGAATACCCCAGGTGAAATCTGGGGAGCATGCAGAATTGTGTTCACAACTCTGAAAGGCAGGACTGATTGGTTCTTTAAAACTGGCCTCGGAGAGGCTTCCCATTTGGTGTGCCGGGCATGCCACTACTCTAACAGGTGCGAAGGTAAAACTTTTAGTCCTGAAAGAGCCGTTATGACCGGAATCTTATAGTCGGAGGCAAGGGTGTCCATCGCGAG
>JANMMZ010000020.1:0-86617 GCA_031373665.1 Saprospiraceae bacterium | reverse complement strand
CGGCGCACCAGTTTTATTGAGGCCAACATGGGCAAATCCAAAACTGGCTAAATCAAGGGCATCAACAAAGGCATCTATCACACGCACCGTGTTGTCTTCACCGATGAGCGGCTCAAGGAAGAGATTGAAAAAGCCGTCTTTGGGGATTTCTGGGCCGGTTCGGTACTTCATATGGCGGTATGATTGATTGTTCACAATTTGGATGCAATGTACTGTTTTTTGGGGATTGGTGGAGTTTTTTCACAATCTGACGTTTGGATGTACGCTGTGCCGCCGTGAGTTAGGCTTGCGGATTGGGATTTGGCGGCAATGGCTTTTTCATTTTGTTGGATACTTTTTATTTTATTATATTCGGGTTGTGCTTTTTTATTCTGTCAAGAATTTCCTTAAATGCTTCAATTTGATTTTCAACTTTATTTTTATCCATTCCGGGGAATAGTCCAGCATAAAAATTCCATGCCTCCAATTCCAATAATCGTGATTCTGCCATTAAAATATTTATTCTGTTCATGTCATTGACTGCTTCTTCGCCTTTCTTTGCAATACTTTCTAAATGCTCTCCTAATTGCGACGCTATTTTGTCAATTGAATTTTGCCTAATTTCATTCAGTAAATCCAATGTCGCAAAAATTATTTTATTTCTCTCTAATTGAATATTGTCAGATGATTCGATACCCTTCCTTTGAGAACTTTCATTCTGATAATATCGGGCGCTCAATGCAATCGCTTCTGGCGAATACCTTTCGATTTTGTAATCGGAAATGAAGGAAGAAATAGTTTCAATCGCATCTTTTATCTCTGCCTTTTGGAGAAGGGTTCTGACCTTCCAAACAAAATCTTCAATACTTTGATGGTCTAATCGCATCGAGTTTATTTATATTTTTTTGATTTTATGATTACAGCGAACGTTGGTTTACCACAACTCCCCACATACCCCAAGTTGCCTAAAAAACCGCCTTGTCACTAGTCTAGTTGCAGCAATCCACCCAACCACTCCCAACAAAAATGCGGATACCCAGCCCAAAAGACCAAGTATCCGCATTATATACAAGCCAAGATTGTATGATGTTTGGTGTGAGTGGGCACATTCTGATATTTTGTTGGCTCAAATATACGTCAAACTTTTATAACACCAAACAATCTAGGGTATTTTTTATTTTATCCCAACTATTTTTAGGAACTACCTACTCCCAACCAAAAGACCGTTTCACCGCTTTTTTCCACTGGCTATAGTACAGTTTGCGTTGGTCGGTACCCATTTTTGACCGCCAGGTCTTGTCTTTGCCCCAGTTGGCCCTCAAGTCATCGAGCCCTGACCAATAGCCTACGGCCAAACCAGCGGCGTATGCCGCTCCCAAGGCAGTAGTTTCGATCATCTTTGGCCTGATCACGGGCTTGTTTAGTATGTCGGCTTGAAACTGCATCAATAGTTCATTGACCACCATACCGCCGTCCACCCTAAGGGATGCCAGACGGATACCAGAATCTTTTTTCATAGCATCCAATACCTCCGCAGTTTGATAAGCGGTGGCTTCCAATACTGCACGGGCTATATGAGCCTTGTTGACATATCGAGTAAGGCCAACGATCACACCACGGGCATCGCTTTTCCAATAAGGAGCGTATAATCCTGAAAAAGCAGGCACAAAATAGGCGCCACCATTGTCCGCCACAGTGGCGGCTAAGGCTTCTACATCGGTGCTTTTTTCTATGATACCGAGGTTGTCGCGCAACCACTGTACCAATGCACCTGCAATAGCCACCGATCCTTCCAGTGCGTAATGTACGGGCTGATTTTCAAATTGATACGCCACGGTAGTGAGCAGACCATACTTGGATGGTATCACCTCGGTACCAGTATTCATGAGCATGAAACAACCGGTTCCGTAAGTGTTTTTGGCTTCACCCGGTGCAAAACAGGTCTGACCGACCAAGGCAGCCTGCTGGTCGCCAAGAACACCTGCCAACGGAATGCCTCGAAGCGGCTCCGCTGTGATTTTGCCATATACTTTACTGCTGGGCTCTATTTTGGGGAGCATGGCCTTGGGAATGTCTAATTTTTTGAGTATTTCATCATCCCAACTGGTCTTTCGCAAATCCATGAGTTGGGTACGCGATGCATTGGTGACATCGGTTATGTGCAAACCACCATTGATCCCGCCAGTCAAATGCCAAGTAAGGAAGGTATCCATGTTTCCAAAAATGGCTTCTCCTTTTTCGGCATCAGCACGAAGTCCCTTCACATTGTCGAGCATCCATTTTATTTTAAGGCCGCTGAAATAGGTAGCCAATGGGAGGCCAGTCCTTTCGCGAAACCAATCAGAACCCGTTGACTTTTCAAGCGCAGACACTAGATCTCCAGTACGGGTATCTTGCCAAACCAAAGCATTGTAATAGGGTTTTCCCGTTTTTTTATTCCACACGACCGAGGTTTCGCGCTGGTTGGTGATGCCAACTGCGGCTATGTCTTGAATCTCTATATGCTTATCAATTCGCGCCCTAGCGACCACTTCTAAGGTGTTTTTCCAAATCTCTTCGGGATTGTGTTCTACCCAACCCGGGTTTGGATAAATCTGCTCATGTTCTTTTTGAGCAACAGAAATAATTTTTCCTTTTTTATCAAAAAAAATGCATCTTGTGCTGGTCGTGCCTTGATCTATGGCTGCGATATATTTCATAATTAATAAAGTTTTGTCTTTCTGTTATGTTTTATCCCTTACCCGCCGCTACAACATCCTGTATGACCACACTGGCCATATGCAATCCAAACAAGGCCGGTATGTAAGAGATAGTGCCGTAAAATGACTTCTTAAAATTGGAGCCATCCGTCAGCATACAATGCTTACGGTCAACGGTTTCAGATGAAAAAACCGTAGTCACCCCGCGCCGAACGCCTTTCTTTTTCAATCCCTTTCTTACAAATTGAGCAAAGGGACAATTATACGTCTCTGAGATGTCTGCTATTTGTACTTTAGAGGGATCTATGCGCCCCCCAGCACCCATACTACTAATGACACGGATGCCCTTTTGCTTACAAGTCACAATGACATATTGCTTGGGTTGCACCGAATCAATGCAGTCATAGACGTAATCAAATCGCTCTGTGATGAGTTCGTCCAAGGCATCGGGTGTCAAAAACTGCTCTATTACCGTCAGATCCAAATTGGGATTGATATCACGCATCCTTGCTGCCATCACCGTCGTCTTGGGTTGCCCAACTGTGCTGTGCAGGGCTGGAAGTTGTCGGTTGGTGTTGGTCAAATCAACCGTATCGCCATCCACAATAGTCATGTGTCCAACGCCTGCCCGCACCAAAAACTCTGCGGCAAAACTCCCCACACCTCCTAGTCCGATCACCAAGATATTCATGTGCTGCAATTTTTCTAAAGCAACCGCTCCCAATAATAACTCCGTACGTTGCAACCAATGTGGCGCGTCATAGGCCGTGCTGGCCTGTATGTCTATATTTTCCATTTATACTCAAAATTGGCCGCAAAGATATAAAACGCTGATCAAAAACGCACATTAAGACTCGCTAAGAGCGCGAAATTATTGTCCTCGCGCCCACCATCAAAAATAGGATCTTTAGAGAAAAAACTTTTCCCCTCTATCCTAAACATTGCATTAGAATTGATACTGTAATCATAATTGAGGGACAGGCCAGAAGTTTGGAAACCATTTTTCGTACCAGTCGCAAAAATATTCTCATTGGCATCATTATAATATTCGCCCCTCAGTGCCAGTTTGGAATGCGCATTGAGCGTACGGCGCACTACAATGATAGGCGTGTACCAAAACCCATTTTCACGATCCTCGATGAAGTCCTTGCCAAGGTCAAATCCGGCAATAATGCCCCATTTGTTATTGGGTTCATAGATCATATAAAAATCGTGAAACATCCGTACCACCCCTAGGCTGTCGGGCTGATCAGAACCAATAAAATTACTGTAATTAAGGGTCAGGTTGGAGGCTGGTTTGTAATTGATTTGCATACCCACCGACGGCCGTTGCACCCCATCGGGTCTTTGGATCCGCTGCCACCCATTGAGCAATAACACCGCCGCTGTAAGGTTCTCCTTTTTGTTGGTTAGGCTAAGTTTGGCCCCTGTTTCAAAATACGGAGAGCCCTCCGCCGCCATACTGCGGCTATTGGTCCAGCAATCGGCCGATATAGCACTTTCAAAGCCTATATGTGAAGGCATAACACCTGCATCAAGCCACAAATTATGCTTTTTTGACACTTTTACACCAATATTGGCTTCCAAAACCTGTTGGAGGAGGCTTGGTTCGGCGGCTAGGTTATTTTGTGCATAATTACCTACCATCAAGGCCAGATTGGATCGTACTTTGGCACTGGTGTATGCTGCCTTTACGTATGCTAGGTTCAGATTGACCTCATTGTGCCGTTTGTGATTATACACAAAAGAGGGTCGTTCGTGGTTGCTTGGATTTGAAAAGTCATAGCCATAATAGACTTCGGCATAGCCGCTTAATACAAGTTTACTGCTGTCTTGCGACCATGCATAGTTAATGCTTCCTACTAAGAGGAACATGAGGGTAAAGATATTTTTCATGTATGTATGTATAGCTACTTTAATTAATGTTTTTATTTTCTACTTTGGCACTCTAGCGATGTTGAACCCATACCTTTCCCTCGATTTGTCATGTCGCACCACGCTTTTGGGCGTGGGGAGACAACTACACAAGCCAAACTAACTAAAAATCAAGTATTTCTGTTGCTTTTTCAGTCTTGATAGGGGTTAATTTTCAGTTTACCAAGATCACTACAGGCTTCCTTGCTTTCGTCACTTTTTTCGTCAAAAAAGTGTATCCAAAAGACTTGGCCTAGAACCTGTTTTAAACCTCTTACTGGTTGAAAAGGCTCGTATTTATGAGTCTATATCTGATCCATTTTTTAGCGAATAGATACCACTATTCACTAAAAAATGAATTTTATCTATACTCAAAATCCAAACTTTTTCACCTCAGCAGAGGCTTAAAACAGGTTCTTGTAGAAATTCCACGACTCCGCTGCTCAAAAAATGCTAAAATTTGCCTTTTTAAAAAACTCGCCGAATGATTGATCGGAGGCTATGCCTCAGTACCTAGTCATGGCTCTGACAGTTTTTAAAAAACCAAATTTTGCCTGCGGCCGCATTTTTTGAGCGCTCCGTCGGAATTTATATAAGGCCATTGAAGTAGGGTAAATGGCAACAGCCTTTTACCAATAAAAGTCATACTAGAATTTGGTGACCCAGTATTCCTGATTTTTCTAAAGTGCCAAAGTAGAATTAACTTAACGACATTGGGATAGATAAATGAATCTACCCCCTATTAATACCGTTACTTAATCCACCCGCTCCAACAACCTAGAAGTAATGCGCAAAAAGTCCATCTCCGTGATGATACCGACCAACTCTTTGCCTTGAACCACCGGCAAACAACCGATGTGGTGATCGCGCATTTTATTCATGGCTGTCAGTATCGAAGTCTCTGGAGTCACAGTAATCGGTTTTTCGATCATAATATCTTTCACCGTGACGTCTTTGTCTTCCGTGAGTTCGTTGTGCTTTGCAAAATGGCGCAAGAGGAGCCGCGAAGAGATAAGACCGACCAACTCGCTCTTACTGTTTTCTACCGGCATATATCGGATTTTACGCCAATCCATGATTTGTGCCACTAGGCCAATTACATCATCTTTTTGCACGGTGAAAAGATCCGTTGACATGAACTCTTCACATTTAATTTTTGAAGGATGCCAATTATCCAAATCGGCCACCGTTGCTTCTTTCCAAGTATGCACAGGCTTATTCAGTTTTTGATTTTTAATAATAGCAGCCGTCACAGCCGTCAATGCTTCATCGTTGGTGACCTCTTTTTTCAGTGCGGTGAATGTCCGCAATGCCCAACGAGCCCCCGTTTTATGTTCTTTGGCGCGAGCCTCTATAATATCCATGTATTTGCTGATATCGGCTGATTTGACTTTGCGACTTTTCAAGCCTTCTCTAGCCAATGGCAACAATTCTTTCAAGATAAGTTCAGTCACTGGTATTTTTCGATCCTTCAACCAAGTGAAAGTAGTATCAATACCAAATTTGGCAGATTTCAAGAAATTGTCGCGTACGTCAACAAAATCAATATGCTTGGTAATATCTTCATATTGATCGCCCATGGCAGTCATACAACCCAACCAGAATGCAGCATTGGCCACCGCATCTACAGAACTAGGGCCAGCCGGCATGACGCGGTTTTCAATCCGCAAATGCGGTTTTCCATTGGGCGATATACCATAGCAAGGGCGATTCCAGCGATATACCGTAGAGTTGTGTATTTGAAGGGCACGCAATTTGGGGGTGATCCCTGCTTTGACCATCTCCAATGAATCTTCTTCAATAGCACCCGCCAACAATACTCGGAATCGGCTAATATCTTCTTTATATATTTGTGTGATGTCGCCTTTGAGCCACCCTGACCCAAAATTGACCCTTGGTAACCGCTCGCGCATATGATCGTGGGTGGTACGTGTATCCAAACTCTGCTGAAATAGCGCAATCCGCGTTTCGTGCCAAAGCCTGCGCCCAAACACCAATGGAGAGTTGGCCGAAATGGCCGTCACTGGTGCCGCTAAGGCTTGTGAAATATTGTACATTTTGACAAAATCCTTGGGTGTTACCTGCAAATGCACCTGAAAACTAGTATTGCAAGCCTCCAACAAAGGAGAATCGTGTTTGACCAACAATTCATCAATACCTTCTACCCGCAACTCAAAAGAAGAACCCAAAAGATGTTTTTGAATGGCGGCCATGAGCGCAAAATACCGATCTTTGGGTGTCAAGTTGTGCATCTCCAAGTCGTGTTTGCGCAAGGTGGGCAGTATCCCACAGAGCACGATGCTGGCATCAAACTTATCCAGCACCTTTTGGATAATGCTGAGATAGTCCACGTTTTCAGCCTCCATTTGGCTCAGACAATCGCCTGTAAACTCCCTTGGGCTTAGGTTGGTTTCCAAATTGAACTTCGCCAATTCTGTGACGCACCAAGGCATGTCTTTAAGGTGCTCCAGCACCTCCATGTTGATACAGGCTGGCTTCAGTGTTTTGTTGTGCACTAGGCACATTTCTTGCTCGGCTCCGATTCTAATAATGTCAGACTCAAACCAATCATTGGCGAGCATGTATTCGAATGCCTGAACGTCATTGAGCAAACTTTGCACAAATTGCTGCATTTCAGTTTTGCTCTCGAGCGTATTTACTTTTTGGAATCCCATATAGCGATGTGTTTTATGTTCGTTTCTAATATTAATTTTCGCAGGGCAATATTACTTAATTAATTTAATTTGCAACAAAACAATTTACTTTGCGCCATGAATTTAAACGATGCTATTGCGCACCTGCGCCTTGAACCCAATATTAAAGGGTTAATTGACCAAATAGATGCATTTGAGATGAAAGTCTCGAACAAAATTTATTTTAATTTGTTAGAATCAATTGTATCACAACAATTGAGTGTAAAGGTGGCAGATGTAATTTTTGCCCGTTTCTTAACGTTATTCCCCGACCAATACCCTGATCCTGATAAATTATTGGCCCTTGATATTGAAATCTTGCGCGGGGTAGGGCTCTCATATCAGAAAGCCAATTATTTACAAAACGTTGCGCGCTTTTCTTTGGAGCACCAAATAGAACATAAACAGTGGGATTCTATGTCGGATGATGAAATTATTGCGTTTTTAACACAAATCAAAGGCGTTGGTAAATGGACAGTCGAAATGCTGTTGATGTTTACGTTCGGTCGTTTGGATATTCTCCCTGTAGATGATTTAGGCATTCAACAAGGCATGATCAAATTGTTTGATCTCGACGCTTCAAACCCTAAATTACTCAAACAAAAAATGATAGAAATGGCAGAACCTTGGCGGCCCTACCGAACAGTGGCCTCTAGGTATATCTGGCGATATAAAGACACGGTGTAAAAATGAATTATTATTTCGCCGTTACTAAAATCACATTAATTTTTTTTACATGAAAGATCTAGAAATATTACAATACCCAATTGGAAAATTTGAGTATGGCCAAAAATACTCTTTGGCAGAAACAAGAAAACACATCAAGGTCATTGAGCGATTTCCAAAAGAGTTGAAAAAGACTTTGGTCAAATTGAGTGGTGGTGAATTGGAAAAAAAATACCGACCCGGAGGTTGGTCAGTTAGACAAGTCATACACCACCTTGCTGATAGCCACATGAACGCCTATATTAGGATGAAATTGGCGGTGACAGAAACCAATCCCACCATTAAGCCTTACGATGAGGTAGCATGGGCAGAAACAGAAGATGGAAAACATGGATCTGTAAAAATATCGGTGAAATTGCTTTCTGCCTTGCATCAGCGGTGGATCATGTTTTTAGAATCGCTCTCCGAAGCGGATTTAGCCAAAACCTATTACCACCCGGGCAGCAAGCGTACTATGTCTATGCCAGAAATCATAGCACTGTACACTTGGCATTGCGAGCACCATTTAGCACATATCAAGTTGGTAACAGACAGTAAAAAACCGAGTAAAAAGTCTGGCAAAAAGGTAATTATTATCCTTAAAAAAGAAGAAATAACAGCGAAGTTAAAATCTACTGCACCTAAGGAAAAAGCCCCTAAGCCCAAAGCAGAATCTAAGGTTAAAGCCACTGGCACAAAAGGAAAACCAGGGCCTAAACCTAAGGTTGCTATCGCTGACGTTGCCGCTTCCACTGATAATGGTACAACCACCGATCTGGCTCCCAAGAAAAAAGGCTCTAAGCCTAAACCCGAAGGTACTGCAAAGGCCGCTGGTACAAAAGGAAAACCAGGACCTAAACCAAAATCTGCTACTGCCGATGTAGTCGCAACTACCGATACTGGTGCAGCAACCACTGATCTGGCTTATAAGAAAAGAGGCCCTAAGCCTAAACCCGAAGGTACTGCAAAGGCCGCTGGCTCAAAAGGGAAATCAGGCCCTAAATCTAAACCTGCTACTACCGATGTGGCCGCTACTACTGATAGTGGTACAGCAACCACCGATGTGACACCTAAGAAAAGAGGGCCTAAGCCTAAACCGGCTACAACCGGCCTGGCCGCAACTACCGATACTGGCACAGCAACCACAGATCTGACGCCTAAGAAAAGAGGGCCTAAGCCTAAACCTGCTACCACTGATCTAGTTGGTGCTAATAATGATGGTACTGCGCCCATCACCCCAGCACCTAAGCAAAAAGAGCCGAAAACCACTACCAAAGCAGTACGCGCTGTGAAATCTGTGGCCAAGACGACTGCTCCCAAGGTGAAGGTTGTCAAAGAAAAAAAGACTAGGGCACCCCTGTCAGAGGAGCAAAAACAGGCTGCTCGCGATCGTATGAATTTGGCTAGGACTGCAAAAACGAAAACTATAAAAGGCAACTAATGAGTTACCAGAAGGATATAGAGGAAGACATGTTAACTCATAGAAAGCGAAATCTTTCTTTTAAGTTGCAAATGCTCTATGCTTTTATTTATCCTTTTAGTTCTGGTATTGTGATTTATGCAGGTCTGATGACTTTTTCTGTCGTACTGACCAATATCACAGGACTGTTGCCACAAATAGCACGCGATCTTTACGAAGGGAAACTCAACACGGCAGGCTCCATTTTTTTATGGCTGTTTGCCTTCTTTTTGGGAGGTTTCTTTGCAGGATGGTGTGTAGAGCGTGAAAAATTAAAAAAGAGAAGATACCTGCACTTGCTGCCGCTGGCAGTGGTTGCAGGTATTTTTTGTTTCACTGGTTTTTCTGATGCGTTTTCACGTACCATGAATCCAGTGGTATTTCCAGCCACCATTCTTTTTTCGATTGGTATCCAAAATGCGATGGTGAGCCTCACCACCTCCTCCCTTATCAAGGCCAGTCAAATGACGGGTGTGGTCAATGAATTGGGCGTTGATATTGCTGAGATCTTTCACACAGAAGGTGCGCAGCGGAAGGTCATTCAGCGAGAAGCCCTCCTGCGGGTGATCGTCATGTCCAGTTTTTTGATGGGAGCTATGTTTAGTGTAGCCGTATTTCCTGAGTTACAAACTAAAATCTTCTTTTTTCCGGCGGGTATTATTGTTGGAGTCATCATCCATGATATTTTAAGGTTCTGATACAGCCTAGTCCCAAATCCAACTATTTCACTCGCTTGACAGGTGATCCGTATTGTTTTCTAACTCAAAAGTAAAATTGCCTTGGTGCTGACGGATCAAGTAAAGCCCAGTGTTAGAGTGCGGGGTACCATCCATAGATGAGGGAGATAAGCCCTTCATGGTAGTAATAAGGGCACGCATGGTGCGACCGTGGGTAGCCACCAGTATATGGTCTTCAGGGCGGGCTTTTACCCAATCAATAAACAGAGCAACCCGGTGGCTGAGTTGATTGGCTGATTCGCCATTGGGCAATGAAGCGTCATACTCTGACCTTTGCCAAGCATCTAGCATGGTATTGAACTCTGCCGACCGTTCTGCATTAGGGATCTTGCCTTCATGATCGCCCCAACAGATTTCATTGATGTGTTGGTTTTGTATCCAAGGGATACTGTCGTCAATAAACCGATGTACCGTTTGGTGGGTACGTTTCAGCGTAGAGGTTACAACTAACTGAAAATTAATGTTGTTATAGTTTTTGTAAAACTTATATGCCTGATCTCTACCCACATCATTTAGATCAGAGTCCACCCCACTACCTTGCACAATACCAAGTCGGTTAAATTCTGTTTCACCATGTCTGATGACGTATATTTTTTTGTCGCTCATATTTCGGCAATGTTTCTTTTGTTGGTTTGATTGGAAATCCCCCATTCAGGCTTAATTCAGTACAGGCAGTTCAATATACCCTCGCCACTGTTTATCTTCTTCAAATACCACCTCGGTATAGTCTTGCAATATATTATACAGGGTGTCGCGTTCTATGGGTTGGCGATTCACCCGTTTAATCATTTCCACCAATTGTTGGGTACTAAGGGTAGGGTGCTGCTCTTCAGAGCCAGCCATCGCATATATCTTAGTCGTATCATCTATAGTGCCGTCGAGGTCATCTACGCCAAAGGCCATTGACATTTGGGCGGTTTGGCGACCTATCATGGGCCAATACGCCTTAATATGGTCAAAATTGTCGAGGTATATGCGACTGATAGCATAGTTTCGGAGGTCTTCCACGGCAGTACTTTCTGCAATGTGGCTCATTTGATTGTCTTGATTCCTAAATTTCAAGGGAATAAAGGTCTGAAAACCGCCCGTTTTATCTTGCAATTGCCGCAAGCGATCCATATGGTCAATCCGGTGTTCCCACTGCTCTATGTGTCCATATAGCATGGTGGCATTGGAACGCATCCCGAGTTCGTGCCAGATCTCATGGATCCGCAACCACTGGTCAGCATCACATTTGTCATCGGCTATTTGCTTCCTGATATCAGGGTGAAATATTTCGGCTCCACCACCGGGCATACTATCTACCCCCGATGCTTTAATCTGGCTCATCCCGTCTTCATAACTTACTTTTGCCTTCTTAAATATATAATGGTATTCCACTGGCGTGAGCGCCTTCACGTGCAGTTCAGGTCTATGCGCCTTTATTTTTTTGAAAAAATCAACATAAAATGCGAGGTCATATTGAGGCAGTACCCCACCCACAATATGTACTTCAGTGACTGGCTGACCATCGTATTTGCGCACAATATCGAGCATATCATCCATAGAGTAAGCCCAAGCCGATTGGTCATCGCGCTGTTTGATGAGGCGCGAGTAAGAGCAGAACTTACAGTCATAGACACAAAGATTGGTAGGTTCTATGTGAAAATTTCTATTGAAGTAAGTCTTGTTTCCGTTTTTGCGCTCCCTGACAAAATTAGCCAAAGCACCCAAATAGGCCAAAGAGCCTTGCTCATAGAGAAAAAGACCTTCCTCGAAGGTAATCCGCTCTTGATTGGTTACTTTAAGGGCTATCGCTCGGTGCTGTTCACTGAGACTGGGATCGTTTAAAAGTAATTCTAACATCGCTCAAAGGTATTTTTATATCCTTGAAACCGATAATGATGGGCGATTGTTCAGATATTTCAATTTTTTTTGAAAATTAATTTTTCTGAATCAGTTGAATCAGTTTTTGGGCACTTTCTGTGTTAGAATACAGGGTTTCCAGAGTTTTGCTCCTTTCATCAATGCGGCTTTGCTCAAAAGGTGCATTGATGAGGGCTTCTATGATCTGACGGATGGCTACGGCAGAGTTACGGACGTAGCAAAGTTTTTCAAGTCCCGATCCACTGACCATTTTCTCATTGACAATGCAAAACCTGCCCCGATAGAGGGCATTGATGAGTTTTATTTTCACCCCAGAGTTCTGGAAAGTAACCAATAGGTTGATGTGCGCCTTGGAAATAAGGGATCGCATTTGGGCATCATCAGGATTCTCGATCAATTGTACATTACTGTATTGAGCCACGGCTTCTTTAAGGGTAGCCGTAGGCGACATACCCGCGATCACAAACGGTATATCAAGGTCATGTGCAAATATCTCTTCTATCAGCCAAATGGCTGCACGCTCATTGTCTGGTACACTCAATTTGCCATGAAACAGTACATACTCACCTCTACCGAGCGATGATTCTACAGACTTGTTTGGGTGGAAAGCTGGAATATAGTGTACATTGGCTTTCATCTCTTTGTAGTAGTGCTCGTCGTTGGTCGAGATCGTGATGATTTCGTCTGCGTGTAGCACGACTTTGGGCTCTATGCGTTGTAGTTTGATACTCTCCGCAAAAAAATACGCTTTTTTGAAAGGCTCAATCACAGACGTAGATTCCGCTAATCCCTCATAATATTGCCATTCGATATTGTGCATTCGCACTATTTTCTGTCTTTGGCGGAGACGTGGATGCCACACCCACGCAGCAGTGTGTATCCCTTCAAAAAGGATAGGATGGTTGTCTTTGCGCAAGCGTTTGAGCAGCGCACCGTGCATACGGGTACGCATGATGAATGGCAAAGTACTGATCTGGTAAAAAATAGATCGGCTACGCTGGTAGTAATATACCTCATGGCAATATTTCTCCAACTCGGTTTGGGGCGTACGTGATCCGTATTGATAACAGTGTAATATTACTTTTACACCCTGTTCGTGTAAGGCCTTAATCTGATTGAATATGACAATCACTCCCCCATAGTTGGCAGGATAAGGAATATCAAATGAGATAATATGAAGATGCATGTGGTGGATTTCCTGAATATTGACTTCAACTTCAAATGCAAAGGTACTGCTTTTACGATACGCTTCAAAGTTTATAAAAGCGAAACATTTGATGGGGTCTTCTTCAAAAAACAACTAAATAATCTAATTAGGGGGCATTGGTTTTTTGATTTCACAATAATATTTGGAAATATCACCTATTTGAGTTATTTTATAAATGCCATAAGGCAGGTACTCCATTTTTTGTTGAATGTTAATGCTGGAAATAATTCAATAATTTTCGACAAAAAATTTGGAAATCATTTGCATTTGACCGTACCTTACCTGTGAATTTTCAGGGTATCCTGTATTCTGCCAATCAATTTTATTGCTCACCAAACTCACTTATTTATGAATGTTACCTTTGAAGAATTGCGCCGCACCAAACATGCTTTGCCTCACGGCAGTGTTTCTCGTATTGCTCATGATCTTAATATAGACGAGCAAACTGTCAGAAATTATTTCGGAGCACATCAGTACAAGGATGGTCAGATTATAGAGTGGCATTTAGAACCCGGGCCTAATGGAGGCATTGTACATTTGGAAGACACTACTATTTGGGATCGTGCTCAGCAAATTTTGTCTGAGGGTTCAACGAGTCACTAAAAAAGACAACCATTGTAACAAGGCTAATAAAAAAGGCGTTTAGTAGGTATCTCCCAACTAAACGCCTTTTTTATTGCTAGTGAGGATTTGCAACCCTAAACTATTTTTTCCAAATCCCATACCCCCCCATCTCCACTCCCTGCCGATCATCAGGCATTTCGCGAAGCGGTTCGCAAATCTCCAAACTTTCATAGCAGGCTGCGGGCAACTGCTGATACAATTGAGTGCCTTGTGATTTCCAAGCCAGCATGTCATCACTAACGGTTTTGATGATCTTGGCTGGGTTGCCGACAACCATACTCCGTGGGGGGATCTTTTCCCCACTTTTTATAAAGCACAATGCCCCCACGATGCACCCTGCCCCTATCTCTACTTCATCCATAATGACGGCATTCATGCCGATAAGGCTATTTTCACCAATGATGGCACCATGTATAATAGCACCGTGGCCAATATGCGCCCCAGCCCGTAACACTACTTTCACGCCCGGAAACATGTGAATAGTGCAGTTTTCTTGCACATTGCACCCATCTTCGATCACGATTTGTCCCCAATCGCCCCGTAAAGCAGCTCCGGGGCCTATATAGACATCTTTGCCAATGACCACATCGCCAGTCACCGTGGCCTGTGGGTGTATAAATGCGGATTCATGTATGACGGGTTTAATCCCTTTAAATGCGTAGATCATGCTGGCAAAAGTAAGGCAAGTTATGCTTCCATTGCTCCCAAAGAACGATTAAGTGAATAATTGCGTCAAATACATTAATTTTGCCAGCCATTCATCAGTCATTCCCGCCATGCGGGACTTATCCTTTATTACACATGCGTATTATCTTGTTTTTCACCGCCCTAATCCTCCTGACAAATGACTCCATTGCCCAAAACAACACATGGATTGATAAAATAGATACCCGACTGTTGGAACAGATCAGTACAGGCGAAGAACCTGATTTTTTGATAGTGATGCAACAGCAGGCTGATGTACGACCAGCAGCACAGTATAAGCATAAAGCCGACAAAGGCCAATTTGTATATGAGACCTGCACTACCCTCGCGGAGGCCACCCAAGGCCGCGTACGACAATTGCTAACAGAAGCCCACGCGCCCATGCGGACACACTGGATCATCAATGCCGTTTGGGGTCAAGGAAACATGGATTTGATGGAGGAATTGGCAAAATTGCCAGAGGTAGCGCGTATATCCAACAATCCGGTGGTACATCGGGAAGAACTGCCCATTATGAGCAGCGATGCAACGGCCGTCCATGACCGAGCAGCCCTCTCATGGGGTATTGATAAAATACAGGCCAACAAGGTCTGGTGGATGGGCTATCGAGGCCAAGGGGTGGTAGTAGGCGGCCAAGATACGGGCTACGAATGGCAGCATCCAGCATTATTGCCACAGTATCGAGGCTGGGACGGTGCTACCGCCGACCATAACTATAATTGGCATGATGCCATTAG
This sequence comes from Saprospiraceae bacterium, assembly GCA_031373665.1. GTDB lineage: Bacteria > Bacteroidota > Bacteroidia > Chitinophagales > Saprospiraceae > M3007. The sequence goes on along the minus strand of JANMMZ010000020.1, from coordinate 71,292 downwards.
GGTTGAAATCACCCCAACGGCCAATTCTTGTGGACTCGATCTTCAGGCTCCCTGCGATGATAATGGACACGGAACCCACACCATGGGGACTATGGTCGGTCAGGCATTGCCTGACTCCATCGGTGTTGCCCCAGAGGCGCAATGGATCGGCTGCCGCAATATGGAAGAAGGCGATGGTACTCCTGAAACATATATAGAGTGCTTTGAATGGTTTATTTTACCTAAAAACCTAGCAGGAATGAACGGGGATGCCACAAAAGCCCCCCATGTCATTAACAACTCTTGGGGATGCCCTACCAGTGAGGGCTGTAATACGGGCAATTTTTCGGCAATGAACAACGTCATCAATAACGTAAGGGCAGCCGGAATACTACCCGTAGTATCTGCCGGAAACAGTGGATCCGGTTGTGCAACGGTCAATACCCCTGCGGCTATTTTCCAAGGAAGTTTCTCGGTGGGGGCCACCAATTCCAGCGATGTAATAGCCGGTTTTAGTAGTAGAGGCCCCGTCACGGTGGATGGGAGCAACCGCAGAAAACCCGATATCAGTGCGCCCGGTGTGGGCATTACCTCTTCTTTAGGGTACGACCATGGCAACTATGGATATGCCACTTATAATGGCACCAGTATGGCAGGGCCTCATGTGGCAGGTTTGGTGGCGTTGCTGATGTCAGCCAACCCACTTCTGAAAGATGATATAGACTTGGTACAAACCATTATTCAAAATTATGCTGTAGAACTAAAACCAACGGTAACAACAGGGTTTTGTGGGGGTGATGATGCCAATTCGACCCCCAACCATACCTATGGCCACGGTCGTATCAACGCTTTGGCGGCAGTGAATCAAGCCTTGGCTTTGCCAGTAGAACTCCTCTATTTCAAAGCAAACAATGAACAAAAACAGGTTTCGCTATCTTGGGCCACCGGCTCAGAGGTGAATAGTAAGGTATTTGAAATAGAGCGCAGTCCCGATGCTTTCCATTGGCAAGTCGTGGGCTCTGTATCGGCTCAGGGGCATAGCACCCAGACTTCGAGTTATCGCTTTTATGATACCAAGCCCTTGTCGGGCAAAAGTTACTACCGCCTTCGACAGGTAGATTTTTCGGGCGCAGCCATGCACAGCGTGATTTCAATGGTCACACGCAAAGGAGTAGGGATTGATTTTAGTATTACAGTGCATACGCCCTCTGCTACTGCTTGGATCAATATGGAAGGTACAGAACCAGAATCAGGCTGGTTTTTTGAATTGCGCGCCATGGATGGTCGTTTGCTCCAGCAATGGGATGCAACCCAAGAGTCCGCCCTTGCCCTGCCTTTTATGACGACGGGTTTGTACATCGTGTATCTGAAAGATGACCAAAACCGGATTTTGAACATTGAGAAATTGTGGTGGCCTTAAAAATCATTTTAAAATTCACTGATAAGGGTATGGATGTTTATGTTTACCTTGCGCCTTGATGAGACAGAGCACCCTGACTCTTAAATATAAACCTAATTATGGTAAAATCACACTCCCTACTCTCCGATTTTGATGTTTCCCTCTTTCAATCGGGCAAGCATTTCCGTCTTTATGAAAAATTTGGTAGCCATATCATTGAATTGGAAGGCGAAAAGGGCGTTCATTTTGCCGTTTGGGCACCCAATGCCAAACGAGTTTCGGTCACAGGTGATTTTAATGCTTGGAATCCTGATGCGCATATTCTATTGCCTCGTTGGGATTCGAGCGGAATCTGGGAAGGTTTTATTCCCAATATTGGCAAAGGCGCTACCTACAAATACCATATCAAAACGCACAATGGGGTCAATCTGGATAAGGGCGACCCTTTTGCAAGGCTATGGGAAACACCGCCCCGTACGGCTTCTGTGGTTTGGGAATTTGACTACCAATGGGCTGATGGGGCTTGGATGGACAAACGCCAAAAAGACGCGGGTGAAAACAGACCTTGGTCAGTATATGAAGTACACATAGGCTCCTGGAAAAAGATCGCTGAAGATGGAAACCGATCCTTGAATTACCGCGAATTGGCGCATGACCTAGTGGATTATGTCAAAGAGATGGGCTTCACTCACTTGGAGTTGATGCCCGTCACAGAGCATCCATATTTCCCTTCTTGGGGCTATCAGGTGACCGGTTATTTTGCACCGACCAGCCGATTTGGTCAACCAGAAGACCTCATGTACCTCATGGACAAATGCCACGAAGCGGGCATTGGAGTACTCCTTGATTGGGTGCCTTCGCATTTTCCAGGCGATATACACGGGCTATATTTATTTGATGGAACCCACCTATATGAATATGCCGATCCAAGGCGTGGATTCCAGCCCGACTGGAACAGTTATGTATTTGACTATGGTCGCAATGAAGTGCGTTCATTCTTGATTTCCAGCGCACTTTTTTGGTTGGAGTTTTACCATATTGATGGACTGCGGGTAGATGCCGTCGCCTCCATGCTTTACCACGATTATTCGCGAAAAGAAGGCGAATGGATCCCCAATATATACGGAGGCAAAGAAAACCTAGAAGCCATTTCATTCTTGAAAGACTTCAATGAAGCGGTGTATCAGTATTATCCCGGTACAGAAACCATCGCAGAAGAAAGCACGGCATTTCCAGCCGTCACAAAACCGACCTTCGATGGAGGTCTGGGCTTTGGCCAAAAATGGATGATGGGCTGGATGCACGATTCACTTGGTTACTTCAAAAGACCTCCTATATTTAGGCGTTTTCATCAAAATGAGATCACTTTCTCTATGGTTTATGCCTTTTCGGAGCGATTTATGTTGCCCCTCAGCCATGATGAAGTGGTACACCTGAAATCGTCGCTTTTGTATAAAATGCCGGGCAATGAATCACAAAAATTTGCCAACCTCCGAACCCTCCTTGGCCATCAATGGACCCATCCCGGTACACATATCTTGTTTATGGGTGGCGAAATAGGCCAAACCACAGAGTGGAGCCACGATGCGGGCATCCCTTGGGAATTGCTCCAATATGAACTCCACAAAGGGGTTCAACGATGGGTAAAAGACTTGAATGCTGTTTATAGTAGCCGACCTGCTTTTTGGCGCAATGCCTTTCATCCAGATACCTATGAGTGGATTTCGGGCGATGACACCGAAAATTCGGTGATGGCCTTCTTACGCAAAGGCAACGATACTGACCCGGTACTTTTGGTAATCTGTCATTTCAATACCAATAACATTCATGATTATAGCGTAGGCGTTCCGTATGCTGGCACTTGGACAGAAATTTTGAACAGCGATGGCCAACAATATGGCGGACAAGGGCTTATCAATGAGGCATTAACCGCCAATAAGAAGCCTTCTCATGGGCATGATTACTCTATTTCGATCAAATTGCCGCCCCTTTGTGTGATGGTTTTTGAGGGCGAAAAGCCATCCAAAAAAGCGACAAAAATAACCAAAAAAGGCAAATAAAAATATCCCGAAAAATGATCAAACATGTTTTGTTCGACAATGATGGCACCATCGTTGATTCCGAAATATTGGCCATACGTGGCACCTTACAGATGCTCCGCCCTTACGGTTTTGAAATGGCTGAAAAGGAATATAGCCAACGCTTTCCCGGTCATCTGGAGCGCGAAATTGTTCGCATGATTTGTGAGGAGCACGATTTTGAAGTGAAAGACAATTTTTTTGAAGAACTCAAACACCTGCACATTACCGTATTTAACAAATCGCTCAAAGCCATAGCGGGTATGCCAACCGTGGTTAGGAGCCTACATGTGCCCAAAAGCATCGTATCCAATGCTTCCCTCCTGCATGTGAACCGCTGTTTGAAAAAAATGCGCCTGTCAGGAGCCATAGATGGGCAAATATTCTCTGCCGATCAAGTCGGAAAACCCAAACCTCATCCTGATGTGTATCAATTGGCATTGGACACATTTAGCCTAGCACCCAAAGAGGCCATAGCCGTAGAGGATAGCCCTACAGGAGTGAGGGCGGCCAAAGCCGCTGGACTCAAAGTAGTAGGTTTTCTAGGTGCGGCACACATATTTGATGGACACGACCGGATTCTTTCGGAGGCTGGAGCCGATTATATTGTGGCCAATGCAACGGTACTAAGGCAGTTGTTTGTGGAGTTGAAAGTGGCGGGTGCGCGGTAAGGTTGCGCAAGGAGCGTAGCGAGATAAATCTCTTAGGCCATTGAAGCAGGGTAGATGGCAACGATAAAATGATTTATGGTGTAACAGCCGCAGAAAATCCCGTCCTCCCGTCCCAAATCCAAATAAGGCCGCCAGTACGTTGGATTTGAAATAGTGCCCGATTATTTTAATTTTGCTCAACAACGGCTTCAAAGTGGGATGTATCGGATTAAGGCATCGTAATAAAATATACGGAGTGACTACTGAATAACCATAAATCACTTAACATTCGCTTCACATAGACTTAAACCAAACTTAACCAACCGTAGCACTTTCCTTTAGTTTAGTAGATTGACCTTTGCGGCATCAATTTAAATTTCAACTAAATTTTTTCTGTAATGAAAAAAATAACGCTACTTTTTTCCATTTTACTTTGCTTTTTTGCGACATTAAGTGCGCAGGTCGTTGTCACTGGTGACATCAGCACCAATACGACTTGGACAAAGAACAATACTTATCTTTTGAGCGGATTTGTCTATGTGACAGGTGATGCAGTACTGACCATCGAGGCAGGTACAGTGATCAAAGGGGAAAAATCAACCAAGGGTGCATTGATCGTAACCCGTGGTTCTAAACTAATTGCTGACGGTACGGCTACTGAGCCTATCGTATTTACAAGCAATGAGACCACTCCAAGTTATGGTGACTGGGGCGGTGTGATCATCTTAGGTCGCGCTAACACCAATCAGGTGTTGAGTGGTACCAGTTGTGTAGGTTTGATCGAAGGCGGTATTGATCCAATTAAGGGTCTGTATGGCGGTGGTGACCTAGCACTAGGCTGCACTGGCTACAACGATGATAACTCAGGTATCCTTCGTTACGTTCGTATTGAGTATCCTGGTATTGCTTTTCAGACCAATAATGAGATCAATGGTTTGACCTTGGGTGGTGTTGGTAGCAAAACTATCATTGACTACGTACAGGTTTCTTATAGCGGCGATGACTCTTTTGAGTGGTTTGGTGGCACTGTGAATGCAAGCCACTTGGTTGCATACCGTGGTGTAGATGACGATTTTGATGCTGACTTTGGCTATTCTGGCAAAGTTCAGTTCGCATACGCAGTTCGTGACCCACAAGTAGCGGACGTGAGCGGTTCAAACGGTTTTGAATGCGATAACAATGGATCTGGCAATGGCCTTACGCCAAAAACAAAGGCTACCTTTTCTAATGTAACCATTTTAGGCCCAAGCGGCGCAGGCGCAGTCAATTCTAACTACAGGCGTGGAGCACATTTGCGCCGCAACAGTGAAATTGGCATTTTCAACAGTGTAACCATTGGCAAATACCAAATAGGTTTGTTGTTGGATGGTGATTCTGTTATCAATCAAGCCATTGCAGGTCGTACTTCTGTACGCAACAGTTTCTATTATGGTGTCACTAAAGCCTTGGATACTACCAAAGTAACCGTGCCTTTCGATATCAATACTTGGGCATCTACTCGCAACATCACGACAGGTGCAGATGCTGCTACTGCAGGTTTGGGCAATCCATTTAACCTTGATCTTCCTGATCCACGCCCTACTGCCAACTCTCCATTGTTGGGTGCGGCTAGTTTTTCATCAGAACCAAGAATCCAAGATCCATTTTTCGTAAATGTAACTTATGCAGGTGCTTTTGGCCCATCAGGCGACTGGACTTGCCCTTGGGCTAAGTTTAATACGCCTGGTTGTTTGACATCTGAAGAAGTAATAATCTCTGGCGATATCACTACCAATACTACTTGGACTGCCGACAAGACCTACTTATTGAGTGGTTTTGTATATGTAACCAACTGCGCTACTTTGAATATCCAACCGGGTACTGTTATCAAAGGCGACAAGGGTACTAAAGGTGCTTTGATCGTAACCCGTTGTGCAAAAATCAACGCTGACGGTACAGAAGACCTTCCGATTGTTTTCACAAGCAATGAAACAACACCTAACTACGGCGACTGGGGTGGTTTGGTAATTTTGGGTCGTGCGCACACCAACCAAATCTACAACAATGTAACTTGTTCTGGTTTGGTAGAAGGCGGTCTTGATCCAGTAAAAGCCCGTTACGGCGGTGGCGATCAGCCATTGGGTTGTGAGGGTTACAATGATGACAACTCTGGTATCCTTCGTTACGTTCGTATCGAATACCCAGGTATCGCATTCCAAGTCAACAATGAGATCAATGGTTTGACCATGGCTGGTGTTGGTTCTGGTACTACGATTGATTATGTGCAGGTTTCATACAGCGGCGATGACGCTTACGAATGGTTTGGTGGCACTGTGAATGCGAAGCACTTGATCGCTTACCGTGCACTTGACGATGATTTTGACTCTGATAATGGTTTTTCTGGCAATATCCAGTATGCATTCTCTGTACGTGATGCTATCGTATCAGACGTAAGTGGATCCAATGGATTTGAATCTGATAACAACTCGGCTGGCAATGCTGCTACTCCGAAAACAGCACCTGTATTCTCCAATGTAACAGTAGTAGGCCCTACTGCACCTGCAAGCACTAACTACAAGCGTGCAGCACACATCCGTCGTAACTCTGAAATGAGCCTTTTCAATAGCCTTTTGATCGGTAGTTACCCAGTAGGTATTTTGATTGACGGTGATGCTACTGCTACCAATGCTACCAACGGTACTTTGGAAGTTAAAAACACACAAGTACATGGCCCAACGGATCTATTGAACACCAATGCTACCAATGGGTTCAACATTGATACTTGGTTTGCTACTACAGGTTGGGGCAATGCTACCAATGTAAGCCCTACTGGTGCTACCTTGGTTGATGCATACAATTTGGATAAGCCAAACGCGCAGCCAAACGGTACTTCTTCTGCTTTGAATGCTGCTGCTTTCACTTCTACGAAGATCAACAAGCCTTTCTTTGATAAAGTTACTTATGTCGGTGCTTTTGGTGGCGATGAAGATTGGACTTGCGGTTGGGCAAAATACAAAGACCTACACACGACTAGTTGCTTCGTTGAAACAAACGACGTAGCGAAGTTCATCACGAATTCAAAACTTTTCCCAACGGTTACTAAGGATCAAGCAACATTGGCTTTGACCTTGGTGGAGTCAAGTGATGTACAAGTAGAAATATATGGTATGAATGGCCAATTCTACGGACAGCCAGTGAATGAAAGTGCGGTTGCTGGCGATCAGCAATACACGATCTACACTAGTAACTTGCCAGCAGGCTTGTACATAGTTCGTATTCAAGCCAACAATGCAGTGAAAGTAGAGCGCATGGTAGTGGTTAAGTAATCACTTCCGCGTTGTATAGAATAAAGAGTTTAGAAATTAGTAACACTTAGGTTTAATTAAAGAGACCGCGAATAGGCATACGAATGGAGTATGCCTATCTCGCGGTCTTTTTTTGTTCAACAGCTATCCACCAAACCAAAAAGGCAAAGCCCCCAGCGAAATCAATGAATCAGTAGTAATGGCCGAAGGCAAGGAGACAGATAATTGATTCTTGCCTGTTTTAAAGCCTTGGGTCGGCACAAAAGTAACCAACCCGAGGTGTCCACCTGCATTGTGGCGATGAAAAAGCCAGTCTGTTTTTCGGTATAAGGAATCATTGATGCGCAGTTGTAGATTTTGTGATATACAATCGGCGCGGAGACTATCTGCCATTACCCTTCGGCGACTTTTTGCTATACTATCTGGAAAATCTGGTTCAGTACAATGCAGTGTTAGTGTTTGATCCAAATATTTCGGATAGGCTACAAATATCTTTAAAAAGGAGCCTTCTACGATTTCGGAGGGAATGGAGATCCCTGATATTCGAGCATTTTCTAGCCGGGTATCATCATACTGCGATGCAATTAATGTGTATTGGTTCTTATTTTTCCCAAAAAAATTTTGAAAAGAAAACATCCTAGATCCTCTGATTTCGGACATAGTACTCAATAAAATAACGGTAAAAACAGTAAAGATAATGACTGAAAAAATACCCATGATGGAGTAAAACCGGCGTTTACTCATATTAGAGGAAAACGTGAAGGTCAAATAAGAACTGGGGCGATAGAAAAAGGGCAACAGTGTTGCAGGGACAACCCTAATAAACTTGATGAGCATTTTTGACCATTGGGGGTACTTTTCCCGATCTAAATTTTTAATTGCATATTGACAAGCCATCAAAGTGATAGCCACTAAAACCATTAAAGAATTAATGATTTTAACGACGATTTCAATGATGTCTGCTGGTAGGAAAAGCGGCAATAATTTATTAAAAAAAAAGATAATCATATACACCGTGCTGATGCCAGCACCAAGTAATACCACTGAAAATGCAATGGCAAACACTTGGTTGCACCATTTGTCCAATCGGCCTATAAAATCAGAGAGTTTGCCGAAATCTTCCTCCATGACTTCTTTCATAAAGTCACTATAGCCTGGTATGTGCTGAAATCGGATACCTTCGGGATAAACAGTGTGTAGGCCAACCATACTGGCCCAAAATGCTCGCATGATGAAGTGTATTATGAATGAAAAAGGTAGCAATAATGCCACCATTTTCATAAAACTATAAGCCAAAATGGGTAAAGATGCTTTATTTGGATCTTGATCTACTTGGATGTTATCTAAAAAATAATAAAGCGATTGATCCACCAGATCCGGTAAAAAGGAGGTCAAATAAATGGCAGCACCTGAGATAATCATCTCTAAGTTCCACGTTTTTTCGGCCATATTTTTGAGCCATTCCGGCCTCTGGTCATTGAGTTGATTTTCTTGCATTTTTTTCACCGCTACTTAATTACATTGTTCTTTTGACAATTGATTGCTGCACCGTTCTTTACATGCCCTCCCATTCTGGCTGTCTATAATTCAGCCAAAATTTTTGTAAAGCCTTTATTTCGTAAGGAAATTTAAAAATACCAGTTCGGTAGCGCACCCCTGCTACTTGTTGGATGACACGGCGTTGCAATTGGCTCAATTTGGTATCAGATATGGTGGGGTAACGAGCATTGAGTACCGTCTCAAAGTCTTGGATACGGCGCACCATGGCCGAGGTAAGCCAAGGAGTGAGCGGATTGCGGCGCAGGTCAAATGATTCCCACTGAGGAGAAAGCCAATCGTCTAAAGTGGCTGGAAATTTAAAACCTGCTTTGGTAATGCGCTCATACAAGTCTGATCCCTCCGTGGGTACAGGCGAATACACATATATAATGATCTCTGTATCAGGATTGATCTCTTTGACGGTTCTAATAAAGGCAATATCTGATTCTATTTGCTCCCAAACGAGTTCGGGTGTATCGGCTGGCATACCCAGCACAAAAGAATACTCTGGTATGATGTCGTGTTGCTTCATACGAGCAGCAAAGCGTTTGATTTGTTCCCCAGTTTGTTTGCCTCCCTTGTCCATTTGCTTGAGCAAATTATCATTGCCCGTTTCAGCACCAAAAAAAATCATTTTGCAACCTGCACGCCGCATCAAAGCAATGCTTTCATCAGAGTATTGATCTACGGTATCAATGCGGCCTTCCCCCCACCAACTCATGTTTTCGTGCAGCATCATTTTTGAAAATTCGACGGTGCGTTTTTCGCTTACAAAAAAATTATTGTCATGAAATTCAATACTGTCTGCCCCCCAAGTGCGTTTGACATACTGAACGTCGTTGAAAATATTTTCAGCAGATTTTCCGCGCCAGCGGGCTTCAAAAATGGGCACTATTGCACAAAAAGAACATTTAAACGGACAACCCATGCTACTGTGGTAAGCGAGGGTACGATTTCCAAGAAATGTTTTGCAGAGATAACGCTCCAAGGGATAAAATTGACTCAAGAAATCGTATGGCAATTGGGGTAATGCATCTTGATCCAAGAGAGATTCTTTGGTGTTCTTGATGATATCGCCTTCGGCCATTTTCCAAATTACATTCGGAATAAATTCGTAAGGCATTTTGCGCTCTAAAGCGTCTAAAAGGGCGGGGAATGCCAAATCACCAGGGCCATAGATCACAAAATCAACGTAGCCGCTCTCTAAGACCACCTTATGCTGGTTGCTTGCAAAATACCCGCCCCAGATATGGATCAAGTTGGGATATTTAGTACGGATAGATTTTACAATAGGTACAACCTCTCGCAACTGAGGCCCAGGCATGACGCTGCAACCTACATATCGAAATTCGCCAGTGTCCAGATACTGTTCTATTTTAGCCAATGGATCAGACTCTAAATTGCCATCCACAATCACAAGATCGTACTTGCCATAAATAGAAGCAGCTACTTGCAAAATACTATTGGGAACTCGATGCTTCCACTTAGCACTGCGTGGGTTATAGAGTAATACTTTATTGTTCTGCGGCATGGTTGTATTTATTTTGAACACGAAGATACATCGAATTTCAAAAAAGATACGAAAAGTTTAGGAATGGGTACTACCGACACGCTCCAAGAGCCAATATCAAACTAGGATCCTGCTCGATGGCATTGCCAACTACAATCAGATCGGCTCCAGCCAAGAAGGCTGCCTTGGCTGCTTCGGGCGTACGGATGCCTCCACCTACAATAAGAGGTACAGAAATAGCACCACTGACGGCCTCTATCATAGGGGCTGGCACAGGGTTTTTCGCACCAGATCCTGCTTCTAGGTAGATCATTTTAAGCCCTAGCATCTCGCCTGCAAGGGCAGTGCAAACCGCAATATCGGCCTTGTTGGCAGGTATAGGTGACGTGTTTGACATGTATTGCACAGAGGTAGTCACGCCACCATCAATGAGCATATAGCCTGTGGAAATGATCTCCAAGGGCGACATTTTTAAGAAAGGCGCGGAAATAACGTGTTGACCGATCAGTAACTCCGCATTGCGGCCACTGATGAGCGAAAGAAAGAGCAAGGCATCGGCGCGGTAACTCAATTGAAAAGAATTGCCAGGAAACAACAGCATTGGGATGCTGCAATATTCGCGGATACGCTCCAGCAATTGGTCTAGCATATTGTTGACCACGAGACTCCCACCGATGAAAAAATAATCCACGCCTGCCGTTTGGGCGATTTCGAGGGTGGCTTCTAGTTGTTTTAGGCGAAGTTTGTCTGGGTCAAGTAACACGGCAATTTTTTTCTTGCCAGCTTGTTTGGCAGCGACCAAGTCGTTGTAGATATGATGGGTCATCGTTTGGCTACCTCCAATAGTTTTTCGCGAATGTCATTGGGCTGGTTGGATCCTGCTTTGTCGGCAAAAGTGCCATCTCGGCGGATAATAAAATATTGAGGTACAGCTTCTACCCCAAAAGTAGTGGCAATATTGGTTCCCACCCCTGTAGAAGATAGGACATGATAGCCTTTAAATCCTCTTTCTGCCAATACGTTTTTCCAAGAATCGCGGTTTTCGTCGGTTGAAATATTAACAATTTCAACCCCATATTCCTTGAGTTCATTTGAAAATTCATCAAAAAACTCCATCTTGCGCAGACACGATCCGCACCAAGTAGCCCAGAAATTGACATAAACCACTTTGCCTCGCAGGCTCGACAGCGATAGACTTTTGCCTTCGAGGGTATTGGTAAAGAAATCGGGGGCACCACTTCCAAACGAAGTACGTACCATTTTCTGGTACAAATCCTCCACTTTTGTATCGTAATCGGTATAAGTATTTTTTTCCAAAAAATCGCGGTATAAAGGCGATATCTCTTTGAATCGGTCTCTCGAAAAAGCAACCAAAATAATTTCAGAGCGCAAGAAAGCCAAAGGCTTACCATCCAAGATCTCACCAGCATATTGATAGGCATTGCCCCAAAACTGGTCTAAGGGTTCTTTTTTGGCCATTTTACGGGCCGTGGAAGCCATCAAAAATTGCCTGTACCAATCACTTCCAAGGGTATTGGCATTGACAGGTGCTTCGTATAAAAAATCGAAAAATTCTGGCTGCACCATATAGCGACCACCATACACATGGCCATAAAACAATAGGTGATAAGCCCAGTTGAAAATGACTTCGGAGGCCAGCCACTCTTTAAAATCTGGAGATAAAAGTCTTGGGTGTTGGGCCAAAAATTCGTCCATCAATGCAAAACCTGCCACTTTCCGCGTATCCAAGTACGCTTTAAAACCTTCGGGGTCAAGTTCTTCCATTCGACTATTCATAGGGGCTTCTACATTAGCCCAATATTGGCCTATTTTATATCGAATATTATTAAATTCATTATAATCCGAAGGGTTCTCATTCAAATATTTCGTCAACAAGGTATTGTTTGCCCCAGCCTTGCCACCAAAATTGACCACCAAAGGGAATTGAAATGCATTGGTTTGAATGGTCAACGTATCGGTGTTCGACAAAAAAATGGGCAGTTTTGATTCATTGTAGGTGATGAATACTACCTGTGGTTCGGGTACAACGACCTGTATCTTAAAGCGGCCATCCGTCTCCACAAAATTGGAGTACGTGCTGCTTTTGCCATCTAGGTAATAATGTGGGACAAACACCTCTATTTTGTCTCCCGTCAAGGCACTATTCATTACCCCCGTGATCAGGGCGGCTTGAGCTAGTTGGGAAATCCAGATGGCAAAGAATGCTATAAAAAATATTTTTTTCATTGAATTATGTGCTTCAATTATAGACCCCATTTGGGATAAAAGTAACGTTCCTAAGGAACCTCTACTGCATTTAATATTTTCTCAATAATATCTTCTTGACTGATGTTTTCTGCTTCCGCTTCATACGTGATACCAATCCTATGGCGCAACACATCGGCGGCAATAGCCCGCACATCTTCTGGGATCACATAGCCCCGATGCCTCAAAAATGCGACTGCTCTGGAGGCCTGAGCCAAAGCGATACTAGCCCGAGGCGATGCCCCATATTGGATCAATGGTGTGTAGTCGGCCATTCCAAAGGCGGCAGGCTCCCTCGTGGCGTGTACCAAATCTAGGATGTAACGTTCTATTTTTTCATCCATATAAATGCCGTGCATCACCTCTCTGGCTCGGAGCAAGGCAGCTGGTGATACCACTTTATGGATATTAGGCTGTTCGCCACGCAGGTTGCGGCGCATGATCTCCAGTTCTTCTTCTTTGGTTGGGTAACCAATTTTTACTTTCAATAAAAAACGATCCATTTGCGCTTCGGGCAAAGGGTAGGTGCCTTCTTGCTCAATGGGGTTTTGAGTAGCCAACACCAAAAATGGTTCTTCCAAATGAAATGATTCCGTACCTATGGTCACCTGACGCTCTTGCATGGCTTCTAATAAGGCACTTTGCACTTTTGCTGGGGCTCGATTGATTTCATCTGCCAGTACAAAATTGGCAAAAATAGGGCCCTTGCGTACCGTAAACTCTGATTTGGAAGGGTTGTAAATCATCGTACCAATCACATCGGCCGGTAGCAAATCGGGCGTAAATTGGATGCGGCTAAATCGAGCATCTACGGCCTGAGCCAATGTTTTGATCGCCAATGTTTTGGCCAATCCAGGCATGCCTTCTAGCAGAATATGCCCCTTGGTTAAGAGCCCTATCAAGAGTCGCTCTATCATGTATTCCTGCCCTACGATTACCTTGGCGGTCTCGGTTTTCAGGTGTTCAATGAAGGCACTTTCTTGATGGATTCGCTCGTTGAGCGCGTGAATGTCAATATAATTTTGCATGTAATTAAACGAAAAAGTCAAATTTTGATTGGTGTTCTCGTAGCCATTTTTTTCGAGCCTTATAGTCAGGCATGTGCTGCGCTACTAAGGCCCAAAATCGTGGTGAATGATTCATTTCTATCAGATGAGCCAACTCGTGCAAGATCACATAATCTTGAATGGATGTTGGGGTTAACAGTAGTTTGGTAGATAGGTTTACATTGCCTGCACTGGAACAACTGCCCCAATTAGAATGGTTGTATTTCAAATGGATTCCAGTGATGGGTCGCTTAAAAGTGCGGTCATTCCAATCCAGTACCCGTCGGTGTATTTCGGGCGTAAAATCTTGACCAACAATCCTAGAAATGAGGGTCTTCAATGCTCTTTTTTGCTGTTCTGGGGTGTACAACGAACTCATGTGTACGAAAATTGTCCCTTCCCGAAGTCTAGCACTGGCTACTTTCTGGGCTTCATAGGTGATATTCAATAAATACTGCCTTCCATTCACTTCCAAGACATCGCCGGTGCCTGATTGTGAGGGCAAGAAACTGCGGCGCAAGTCTGGTTGTTTCTCAAAAACGCTTTCTACCCAATCCATCAGCCGCTTTTGATGCATCTCAAATTCGGCTTGGGTGGCTTGAGCAGGGATTCGCATAGAGACCCCATTTTTGATGAATGAAAACCGCCATCCCCCCCTTGGTTCTGATACAATGGTCAAGGGAATATCCACTCCTTGCACCGTAAGGATGGATCTGCTTCTTTGAGTCAATAATTTTTTAAACATTGTGAAAAAGGCAAACGAAACGAAGCACTGATGGAGGGCAAAGGTATAAACAATCATCTATTTTGTCCGATATGTGCAATCTTTTAATGCGCGAAAAAGATTTTATATTGTACTTTTGTATAAATATTTTTCAAATTTTTCAACAAAACAGGGCCATGCGTTATACCCATATTCTATCTGTTTCTATTTTTTTATTGGCCGCGCTATCCTGCGCTGCACAAGTTCAAATGTTTCAGCGTTTGGATGTCCCTTTCATTGTGAACGGGCAAACTTTAAAAAATCCTTTGGCAGGTGGTTTAAATACGCCACAATACTCAGCCGCAGATCTCAACAATGACGGTATCCAAGACATGGTTATTTTTGACCGCGCAGGCGATATAGTTATGACTTACCTCAATAGCGGGGTAGTGGGGCTCAGTAGTTATACCCCTGCTCCAGATTATGCTTGTAATTTTCCCAAGTTGAATGATTATGCGCTACTGCGCGATTTTAACAAAGATGGTGCCGCTGATATTTTTTGTGCTTCGCCCGGAAATGGTCAAGAAGTACAGGTTTTTGAAGGCTTTTTTGAAAATAATATCCTACATTTCAAGCAGTTTTTCTTTAAGTATGACGGCTGCTCCACTTGCAACACCAAGTATATTTTTTACCCAGCCAATCAGCCTGGATACTGGAATAATATGCTGATAGCCACTTCAGACCTACCCGATGTGAACGATGTGGACAACGATGGTGACCTTGATATCTTGACTTTCGACGCTGCCGTGGGCGGACACGTTTGGTATTTTGAAAACAGGTCAGTTGAAAATGGATTTGGCACCGACAGCCTTCAGTATATCTTGAAAGACCGGTGCTGGGGACGTTTTTATGAAAGCGGTTTGGCAGAGTGTAAAAATGATTTGAGTACCAATCCCGATACCTGTTCCAATGGGTTTGCCAGCCCCGGAGGGGTGGACGACCGCGATGGTCTTCATCCGGGTTCTACCGTTACCTCTTACGATCAAGACAATGACGGCGACAAAGAATTGGTGCTTGGCGATATTTCTTTCAATTGCCTAAACATGATGACCAATGGCGGTTCGCCAGAGTCGGCTTGGATGATTGCTCAAGACACGGCTTTCCCATCGTACAATACTTCAGTGGATATTTCTACATTTCCGGCTGCCTTCTTCATAGATATTAATAATGATGGCAAAAAAGACATGATTGCTTCACCCAATAATAAAAGCATTGGCGAAGATCAACGTTGTGTCTGGTATTACGAAAATATGTCAACCTCAGGTCACAACTTTGAATTGCAAACGCAAAAACTTTTTGTCGGTGATATGGTGGATTTGGGTACGACTTCGCATCCTGCTTTCGCCGATGTCAATGCCGATGGACTCAAGGATATTGTGGTCGGAACGTATGGTTTTTTCAGCCCAGGTGTATCCACCAATGCCCGTTTGTATTTATTCATGAATACAGGTACCAGCACCCAGCCTCAATATACCCTAACCAGTTCTAACTGGCTTAATATGGCCGATTACGCGCCCAACGATTATGATTTTGCGCCAACATTTGGCGATCTTGATTCGGATGGCGACGATGATCTGCTGATTGGTAGCAATGGCGGCGGGCTGTACTGCTTTAAAAATCAAGGCGGGGAAAATAACCCGATGGTGATGGTTCAAGATTTTAACCCGATGTGGATTTCAATGGATGTCGGCATTGCTTCTGTCCCTGCACTATATGACCTTAGTGGTGACGGTGTCATAGATATTATATTGGGAGAACGCAATGGCAATATCAACTATTTTAAAAACACGGGTACACCATTTGACCCTCTCTTTGCTAATGCTCCGACGGTGCAGCGATTGGGTGGTATCAACTTACAGACTACTGGCCAAGCCGTTGGATTCAGCACGCCAACTATTACATTTACGACAGAAGGCTTAACCTTGGTGAGTGGTGCTCAGGCTGGTCACTACGAAATGTACACCAATCTATCGCCCAGTGGCGATACTTTAATGGTATTCAACGGATCATTTGGAAACATAGATGATGGAGAGCGCAGCCATGCTGCCTTTGGTGATATTGACAGTGACGGCATTTTGGATATGGTCACCGGAAATTATCGCGGTGGATTAACTATTTATAAAACCGAACTGGTGGATTGCAGCGTCTCGACCAAAGAGGAGATGCCTCAAAATATAACGCCACTAGCCAAGATTCAACCAAACCCCACTTCTGATTGGGTACGAGTGTCGTGGCCAGTATCTGATCCAGTACGTTGGGTATTGTTCAATGCCTTAGGTCAGCAAATAGCCACTGCAATGGTACCAATGGCACCGTTCCAAATTCAGATGACTGATTTGCCTACTGGTATTTACACCTTAGAGTTGACCTCTGGTAAGCACCGGGCGGTGAAAAAAGTGGTTTTTAAAGGGTAATTTTCTTGAAAAAACAGATCAAAGAAGAGGTCGTTCCATAAGTTGAACTTATGAGACGGCCTCTTTTTTGACCACTTCCATTTCCCCTATTTTTTTCAACAACCAATCCTTGTAAGCCAAAACGGGTGTAGCCTCTATCTCTTTTTTAAGGGCAATAATGGCGGTTGTATCGCCCACTCGTAGGGTTTTGATTTTTTTTATGAACTTACATAGGTTCAGGTAGTTGTCTCTGTGATAACTCAGTTCTTTTTTCCGCCGAACAAAATTACTTACTGCGTCCAGCAGCGAATCTAGGGCGGTATCTTCGTCGGTATCGTAATAAATTTTGATCAACAGTGCTTTTGCTGCAAGATTGAGCAACAGGTCTTTATACTCAGACTTTTGCAGGAGGATCAATGCTTCGTAATATTGTCCGCGTTCATGTTTTAAACGTGCCAGATTGAAAGCATAATTGGCATCGCGGTGGCGCGGCTCCAAGTGGTCTTTATAGGTTTCAACAAAGCGTTCGGTCTCTTCAAATTGTTCTAAGGTCAGACCCAAAGAAACCACATTTCGATACGTAAACCTTGATATATAACCGTCTATGAATAATATTTTTTCAGATAAGCCGCGTTGATATAAGACCATTTCTGCTTCTAAATAAGTGCGGTTGCCCTGGTTGTAGCGTTGGATACAGACGTTGATGGCCAATAGATAGAGGTCGCGCATTTCAGCGGGTGGAAAATCGTGCTCATGGACAAACAACGAGGCTTGAAATCGCTCGAAATGTCCCAGGTTTTCGGGTTGACTTAACGTCAAATAACAGTGGTAATATACCGCAAAAGCGGGAATGGTTGACCAATTTTTTTCCTCAATAGCCGCCAAAACAGTAGGCAAAAGCCCAAAATCATAATCGGCTTTATATACAGCCTGATGCGAGAGTGCCGCACAGGATTGTCGCAATTTGAGGGCTAAATATGCAAAATCCAAACTATTTGCTGTGGCTTGCACATTGAGGGAAGCGGTTCGGCGTTCGATGGACTCTTGCAAATAATCTTCCAACTCAATCTCAAAGCCCTGCCAATGCCATTGTGGATGTCGATGCGGCTGCGCATGGTATTGAGTACGCACTTTCGACATTTGTCGGTGAAAATGGTCGGGCAATTTTCGGCTCCTATACAGGGATAATTTTTTTATTTCGACCCCTAATGTGTCGTTTTGTGCCATTTCATAAGCCAAAAATGATTCCACTTGCTTCAGTAAAAGACTCATGGCCATACGAATCCGATGATCGTCGTAAGGCTCACCCGGAAACATTTGTTCCGATAAGGCGACTTTATCTGGGATGGGCTTGTTTTTTTTCCGTGCTGTTTCGTACGATTCAAACAAGGCTCGCAAATCACTGCGTTGGTTGTGGTAGGGTGATGCCAACCATTTGTGAAAAGCACGGCATTCGGTAACCGAAAGGGTATCGAGCAAGGTGTTTAGGTTGGAAGATTCGGTTTGCATAGCGATAATGCTGAAAAATTAAAAAAACTAAACGGCATTTGTTCTTTTTTATTTTACATTTTTTATCCTTAAAGTATTGATAAACAATATTTTAAAGAATAATTCAAGTATCATAATTTAGACAAAACCACTATTTTGATTTTTTTTACTCCAGTAAATTGCCCAACATTTGTACCATGAAAAACGGATGTATTCAAAACAAGTGAACTAAAAAATATATTTCTCTATGAAAAAGATGTTAAAGGCTAGAGTGTTTCCAATGATGGTATTCCTTTTTGCTACCCTTATCTCCAACGCGCAAGGCGGGTGGGAGCGCAACTATACGCTTACACCCAGTGTTTTTTCCAATTTTTATCGCGTTGTACTTTCGTCTGATGGTGGGTATTGTGCATTAGCACCTTGGGATTTTGATACCACGAGCATCCATTTGCTCAAAACCGATCCCGATGGCGTGCAGCAATGGGAAGTATCTTTGCCAGCCGGTGATACGATGAACAGTACCAGCCTGTACGCCGCCAATGATGGTGGTTATTTGCTCTCACGGGGTACTCAAAAAGGATGGGGCAATAGTATCCCGCTTCCGAAGGCCAGTTTGCTCAAATTTAGCAGCTTAGGTGGCCTTGTTTGGCGAAAAAACTATTATTTGGGTCAAAGTGCTTCTTTTAAGCGCGTTAAAGAACTTCAAAACGGTCAAATTATGGCTGTAGGTGAGGTGTATCAGAATGCTGCCTATCATGGACTTATTTTAAGAACCGACGCAGCGGGTGGTATCATTGATACGGCTAATATTTCGATCCCTTTGGGACGGGTGACTTTACAGGACTTTTATGAAAAAAGTGATGGTACTTTTCTTGTTTTGTGTGAATATATATCTAACTCCAGCCAAACATTTTGGATTCATTTGGACAACCAGTTGAATGTATTGGAAACTAAAATTTTGGATAATGCTAGTTATAACACGGCCACTCGTTTTTCGTCGAATGGTACCTTGTTTTTAGCAAGAATTAATTTATTTCCATACCAATTGTCCATTGATAAAGTGAATACGAATGGCGAACTGCTGTGGGAAAAGAATTTTACAAACCAATGGGGGGTTAACATAGGCCAAAGTGAGATCACCATTGATGACAGCCCTGATGGTGGTTGTGTGTTTGCTGCGGGCGATAATTATTGGGCTATTGTAAAATTAGACGAAGATGGCAATGAGGAATGGTTTCGTAATTTGAACAACGCACCTAATGCTCCAAACACTCGAGAAATCAGTGATATTCGTTCCACCCCCGATAATGGTTGTATTGCTTGTGGATATCAATATGGCCAACCCAATTACACAGGCTACCTCATCAAAATAGGGGAAAATGGAACGGTGTATTCCAATATCATTTCGGGGCGTATGGTATCGGACACCGAACAAAACTGTACCAATGATCCCACCGACAGGGCTTTGTCATCTCGGTTAGTAAAAGCGACAGGTATCAACGCCGACTTTTATGTCACCACAAATACAAATGGCCTTTACACAATGGATGTCCCCCCAGGTAGTTACGTAGTACATAGTACGCCTTCTGCTCTCGGTATTCCCGCATCTTACTGTGTGGATAGTGTTACGGTTAACCTGCCCAATATTGGTGATGCTGCACTCGTTGATTTTACGGATACCTTGCCCCGATGCCCATTGATGAACATGAGTTTGGGTGCACAGGTGATTCGACCCTGTTTTGCTGGCACTTATAATGGGCAATTGTCCAATACGGGCACTGATACGGCTTTCAATGCTTATGTAATCATCACATTGGATAGTTTATTGTCCTATACGAGCAGTACTCCGCTCGCTACTTCTGTGGTTGGACAAACCATTCGCCTAGATTTTGGTGACATTCCTTCTGGACAAAACCAATATTTTAAGGTAAATTTCTTTACGGACTGCAATGCGCCACTGGGCTATACCCACTGCTCGGAAGCACGTGCCTATCCAGATTCTTCGTGCTTGCCTACAAATGGGCTTTGGGGAGGTGCCAGTTTAGCCGCAAATGCCGTTTGTAATGGAGATAGCGTGTTGTTTAAGATCCAAAATATTGGGACTGGCACCATGACGGAATCAGCAGAATTCATTGTTATTGAGGATGATATGATCCAACGCCAAACCCTAACTCCGATACTCGCACCTGGGGGACTATTGCAATTTTCTCTGGCAGCAGATGGCTCCACGTATCGGATTGAAGTGGATCAGGAACCATTTCATCCCAGTTTAGCCAATCCAAGTGCGGTGATTCAAGGTTGCAATGCAGGGGTGTTTACCACAGGATTTGTCAATCTCTTCTCTACACCCGACGATGACCCCTGGATTGATATTGATTGCAGAATGAATACCAACTCATTTGATCCCAACAGCAAAGAAGCCACACCAGTTGGTTACGGGGCTCAGCATTTTATTGAGGCGAATACAGCGTTGGAATATACCCTACATTTTCAAAACACAGGCACTGCCGAGGCCATTACAGTGGTGCTGAAGGATACGATTGAGGCAACCCTTGATCTGCTTTCACTGGAGCCCGGAGCAAGCAGCCATGCTTACACTTGGTCAGTAACTGGAAAGGGCGTTCTCACATTCCGTTTTGACAATATTTTATTGCCCGACTCCAATACAAATGAGCCTGGATCCAAAGGATTTGTCATCTTTAGGATCCGCCAAAAGCCCAATTTGCCATTGGGTACGGTGATCAATAATAGCGCCGCTATTTATTTCGACTTTAATGCACCAATTATCACCAATACCACGGAGCATATCATTGGAAAGGATTTTGTACCAATGGCTCCTCCGGTAACCACTGTAACGCCTTCGGCAGATTATCAATGGCAAGTATCGCCCAATCCAGCCCAGAAACAGGTTGTGCTGAGCAACAAAGACATCCCGGCAAGTTTTTTCCCACTGCATATCACTGTTACCGATATGCTGGGTCGTAAAATACACCAGGGTACGATGTCGGGCAGTCATTATTCACTAAAACGCGGCGGTTTGGCCAGCGGATTCTATTTTTATCAGATTCAAACGGAGAGTGGGGCGGTGATCGGAAACGGGAAAATTTGTTTTGATGGCTTGTAAATACCAGAATGGCTCTAAATGAGAGCCAGATTCAATAAGAGGCCGCCACATAAGTTGAACTTATGAGACGGCCTCTTATGTTTTAAAAGAACTAGGTAATGAACTTAATTTCCGACAATCCTGTTAGGGCAAGGTTTACATGGTTATTCATTCAAGACAATTTACGACCCTCCCAAAGTAAGTAATTCCCGTTCTAAAAAAATATGTAAAGGGCAAATACATAAACCTCCCTCTCTTTCAAATCGCTCACCCGAAGGAGTTATCACGTATTTAAAATCGGGCTGAAGATCTTCAACAGATTGATAGAATCCTTTTGAAATATTAGGGGCTACGGAGAATTTGATTTCAATACAAGCGATTTTACCATTTGGAGTAATCATCAACAAGTCAACTTCCGCGCCATTTTGTGTGCGGTAATAGTAGAAATCAGAAAATTCGGGGGCTTCACGCATAATTTGCTCTATCACATAACCTTCCCACGATGCACCAATAGCAGGATTCCCCACCAACTGTTCCATACTAAAAACCCTTAATAAAAAGTGCAACAAACCACTGTCGCGAATGTATAATTTAGGCGATTTGACCAATCGCTTACCTACATTTTTAAAATAGGGTGGCAAGCGGCGAATTAAAAAACTACCTTCTAACAGTTCTAGGTATTTATTGATGGTGGGGTGTGTCACACCCAGTGAATTGGCTAATGCGCTTGAATTGAGTTGACCACCGTGCAGATGCGCTATCATGGAAAGTAGGTTACGCACCGTTATCGCCGAAGCACTGAATCCCAGCCTGACTAGGTCTCTGTGGATAAAGGTTTCAACAAAATCGTCTAGCCATTTACGACTAATAAAGGATTCAGTAGGCAATAAAGCCCCCGGAAATCCACCCTTTATCCAATGTGTTTCTTGAGTGTAAAGGCTTTTAATCTCGGTATAGGAAAAGGGCGTTAGTTCATGGTACGCTATACGACCCGCCAACGTTTCTGTATTGAGTTTTACGATATGTGGTGAAGCCGAACCCAATAAAATAAAACGAGCAGGGACGCGTTTTTGGTCTGTCAATGCGCGCAATAATGCAAATATTTCTGGACGAACTTGAATTTCATCAATGACCACACATTTATCCTCATGCCCGATGAGATAGGATTGTGCATCTTCTAACTTGAACCAATCCTCTTGTAATTCTAAATCAAGGTAAATAGTTGATTTTGCTATTTGTGTTTGCAAATACCGAGCAAGTGTGGTTTTCCCAACTTGACGTGGACCAATTAAGCCAACAATTGGAGACCAGGCCAAATCTCTAAGGACTCGTTGTGTTATTAATCGTTCTATCATCGTGCAAAGATACGATTAACCAAGTAAATTGAAAATAGTATTTTCAATTTACTTGGTTAATCGTATAAAATGATAATAACCTCGGGAACTTATTTGTCCATTTTTACAAATTCCTGTACTGCTATTCGGCCTTTAGCATCCCTAATTTTAAGGAAATAATGACCAGCCGCCATTGTAGGTAATACAAGCATATTTTGGTTTACTGCACCGTATTGCTGCACCAATTGTCCTTGTATATTTAGTATTTCAATGGCTTCTATTGGAGCATCTTCCGCCCATTGTATATTCAAATGATCGGTTGCTGGATTTGGAGATAACTGCAACGAGGCATTCAATAGATTCGTTTCTGTTGTATTACTAATGCCTTCCAAATTAAAACGGGCGATCATGCTGCCATTATCAACAAAGCCATCCCCACAAATTGTAATCTTATTGTTGGGCGCAATAACGGCATCGTAAGGAAATGCATCTTGTTCTGGAAAGGGAACGTGTCCATTTTGACCAAAACTTTCGTCCACTTGCCCCTCTGACGAATATTTGAAAAATGCAATAATTCCATCAGAATTTGGATCTGGAAGCACGGCACCGACTGCGAAAATACTACCATCTGCCATTTCATGTAGGCTGGAAGCAAAAGCAGCTAACTGCCCGAAACTTTCCCCTGTATAACCATTGAGTCCAAAATTGTTATCAAAACTTCCGTCTGCATTGGCACGAAAAATATAACTCGAAAGTACTTCGTCATCATCATAATCAAGCACAGATAATACCACTTTACCGGATGACTGTAGTAGTGGTTGCCCAATATTTCCAGGACTATAGCCCGGAGCCACATTGAAGGTAGCAGTACCATTTAAACCATAAGCAGGGTCAATCGTCCCATTTTGAAAAAATTTAGTCAGGTAGTATGCGTTATTGAAACCTGATGTAGCAACAATAAA
Organism: Saprospiraceae bacterium; assembly: GCA_031373665.1. Lineage (GTDB taxonomy): Bacteria > Bacteroidota > Bacteroidia > Chitinophagales > Saprospiraceae > M3007. The sequence continues at coordinate 47,499 of JANMMZ010000020.1, read as the reverse complement.
TCCGCCAGAAGGTAATAAAATAGACCAATTCTCGAATAGGTTTTCATCTGGCAAATTATCAGGGAATGGCGTTGCCACACCATTATCTCCAAAAGATAGGTCTAAATCGCCATTGGATAAAAACTGAACTGCAAACAAACTTCGATCGTTGTCAGAAATCATAGGTACCAATAAAGTGCCATTAGGATGGAGTACAGTGCTGAAATTGGTAGGAAATGCAAAATAACTATTGTCATAATTCCGAATACCGTCAACACCAAATGAATCATCGGGGCTGCCATCGGCATTCAGGCGAAATAGCGCAAAATATTTTTTAGCATTATCGTAATAACTACTGAATGCTACGCCGAAAAGAATCTTTCCATTTGGCAATATATGAATATCTTTTACCCCACAACTAAAAGAGTCGCGCAGAAAGAAAAAGAGTCCATTGTCGGCAAAAGAGGAATCTAGACTGCCGTTTTCATTGAAACGATTGATCCCAACTCCATTGGCTATGGAAATATTGGGATATACGACAGAAATCGTCAGCAATTTTCCATCCGGCTGTCGGGTCATACCAAAGGCTGTAGATACGGAACCTGATGTTACGCTAAATTCTTGATAACCATTATTCAAAAAACTCTCGTCATAAGTGACATTGCTTTGTGAAAAAAGAAAAGAAGAAGTAGTGCAAAAAAAACATAAAAAAACATAAAATGGGAACTTAAAATTCATTGCTCTAAAAATTAAAAGGTTAAAATTACAATACCTGTTTTTACATACCTTCCCGTGGGATTGTGCCCTTATAGGTATCAATTGAATCATTGTGCATGGTCTTGTTTCGGGAGGCATTTCAAATTAAAAATTGTAACACTTACATGCTTAAAATGTTGGGCTCTTTGACAATTTCCATAAACTACAACAGCCAGTGTCCCACTCGGGACACTGGCTGTTGTAGTCGAAGTACTGGAGAAAACTATTCCGTTAAAGAAAATAGAGGCTTCATGCGGCCAACGCTATTCGGAAAGATGCCGAATACACTGATTCAAAGGGATTAAAACCCGCTTAAGAATCACCCTCCGTTTCACGCACACGCCTAATAAAAATCTCATTGAAAGTCGGCAAAATTTCCTCAAAACGATTGATACGCACCTCTTTTTGAAGCAAATAGCGCAGCAAATCTGTGCTTTGATCGTCATTTTTAAGCCTGAATGTCGTTCCAGTTTTATCCTGTTTAACAATATTGAAATGATCGGCCATGTCTGCGGGAACGGGTACTGCCGTCTCTACTCGGAACAGATTTTCTTTAAATTGATTTTTGATATGCTGTACTTCTCCATACAGCACGTTTTTGCCACCATTGATCAGTACGATATGGTCGCACATCTCTTCCACCTGCTCCATCCGGTGGGTACTAAATATGATACTGATTCCAGATTCATTCAGTCGGCTGATTTCATCTTTGATGAGGGTCGTATTGATGGGGTCAAGCCCTGTGAACGGCTCATCTAAGATCAATAATTTAGGCTTATGGATAATGGTGGCAATGAACTGTATCTTTTGTTGCATCCCCTTCGATAGGTCTTCAATTTTCTTAGACCACCAATCTTTTATCTCAAATTTTGTGAGCCATTCATCTATTGACTGTTGGGCTTCCCGTTTTGTCAAGCCTTTCAGCTGTGCCAGATACATCAAATGCTCGCCGACCTTCATCTTTTTATACAAGCCCCGCTCTTCGGGCATGTACCCTATCCTTTCCGGCGTTCGTTCGTTCAGTTTTTCCCCATCTAAGTAAATCACGCCCTCATCGGGAGCAGTAATAGAGGTTATCATACGGATCAGCGAAGTCTTACCCGCGCCATTGGGCCCCAATAGCCCAAAGACGCAGCCTTTAGGCACATCAAAACTAACATGGTTGACTGCAGTGTGCTTTTCGTAGCGTTTTACTACGTCCTGAATGGAGAGTATCATAAATGAATCTTATAAATCGTAAATTATCGTGCAAATATAAGTACTTTTTAAAGGTTCAGATCCGGATAATCGTCGTTGGGGGTATTTTTAAACGACAAAAGTCAGAATATCAGGATAAAATATTTTTTGTATCGGTGTGCGGGGTATTACCTTTACCCTCTTATTGGATGAATCGTGAAAAGTCTCCGAGTGGCCATGTCACCATTGTTCAAATATTTTTTAACATGAAAGGACTTTACCTATTGTTTTTGTTTCCGCTGATCTTGTCGGCGCAGACCAACATCATTTCCACCAGTGTACTGGCAGAGCAGATCATGCTAGGCAATTACAACCCTGCCCTGTTTGCCCCACTGTTGGGTACTCCTGGCACGCCAGAAACCCTAGGGACTGCTATCCAAAACGCAGTGTCTTCGGATTCACTCAAATCGTACATTTTAAAATTAAGCGAATTCGGTACCCGCAATAGCGGAAGCGACACTATATCAAACACCCAAGGTATCGGCGCCGCAAGGCGATGGATATGGCAACGGTTTCAAAGTATCAGCACTGCCAATCAGCAGCGACTCATTCCGTCCTATTTGCAATTCGACCAAGCCATTTGTGATATTAATCAGCATAAAAATGTCTTTGCAGTATTGCCCGGTAGCAACCCCAACAGCGGTGTAATCGTGGTAGAAGGTCACATGGATAGCCGATGCAGTGTGTTGTGCGATCCCGATTGTCAGGCAGAAGGTGTGGAAGACAATGCTACGGGTACAGCCTTGGTCATCGAATTGGCAAGGATCATGGCTCGATATCAATTTGCCAATACGATTGTGTTTGTTATCACTACTGCCGAAGAGCAGGGGCTTTATGGGGCCAATGCTTTTGCAACGTATGTCGTGCAAAAGAGCATCAATTTGAGGGCGGTGCTCAACAATGATGTTATTGGAGGCGTTATTTGTGGAGAAACCTCTTCTTTGCCCTCTTGCCCGGGCTTGAATAATATTGATTCTACAAGTGTCAGGTTGTTTTCATCTGGTGGATTTAACTCAAAGCATAAGCAACTGGCTCGTTACATCAAATTGGAATATCAAGAAAACGTACTGCCTACTGCGGTAGTGCCAATGAATATCCGCATCATGTCGCCCGAAGACCGCACCGGGCGTGGCGGCGACCATCAGCCATTTAGACAAAAAGGGTTCACTGCCATGCGATTTACCTCTGCCAATGAACATGGAGATGCCTCCAATGGTGCTAGTTACACCGATCGGCAACATACTTCCGATGATGTACTTGGGGTTGACACGGATGGAGACACTGTCATTGATTCATTCTTTGTTGATTTCAACTACCTATCGCGCAATGCAGTCATCAATGCCAATGCCTTGGCTATGGCAGCATTTGGGGTGGCACTCCCTCCCGACTTCACCGCTGTACGCAGTGGGGGCAATCTTACGGTGACCTTAAATTCACTTATTGATACCTTCACGTTTAGAATTGCGTTTCGTACCACTACCAACGATTGGGATACTGTTTATACCGTATCATCCAATAGTGCCACCGTGCCTTGCCCTGCTACCGGGCTGCTCAATGTAAGCATAGCAGGGGTGAATGAGCAAGGTATTGAAAGCCTTTTTTCGGTAGAGCGCAGTGTCATGATTTCAGCCAGTGATGAGCCAACCTATGAGGCCGAAGCGCCGATCAGGTTGTTTCAAAACAAACCCAATCCTTTTGATGAGGCAACTTGGATCAGTTTTTGGTTTAATGAAATACCCCGAAACCACCCCAAAGCGGTGATCCAAATCATAGACCTTCAAGGTAAAATGATACAAGAAATTCCCGTAAAAATCCAACAAGGCATGAACGAAGTGCTTTACACCCACGGATATGGGGTAAAGGGCACATTCACCTATATATTAAGCATAGACGGAAAGATCATTGACAGCAAACAAATGATCTTCGCAAATTAACAAATCGTAATAATGGCACAACAGAAAAAAACGAAGCCAACGGCTAAAATGACAGTTCCGGAACAAGTTAATACCGATTGGAGTACCAAATGGTGGCTAGTACCAGTGATCATAGGCGTACTAATTTTTGCAACAGGGCTTATGAATGCCATGACTGGTATTGACGACCATACTGCGACCACTGACAACCCAGTGGTGAAAGATTTTTCATTTGGTGCCTTATTTACCAATTTTAACTTGGGTATGTATGCCCCTATCACTTGGTTGGGCTATGCCATTTCACATGCTATGGCGGGGGCTCAAGGCAAAAATCCGACACCCTATCACCTCATGAGCCTTGCGGTACACGCCTTCAATATATATATGGTGTATCGGCTAGTCTTGAAGTTGAATTTTCAGGAAAAAATCGCCGTCGGGGTTGCACTACTCTTTGCCATCCATCCCTTACAGGTAGAATCAGTCTCTTGGATCGCTGGCTTTAGTACTCCTCTTTTTTCCATGTTTTATTTGATGGCTTGTCTGCGTTATATCGAATATACGGATGCCGAAGGCAACAGGAAACTGCAATTTTATGCCCTTTCTACTTTGTTTTTTGTACTGGCCTGCTTATCTAAAAGCGCAGCCGTGACTTTGCCCGTCGCCTTGGTCATCATAGATCAATGGCGCAAGCCCAATATAGATCGTACCCGCCAATGGTTGGGTTATGCACCTTTTTTCCTGATCGCCGTAGGGTTTGGCCTCCTCACTGTGTATAGCCGTAAGCACTCAGGTATGAATGTTGGCCTCGATTCAGGTATTGAGGGGATCGTAGAGCGTGCATTGGTGGTCGGATTTACCCCTGTTTTTTATTGGATAAAGACCTTGTTTCCCTATAAACTAAATATATACTACGCCTTCAATGAAGTAAATGGTAGTTTGCCTTGGCCTTATTACGCCGCTTGTGTATCCTTGGTGGGGACGGCCTTTGCCGCGTGGTACTGGCGCAAAAAAGCCCCATATTTAGCACTTGGGCTCTTGTTTTTTATGGCTAATATTTCAGTTATGTTGCCATTTAGACCCTTGGGTACATTTGAACTCATTGCGGATCACTACAATTACTTGGCTATTATAGGTGTCGCCTTGGTTTTAGTGTCGCTTTGGAATGCTATTCAAGAGCGGTATCCCGCCGCCGCACCCATTGTGCGTGGGGTCGGATATGTATGGGTCGGTATGTTGGTATTGATGACCCTCAAGCAGATCCGAATTTGGAAAAATACCGAAACAGTCATCACCAATGCCATTGATAATGGATACTATCAACATGGAATGATGCACTTTGGCCGAGGACTTGGGTATGGAGACCAAGGCAAAACCCAAGAAGCCCTTCAGGATTTCACAAAGGCTATAGAACTTGACTCGACGATGAAAGATGCCTACAAATTCAGAGGTAGCCTCTATGCCCAAGCCCGAAGGCTACCCGAAGCCCAGAAGGATTTAGAAAAATTTGTGGCCTTGGATGATACCGACGTTGTAGTTTGGCACAACCTTGCCATGCTATATATGAACACCAATCAGACACAAAAATCATTAAACGCCTTCAATAAAACCATTGCTTTGAAGCCGGAGGCTGCTGTGACTTATTCCAAACGTGCCAAACTCTACGAAATGATGGGCGATACGGCGCGTCAGCAAGCAGATCTGCGAAAAGCAAAGGAGTTGGCAGGATCAAAAAAAGGTGGATTTTGAATCCATCCCTGACCCATTCAAATTTTTTATTTGGGAGAAAAAACTGGAATACATGCACGCGCCCAAAGAATTTACCAAATCCAATATGACCAGTTGGCGTTATTTTAAAGAGTTGAAACGCTAATAAGCCAACGTCGTTTAGTGTTAATAGACTGATAACTATGGCTCTTAAAATGAGTAAAAGTGTTACCTTTGCGCCCCAAAGCCCATGAAAGGGCATATTTGATTTACCTATTTTATGAAAAAATATATCCTACTCTGTGTGTGCGCCCTGAACGTGGCACTAATAATGGCGCAGTCCACCCATAAAAATTACGCATACACCAATGGACAATGGTATGATGGTGTAGGCTTTACCAATGCCACATGGTATGTTTCTAATGGGCTATTGAGTAAAAAAGCACCTGCTCAGATTGACTCTACCATAGATCTCGACGGCCGGTGGGTGATACCTCCTTCTGGGGATGCACACTGCCTCAGCATGTCTGAAAATCCATCGCCAGAGATTCAGGCCAAATCATACATAACCGATGGCACATTTTATCTTCAAGTATTAGGCAATACCCAAGAAGGCCGCAGTCAATTAGACAAATTTTCGGGAAAGGCAACTGCTCCCGATATGCAGTTTTCCAACGGTGCCATTACTTGTACGCTGGGTTATCCATTTGTACAATATGAAGCACCTGCTATGGGTATCAAAAACCCACAGCAATGGGCTGCTAAATATGATGACATTAAGGTAAGCACCAAAATGCTGGGCAATGGATACTGGTTTATTGACAACAAGGATGCACTCAGTGCTAATTGGAAAAAAATTCAGGCTCAAAAGCCACAGACTATTTTTATTTATTTGCTTGATGTTGCGAACAACGGCGGTAAAGAAGGCAAAGGGCTATCGGCTGATATGGCCAAAGCCATTGTGAAGAAAGCGCATAAGTCTGATTTTAGGGTGATTGCCCACGTTGAAACAGGTGCCGATCTTGCTTTAGCCATCAAATTAGGCGTAGATGGCCTTGCCAATACACCGGGATACAATTGGGATGGCACAGGTGAGGTATCTAAATATGAATTGTCGGATGATGATATAAAGAAGTTGGTAAAAAAGAAAACCCCAATAGCCTTGTTGTTTTCTCATGCTCAAATTTTTGGTGACAAACCGCTCATCAAGGATTTTCATCGCCGTACCCTTAAACGTTTCTTGGCAGCCAATGTTAATATAGTCTTAGGTTCTGGCGATACACAACGGACTACCCGAACAGAATTTAACTACCTGTTCAATCTCGGTGTTGCAACCAATGATCAACTGCTAAAAATAATATACGTTCAAACGCCAATGTCCATTTTTCCGAATAGGAAAATTGCGAAATTTGCGGATGGATATGAGGCCAATTTTTTGGTGATTAGTGCCAATCCATTGGATAATGTGCAAAAAAGTAGGTTAATTGCCTTTGCTGTGAAAAACGGGTATCCGATCAAGGTAGGTTCTAAATAGTATATGCTCTCTATTGATTTAAAATCAATAGAGAGCATATACTATTAGGATAACAAAATAACGCGCACATATTCAAGGATCCAAAACTAGAGATACCACTATTACTCAACCCCTCAAAAAAACCAAGGCTAAGAAACTTATCGCCGAGGGCTAAATACATAATTCTGTATTCTATCTGATGGATATTCAAAAAATTGTTTGCCAAAAAGTACTGCCAATAGTCTTTGTATTGACTTGCCCTTTTTTCGCGTCTGCGCAAACCCTCACTGGCACGGTCACTGACCAATTTGGCGCACCTGTCGCAGGTGCCCGCGTGACTGTTTTTTTGGTCGACACGACCAAGTTCAAAGAAACATGGACGGATGCCAATGGAGTCTATCTCTTTGAAAACCTCGACCCCAATTATTTCATGTTCGGCGTGGCAAAACCTGGTTTTGCTTATTTTGAAAATACCACAACGGGTATCATGGGTTCTGTTATTCACAATTCGCAACTCGCTCCCGAAACAGAGATGGGCATTTGGACAACAATTATGAACTCGCCCGAGCCACTAGGTGGCACGGATTTAGGCGTTTTGCTGCCCGATGGCACTATTTATTATTGTCACAATACGAAAGACCCATTTGCTTTCGACCCTTCGGCCAATGACACGCTGAAAGTACCTGGCGACACGAAAGTACAAGGCTGCGTTGCCTCAAAACTGATGTGGAACAGTAAAGTCGTCATGGCTGGCGGCACCGAAATGGAGATCTATGGCCCTGGCACGCAAAAAATCAAACAGTACGATTTTTTGACAAAAACATGGCAACCGCTACCCAAAATGCTCGATTACCGCTGGTATCCCTCCATGACTCAACTGGCCGATGGGCGGCTCCTGATTGTCGGCGGTGGCGGCCTGAACAACCCCATCCGCATGAACACGAGTGAACTGTACGACCCACTCACTGGCACGACCGAATGGGCAGACACTATCGCCATTGGCAACGATCAATCCCCCATTTTGACCCTTTACAGCGGAAAGGCTTTGATGACCTTCCGCCCGCCGCAACTCTTCGATCCTGCAACAAAACAATGGGAACTGGCCGCTGATTTCGTACAGGGCAACCGGATGCCCAACGGCGACCACGTTGACCACGAGCTGGTGCATTTGCCGGAAGGCGAGGTGATTGCAATCGGTTTCAAGCCTTTTCCAGTAGGCAACGGCGGCAATTTGGTAGAACGTTACAACCCGGAGACCAATACTTGGTCGCTCGGCACACATTTCGCACCGCTCCGTTCGCGCCCCGAAACGGTCTTGCTGCCAGACCGCAACATCCTCACGCTGGCCGGCTTTAAAGAAACCCCGACCGACCCAACGCCCGTCAACCAATGGGGCTATATGGATTTGACCGACCTGTTCAACCCCTATTTGAACAACTGGCGACGGCTCACGCCCATGCCCCGAAAACGCGAATACCACGCGTTGGCCATACTTGTCCCCGACGGGCGGGTCATCGTCGTGGGCGGCGAAGGCCAGCCAGGCAATGAGCCGCCTCAGAGTATTATTGATGCATTCCACCCGCCGTATTTGTTCCGGGGCGTGCGCCCGCAGATTTTAAACTTGGAAAAAACGGACTTCCAGCGCGGCGAAACCATCCGCTTCGACATCAGGCGCACCAACGCGCCGACTGCCGTCGTGCTGCAAAGCACCCAATCTGTCACCCACATGATGAACTCCGGGGAAAACCGCTTCCTCGACCTCGCTTTTTCGCAACTAGGCCAATCTATCGAGGCCATTGTCCCAAACGATTCGCTGCGCTCGATGCCGGGCTGGTATTTGCTATGGGCAATGGTGGACGACATTCCCTCGATAGCTGCCATTGTGCGGATTTTGCCAGGGCAGCCAGCAGCAAGCGCGACCACGGAAGTTGTGGAATCAAACGCGTTGCGGGTTTTTCCAAATCCCTCAGCGGACGGTTTTTTGAGCGTCGAAATAGACTTAAAACGCACTGGAAAAATCCGGTTTGAAATGACGGATGCAGGCGGAAAAACAGTTAGGACATTCCCATTTTTAGAAAAAACAATTGGCAAACAGGTTTTTTCGCTCCAAACGGAAGGGCTTGCAGCAGGGGTGTACTTTTTAACGGCGCATTTGGACGGGGAAATATTGGGAACTCAAACGGTATTTTTTCACCGTTACTAAGTGGTCAGTCAAGTCCATTTATAAAAAATGAAATTTATACAATGGATAGTAGGCAGAATCTAAGATGATAAAATAACGCGCACCTATCTTTGCAGTATGGAAGCACGAAGATATCTAAACATATATCCGATCTATAGTGACTCAGTGCATAACAAAATCATAGTCGCCGATGAGCAAGATATTCAACTTTAAAGAACGATTGATTTACTACAAAATACGGGTTTTCATGGATACAAACCTAGAAATGTATTCAACCCCTCAAAAAACAAAGGGAAGGAACTTACAGATGAAGATTAAATATTTAATTCTGTATTCTACCTAATGAAAATAAATTAATTGTAAAATTTTAACCATTACTGAGTTCTACTTTGGCACTTTAAGAAACATTAAAAGGGTTATTCATGTTCAATCCCTTTGGAATTATTTTTAAAGCCACCAAACGACCAAAAAGAGTTCAAAACTAAAAAGAATGAAGAAGAGAGATTATTACGAAGTACTTGGCGTAGGAAAAACGGTCAACGCTGATGACTTAAAAAAAGCATACAAGAAAAAAGCATTGGAGCATCACCCTGACCGCAATCAAGGTGAAAAGGCATCAGAAGATAAATTCAAAGAGGCTGCCGAAGCCTATGAAGTGTTGAGCGACCCACAAAAACGGGCTCAATATGATCGTCATGGACATGAGGGTCTCGAAAGAATGGGCGGCGGCGGTGGCGGCTTCCAAGGCATGGATATGGACGATATCCTGCGCCGTTTTGGGTTTGAGGGCGACGATGTATTTAGCCAATTCTTTGGCGGTAGCGGATCACGCGGCGGCGGCGGAAGACCCCGTGGCGAACGCGGCTCTAACCTACGCATTAAAGTAAAAATGACCCTTGAAGAAATAGCCACTGGGGTCAATAAAAAAATAAAAGTACGCAAGCAAGTGGCTTGTAATACTTGCAATGGAAGTGGCGCTCGCGATCAAGCCTCTGTAGAAACCTGCACGACATGCCGTGGAGCTGGCACCGTTAATAGAGTGACCCAAACTCCGTTTGGTATGATGCAAACGGCTGCACAATGCCCCACTTGCAGTGGTTCAGGTCGCACCATCAAGTCTCCCTGCAATGTTTGTAAAGGCGATGGTCGCGTATTCGGAGAAGAAACCATAGAAGTTGATATCCCAGGCGGCGTAAATGAGGGCATTCAATTGTCAATGACTGGAAAAGGAAATTCGGGTGCCAAAGGCGGCGGCGCTGGCGATCTACTCATTACTATTGAAGAAGTACCGCACGATGAATTGACCCGTGAAGGCAACAACGTGATCTATGAATTGTTTCTCAACTTTGCCGATGCTGCTCTGGGAACCAAAATAGATGTCCCAACCCTTGATGGTAAAGCGCGGATTACGGTACCACCTGGCACACAATCAGGGAAAATATTCCGATTGAAAGATAAAGGGTTGCCAGCCTTGCAAAGTTACCAAAGGGGCGACCAGCTGATACATGTCAATGTCTGGACACCTAAAAAGGTAAATGACGAAGAGGAAAAATTGCTCGAAAAATTGCGCCACATGCCCAACATGCAGCCCAATCCGGGTAAAGATGAGCGTGGTTTTTTTGATCGCGTTCGGGATATGTTTCAGTAATATTAGTACTGGTATTTTTATTTAATAAAAAATACCAGTATCTTTGCGCTCGCTTTTGAAAAAAAGCCTTTTTGTGCAATATTGGCCACGTGGCGGAATTGGTAGACGTGCTACTTTGAGGGGGTAGTGTCCTTACGGATGTGCTGGTTCGACTCCAGTCGTGGTCACTCAACTGAATGAGTCATCCCTTAACATGGGTGGCTCATTTTTTTTATTTTCTATATGAATGCTAAGCGCATAAAGTGGATTATCTGGTTGATGTCGCTCGCGCTGATCGGTATTATTTGTCTTCAAATATATTGGATCGGTTGGAACATCAGGCTCAATGAGGCACAGTTTGACAAAACTGTGTTTGAAGCCTTAAACCGCGTAGCCGACCGCCTACGCACGTACGATGCTGCTCAGGTCATAGATGAAGTGAAGGTACAGACTCAAGATAGTAGCCAATTTGACCAAACAGATGTAGCTGCGCTTGAAATAATGAAAGCCAACCAGTTGGGCAATATGAAATCATTGGCCGAACGTATCCCTTTGGATCTACTCCAAACTTATATAGAAGAAGAATTGAGTAGCAGGGGTATCTCTTCACCCAACGAGTATGGTATCTATTCCAAATCGAGGGAAAGTTATGTGATCGTGAATGACCACTTCGTGGTAGAAGAAAGCGGCCCCCAGATCCAATATGGAGGAGCCCCTACGCTGTACAACTCACCTTACAGGGTTTCGCTTTTTACGGGTGAGACCGAAACACCGGGGCATTTATCCCTGTATTTTCCCAATCGTGCTACCTTGGTTTTAGGCTCCGCACTGGGTACATTACTGCTTTCGATTCTTTTTACAGGCATCATTTTGTTTTGTTTTTGGTACACCATTCAGGTAATATTCCGACAGAAGCAACTCTCGGAAATCAAAACGGATTTCATCAATAATATGACCCATGAGTTCAAAACACCTATCGCCACTATTTCGCTGGCTGCCGATAGCATTAGCAATCCCACGATCATCAACAATCCCGATAAAATCAGGCGTTTTACGGAAATCATCCGTCAAGAAAACAGGCGAATGAACTCTCAGGTAGAGCGGGTGTTGCAAGTAGCCATGATTGATAAAAAGGATTTTGAACTCAGGATAAGCGATGTCAATCTGCACGAAATGATCGAGCAAGTAGCACTCAACTTTAGCCTTCAAGTAGAAAAAAGGGAGGGGTCGCTCACTACCGATTTGCAGTCAGCGAGACCCATCATACAGGGCGATGCCACCCATATTGCCAGTGTGATTCACAACCTGCTTGACAATGCCAATAAATATAGTTTGGACAAACCCGAAATAAAGGTACTCACGCGTGACACGCCTATTGGCGTTGAGATCACTGTTCAGGATAAAGGAATTGGGATCAATAAAGAGGTGCGAAAGCACATTTTTGATAAATTTTACCGCGCCCACACAGGCAATGTACACGATGTGAAAGGCTTTGGCCTTGGGTTGAGTTATGTAAAGGCCATACTGACGGCTCACAATGGATTGGTGGATGTGAAAAGCGAACTTGGCAAAGGAAGTGCTTTTAGCATTACTTTTCCTAACTGATAAGTTGTTGTTTCGCCGTTACTAACCCTCAAATTCGATCAATAACTGCCCCTTTTCTACCGCTGCTCCTTTCTGTACGGCTATGGATTTTACGCGCCCATCACCAGTAGCCTTGATCACGTTTTCCATTTTCATGGCTTCCAGTATGAGCAAAGTATCGCCTTTCTGAACCTCTTGACCAATGGTTGCTACTACTTGCAGCACCAAACCCGGCATGGGGGCTTTCACCACGTTTACTTTTTGGGCTCCGCCCACACTCAATCCCATTTGTTGGATGAGTCGCGCATAGTGGTCTGCTATTTTTGTCGTGATCCGATTCCCATTTATTCTAAAAGTAAACATGCGCGAGGCGTAATCAGCCTCCACCAGCACAGCATGAAATGCCTTACCGTCCTTTAGTATGTGAAAGGAGCCGTCTTCATTGACGACTACATCCAACTGCTGAGCATCAGTCGGCTGTGCTTCTATCTCTAGTCGGTCATTGACCGTGATGCGAAATGGTTCAGATATCATATAAATGCATTACTTGTAATCAAACATTCCTTTCCAGTCTTCTTTCAGTTTTTGGCGTACTTTTTCTTCGGTTTGGTTTTGACCCGGTTCATAAAGTATGGTACCGCTTACCTCATCGGGCAGGTTATTTTGTTGCACGAAATTGCCCTTGAAATCATGGGCATATTGGTAGCCTGAGCCATAGTTTAAGTTTTTCATCAATTGGGTTGGTGCATTTCTCAAGTGCAAAGGTACGGAGAGGCTTCCACTTTGTTTCACTAAAGCCAAGGCTTTATCAATCGCCAGATAAGAAGCATTACTCTTGGGCGAGGTGGCCAAATAAATCGTGCATTGCGACAGTATGATTCGCGCCTCCGGCATCCCGATCATCTTGATCGCATCCATGGTAGTAGTGGCCATGAGTAGGGCATTGGGATTGGCCAAACCTATATCTTCGCTGGCCAAAATGACCATACGTCGGGCAATGAATCCAATATCTTCCCCACCATCAAGCATACGAGCCAGCCAATACACCGCCGCATTGGGGTCGCTACCGCGCATACTTTTGATGAATGCCGATATAATATCGTAGTGCTGCTCACCCGTTTTGTCGTAAAGTGCGCTATTCTGTTGTATGATGTTGCGTACCACATCGTTGGTAATCAAAAATGTCTGATCTGGCTCCCGAAAATTGGCTATCAACTCCAAGGCATTGAGCAACCTGCGGGCATCGCCACCGGAATATAGCAACAAGGCATCATGTTCCACTACTTCAATATCCAAATGCTTGAGGTATTCATCATGCGCCAAAGCATGATCCACTATGCCGATCAGTTCTGATTTGGTCAGGTGCTGCAATACATACACTTGACAACGGGACAACAGTGCCGGGATCACCTCAAAAGAGGGGTTTTCGGTGGTAGCACCGATGAGGGTGACGATCCCTTTTTCTACTGCACCGAGCAAAGAATCTTGCTGGCTTTTTGAAAAACGATGGATTTCGTCAATGAATAAAATAGCCCCTTTTTGCTGGAAAAGATTCTGTTTGTCGGCACTCTCAATGGCATCCCTAATGTCTTTCACGCCAGCATTGACCGCCGACAATTGATAAAAAGGCTTGTCCAAGATCTTAGCGATCAACTGCGCAAGGGTGGTTTTGCCTACACCAGGCGGCCCCCAAAGGATAAAAGAAGGTATTTTGCCGCGCTCAATGGCTTGTCGAAGCACAGCCCCGTCTCCGACGAGGTGCTGTTGCCCTACGTACGATTCCAAATTTTGAGGGCGCATCCTTTCTGCTAATGGAGACATGTTAGGTAGTGAGTAATGACGAATCTTGCAATTGTAATACCATTCTCGGCAATCACCCTTCGCTCAATTGGCGAAACTTCTTGGTAACATCGGCCACCAACTGTTGGAATCCTCGATCTTCGCGAATATCGTTTCGCCAACAGAAGCCCAGTTTCATCATGTCTATCGTCTCTGTGATGGTGGCACTGCCATCGGCAGTTTTGCCCATGAGCCACACGGTATCAGAAATAGCTAAAGTTGGTTCAATATCGTGTGAAACGATCAAAATAGTCATCAATTCGTCTAGTTTTGATACATCGGCGATCAATTCGCAAATAGAATTCTTCAACAATGGATCCAAACCGCTGAATGGCTCATCCATGAGTAATACCGTATTGCTACACAAGAGTTGTTGAGCAATGGCAAGCCTTTGACGTTGGCCTCCCGACAATTGATTGGGGTATTTTCTGGCGTGTTCTTTGAGCCTAAAATGATCTAGGTAGAATGCTACTTTTTGAGTGGCGGCATCCCCAGTCAAATGCCCTTTGCGGGCGCCCAAATCCAGTTGACCACGGACGGTCAGAAACGGGAAAAGATCATACGACTGGTAAATCATGCCAACCATACCCGTTTTCACGGGCACTAAAGCATTTTTTTCGGAATTATATGCTTGCACTTGTCCTTTGGTGGGGGTACGCAGCCCAGCAATCATTTCAAAGAGGGTTGATTTTCCGATACCCGACGGCCCCAGAATGGCTACGACCTGCCCTTGGGTGGTACCAGAGATGACTATATCGTGTACTTTTTGATGAATATTGGTAAGCACGGGTACACCTGGGTTGTACTCAAAACGCTCAATACTAATATCGAGCAGAACAGTGTCTTTTACTTCGTAGGTCATTATTTGGTAATATTAGTGGGTGATTATGCCATTTCAAAAGTTTCATTGGCTTGCAATATGCCAATGGAATGCTCTAAAAACGATGGAATGATGGTTTCAAATGTGTGCTGTATCTTCATAGGATTGGCCAAGTCTTTGAGCATTCGGTTGTAGCGTGGTTCCCCATGCTCATCAATGATAGATTTTTTGCGCGCCTCGTCCATAAAGTAGGTTAGCAATCCTTCGGGGTCAGCCTCTGGGTGAAATTGGGTACCAATCATTTCGGGACTAAAGCGGATGGCCATAATGGCGCGTTCATAATGTACGTGGGGGCGCAATTTTTCAAGACATAAGATGGATGCGCCGAGTTCGTGAAATTTAGCCATATTCGGCTTCGTAACCTGATACCGCCTAAAGTCTGCTATATAAAAGGGTTCTGTAAGTGGCATAAAAAAAGGTTCTTCCTTGCCTTTGGCTGTTTTATAAACTGGATAGGTGCCAAACGACATTTTATACCGCTCTGATACTTCACCTAGATCAAAATGGTGACAGGCCATTTGGAAGGAGTGACAAATAAAAAAAACATATTTTTTTTGACTTGGATCTTTCTCCAGTTGATTGTGCTGCCAGAGTGATTGGATCAAGGAAAAGAATGGTTTTTGCCAATTGCCGCCCTGCTCCAGCGGATCTCCGGGCCCGCCAGAAAACACATATATGTCATAAGAAAGGTCTGCCACTTCTGTGCGCGCCCGCACGTCAAAATGATCAAAAACCATAGAATCGGCATAGCGGTGCAGGATGTTTTTCAACATCGGGATACCACGATTGTTCTCGCCGTTGTACATATCTAAAAGTGCTGCCTTCAACATGAGTATGAACTGTAAATGAATAAATTGTTACAAAGGTAGTAAGAAATATATCTGGTTTCGAAAAAAAGTAAAATATCGTACTAAGTTTGCATCAAGGTACATCTAAATAGCAAATTGTTTGGCTGCACTGTCCCACATATCATTGAATAGAGATTGAAATTATTAAACAATTTTTCTCGAATGTATGACTTGGGCTTGCTTTAGCAAGTTAATCCAATGTTAAGTTTCAATTTTTTATGAAATAATTTTTCTAGTTAGATTACATCTAAATAACATAAATAAATGACAATCAATAATTTGAATATTATGTTTTTAATTAAATGATTATATTTAGCAAATCCACTAAAAAAAATGTTTAATATTATTAGGTGGAATGTTCAACAAACCTTACCTTTGTACTATCAATTAAATCTTAATCAAAAAGGAGGTCTTATTATGACTGCCATCGAATTCAATACTAAGTTAACACATCTTACAACATTGTTGCATTCTTTCGCTTATAACCTAACGAAGAATTCGGACGATGCTAAGGATTTATATCAAGAGACTGCTTATCGTGCTTTGTTTAACCGCGATAAATTTCAGCCCGATACCAATTTTAAAGCTTGGATGTTCACAATCATGAAGAACATCTTTATCAACAATTACCGCAAAAAAATCAAATCAAATACCATTCTTGATACCACGGATAATCAGTATTATTTGAACTCCGGTTCACATGCCACTGACAATGCTGCTGAAGGAGGCATTTTGCTGAAAGAAATCAATGCAATGGTAGAAGTCTTGGATGACAGCATTCGGGTTCCTTTTATTATGCACTTTGAAGGTTACAAATATCAAGAGATCGCGGAGCAATTAGATCTTCCATTGGGTACAGTGAAGAGCCGCATTTTCTTTGCGAGAAAAGAATTGAAAGAAAAGATTTTGGCCAATTATGGTTTTCAGCCAAATTAAGTAATATTTATTAGCCTTCTACCACTACGTGATGCACTATTTCCCAAGAAATAGGCGAACGGTCAAAAGTTCGTGAGGCCGCCCCAATTGGGCGGCCTTTGTTTTTTGTGCCTACTTCGTATTTTTTTTCATAAAAAAATATTTTCATGCGCGAGATTTTTCTATTTTTGCGTTATAGTATCAAATTCTATTACATTACATTAAAATATAAAATATGTTTATGAGGATCCTAACAACCCTACTCATCTTGGTTGCCTGTAATTTGATGGCTCAAAAGCCAGTAGTCAAAATCAGCCCAGAATTTAAACTGAGCAAGAAAAAAGCCTTTCAAGATCATCTTTACTCAAACGATGGTGGCCATTATATGTACTTTTATGAGTACGATGGGATGTTCAGCACTAGTTCTACCATGATTTTGGAGAAATACGATGCTAAGTTCAATTTAGATTATAGTAAAGAATTTAAATCGGAACGCAAAGGCATTTCATCTTTGGATGTTCGTTATTTTCAAGGGCGGTTTGCTTGGTTGTTTTCTGAAAACAACAAAAAAGAAGATTATATCAGGTATAGTATTATCCCGATAGATTTGGCTGGAAAAGCGTCAAAACCCGTTGACATTGCCAAATTTAAGTACGAGGAGCGCAGCGATATTCCTACAGTCAATTGGGCAGTTTCGAGGGATTCTACGAAACTCTTATTCAGCGCCATCTCTGACGATGATCGGGATGAAGAAAAATTCAAAGTATTTCTATCGGTCCTAGACAAAGATCTGAATGTTGCTTGGTCGCGCAAGGTAGCCATCAATCATACAGAAGAACAAGTGGAACTCTTAGCCACCCACCTCCAAAATGAAGGCGATGTTTATATATTGGCGAAAGTATATGAAGGCCGAAAAGCAAAGGAAAGCAAGAAGGATAAGAAGAAAAAATCGGTTCCTGCTTACGATGTAGTCTTGTATCATTTCACAAAAGACAGCGAAACGCCACAAGAATCCATCCTTAAATTGGGCGATTCCTTTATCAGGGGTGCTGCGCTGTCGGTAGGCAATTCTGGGAGTATGAAGTGTGCTGGATTCTACTCTAATACCAAAGGCGGTAGTATCCAAGGGGTATTCTTTTTGGAGCTCAATCCCGATGGCACTACTAAAACAGCCAACAAAAAAGAATTTTCAGCATCTGATCTTAAAATACTGGGCAGTAAAAACACCAGTAAGGATAAAACTGGCGACGAAGGTCTGGATGCGTCCTTCAAGTTTAGTGATTTCTTCGTTCGCGACGATGAGTCAGCTCTTGTAGTGGCTGAAGAAAATTATTCATACACAGTTACCAGTTACAATGGTCGTACTACCACCACTACCACCTACTACCATAGCAACGATGTGGTGATGTTCAGCGTAAATCCTGATGGTACAATATCGAAGGTAATCATGTTGCCCAAGCGACAAATGGGTGTAAATACCAATTATTTCCTTTCTTACACTTCATTGATACATGGGAACAAGGTTTCATTTTTCTACAATGAGGACGAAGACAATATGGAATCGCCAGTGGTTAATCCGAAGCCTAAGTTGATGAATAAATTCAAAGACTGTGTGGCCGTAATGACTACTTTGGGCGAAGATGGAAAATTAGTACGCAAGCAATTGTTTGAGGCTTCCGATATTGAATCTTTATTTGTGCCTAACAATAGTACACAAATATCGCCAAAATCATTGTTTTTTGTGTCGTTTAAGCCTCGCTTCTTATCAAAAAGTAATTTCCATATTGGGACGGTGACGGTTCCTTAGGAACGGTGCTCAATTAGTCATCCGATGACTTCAATTCATCGGATGACTAATTGACAGCCACTCCTAATTCTACTTCTACAAACTTCTGAAATCTAAAGGCTCAAACCCATCAATAAAGTTTGGCCACAATTTTTATTAAAAATTAGGTTTATGAAACAGCCTTCTCTTTATTTGAAATATGGCTCAAAATTGAGTTTTTGCCCCCAAACTGATTGAAAAAGCATCTTTAAGATAGTAACGCCCCAAAATGAACGGTTTCACCTTATATTTCCAAGGAGCATTAAGGGATATACCTGTGAATATTCCCCTTGATGAGGATGCATATGAATTTTCTTCTATCGCATTAAAACTGGAGACTGCTACCCCATTATTCGTAGCAATGCCCCTAAAAACACTCCTTCTTTTCAAGTCAAAATATGACCCTAGTTGGATACCGATCCATTGTTTTTTTCCAAAAAAAACTTGAGGAACAAAGGCCAAGCGAATGCCTGATTGTGTGAATTGGCCATTATACATATAAATATTATCGGGAATATTAGTCTCACTTTTAAAGTTTAGTCGGTATTGATATGGGGACATTTCTATGCTGATTCCTATAGGAGACTGTCCCCCCAAAATACCAATAGATACCGTAGCATCGTACCCAGAGGTTGGCTCAAAGTGGCTAGATCCATATAGGTTAGGTGTATTTGTCCGGGCACCCCTGAAAAAGAATCCGCCCTGCAGACCAATCGTGAGAAAAGGCCTTTCCTGAACGCTGATGCTTTTATAATTTGAGATCATACCATTTTCTATCATGATGGCTTTCCCTTCAATCATTTGCCATTCTAGGGTTTGGAGATTTGATTTAGGGTTTTTATTCTGCCAAACAAGGGCATGATTGAATTCTTTTAATAAGGCAAATTGGTAATTTTGTTGATTGCTCTGGTCTAGTACTTGTAGGATTACTTCCTCATCAAATGGATTACACTTGCCACTGAGTAGCAGGATCGTATCCGTTCCGTTTAAGCGAAACTGCCTAAACCTGAGTGTATCATTGGATGGCCAAGACCAGTCTATGTACCGGGCAGTATGTAATCCGTTTTCTTTCCAACATCCATCCAACTCTTGCCAAACCGGACGGTGTAATCGTTGCCCTTGTACAGAGGTTTGAAAAAGGGCGATACCCAAAAAAAAGAACCAATACTTATGAAATTTCATGCTATATACCATTAAGATGTGATCATAACCTTGATGACGAATCTTATATGGAATAGGTTGGGTGCGAAAAATTAAATTCCTCCCAAAAATCCCTGAAACTTGATTTGAAGCCGCTTGAAGGTAGATTCATCCAAGGGCTGATTGCCATACCAGATGCGTTCATAATCGTGGGTACGCAGGCGGAAATCTTCGTGGAGGCGATGTGCCCGCATTTCGCGGAGGTATTCCCGGTTGGTTTTTTCTTTCGACCAGTCAATGGCATTGTTTTCAGAAAGCCTTTTGATGGATTGCAAAAAATACAAACGTACCGCCAGTGGATAATCACTGGATTCAAGTGCTTTTTTCAAAAATATATCCAAATCGGTTTCATGGATGTAAAGGTCAAGATTTTCTTGGGTGATTTCTACGCCATCCTTGGCTACTATGCGGTTTTGAGGGGCGGAAAGCATCTTGTAAATACCCATGCCTATCGCCATGATTGCAGCGAGTACAGCAAATATTTGAAGTAGGTTTCCTAAAAACTTTGAGGTATTAGTCCAATCAAAGCCACTATTGGTTCGAACCTTCTGTTTTACTTCTTTGGGTGGAGTAGGCACGTCTTTACTATAATCTAGTCCGTTGCCGGCATCATCCCATTTGCCCGGACTGGGTTCGCGCAGCACAATGGGTTGGACGGGCGGGGCTACATAAGGCTTGCGCATTACCTCATCATCAAGGTATGATTCATCCCCATCCTCTGCTGGCTCAACCTGCGCCTCTATGGGGATTTCCGTTTCGTCGTACGTTTGCAGGGTATCCTGCACAACGGTAGTTTCTACCTGCGCCAAGCATAGCACAGGTAGAAACAAAATCCATATTGCAAACAAGTATAATTTCATGGGTAAATTATTATTTCACTGTTACTTATCCGACCATGGCTGCTATAACGCCGCCTAAAATACCACCTATAATAGGGCCCACTACAGGGATCCAAGCATAGCCCCAATCATTGCCGCCTTTGCCTGCTATGGGTAGTATAGCATGAGCCAAACGAGGGGCAAGGTCGCGGGCTGGATTGATGGCATAGCCCGTAGAGCCGCCCAAGGAAAGGCCAATAGACCAAACCAATATGCCTACCAATACGGGTGATAATCCAGAGCGATCTGTGGCATATAGCGAAACAACGCCTACAACCAAGACCAACGTGCCGATGATTTCGCTGATCAAATTGCCAGTGGTATGCCTAATGGCGGGGCCAGTACTGAAAATGGCTAACTTGGCATCGCGGTCATCGGATACTGCCCAATGGGGCAAATAGTGCACCCAAACCAATGCAGCACCCAAAAATGCACCAATCATTTGTGCCGCAATGAAGGGGCCGACACTAGACCAGTCTCCTGATTTGATAGCCATCGCTATCGTGACTGCAGGATTGAGGTGTGCCCCTGAACTGCCAAATTTTTGAGCCACAAAAATAGCAATAGTCACTGCAAATGCCCACCCAGCGGTGATGACCATCCAGCCACTGTTTTGACCTTTAGATCGGTTGAGCAAAACATTGGCTACCACGCCGTTGCCCAGTAAAATGAGTACCATTGTGCCAATGAGTTCTCCTAAAAATGTAGATGTTGCCATAAAAAATATGAATAATTACGAATAAATAATCACTAATTACGAATGAGTAATCTCCCCCTCCGTGTACCCTACGAAAAAAAACCTCCGTGGTATCTCCGTTCCTCTGTTCCTTTGTGGTGAAGATCCTTCTCCTCCCTCCACTACGCCAATGTCTTCAATGCCAATTTGATTAATTCTTCCACTTTTGATAAGTTAGGGCTGTCTTTCATTACATTATTTAAGGCTTTTTGAACGGCTATCCGATTGAAACCAAGGGAAACAAGGGCCATGAGTGCTTCTTCGCGCACGGCATTGTCAACGGATGGCAACAAGACAGGCGACCCTTCGGAAGCATCCTTGGTGAGTTTACTTTTTAGATCCAAGATAATCTGTTTGGCGGTTTTGGCACCAATACCTTTTACCTTTTGCAGCACGTGTGCTTGCTCTCCAAGTATTGCAGCCCTTATTTCATCTACAGTCATAGATGAAAGGATGAGTTGAGCCGTATTGGCACCCACTCCGGTAACGCTGAGAAGTTGATTGAATAGGCCGCGCTCGGCTTGGGTAGCAAATCCATACAGGGTATGGGCATCTTCCCGTACGATGAGTTGGGTATAGATCGTAGTCCTTTCTTGCCCTTCAATGGCCGTATAGGTACTCAATGGTATATTAACGTGATAACCTACCCCGGCGGCTTCTACGACGATAAAAGTGGGACTGCGGAAGGTTATTTCTCCTTTTAGGTATGCATACATGTGGCAAAGTTACACTTCTTATTTGAAATATATAAGGTCTATAATTTTTTTGGTGGTTTGCTCAAGGAACGGAGAAACAATAAGTAGCCCTCCCAAAAGGCGAATCTATTTTATTTCTCTGACTGGCAACCAAAACCGTACTTTTGCCACCAATCTATTTTGCCCATACACCGTCAAAGCATAAAACTACCCACATGCGCTATATTCTTCTGGTTGTTGTCACTATTTGCTGCTTCACGTTTTGTCAAAAAGAACGTTTTACTACTGCTACCGGCGACAAACTGGCGTTTTCGACAGACACCCTACGATTTGACACTGTTTTTACGCAACTAGGATCTGCTACGCGGATACTAAAATTGTATAATACGCATAAACGCAGCATCCGAATTTCTAGAATTTATTTAGAAAACGGAAGCGCATCGCGGTTCAATCTGAATATTGATGGAATTTCTGGCGACGATCAGACAAATATTGAAATAGCACCCAATGATAGCCTCTATGTGTTTGCGGAGGTCACGGTGAACCCCAATGATCAAAGCAGCCCCTTTGTTTTGGATGAAAATATTGTGTTTGAAACCAATGGTAATGTCCAAAAAGTGGTATTGGAAGCCTGGGGACAAAATGCGGTGTATTTGCCTTCTCGATTTGGGGCTGGTGGTTTGGCAGGTTATAATTGTCAGGGTGGCGAATGGATTTGGGATGATCCTCGCCCGTATGTCATTTATGGATTATTATTCATAGACTCTTGTACGGTGCGCATTCCCGCAGGCGCAAGGGTATATGTGCACGGAGGATTGGGTAAGGTGGAAGATACCACTGGGTTTTATCGGTACAACGATGGGTTTTTGGCTTTTTATAACCAAGGGAAATTATTGGTAGAAGGCACGCTTGAGAAACCTGTCATTTTTGAAAGCGATCGTTTGGAATCGGAATTCAACGAAGATCCCGGTCAATGGACGGGAATTTGGCTTCAAGAAAATACCCGTGGACACCGGATTGAGCATTGTATTATTAGAAATTCGATTATTGGCCTTCGGGTGGACTCTGCGGCAGAGTTGACCTTGAAAAACACTCAAATATACAATACCGCTGGTACTGGACTGATAGGGATACACGCCAAGATAAGCGCCGATAATTGCCTTTTTTATTCCAATACTGGATACTCTATTCAGTTGGAATATGGGGGCGATTATCAGTTTGATTACTGTACGGCGGCCAGTTATGGGGTAGATGGGGAAGCGATCCGTTTCGGTAATATTCTTTGTCTGGATGAAGGCTGCAACAATTATGCATCCAATCCCTTGAAGGCGCGGTTCAACAATTGTATTTTCATGGGGAGTAGAGAAGACCAAATCACCATATTTAGCAAAACAGCAGTGGAAAATGGGCTGGATTACGAACTCAAAAACTGTATTGTTCGGGTGAAAGATTTGATTACTCCCGAGGGTTATCCAGCATTTAAGGATTACTGTAATCCTTGTATTTTTGCCACCAATAAAGATACCATATTCTTAAATCCCAACCAAGATAAATTTAGGCTGGATAGTATGCACTCGCGTGCCAATAAGTACGCTTTGCCCATTCAAGGTCTTGAAAAAGACTTGGATGGAAAAGTACGAGATGGCTTAACTCCGGATGCTGGGTGCTATGAGATTGAGTTTTAGGGCATGTTGGGTGTTTTTGTATTCAGATCAAAGGGCACATGGATGCTCACCCATGGACTGAGGATTAAGTCGCCTAATTCTTCGTATCCTAAAACGTTAAAGCCACAGATATCTATGGCCACTTTTTTGGCGAGAAATCGGAAACCTCCAGATAGGATGGGTGGTATAGTTCCGTTTACAAACATGTAATTTTCGGAAATAAGTAAAAATCTTTTATTCAGTCTCCACATGAAACTCATATTGAGGATGGCATTAGTCCATTTGCCTCCGCTATACCCATATGCTAGTCCAAAAGTAGCGTTGCGGTGTCTTGGTCCCACTGTTATATTACTATACAGTAGTTCGAAGCCCAAACTACTTTGTGGATAATTGGGCTCTTCTCTTATCACGCCGCCTATAAAAGCCCCAACTCCTATGTTCAATTTATCTTTTTTAATCGGGATAGATACCTTTGGCATTACCCAAGGGGGGTTTATATCGCTTCCCAGTAATGATAAAGGAAGTACCCCTACTCCAATGGAAAAATAATTAGTTAGGCCAATACCAGCTTGGTTTAAGAATATCCACGTGTTTTGATAGTAACCCTCCCTTTTTTTCAGTCCATACCCATTGGGTGCGAAATAATAACGGGTCGTATGTAGATTTTCAGCCCAGTACTCACCGCCCACAATCTGACTGGACTTTAATGGCTTTATGGTTTTAATGAATTTTTTAGGCAATTTCATTACGCCCAAATTCTCTGTCGCAAGGGTTATAAACGCACTGTCTTGGGACGTGATCTTTCCAATGAACTGGTTTCCATCTGTGTTTTTAACAATCGAAATCGGAATACTGTCCGTTGGTTGCTGAGCCAGAAGGGAAGAAGAAAAGCCTAATAGGCACCAGAAGAGCAGTTGAATACATGGTTGAAATGATGGCATAATAAGTTGGGCTTGGTGATAATATTTGAAGTAACGCTATTTTGCGATACAAAGATCGGTGATTAAAATTAATATTCAATAATTTATTCTGGATAGTAGCATAAAATAGAATAAATAGTAGCCACTCATCACGCATTCATCCAACTCAAGCACTCGGAAAACTATTTTTTAGTTAATTAACTAAAAAATAGTTGTACAACTAAATATTAGTTTTACCTTTGCGCCTATAATACATTCAATATGAAAAAACTTACGCACAAAGAAGAAGAAGTGATGACCATCTTATGGCGCTTGGAACACGCTTTTGTCAACGACATTTTGGAGGCTATGGAAGAAAAACAGCCCTATAATACGGTCTCATCCATCGTTCGAAAATTGGTATCAGAAGGGCTTGTTGGGTACGAAGCCTTTGGCAAAACACATCGGTATTTCCCTGTTTTAAAGAAAGAAGATTACCGCGAGGGTGCCTTTCAGCGGTTCATGGACAACTATTTTAGTGGCTCTCCTGCGGCCATGCTTTCTTATTTTGTGAAAGAAGAAAAGGTTGACACTGATGAATTGACAAAATTATTGGACTCCATTAAAAAGAATCATCCAAAATGACTATTTATATCCTTGAATCAGCAGTCTGTTTGTCCGCGCTCTATGGTTTTTATTACCTAGTGCTGCGCCGTGAAACATTTTTCCAGTGGAATAGAATTTTCCTATTGTTTTCTCCATTGGTCGCTTTGCTCTTGCCTGCATTGAATATTCCTTTGCGATATCATCAAGAGGCTACAAATTCTGATACCAGTCCTGTGGCTTCATCAACGGAAATATACTTACCAGGGTTGGTAGAGCAGGCGCAGTCAGTCCCGCAGCAAGTAGCCTATAACTTGAATTTGCCCGCCTATGGTGGCTGGGAAATCAGCCTTGGCGAGGTCATTTGGTATTTGTACCTCTTCGGTGCAGCCTTGTTATTGATTCGCCTTATGGTGAGGATTTGGGCTTTGTATAAGTTGGTCAAGCGGTGCAAGACCGCGTATCAGGTAGGATCACACACGGTATTGGCGGGCGAAAATGCACCAACGGCTTCTTTTTTTGGATATATATTTTGGAATAAAACGGATCACCACGATGAGGAAGAAAAGCTATTGCTGGCCCACGAGTTGGTACATGTGAAACAGTGGCACAGTGTGGATGTAGTGATGATGGAATTGATGGTTTTGGTACAGTGGTTTAATCCGCTTATGCATGCGTTTCGGAGTAGCCTCTGCGCCATGCACGAGTACATCGCAGATGAGTATGTGGTGCACCAAACGCAAGAGCGCCACGCTTATGCTACCCTTTTGGTTCAACATCAGATTGCAGAGCCAAGGGCCCGGCCTGCACTGGTAAATACTTTCCATTCACTTATTAAACATCGTTTGATTATGCTCGCTAAGCATCCATCGCACCCGCTACGTCGGGTCAAGTACCTGCTGGCATTGCCTATTTTTACGGCCTTGCTATTGCTTTTTTCTTTCCGCTTGATAGAACACCTGCCCGGCACTGCGCCCTTGCACCAAGCCGTACAACAAGTGGCTCAATACAGCGAAACCCTCAGTGAAATCACTATTTTATCCGAAAAAACAACCACCATTGAACCCACACCCTATCGCTTTTATTGGGGATCACTCCAATGCCTGATCGAACGCGACGCGGTCAGCGGCACTTATATGGGGCGTATCGAAACTTCGCCTGAAGAACTCTTAGTAAGCCTTATGAATCGGGAGCCACGGATGTTCAATGGCCATGGTTTGGAGCAAGTGATTGATTTTAAAATTCAACATTTGAATCTAAAAAGCAATTACAGCGATGAGGCCATATTCTCTGCTTACCGTGCGGAAGCAGAGGCTCTATTTTTGAATTTTACATCTGCCGACCAATTTGAGATCACAGATCTGACTTTGCCCAATGGAGCCAAGGCCACCATCACCTTCACCCTTGACCAGAATCCTCCAAATTGGTTACCCAAAAAGTCGGCAGGAGAGATCAATTGGCAACAAAATCCCGATCTTTCAGACCCATCCTCGCAGATGCCTTCTATAGAGTGGGGTGAGTATGATCCTAATAGGCAATTTTATTTGGTAGATGAATTTTGGAATATTTTGAATTCAGATTTAAAAATTACGATGCCCGATGGTGGGTATCTGGAAATAGATCCAAAGACAAACAACATCACTGCAAAATTGAAGGACTACGACCTTACATTTGATATTTCGGGTATATCCTTCGATCAAGAAAAAAGCCCTAGTCCATTTATCTTTCCTATGGGAAAATCCTTTTCTCTTCCAGAACTCCGAGTATTTTTGGAATCTAAACGAGATGAAATCAAGCCTGAACAGTGGATTGGCCTATATTGGCGAGTGATCTCCAAACAGATCGAACCTGAGGCCATCCCTTCTACATTTACGCAAGTATCTGAGCCAGAAATGGCCTCGTTCACCTTAGTTTCCCCTGGTGACCCAAGGCTTCGCCTTCGCCGTTCCGCAGTAAGTGACTACTCATTTCAGTGGGGGCAGATTAGTACGAGATTTTTGAAACAATATGGAGTAGTATTTCAAGGCAAACATCTGAATATCACACCAGATCGGAAGATGGTGACGGTAATAAATACCTTGCGCGTAAAAGATATTGTGGAAACATTGAAACTGAGCCCTCGCTTGTATAAAATAAAAAACCCAAACGACCAATCTCTTTTGGAAGGCTTGACGTTCAAAATGACCTATAAAACGACCGTAACAACCATCTCCAATGGGGTGGTGCCAGAAGGGATTATACAGATAATCCGGGATCAAATGAAGCCGGATGAAACCATATATTTGAGCGATTTCAGAACCGCAGATGGAACTCAACTGCCCAATGCAAGCATCACAATTTCTGCCCGCACCGACAATAATAAGCCTGCCTTATCAGACAAATATCTTTTTCAATGGGAGACATTTGAAATGGGTATGAAGCGAAAAAGCCTTGAATTGGAGGGTGATACGATTTTCATGAGTCCGAGTAAGATACAATCCTTGATCAACATGATGATGGCTAAACCAAGGCTTGTATTTGAAGGGCGACTCGTTTCCAAGATCTCATTTCGGATCAAATATGGAGACCAGGTTATAAAAGTGAATGAGGATGGATTGGCGAGTAAACAAGTAAAAAAACTGACAGAGGCCCTACAAAATGGCACCGATTTTTGGCTCTATGATTTTAAGGCCGACGGTGTCCCGCTTCACCACACTACCTTTGTTTTTAGTGCTGCCGATCCCAAAGTCACCAACCGAAACCATGCCCAATCTAGTAGTGCTACCACACTATTGAGCCTGCGCGTAGAACCCAATCCCGTGACGGACAAAGCACAGTTTATGTTCAATATACCAAACAAATCCAAGGTGTATTTCATCATTTCAGACCCCAGTGGGAAGGTAGTACATAGCCAAACATCTGTTTTTGAGGCCGGCAACAACAGCATTGTCTTGCCGACACAAGAGATTAAGGCTAAAGGCATTTTATTTGCGGTGCTAGAAACTGCGGATGGGAAAGTAACCACGAAATTTGTGGTTGAATACTAAAGAACAGTATAAACTTAGTTCGACACCATTCCTAAAAAATCGGAGCGGCTCACCCGTATAGGTGGCCGCTCCTTATATGTGGACACCCGCGCTTATATCGGGCGGGCGGAAAGGCGGCGCATTGCTCAAGGCAACGCACCGTTTTCTTGAGTATTGTTGTAACTATCCAGCCTAATTTTCAGGTCAGGGAGCAAGCGACGGGATAGTTACCTACTGTTTCATCAATTTTCTCGTGACACTTTGACCATTGGCATCGCGGATGGTCACAAAATAACATCCAGATGGCAAGGCCGCAATATTCCACAACACTTGCTGATCGCCAGAAACCCGCTCAAAAGAACGCGTTTCAATGATCCTTCCAGCAATATCAGTCATATCCATTTGAATATTGGCTTGTTGATCCATCGAAAAATCAACGTAAACCTCCGTAGTGCCAGGATTTGGATACACCGTCATCATGCTAACATTGCCCGTAGGTTCTATACTGCTGGTAAATGTGATCCCGTCTGGTAAAGCCACAAAATTGTCGGTATAGAGCCGATATTCGCCACGTTTCAAAGGAATACTCATGTTGGTCATGGTCACCTCCAAGGTAGCACCCGTGAAATATTCAAACCAAGTGCCTGTATGCTGAAAATTGGCAGTCGCATTCTGGTTGCTCGTGGTGACATTGGTCAGCACGTGAACATTCATATTGGGACTATTTAACCTCAAAGATTTGACCGCTCCGCTACCAATAGAGAGTTGATAATCAGTGGTAGAAAATACGGGATTATTGGTACGCAATTGTATCAATGCCGTAATCATATTTTGTAAACGCTTCCGGTAAGGATTTTCTAAAAAATCCCAACGAATAGGCTTGGGAGCGGTACGACAATCGGGATTGACGGTGCCATTTTCACAATAATTGATCGGAAAATCGTAGCCCATTTCCCCAAATTGCCACAACATTTTAGGCCCAGGTATGGTATAAAACAAGGCATTCGCCAATTCTAGGCGGCGCATAGCAACGGGCAACGATTTGATATTATAATCTGCTACGGCACTGTTTCCAAATTCTTTGCATTCAAAACCAATGCGATTTTCGTCGTGGCTTTCCATATAACCGATCAAGTGCGGCACTGTCCAAGTGCGCTGCTTGTAGTTGATGCCTGCTAGGCTGGCAGCCGTGGCACTTGAAAAGCCCAAAGCCACATCCTTGTACGAACCCCACATGTTGCCCCAAATCATGGTACCAAATTGAGCCAATTCTTTTTCCTCGGTGTTGTCAGCAAAATGCTCCAAAATAGAATACGCCGTCGGATCTACAGCCCACATAGTGTTGGTATAGTCTTTGATGATCGCAATACGGGTGGCATCGTACGCGCCCCAAGCACCTGTGTTGCCCAAGGTATTTTTTTGAGTGAAACCCTTGGAAAGGTCAAAGCGGAATCCATCAACTTTGTACTCCGAAAGCCAATATTGAAGGCAATTCCTCACATAAACCTTGGTCGGCACCGACTCGTGGTTAAAATCGTTGAATACATTAAAATCGTGCTTCGCAATTGGGTTTAACCACGGATTGTCGGCCGCTGGGCGATTGTTGGCTGAATCCCAGTAGAGTTGCGCCAAAGGACTGGCTCCGGTGGCATGGTTGAACACCACATCAAGGATCACTGCTATGTTCCGATGGTGGCACTCATCTATAAAGGTTTTGAACGAGGCCGGATCACCATAGTATTTATCCAAGGCTTTATGATAGGCAGGGCCATAACCCCAATTGATATTGCCGTCAAACTCATTGACCGGCATTAATTCAATGGCGTTGATGCCCATTTTTTCCAAATAATCCAAGGTATCCAACAAGGTTGGGTAGTCGTGGCGGGCTAAGAAATCGCGCATCAACAGTTCATAAACCACCAAGTCTTTTTTCTCTGGGCGCACATAATTGGTAGCCGTCCAGTTGAATGGCGTTTGGCCAGTTTCTATAAGCGAGACCATGCCAGTGGTTTTACCGCTTGGGTAAAGCGGCATATTGGGGTAAGTCAAGGGCGAAATAAAGGCATCGTTCCAAGGATCCAATACAAGGGTGCTCAAAGGATCGGCTATTTTCAAAGTGCCATCTACCAAATATTGAAACCGCACCGGTTGGCCGGGCGTAAGCCCTGTGATATCAATCCACCAAGTCTTGCCATCGAGGCTTTTGCGCAGTTGATAAGCCGGGTTGGGTATCCAATTGTTAAAGTCGCCGATGGCGTATATGATTTGCTTATTGGGCGCGTACAGCGACAAACGGACAGACGTATTATCCAAATAAGTGATGCCCGGTCCAGTGCCTGTAGGAGGATCTTGAGCAGGTAAAACCTCTGGTACTAAGTAAATAAAAGAGGCGGTATCGGCCTCATTGGTGGCAGTAGCCACTACTTCTATTTTGTGCAATCCAACCGTAGTGACACTCAAAGTACTGTTCAGTTCCACACCGGTGGCCGTCGCTATTTGCTGGCCATTATCGTATAGTTTAAGGTCTGCACTGACAGAGGCCGCCGCTTTCACTGGTATTTGCTCCCCAATATTTTTTAAAAACACGGACTGGGTAGGGCTCAAAAACAAGGTCTGCATAGGGCCATTTTCAGGATATACATCGTAATACATATCGCCCCCATCGGCATCACGGCCTACAAGGGATCCAGTTCCATTGCGAAATACAAAGGCTAATTTCAAGATTGTTTCTCCTGCCGGAACCCCATAAAACTGGTTGATGTTGATGGACTTCTTCCAGATATTGGTGGAAACATTGGTCATTTGACTGGCCGTGTTGCTTACTGCCCAAGTGGTCTTCACGTATTTCCAGTCGGAAGGAGTGGTACTGAGGTTGGTAATAACGCCCGTGTGGATAAAAACCGGGTTTACGCCGACAAGGGCTGCATTGCCCAAAGTGGCATCATAAAAAATAGTGACATCGTCACTCGGATTGGGGAATACTGGATCGCAAGAGACTTGCGCCGAACTGTAGAGCGTGCCTAAGCATAACAATGCTGTGAATAAATGGCGGATAGGTTTGTTTAACATCATTTGAGTAAAGTAAAAAGTGAACATGATTGTATCGTGTGGCGTGTGTGCTGCAAAAGCAATACATTTGCGCTATGTCAGTACCTGCTTATCGTCAATTTTGCCATTCTGAGCCCAATTTACCCTTGTTTATGCAAGATTGGTACTTGGATGCCGTTTGCGAAAATGGGTCTTGGGACGCTATTACGATAGATCGTAATGGCAAAACAATAGCAGTATTTCCGTATTTTTTAAAGAAAAAAGGATTTTGGCACTATATTATCATGCCTAAGTTATGCAAGTTTTTGGGGCCTTATATCATTGCCGAATACAGGGGCAACTCCGAAGAAACAAAACTTTATGAAGCATTGTTGCTTCAATTGCCCGCAAAATTAGCAATTTTTCTACAAGACACCAACTATACCTTTGAAAACTGGCTCCCCTTTTATTGGAATGGGTATCAACAGACCACCAGATACTCTTATTTATTGGATCTTTTGCCCGATGAACAAGCCCTTTATAAGGGTATCGACAAAAATTACCGCCAGAAAATAAAAAAAGCCTCCCAGTTGGTCACCGTCACCCAAACACCTGATGTAGCGGCCTTGTTTGCCTTGGTGTCGGCTTCTTTTAAACGACAAAATGCACCCCCGCCTTACTCCTATGCTTTTTTGGAGAAACTCTACCAAGCCCTCACCGCCCACCATGCTTGCCGCATGTTTTTTGCCAAAGACATCGTTACTGGTCAGATCCATTCTGCGGCACTGTTGGTCTGGGATCAACAAGCCGCCTACTACCTCATCAGTGGCGATGAGCCCTCGTTGCGCCAATCAGGAAGCGCGGTACTGCTCAAATGGGAATCCATTTTATACGCCAAGCAGGTATTGGGCTTACCCATATTCGATTTCGAGGGCAGCATGATCCAAAGGCTCGAAATGGGCCGTCGTGCTTTTGGCGCGGTGCAAAAGCCTTATTTTCGGATTCAAAAAATGTCGGTTTGGTGGAAAATGGTGGTTGGAGTCTTCCAATAACTCACCGCTTTTGCTTCAACAACAGCCTAATTGTGCTCTGAAAATCTTGCCCATCGTGGTCAAATACAGGTGCCATAACGGTCACTTCTTGCCGTATCAAGGCCGCCGCCGTTCCGACCCATCGGTGTTCTGGTACTGGATTGAGCCATATAATGTGGGCAACACTTTCGCGGAGATAACTTAGAAATATTTGGGTGGTTTCAAGGCGTTTTTGGTTGCGTTCTACATCGGTATTGCCCCGAGCCGCCCCTGCATCACTGATGATGATGGCCAAAGTGGCTTGGCGATTGGCCTTGAGCAATGATTCTTTTACCTTGATGGGATTGTTCAGATTGGGTTCTTGAAAAACGTATCCTACTGGAAAATTTTGGAAATAATAAACGGGGGCTTTGGGGTGTCCACCCGCGCCGCGAGCAGTATCAATGAGCCTACGCGTAAACTCATGGAAAGGAGTCATAGATCCACGGCAATCGGCATAAATCAAGATGGTATCTTCGCGGTTGGCCTTCCCCGAGTGAAATACAGGCTCTAAAAATAGCCCATTCTGGGCTATTTGTCGGATCGTGCCTTGGATATCCAATCGGTCATTGAACCCTCGTTTTTCACTGCGGCGAAGGTATTGCCATGCTTTTACCATTTGGCGGCGGGTGACGGCAAAATATTCGTCGCCGTGCAAGTACTGCTCACTTTTGGGGTGGTTGTCGGTGAATCCGTCGGGGACGGCATCTAAATTGGGGTGGAAAAACTTGGACTGGGTCAGATCCGAGGGTGCCGCAACCTCTTTTTTTCCATCCGTTTCATCGGTAGGCGGTGTGGAGGGTGGTGTTTTAGATCCTGTACTGGAGGGCTTGGTACTTTCATTAGCCTCTTTTTCTTTTGGGTCTAGTTCAGCGGCCGTTTTGATGGCTTGCTTTTGCAAAAGCGCGTTCAAGATGGTTTTTTCTTCTTGAATGGCCTTTGTAAGTAAGTCGTCGAATCGCGGTTCATCGCGGTAGTCTTGGAGGTAGAGTATTTTACAAAATTTACGAAATGCCACATATTCCTCATCGAAAGGGATATGCCCATTCATGAGTGCCAGTTCGAAGAGTTTGTATTTTTCAATCCAACGTTCGTAACTGAGGTCTTTTTCTATTTGATGGAAAAAGTGCCAAAATATGAGCCTTTCATTCATCACTTTTTAGTTTCTTTTTCCCTTTTATACGCCGCGTAGGTTTTCAAAATAGTTTGGTAGTACAGCGGTATGGTTTTCAATCCATCATCGGTAGTATTCATGGCTTTGCCCGATTGGAGATCAAAGTGATAAGCCCGGAGCCAATCCAATAATTCGCTGGTAGAAACGCGCTTGTTGTCGCCCGGATCGCCTTCTATGGATTTTCGGAGTGCATTGAACCGTTTGATCGCCGCTTCCACAAAATTTTTGGAAGCCTTATCATCGGCTGGTATTTCGGCTGTGGCTTGTATGAAATCGGCTTGGGTTTCGATGAGTCCCGGTATGTGCGCCCTGATGATTTCGATCAATTGGCCATCCGTTGGGAACTTGATGTACATGAACAAGCACCGGCGCAGGAAGGCTTCTGGAAGTTCGCGTTCATCATTGCTGGTGATAAAAATCAGGGGTGGATAACCGGCTTCAATGACTTCTTTGGTTTCAGATATGGTGAATCGGCGTTCATCGAGTTCGAGCAGCAAATCGTTTGGAAAATCAATGTCGGCTTTGTCTATTTCATCAATGAGCAATATAGACGGCTGCTCGCGGGTGGAAGTCAAGAAGGCTTGTGCTAAGGGTCCAAAACTACGATAGTTTTCGGCACTCAAATCTATGCGTTTGCCTTGAGCATCCTCTTTCAATTGGGCATCGCGAAGCCGGGCTACGTGGTCAAAAGTAAAAAGGCCATCAGTCGCTTTAGCGGTTGACTTGATGTGCCATTCAAAATAGTGCTGTTTATAATCCGCTCCATACCACTCATAAGCAATGGCTTTGGAGAGTTGGGTTTTGCCACTGCCCGGCTCGCCCTTGAGCAAAATAGGGCGTTGCAGTATCTGCGCCAATCGCACCAACTCGATCAGGTCGGCATTGGGAATATAAGGCGCGATGGGTTTGCTTTTTTTCAAGATCGGCTTGCCCTTTTCGTCCATTTTGGGGACAAAAGAACCCGTAGCATCGGTT
Source organism: Saprospiraceae bacterium (assembly GCA_031373665.1). Lineage (GTDB taxonomy): Bacteria > Bacteroidota > Bacteroidia > Chitinophagales > Saprospiraceae > M3007. The sequence continues at coordinate 12,772 of JANMMZ010000020.1, read as the reverse complement.
GGATTGTATTTGAAATCGCAGACTGGACAATCAGGGCTTACCCGCTCCAGTACATCGCGCATTTCTTTGACCTTTACGCCGTTTTTTTCTACCTCCACCTCTTTGCGCCCGGCGGCGAATCGAGATTCAGACCCTGTCACTTCAGGGTTGGGTTGTGGGTAGGGTTTGATGATGGGAGTCAATTCTTTTGACATAATGATACTGTTATTGTGGTATAATGCCTAATTGTTGTGTAATTTTCATGGGTTCTACTTGCAGGTTTTGGCCGAGTAATTGGATCAATTTTAGTATTTCAAAATCAACTTGCCCATCGGCAAATGGATCCAATGCTTTAATTTTTTGTATCGAAATACCGGGAGTCAAGTCTGATTCGGCGGCCTTGGTCAAAGCATTTTTCCATAAGGTAAAATTGCCTTTTTTAATGTGGTTGGTATCAATGGGTGGGGTTACAGAGATTCGGACATTTTTTATTTTCAAGACCAATTCGTCTCTTTTCAGCATCTCGTTGGTTCCACTCCGCACATCTGAAATGACGATGTACAATTTATCAAACATCTTGTCTTTATAGGCAATATCTTGCTTCTTTTCCGTAAATTGTTGGTGAAATGATTCACAAAACCCAAGGAGGCTACCCAAAATTTCAGGGTTGTTGTTTTGGTAACCCAAAGAAATAATGATGGGCGAATTAATGGGTTTCTCGCGGTCGCGTAGCAATCTGCCCATTATATTGGTTATCACCTTTTTTTGGGTATCGCTCGCGGTAGCATCTTTTGTTGACACATCCAAGGTGGCGGCCACTGCCGCCCAAAAATCATTTTTCACAATACTATCAGGCCACACGATGATCGGCTGATTGATGTGCAGATCCACGCCCAACTCTTCTTTAATGTGCCTTAGTATAACGGTACGCATCAATTGTTGCACATCAAAATTGTAAGCGCAGGTAGAAATGATGTTAAAATCATCGTGATCGCAGTCCAAAAACTCTGTGTTTAGACTTGCTTTTTGCTGATCGAAATTAAGATTTTTAATGAAACTATTGGCCAATAATTGAACCGGGACATCTGCCGCAATCTCGGTTTTCAAAGGAAAAACAAATTCTCCATTCCCGTTTTGATCTACGGGAAGTGGCCCGTATTCTGTATTTTGATCCGTCTTCAAACTGATGGCCAAATCAAACTTCTTTTTGATATCAGAAATAACCAACCGGCTGTTGTTATTTTGTTGAAGGAGCCCCACCAATGCATTGGCAAAAGGGCTACCCTTGCCCCTGTCCCCGTCGTCGGCTTTTTTATCGGCACCACAAGACATCAATACCTCTCTGGAACAGAGGGAATTATCTCTATTGCCTTGTTTCCCTAACACAATGGCTCCTGAAAAGCAACAATCCAAAATCAATAGTAGATCGCGGCATTTGGGCGGTGGTTGCAGGTAGTTTTTAAACTTATTGTACAAGACGGAGTAGGCCAACCAATTGGTTAAACCCGCACTTTTTACCGCATCATAAGGAATGATATAACCATCGTCTTCATTGGAGCCATGCCCCGCAAAATAGATCAAAAAAGCATCGTTTTGGCCAATATCAGTGTGAATATCGCTGATATGTTGCCTAATATTGGCCACCGTAGCGGACTCATTGTAAAGGCATTTGCAAGACAATGACCCATAGACTGGTATAGGTTCTGAATAATCTTTGTATCGAGGATCAGTTGTTCTTAGATCAGAGACACCCGCAGGGTCAGGTATAGCCAAATCGTATTTTTCGCGCAACGCCTTTAATACATTGTTGGCATCAAAAACGGGATTATTGAGCGCGGCAAAACCTCCCTTTATGACCGCACCACCCGCGTCTGTTTCCGCATCAGGATAATGGTCTATGGCGATCATCAAGACATAGTATTTCTTAGGCAGGGGCGTACCCGCTACCAAAGAACTACTTTTCCTGATTTCATCACTCATAGATATATTCGTTCTGGTACTTCAGTAACAAGATGCAATGTTACAGTAGTTTTTTCAACTGTTCCAAACTTTTTGCATTGGTAAAATAATTCATGTGATCGCAAGGCAGTTCAAACACCGACTCGTGGGCTTGCCAAGGCAACGTCCTCATGCTTTTTAGGCGTACCGCCATATCGTTGGGTTCATCACTAAAAATCGCATAATCTACAAAAATGTAGGGGCTTCGATCCTTGATACAAGCCCATATTTTTTGCCAAGCGGGGTCATTATCGTCAAAGGCCGCTTCAATATGGGTTGTATCACCTGCAATCAAATGATACGGGACACTCGGTTTGGTTTTATCCGTTTTATTCAGGCTGATGATAAAATCATTGGAAGGTTGCATTTGATCCAGCGTATGAAATAGTTTCTTTTCCAATCCCTTCCAGATAAAGGTACAAATGCTCAAATAAGGCTTGACCTTCAAAACGCCATTGATGCCCATACCGATGAGGTTGAACATTTTTTTACGGAAATCGCCGATCTCCGACCCTCCGTTGGGCGTGCCCAATTGAACCAATTTTGCGATTTTAGCCGCGCCACCATCCAAATGCTCAATCATATAGCGCGATACCAACCCGCCCATAGAATGGGCTACAATGGTCACAGATTGATCTGGGATTCCGCAATCATTCAACATAGTGAGCAGCGTTCGCGCTGTTTTTTCAATATCGGTATCCAAGTTTTCGTAATCAAAAGTCAAGATCGCTTTAAATCGGCTGTGGAGATCAGTCAGGTTATAAAATGCGTCTATCATGCCCTCTGTATCGCCAATGATCCCGTGGATCAGCACCAATACTTGGCCATCTTTGGTCGCCGCCTGAATGGCCGCTATGGAATCCGCTTCATGATCCTTTCGACCTGTATAAGCCGTTGAGGATAGGGTTCCGTCTTCATTTTTATAGAATAAAGCCAGTTTATTGTAATCATGCCGCCCCGAAAGTTTGGCCCAGACTACCTTCTTGAAAAACAGTTTGATCGAACCTCCCAGACTCTTTTTGCGCTGTTCTGAAAGCGAGTCCAATTCATCGGCTCCAATAACCCCATCGGTAACAGGCGGCAATTGTGTGATGATTACTTTTCCTTCCTCATCAGTGTAACCCGCTGGGAAATAAAGACCCGTTTCAGGGTCGTACCCAAATGGCACAATCGTCTCATCGTCGGCCAAAGGATCGCCCGGGGTGATGCTGATATACTGACCAGCGGCCAGCGGTTTCTTCGCATTGGTCAGTTCCAAAATGCTTAAATGCTCGTCGGGCGAGGTCGCATATACCTTCTTGAACACCGATTCATTGCTATCCACCGAGTCCCAAAGGGAGGCTGGGGGGAGCAATGTTTTTCTGCCTGAGGCAGATTTGGTGTTTTCTGCGGCACTTTTCTCCACGATTCGCCTAGCCCTCGCCAAATTGCTCCATTGGGCGGTGGCCATAAAATCGCCTTGACACGCTATTTTGATATTACCACCAAACGTTTGAGGCTTGGCCGAAATAGGCTGTGGTCTCAAAGACCGGGTAGTCTGTATAGGTATTTTGATCGTACACCAATCATCTTTTTTGTGCACCGAAGGAGTACGGAATCCATCGGAGCGGGTCACTGACAATTCGATGGGATCTTGAATATAATCCTTCAAGTCAAACTTCTTTTGGGCAACAAACACCAAAAGATAGTCCTTGATTTCGGTGATCCCTTGATCGTAATAGTGGTCGTCGAGATCAATCGGAATGGCATCATAGGTCTGCCCACTGGAAGTCCAAGGAATGGCCAAACTCAAAGAGCCTAATACCTCCTTGGGTTCCAGCCATTGTTTGACTCCAAAATCATTTCGGAGAAACAAAGCACCGACCCAATAATTTTGATCCGAAGCATTTTCGATCTTGACTTTGATGGCTGGCTGCAGGGGCTCTTCGCTCTGGGCATCCCATCCAAACTGTAGCAGCACACTTGGTGGGTCTATGCTGGTGGGTGCCTGTTGAGGATCGTATTGGATGGGCTTCCATCCGTTGGGATCGTTTAAGGTTTCAGGCGTAATAAATACCCCTTCTTTCTTTTCAATATGGATTTTGATGTGGTCGCGCGGTATCTGCGTACTCGGATTGGATATTTTTGAGATACTATCCCATTTGGCAATTTTATTGGCATCGCCGATGAATTTAGACGCTTGGTCATGCTGAAAAAACAAGGGTGACACATCGCCCCGACGCACCAATACGTAGCGTTGGATTCCATCTCCATCTTTTTGGTAACGCACTTGAAATTCCGCAGTATCAGCCTCCGCTGTCCATTCCAAATAATTGGCTTTTTCGGCTTTGAAAGCCGCCAACAATTTTACTTGAGCCGATTCGTCCTTGAAATCGGGCGCAAATCCGATTTTCACCACCGGAAACGCCATTTGGTCTATCCATACCTGTTGGTTGGCATCAGCATCGGTCAATAGGTCACTTTCCAACAACGATTCATTGGAGCGCACCTTCACCACCTTGAGGCTGCGGCCATCTTTGGTTTTGATCGTGGTTTCTTTGTCGCCCGACCCTTGCACGATGCCTTCAATGGCTCCTGCATTCATGTACCACTCCGTTTGGCCTGATTGGGTGCGGCGGTTGATGATATACTCAGGTTCGGGTGTTTTAAACTTGTTTTGAAGGAAAAAAAGGTCAGTATCAGCCATATTAGTGGCCTCCATCATAGGAATTTGGTTGGTTACGCGGCTGCGCACATCGGTCTCTATGCGGCGGATCAGTTCGTGGTAACTCAGGTTGGCACTGCTTTGCTCCAACGCATTGAGCAAGCAATACGTAAATACCCCGTGCTGCATTTTTTGGCCATCGGCTCCGATGGTGAGTTGGGTTTCTTTCGATTCTTCGGTGTCACGAGCTGCCGCTAAGTTGACGTAGCGAGCGTGTTTCAGTCCGCCCCATTCCACCTGCGTTTGCCCCGCCTTAAATGGCTCATAAAAACTATTTCCTTTAGGATCAAAGCCCAAAACATCCCTTTTTCCATCAATATAACTACCACCACTGTGCATCCGCGAGCGGGTATTTTGATCGGTATTGCGCGTATTGCTGCCCGCAAAACAGCAATCCATGATGGCCAACAGGTGCACCCCTTGGGTTCCATCGGGTTTGGCAAACGGCGCCAGCATATCGGCTATCAAATAAGCCAATTCCTTGTCTAAAATATCATTATTGACATTAGGATCTTTGCGGCTATCGGTGGTGACAATGGTCTGTAAATCTAACCCTTCCTCTATTTTTTCAAATACTTTGGGAACAAACACCGTAGAACCATGACCTGAATAATACAACAGGAATATATCCCCGTCTTTGAGCAAGTTTTTAGCATCCTGCAAGGCCGCAATGATATTGGCGCGGGTAGGTTCATGATGTGGAGTCCCAGCCGCCACATTGTTGTCTTTTTCAGGTGCGAGCAAGTAGTTTGGCTGCCACTCCATGCCCTTATTGATGGGCGCGGCACAGAGTTTTTTGAAATATCGGCCTATGGCCAGTGCATCGTTGACACAACCCGCCAAAGGATTGGTCTGATAGTCATTGATACCGATGAGGACGGCGTGAAGAGTTGGCATAGGTGTGGATTTTTAGATTGTAATAGCGTTGGTTAACTGCTCTTTTTTGGTAATAAACATTATTTTTGTTTTTTCTATAATATCATCAACATTAATGTTGGAATTAATATTAATGTGTATCCAAGCATCCCCTTTATCTGCTGACCAATCACGATTCAGGGTAGAATATTTAAATAATTGTTGTTCAGACCCTAAAGAGATAAGATAGGTATTAGGTTTCAGGGCGGCAATGAGTAAATTATTTTCATTTGCACCGGTGCCAATATCTGACAGATCTGCGATAACATGAATATGCTCTTGCTCTAACCTAGATTTTAAATCTAGCATATGAATTGCATCATTGTCATGATAAGCAATGACGACCTTACCAAGGATATATTTTTGAGTTGATGCCCGATCTCCAATCTCCAATAATGCTGACACTAATTGCGCATTCTGAGTGCTAAATTCGTCCCATTTAATAATGTTTTTATTTTGGGCCTTCATAAGGTTGTTAAAACGGCCAGAGATCATATATATTTCGGGTATATCTTCCTCAATTGTATTTCGGCCTATTTTTTCCAAATAAGTTATGCATGTATGAATATCATTAGAACTGATCATTTCCGATACATGTGATTTAATCAATTTGAATGATGCTTGTTGGTGTACTGCTTTAATCATCTTATTGATAGTAACTTCCTCCGCTGCACTGAGTTTAACTCCAACAACTTCAGTATCAGGGGTAAATATATTTTTAATTGATTCCAAGGATTGGTTCATTTCTATTTCATAATCCTTACGTAAAATAGAATTTTCGGATTTTCGAGTAAGCAAATCATTGATCATTGATAAACGAATAATGATGACAATCCAATCATCTACTTTACCGATAGATAGGAAAGCGTGTTTGGTTGAAATATCCAGATTTTGATTCTCATCAATATCGGTAACCAAAGATTTCCAAAAAATGTCGAAGTCAAACTCCACTTCATTCCCACTGGTAAGAGCCGTCATATATTCAGGGATGTTTTGAATCAGGTCAAGTAGTTCAAAGATCCCTTTATTTAGATGTCGGCGATATGTTTCATAGGGAACCAACAGTATATTAGACTCAATCATTAAATTGATTAGATCCTTCTCGGCCTTTTTATTCTTACCTAAAAGTTCGCCTATTTTCTTTGCATTTTTTACATTTTTAGTAGAACAACTCCTAAACGTAGATAAAAAATCAGGCACTTTATTATTGATTATTTGAATAATTCCATCTTTTATGGTTCCTGTATTTTGCTTCTGGCTATTTTCATTCAAATAAAATTCCTCTAATAACTTATTGGCTTTTTTGAGATTCCCTTCTGCAATGGTATACTCCTCCCAGTTTATTAACATAGAATTATGCTTTCTTTTTAAATAGAAAGTGATACATGCTATTTGGATCAAGTATTTTATAATTGTTGTAGTAAGACGTTCTTTATACTTATCAAGGTCTAGATAATCGGCATTATTTTTATGGTAATTTACAATTATTTCAGTTAAATCTACACCTCGAGCAATATTAGAATCTGAAAGACAAAGCACTATAGTATCTATCAAATTATTTAATACTTGCATGAATTCAGTCGCCTCCTCTTGATAAGCGATGCGCCCTTTAGCAAAGTCACTCATAACCTCCTGAATATCGCTTTTGGAGGCTTTCATTGGGTCTAACCAAGAAACATTGCCTTCTTTTTCAAAAAAAACAACAGCCTTATCCATTGCAGATTCCAAGTTACCAACTAGAATAAAACCTAAAATATTATGCAATTCTGCTTGTCGAAACGGAGCATCAATTCCATTGATAAATTGGAGAATTTCCCTTTTTTGAGCCCCGACTACTTTTCTGTAATCTGCATAAGTAACAGTGCCATGCGAGTAATTTCTTTTTATCAAATTATAATTTCCTTCTAGTGAGATACTCATATCCCATATCTTGGTATCGGCATTTGTCTTGTCCACATAATATCTGACAAGATCCAAAGTTTCTATCACTTGATTATTTTGAACATAATCCTTTGCAATAGACTTTATATACGATTTCCATGCCTCTCGAATCAAGTGATTCGCCTCTATTCCAGGAAATTGCATACCATTCAAACCATCCCGTATTACCAATACTGATTCCTTGGGCAGTGGCGTTTTAGATTTTAAGGCATTTTTGATAAATCTTGACGCCTTTTGCCCAGGAGAGTCGGATTCAAAAAGTCGTTTTTGAATAGCCGGAGCCAATATATCATGTTGAAGCCTATATTTTGTTTCATCCGCGAATGAATGAATCAAATATTTATCACCAAGCAAGCCCAGTAACTTATTAATATCAGTGGAGTCAATATGTTCATATGCTTCAAAAATGTCTGCCTCCGTCCGTATAGCAGAGGTCCCTTCGTCTGAAATTAAAAAGCCAAGAAGATCAATCGCCAGACCACTATTAACGAATTGGGGGGCAATAACCCCTACTTCATTCAGGCTATTGTCAATGAGATCAATAATGGAGTCGCGTTTACATTTTCTATAAATATCATCGGTAAATATTACATCGTCGTCAATCGGTACTTGATGCCACATCTGCCAAAGGATAGATTGTAACAAAAGGGAGTGTGATCTTTGATCTGTGCCACTTAAATCATTCGCCATGATAACAGGGAGGTCTGTATCATGAAATTTTATATTTCTATACCTGTTGCTGTGTTCTTCAGCGACACCCACTATGGCTTCTCGTAATCCTTCTTTTGCGAGATAATTGATGCCTTTTAGGCTGTAGGAATCTGGAGATCGCTGTAGCAAATCAGTTATGCGTCCTAGGTACTCTTCCCTAAAACTTAGGATAATCTTTGCGGCAGGAAATTCCATTAAGATCCCTTCTAAATATTTGGCGAAAAGCAGTTTTTCTTTTTCCCCAGAAGGGTTGGTGAATATTTCTTCTAATTGATCCAAAATTAGCACCGCCCGCCGCTTATCTCCCTTGTTTTCAATTAATAAACTTTTAAACGCCTCCAAAATATCAGTAGCAGTACCATCTTGACCACGACGCTTATATACGACAATCCATGCATCATCAGGTAGGCGTGGAATTAATCCTGCACTCAGCAAAGAAGATTTTCCTACACCTGATTGGCCGTAAAGCAGCACTAACCGTGTTCGAGACTGCAATTTGTCGTCTAACAAGTTATATAAATCCTTGATTTCAGACTTCCTTCCATAAAATACCCTAGCATCCTCCTCCTTGAACCAAGATAAACTTTTAAATGGTATAGATGGAAATCCTATAGAAGCCCGTACCGGTAAATGCGCCAATATATCAGCAGAACCTTTCGATACAACGTGTTGGTTGTCACCGACTTTCCAATCTCGAGGGTAAAATACCATTTGGCCGCCTTTATGACCTTCTACTGATAACCTATCGAATATTGGTCGCTGTCCCACTTCTTTTTCTAGGGATACCTTATCCGCAACCAATCTTCCTAATTCAGAAACTAGAAAAGGTTTATTTTCGTCTAAAATCTCCAAAAGTGATTGGGCAAAAGGACTATGTTTTCCTTTCGGGCCATCTAATACCAATTCGGTATCCCTTCCAGAACTCAAACCCCAACGGGAGGGCGTTTTTTCAAGCGCAGAGGCTGCTTCAGAATTCCCTGATTTTGTTGTTGTATCAAACATGGATCCTGAATAGCAGGAGTCCGAAATTAAAAAAATATGACGACATATTATAGGGTCAAGGTATTCTTTTAGATCTACTTGTTTGATACCTAGGGTTTTAGTACCTTGAGATTCAATAGTCGTCCAACTGAATTTTCTAGTATGTGGATTAATTGATCCATGGCCTGAAAAATAAATAACCAAGTTATCATTGGGCGATATTTGATTACTAATTTGCTCCAACTCTCCTGCTATCTTTTCTTTGGTTGCATCATTATTCCAAAGTTCTATGGTCAGTTTATTACCATCGTTATCGTTTTTATCAAAGGTATATTTTTTATGAAGCAAGTCGCGTATGGCTTTGGCATCTCTTATGCAATTATTTAAAGGTTTATCTTTATAATCAGTAATTCCAATAAGTAGCAAATAATTATTGCCACGAACGAAGTCATCGCCGTTGCTTTTTTTTCTTAGATCATCACTTTTAAACTTACTACTTTTCGCCATTTCAGACAGTTTCTTGATACTCTATTTCATGGCTATTTTCAATAATTTTCTGGATCAAATAGAACACCAACATTTCTCCATTTTAATGAGGGATGAAGTAGGTATAGTGTTAATCTTGTCCACTATATTACCTCGCAAAGGTATATACAACGCTTAATATTATTTCGATATTTTAGTGAAAATTAATATTTAGTGGTACTATTTAAGTAAAAAGATGGGCAATTTCGGGTAAAAATCAATCAAATGAAAAGGATAAGTTATTGGTTCACTGTTATTTACCCTACGCTCCACAAAAAAATATTTCCACACACTATACTGTTGGCTTAATTTATACGTGTCTATAATTTTTATAATATGATTAGAGCCACCGTTCCGAGGCTGTACATAAGTTCAGAGGGTAACATTGGTTTCTAGCAACGATATAGAAACCCCTTTCCTGTCCACCATCACTCAAACACCACCTCTACCACATCCTCCACCTTGATACCCAGCAGACTGGCTGCACGGCCCAAATTAATAGCGATCTCTAAAAAACCAGCACTGTTGAACAAACACAACGATTCGCCAACCGGCACATCGCAGTAGTTGCTTGACAATCCATTGATTGGATCATTGCGCTTAAAAAACAAAGAGAAGGAACGGCCATTTGCGGCTTTTTCAAAGACATCTTTACCAATATTGACAATGGCATTGTCGAAATTGTCCACGTGGATCACCGTACCACGAATGCGATTGGGCATGATGACGGGTTGCAGACTGATCCGCTGCAATAAAGGCCCAGCGAACTCGCCCAACTGCTCAAAATCTACACCCTCCATGAGTTGTGCTACTGCGCCAGCAAAAACGTGTTTGACGGCAAAGTGTTTCGAACTATCGGTAGGCAGCACCCGGATGTCGGCGGTAGATAGGTTTTCAAAAAGCAAGGTCAATATCCCATTGTCGGGTGCCAAAAAATAATGGCCGCCCTGACGCGCTACTATAAAACGAAAGTATTGGTCATATACGCAATGCACCCCAATCAGGTGAATAGTACCTAATGGAAATTCCTCCCAGATGTTTTTTACCACGAAAGCGCCCTGCACAATATCGAAAGGGACAATACTATGTGTAATGTCAACCAGCCGCATGGTCGGGTTTTTACTTAGCAAGGCACCTTTTATCGCTCCAGCATAAAAGTCTTGTATTCCAAAATCAGTAGTAAGTGTAACTATTTGCATAGTGTAATTGATTGGTTTTCAAGGGTATCCAACATTAGATAGGCCATAGAAAAAAAAGTACGCACAAAATTAACATAGAATAGAACTCCAAAACGTTTTTTTTTGTTTGAATGTTTGATGCCACTACGTTATTTTTGTGGCGAAAGCGGGTTTACCACATATTTCAACAAGGCATGGAGCTATGACAAACCTAATCGCATAAGGCCCGCTTATTGTCAAACGCTCCCGCTGCTATTAATTTGAGGATATTATTTTGAGCGACATCATTCTCACCATTGAAGGCGTTAACCTTCTAGAACTATATGGCGAAAACAATGCAAAATTAAATATTTTGCGCAAAACATTCCCCGACGCAACCCTGACATCAAGGGGCAATAGTCTGAAAATAACAGGGGATAAAAAAGATGCACAAGCGGCCAAAAGCAAATTTGAAATGATGGTGCGTTATTTACGCGAGCACAAAGAACTGCCCGTGCAAACCGTGGAAGATATCATAGGCGGTGAAAACCCCTTTGAAGTCCGGATTCCGGTAAACGGTGATGGCAGCGGTGGCAACACCATTCTTTTTGGTCGGGAAGGCCGACCCATCAAGGCCAAAACCCGAAATCAAAAACACATGATTGATGTGGTAGATGCCAATGATATCGTGTTTGCCGTAGGGCCCGCTGGTACGGGTAAAACCTATACTGCCGTCGCATTGGCTGTGCGTGCCCTCAAAAATAAATTGGTCAAAAAAATAGTCCTTACCCGTCCAGCAGTGGAAGCAGGGGAAAGTCTTGGTTTTTTGCCCGGCGACCTTAAAGAAAAAGTGGATCCGTATTTACGTCCCCTTTATGATGCCTTGGATGATATGTTACCGATGGACAAACTCACGTTTTTTATGGATAACCGCATCATCGAAATCGCTCCATTGGCCTTCATGCGTGGCCGCACCCTCGATAACGCTTTTATTATTTTGGATGAAGCGCAAAACGCGACACCGCTACAATTGAAGATGTTCCTTACTCGTCTGGGCCCTTCGGCTAAATGCGTTATTACCGGAGACCTAAGCCAAGTAGATTTGCCGCACAACCAAAAATCGGGCCTGCGCCAAGCCATCGATATACTGGATGGAATAGAAGGTATCGGTGTAGTGACCCTCACTATTGAAGATGTAGTACGCCACCGCTTGGTGAAAGAGGTCATCAAGGCTTACGATAAAATAGAAACGGAGGAGCGCCTTCGCAAAGAGCGACGCAAAGCAGAAATGAACGGTGAAAAGGCTGCTTTTGATGAGCCTTTAAGCCCAGTTATGCCTGATCAGCCCTCTACCAATGCATAATGTAGGGATAAATACCATACTTAGTTTTACTTTGTCACTTTAAAAAACTAGTAATACTGGGTCATCAAATTCTACTATGGTTTTTATGAGTAAAAGGCTGTTGCCATTTACCCTACTTCAATCTGGCCATCATTAAAGTGAAAAAGTAGAATTAAGGATCGATGCGTAAAAAATGAAAAAATACACTTGATGAGTAATGCGTTCATAGCAATCTTCTTTACCTTATTTGCCTTACAACCAATCTACCAATGGTATTCGGAATACAAATTGGAACGGTTAGGTAGTCCAATGACGGTAGAAGTAGCCGATATCCCAGTACAGAATTATCGAAGTGTGGTAAAAACCATGTATGTGGCCATTGGCGGTCTGTCTATTCCTGTTCGGATATCTGGCCCCGATTATCATGACCAGCGGTTTAAAGTAGGGCAAAAGGTAAACGTCAAATACCACGCGCCTTCTGGACGGGCTACTTTGCGAAAAAAAAAGTATGACTTTTGT
>JANMMZ010000059.1:0-23169 GCA_031373665.1 Saprospiraceae bacterium | reverse complement strand
CTCGGGCTTCCTTCAGATTCCAACTCGCGATGGACACCCTTGCCTCCGACTATAAGATTCCGGTCATAACGGCTCTTTCAGGACTAAAAGTTTTACCTTCGCACCTGTTAGAGTAGTGGCATGCCCGGCACACCAAATGTTCCGGTGCGCTGCACCTTTTTCTAAAATTCGGGATGACTCATGTTTATCGCCAAGTATAGTTATTTTTAGACTTTGGACACCTGCGGTATCCAAAGTCTAAAGTTATTACTTTCAAACAATAATTTCATCTCCTCCATTTGAGGACTCAACGATTTATTTTCCTTGGGATCATAACGACTACAATAACTGGATATTGAGCCATATTTAGTTGTTGAAGGGCTGTACTCCATCGACACCATACAATCACATAGATAGACCGTAAAAAATGATATTGAAACCTTCATTGACAAAAAATTACGATTACTCTAATCTTCACCTCAATATATCCGCATTCAAAGTCTCCGCTGAAATCCCAAAAGCCGTTACTAACTCGCCCAATTCGGGACGAAGATCTTGGATGAGTTTATTTAATATGCGGCGTATGGCTTTGGTTTTTACCCCATCCATATAATCGGTTTCGAGATACCAACCTTTGTCATCATATATACAATACAAGGCATAAAAAGTCGTCATTTTTTGGAGGATTTCCTTTTCTGCACTCTCTTCCATCCGATCCAATGTTTTAATCATTTCACGATACACCAAACGCTCTATGTAAGCATTGGCCAGTGCAACCATGTGCATTTGGCATTTTAAGAAGGCTTCATAAGGCCCAAAGCGTTTTTTCAAGTAAGTACGCATCCGGTCAGAAATGGAAAGGAGCATTTTTTTCTCCCTATATTTCAAGGCTTCTGCGTGAAAATCAGCGCTTAATAGGTGCTCCACCTCTGTATTTCGAGTAGTATATGGGTTGTATTCCGCGATCACATTGCCGATTTTACTACCCAAATACCGCATCACAGCCACAAAACCCTCATCGTGAAACGATTGCTTGAACTCCGTGAGTAAACCTTTGGCCACCAATTGCATTAAAACAGTGTTATCACCTTCAAATGTGGTAAAAATATCCGAATCTGCTTTGATATCGGCAAACCTATTCTCACTCAAATACCCTTTACCTCCGCAGGTTTCACGGCAAGTCTGTACCGTATTTGTGCAGTGCCAAGTGGCCATAGCCTTTAGTCCTGCGGCCTTGGTTTCTATTTTACGCATCTCTTCTTCGGTGGCTACGGTGTATTGTTCGCCTAAATTAACCAATGCAAAATGCAGCATATACGACTTGACTAAAAGCGGAATCAGGCGGTGTTGATGAGTCGGATAATCCATCAAAATTGTTTCTGGTTCTCCATCTTTAGGGGCAAATTGTCGCCTTTTTAAGCCATATTGGATGGCAATCGTCAGGGCAGTTTTGGCCGCACTATTGCCCGCCATCCCTACACAAATACGGCCGCCAACCAAGGCACCCAACATCGTAAAAAATCTTTTATTAGGGTTTTCAATAGGGCTTGTATAATGCCCATTATCATCTATATCGCCGTACTGATTCAGTAAATTTTCTTTGGGTACCACTACCCTATCAAACCAAAGCCTTCCATTATCTACTCCGTTCAGCCCCATTTTATATCCGCAATCTTTGACAGTAATCCCATCCAATAATTGGCCACTTGGGTCGCGATAAGGCACCATGACGGCGTGGATACCATGATTGATACCGCCTACGATCAATTGAGCAAAGACAACAGCCATGCTGCCATGCAAGGCATTGCCAATGTATTCTTTCCCTGCGCCTTCATGGGGCGTGTGTATGATGATGGATTGGGTAGTATGGTCGTAAGTAGCCGTCGTTTCTAGGTCTTTCACATTGGATCCGTGGCCAGTTTCGGTCATGGCAAAACAACCTAGCAATGTTGCTTTCCCGGTAGGTTCCAAGTACCTGCGGTGATGCTTTTCGGTGCCTAATCGGTGAATAGTGCCTCCAAAAAGGCCAAACTGAACTCCAAATTTGATGGTCAGGCTCAGGTCGTGGTAAGCGAGGGTTTCAAAAATCGCCATGTACTCACCCATATCGCCTACCCCACCATAAGGCTCTGGATAGGCCATACTGCCATAGCCTTGATCAGCCAAGGCTTGGGTCATTGCTAAGGTTTTCAACCGATGTTGTTCTTTTTCCCGTACTGTTCCCATTGCAAAAAATGGATCTTTGAGCAATTGACGCACCTTGTGTTTGGTGTCTGCTCGTTTTCCATCAAGCAAATGAAGCATTTTAGAGGCATCAAACGTGGCAGATTTCGAAGCCGGCGTAATGTGGCGTGCACCCAATTGAAAAATCATGGAGTGCAAGTCTTCTTCCGTGTAAACGCCCAATTCCTTTTCAATATCCATCAGGGCTTTGATGGTTTCAGGATCGTCGAATGTAGCACTTTTAGAAGTACTGTGTACTTTGGCTATATCCAATCCTAACTGGGATAAGGTCTGTTTGCTGCCTTGGGGCAACTTCGCAGACTCATATCGCAACACCTCCAGCCACTCCTTGAACATAGAATCAGAAGGTGGATTTCGTGGGTCGGTATGTCGAATCAGGTATGCTTTGTCTTCTTTTGTCAAAAAAACTAAATCAGATATTTTTTGATGAATCAAAGTCATTTCACTGGGGCTAAGTACGCTATCGCTCCAGCCAATGTAAAAAAGAGGCAATAGGCTCAAAACGCCCGGAGAAAGTGTATGATTGGTGACGGCCATGTTTCGAAAAAAGGTTCTTGATTAGCAATAACGAATAAGCAATCTTGAATACAATACACGTAATTATTTGATTATCAATAACTTATGATCAAATAGACAGTGGTTTGCATTCACGCAATTACTTATTTCATTGCAAAATACGACGATTTTTGAAAACGAAAGGGAATAAACTTAGGACACGATAAAATTCGCTACTAAAGGAGGAAAACATGATGTATTCTATAATTCCGATAAATAATTCATGAAAAAATAAAAAAATGCCGTACCTTTGTGCTATAAATGGGGCTGCCTGGTATTGACGGGAAAGTGTAGTCGTTTCGTAAGCATGTCGGAGCATGGTTGGTTACTCCGTAAAAAATAATGACCGAACAATAGTTGGCAACACTCAGTATGCCATGGCTGCCTAAGTCTAGAGATTTAGAGCACCATTGTGCCGCGTGAGCGTTCGCTTAGCGAATTCTCTTAGTCTTGATGTCTGCTAGACAGGCCGCCGCGCATCATCAAAAAAGCAGAATTGCCCTTGGGGGGGTCTCGATCCAAGGTTGAAATTTAGAGGATAAAGTGTGTATGTGCCCGTAAGTGAGCCAGCCACGCACTCGAAAACCTAATCAGTTACTAAACATGTAGAAGGCGTTATGACGCTTTGTTCGGACGAGGGTTCGACTCCCTCCAGCTCCACCTAGGTTTGTTAATAAGCCGCCCCGTTTGGGTCGGCTTATTTTTTTTGGGTTTAAATCAAATCGAATTCCGACCTTCGCACAAAATAATAAAAATGCGTAAACCATTCCTTTTACTAAGCCTACTATTAGGCATTTTTTTAAATGTATCTGCTCAACAGACCAAAGATAACCTTGACCTCAATACAGGTTTAAAATCCCTGAAATGGCGCAGTATCGGCCCTTTCAGAGGCGGGAGATCGGGCGCAGTAACGGGAGTATCCGGAGATATACAGACCTATTACATGGGCACTACCGGCGGCGGACTATGGAAAACAAGCGATATGGGCATGAAATGGGCCAATATATCAGATGGATTCTTCAAAACAGGATCAGTTGGTGCAGTGTCAGTAGCCGAAAGTGACCCAAATGTGGTATATGTGGGCATGGGTGAACACGCAGTGCGCGGCGTAATGACGCATCATGGTGATGGCGTGTATAAATCTACCGATGCTGGTAAAACTTGGAAAAAGATGGGGCTTGAGGAGACTCAACACATTTCGAGGATCATCATCCACCCAAAAGACCCGAATACAGTTTACGTCGCTGCTCAAGGAGCATTGTACAGCAACTCAGATCAAAGAGGCATATATAAGTCTTCCGATGGCGGCGAGACTTGGAAAAAAGTGCTTTACATCAATGATAAAACAGGGTGTGCGGACTTGTCTCTGGATGCCAACAACGCCCGAATCATGTATGCTTCCATGTGGGAACATGGGCGTTTGCCTTGGAAAGTCATCAGTGGAGGTGCTGGTAGTGGCTTGTATAAATCTACCGACGGTGGCGAAAACTGGAATAAAATGGAGGAGGGGTTGCCCAAGGAAATGGGCAAAATGGCCATTTCAGTGTGCCGCTCCAACTCCGAAAAAGTATATGCTTTGATAGAAAGTGACTCCGAAAAAGAAGCGGGCGGCTTATTTGTCTCTAACGATGCAGGCAAAGAGTGGTCGCGGGTGACCAACGATCACCGACTGATCCAAAGAGCCTGGTATTACATCAAATTATTTGTGGATCCTCAGAACGATCAGGTTGTATACGTACTCAGTGCACCTGAACTGAAATCAATCGATGGTGGCAAAACGTGGGAAGAAGTATCAAATACGCATGGAGATTACCATGATCTGTGGATCAATCCCCAGAACCCGCGAAATAGGATTATTGGCGACGATGGCGGCGCTGCCGTCACAATCAATAATGGCGAATCATGGAGTACGCAACAGAACATGCCAACTGGGCAATTTTACAGAATCAATACAGACAATCAGTTCCCGTACCGGATATATGGAGGACAACAGGATTATGGCTCTGTATCTATTGAACATAGGGCAATGGGTGGGCGCAATATCACAACAAACAATTGGACGAATTCGGCAGGTGGAGAAAGTGCTTTTTTAGCCTTCGATCCTGATAATCCACGATTTGTATTGGGCGGAAGTTACCAAGGTACTATTGAGGTGCTAGACACCAAGTCGCAAGCAGCGACCAATATCATGGCGGCACCGATCCAATACTTAGGTATGGATGCCAAAGACATCAAATATCGTTATAACTGGAATGCGCCCATCGTTTGGTCAAAACATGAACCCGACACCTATTATCATGGAGCACAATTCGTGTTGCGTACGAGCGATATGGGTAAAACGTGGAAGGAGATTTCACCAGACCTGACTCGGAATGAAAAAGAGAAGCAAGGCAAAGGTGGCGGGCCATACACCAATGAAGCCGTAGGCGCGGAAAACTATGGAACATTGGCCTATATTTTAGAATCGCCACTCGAAAAAGGCGTAATATGGACAGGTAGCGACGACGGTTTGGTACACCTAACAACAGACGGTGGCAAAAACTGGAAAAATGTAACGCCCGCTGGATTGTCTGAATGCTTAATCAATGCCATCGAAGTATCGCCCCACGACAAGGCAACTGCTTATATTGCTACCACCCGATACAAATTTAATGACCACACACCCGGGCTTTACAAAACCACCGATTATGGTAAATCTTGGAAAAAAATAGTCAATGGTATCCCCAAAAATGCATTTACTAGGGTAATCAGAGAAGATTTAGCGCAAAAAGACTTGCTGTTCGCAGGTACTGAACTGGGCTTGTACCTGTCTTGGAATGGTGGAAAAGATTGGTCGCCATTCCAATTGAATCTGCCCATAGCACCCATTACTGATTTAAAAATACACCAAGGCGACCTGATCGCTGCTACTTCGGGTCGCGCATTTTGGATACTGGATGATTTGGGCTTGATTCGTCAATACAAAAGCAACCAAACTGAACCGATGCTGTATCAACCTGAAAATGCATTCCTTTCTAATAGCCGCAGTGAACTGGACGAGACCAAGGCATCATTCACGGGTGCCAATCCAAAACAAGGCGTTAATCCTGCTAATGGGATCGTCTTGTATTATCATTTGGACGAGGCAACCACTAAAACACCTTTGACCCTCGACATCAAAGATGCAGCGGGCAATCTGGTGCGTACCATTAGTTCTGTCAAAGACAGTACTTTTGCTAAGTGGGACGGCGGCCCCTCAGAAGAGCCTACCCTCTCAATGGATAAGGGACTCAATCGCTTTGTGTGGAACATGCGCCACCCAACCATGACTGGAATCCGCGATGCGTATTTTGAATGCAGTTATGGAGGTCATAAAGCGGCTCCTGGTGTTTATACTTTCACCCTCCGATCTGGCAATAAAACACTCAATACATCTGGATCTATTCTTCCTAATCCTTTATATACCAATACTTTATCCGACTATAAAGAGTATCATGAAGTGATGTTGGAGATGGAAAACAACTTGCGTGAAATGCACCAGTCCATCAATACTATGATGGCAAAAAGAGAGCAATTGGCTCAACTTTTACCCACGTTATCCACTACTGATCCAAAAGTCCAAATCATCCGCACCGAAGGCGAAGCCTTGATTGCTACAATGAAACTATGGGACGAAGACATGGTTCAGCGGAAATCAAAGGCTTACGATGATGTAGAAAATTTTCCGAATAAATTTACGGCCAATTACTTGTTTCTCATCAACCAAACGGAAAGTGATATTCCAGTGGTCAACCAAGCATCGTTGGATCTGAAAAAAGAACTGGATAGCCAATGGAGGACGTTGAAATCTCGTGCCGCTGGTATATTAGAGACAGAAATTCCTGGATTGAATAAAAAACTTTGGGAATCAGGTATTGGAGGAATTTGGAAGCAGTAAGTAGTACTCCCTGCGTGTGGCAGCCCCTGCCACACGCAGGGAGGAAGGCTATTCAGCACTCCCCAGTTCTGCCATCATTTTTTCCGCCTGTACCCGTCTATTTTCAATAACTGTGTTATCATGCGCACGTTGTATAGCACGGAGTGCAATTTCACGCATAGAAACATCGTCAGAAGCCATTTTGACATAAGCCAAGGCTTGAAACCAGTATATATCCTCGCCAAATCGCTCCAAATCTTCTATTTTAGCAAATGATTGAAGGGTAATGGATGGAGCATCCAAATGAAGCGCCAAAATACCGAGGTAAAAATAAGCATCTGAATGACAGGGCGACAAATCTGGGTTGTCAGTCAGTTCATACATGATGCCAGCGGCCTCTTTGTAATCTCCTTTTTGATAATATACATCGGCTTCTGCCAAAATCTGATCACAACGTATCGGACGCGCTTCGTAACCAATGGAATCACCTTCGGTCGGCACGTTTTTGCCTAGGCGGGATTGAGCATCAGCCACCAGACTTTTCGGAGCATCAAAATTGTTGGTGAATACCTCCTTGACATCTTTAGGCTTATTCAACCATTGGTAGGCATAAATCCCCAAAGAAATCAGGATCATACCAATAAATAGATTTCTAAACAGGGGATTGGGCGGCGGCGGCGGTATTTTTTCTTTAAGACTACCCTTGGCTAAGCGTATTTCAAGGTCTTTTGTCTGCTGCCTTATCCCATAGAAAGATAAATCACGGATAGCAGATTTAGCAAAGTCGGGTAAAACAACATAAGGCGCGGAATCGGCGCTCTGAATCCCATTTAAATAATTTGTGATACAAGGATCTAATTCCTCCAAGGCATCAATACTGGTTTCGGAGGCGGCCGTACTGATCCGTTGCTTGCATTCAGGATCTGATTGATCCCAAAGGCGATGGGCCAAGATCATGTGCCGCGTTTCACGCAAGTGCGTACTGTCAGGCATCCCATCGGGCATTTGATATTCATCGAGTGATGGTGGTAAGGCTTTGTCCGATTCCAAAAGCCAATCTCGATAATGCGCCACCGCCAACCCCTTCAAGTAATCACCAAATGTAAGGCCGTCAGGCAGGGGATCGTCTTGAGATGATCGCGCAGCCTCAGTGATGGCAGTTCTAAAAAATACCGATCCATCGCCCACCGTACCGCCATGCGCTTGAATGGTTTGTACGATATGATGACGGAACTGTAGGTAAATGGTCTCCAGCATGATTGGATCACCTTGCCGAAGACCATTTATATACGCGGGGTCGCTGTGGATCATTTTTATTGTCCGATGAGTGTTTTGTATGCAGCAACATCCATCAAAGCATCCAATTGAGACAAATCGGATATTTCAATTTTTACGATCCAACCTTTGCCATAGGGATCGTTGTTGATCGTAGCAGGATCGCCGCCTTTGGAGTCATCCAATCCTGGATTGAACTCCAACACCTTTGCCGTAATAGGCATAAACAAATCAGAGGTAGTTTTGACGGCCTCCACTGTTCCAAAAATAGTGTGCTGATCCACCACCGTACCAACGGTGTCCACCTCAATGTAAACGAGGTCGCCCAACTCACTCTGTGCAAAATCTGTGATACCGACATAAGCCGTGTTTCCGCCTTCTAAGCGTACCCATTCGTGGTCTTCCGTGTACTTGCAATTATCAGGGAAATTCATATTGATAGAATTGTAAATGAAATAAAGAGCGGCAAATGTATGGCATTTAAGGTGTCAAAAAAACGCCGTTGTCTAAATTTTTCTAAGTCTTTTGAATAAGTGCGAAAAAGTACGGTATTTGCACCCGATTTTTAACAATTTGTAATTTTTTAAAATGAAATATACAGCCCTTTCCCCTGAATTATTTATCCATAATCGAAAGCGTTTTGTCAAAGAGATGCAACCCGGCACCTTGGCCATATTCAATTCCAATGATCAAATGCCCCGTTCGGGCGATCAGTACCATGCTTTTAGGCAGAATGCGGGTCTTTATTATTTGGCTGGTATTGACCAAGAAGAAACCACCCTTTTGTTGTTTCCTGATTGCTTACGCGAAGGCCACCAAGAAGTGCTCCTCATCAAACGGACCAACGAACATATAGCAGTTTGGGAAGGTCACAAATATACCAAAGAAGAGGCCAGTGCCGCTTCAGGTATCGAGCGGGTATATTTTCTGGATGAAGCCGAAGCCGTGCTGAATGAAATGATCTTGCTATCGGATGGTATTTACCTCAACCTCAATGAGAATGACCGTTTTTTATCGCCAGTGCCTTACAACGACCTGCGGTTTGCACATTCTATTCAGCAAAAATACCCAGCCCACCCTATTCTAAGAGCACAGCCGATCTTAAAACGCCTTCAAACCATCAAAAGCCCTTTGGAAATAGAGGCATTGCAAGAAGCCATTGATATTACGGAGAAAGCCTTTCGTCGAGTACTTCATTTTGTGAAACCCGGCGTAACAGAATACGAAATCGAGGCCGAAATCATCCATGAGTTTATCCGAAACCGAGCCACAGGTCATGGTTATACGCCCATTATTGGCTCTGGTGCCAACGCATGTGTATTGCACTACATAGAAAATAAGAACATTTGTAAGGCTGGTGATGTGCTGCTCATGGATTTTGGCTGCGAATATGCCAACTACAATGCCGATTTGACCCGCTCTATTCCGGTCAGTGGCCGATACAGCGACCGCCAAAAAGCCGTGTACAGTGCCGTACTACGTGTAATGAACGCCGCTAAAGCCATGCTTTTGCCCGGTAACAATCTAGATCAATACCACAAAGAAGTAGGTAAAATCATGGAGAGCGAATTGGTGAGCCTTGGCCTAATCTCTAGGACAGATATTGAAAATCAGCCCAAAGACAAGCCCGCATACAAGAAATACTTTATGCACGGCACCAGCCATCATTTGGGTCTTGATGTGCACGATATTATGAACCGCTACGCTGCATTTGAGGCTGGCAATGTATTTACATGCGAGCCGGGTATTTATATCCCAGAAGAAAATCTGGGCATTCGCCTTGAAAATGACGTCATTATCACGGCGAATGGCCAAATTGACATGTTCAAAAATATTCCTATTGAATTGGAAGAAATTGAAGATTTGATGAACAGTAAGTAATTATTGTTTGAGTACTTTCACACCTATCCATGCCAATACACAAAGGCCAATGGTATAGACCCACAAGGTGCCAAACCCTTGGCGCGCAATGATCTGTGTACCAAGGATCGGGGCTGCAATATTAGCCAACGCATAAGATACTGAGTAAAGGCCAATGTATTGGCCTTTACTCCCATTTTCAGCACAACCGATCACATAATTGGTGCTGAAAGGCATGACAAAAATCTCGCCGAATGATATAAAAATAATGTACATCAAAGCCCCCACCAATGCACCTACTGGGAGCAGAAAAGAAGCATAAGCCAAGGCATATAAGACAATACCAAATCGGATCAACTGCATGGTTGTCCACCGTTTTTCTATTTTGAAAATCAAGGGCATTTCCACCATAAATACAATCAGCCCATTCAAAGCAGTGACCATCCCAACCATTCCGATATTCCAGTGATGCTCCTGCTCAAAGAATTTTGGAACCGTCCAAAGGAATTGCATGAAAATAGCCGCATTGAGCAGCGTAATCAATAAAAAGAATAGAAAAGGCTTGTCTTTCCAAGGCGATTTAGGCTGCACCGGTGTATTGTGCGCAATAGGCATGATGCCTTTGGGGTGCATATTTTTGCTACTCTGTGGTAATATCAAAAAGAGCATAATGGCAGCCAGTACACAAGTTAGGCCATCTACTAAAAACAACCAATGCCATCCAAAAGAAGCCAAAATACCACCCAGAGACGGCGCAATCGTCCAGCCCAAATTGAAGGCCATGCGTTGCAGCGACATAGACCGGGTGCGGGTTTCGGGCTGACTATGTATGGCTACTGCTACAGTATTGGCAGGTCTGAAAGTATCAGAAATAGCAGAAACAGCAAAAGTAGTAGCGCACAATGCCCAAAAATCGCGGATCAAGAGCATTAGTAATAAGGCCAATCCATTAAGCAAAAGGCTTCCAATTTGAACCTTATAAAACCCAAAACGATCCGTCAACCATCCCCCCATCAAGGCCCCCACCAAACTACCTGCTCCAAAACAGCCCATAATGAATCCTGCCGACGGAATATCGAACCCTAGGTGTTGCGTCAAGTAAATACTAATGAAAGCAATAGCCATGCCCCCACAACGATTCACAAAATTGACCAATGCCAATAACCAAATAACGCGGGGAAGGCCGGAGTAGGATTTGATCCAGCCTTTGTACAATTTTGTGAACATATAGCGGAAAGTAAGGCAATGATTGACACTGCTATTAAAAAATAGGGTAAGGAGACTTGGCAAACCAATGACCAAAAACCAGAATACAAAATAATAAACGGTTTAAACAGATCTTTAGTTCCTGATTCCGAATATTATTTTTTAGCACTAATCTGAAATTTCCTCCCTATTTTTGCGCCAAAGTTTATTGTACGTGCATTTTTTCGCAAACCTCCTCCGCCGCTGGTATCGCAGCATACCCCAAAACGATCAAGGCCAACTGCTGTGGTTGACTTGGTTTCGTCGCCTTTTCATCAAACTCACCCTTTGGTTCTTTGGGCTCACCCTTGGATTCACGGTGTTGTTTTCCTTTTTGCCCATACCACTCACACCGCTCATGGTGCAGCGGTGTTTTGAGCAGGCTTGGGCCAGCGACCGGTCTATCAGGCTCAAACACGACTGGGTCTCCTTTAAAGAACTATCGCCCCAACTCCAATTAGCAGTAGTCTGCTCCGAAGATCAGGATTTCCTAGAACATGAAGGTTTCGACTTTGAAGCCATCGAGAAGGCATACAAATACAACCGTACCCACAAGCGGAAGCGAGGTGCCAGTACCATCAGTCAGCAGACCGCCAAAAATGTATTTCTATGGCCAAGTCGCTCTTGGATTCGCAAGGGATTGGAGGTCTATTTTACTTTCTTAATCGAAGTTATTTGGAGCAAAGAGCGGATCATGTCTGCCTACCTCAACTCTATCGAGTTTGGAGATGGAATCTATGGGGCGGAAGCCGCTGCCAGTCATTTTTTTGGTAAAACAGCCCGCACCCTCAATCGCAACGAAGCCGCACTATTGGCCGCCGTACTGCCCAATCCCATTATTTATAAGGCAGAAAATCCCAGTGCACACACCCGCGAACGCCAACGATGGATCATGAGTCAAATGCGGATGTGGGGTGGTAAAATTGATTATGATGACCCTAATACGCCTAAAAAATAGGGAAATTGGTCTGAAAATGGTTGAGACAGTATCAGAAGTCTGATGGTTGACTTTTAGTGCAAAAAAATATTTTAAAAATAAATGAATTAATATTTGGAAAAACCAAAGTAGCCACCGCACCTTTGTTGTCGGAATCAATCAATGACAATCTATATGCAAAGCCAAATGCACCATTTACGATATACGAAGCCCTGTTCGACTCCTTTTAAGAGGCCGGGCAGGGCTTTGCTTGTTTTGGGGGTATAAACGCAATAGACGACTAAGTGAAATGTGCTGTGCGGGTTTTGGATAGTTGTTGGTTGTGGTAGTGTAATAGTTAGCAGCAAGTATAACTTACAGTATGAATATTAACGAATAAGCCAAGAATTGAGATGTTGACATATAACGAACTCATAGACCTAAGAGACAAATTAGCAAATGGCGAAATCGGATTAGATCTCGCAAAAGCACAATGTTGGAAAGACTTCAAAGAAGGACAACGTTCTTGGCATACAAAGGACTGGAAGGAAAGAAGGTCTGAATTCATCAAAGATAAATGTGAAATCTGTAGCAGTAAAGAAACATTAACGCTACAGCATCTTTCTCACCCAAAAAAGTATTCAGAATATACAACAGACATAACAAGAGTATATGCTAAAAATCAAATCGATAAAAACCCTAATATTGACAAATCTGAATTTAGGAATCATATACTAAAAAATTATGAGTATGTGCCCATTCCTTTATGCCCAAAATGTGGGAGTAGAAACCCTAACAGAAGAATAAGAAAATCCCCACAATATCTTTGTACAGAATGTCGACAGGAATTTGCTGAGCCTATTAATAAATCGGTGGATGAGATTATTTCAACTTTTTATGAAAATGAAGACGCGATTGAAGTTCGAGATAAGTGCTTTGTCACAAATGATAAGTGGAAAAATAAGCACAACTTATCAAATGTAAGGTATTGGTTACAAAGGGAACAGGCAAAGAATGAAGACGCTGAAACGATTGAGAAAGAGGCCTTTCTACGTTATCTAAATGATAGTATTAAATATCTTTCCTTTGAAGATACTATAACTGCTTGTAAAAAATGTGCATCTAGCTTTGATTTATATAATATGGAGTTATGTCCAAAATGCAAAGAGTATTACAAAGGTGTTCAATATCCAACTTGTATTCAGTGTTTACCAGAAGAGAAGCGGAAATCTGCGCTAGAAAAAATTGAACTTGGAAAAGAATGGCAAGCAATACACGAAGAACTTGGGATCGACTAAGAAATGAGAGTGTTCACTGAACTGTGTCTAAATTTTAGAAAAATAGTTAGTGAATCTTTCCTTATGGGAACCTATAAAAAAACCTGCTGCTAACTCTGCGTGGCTGTCAACCGCCCGCTAACGCGGCGGTTTGACAGTCACGCCCTCGTCAGATTGTGAAAAAACTCCATCAATCCCCCAAAAACCAGTACATTGCATCCAGATTGAGAACAATCAATCATACCGCCACATGAAGTACCGAACCGGCCCAGAAACCCCCAAAGACGGCTTTTTCAATCTCTTCCTTGAGCCGCTCATCGGCGATATTCTAAAAGCCTTAACTTAACGGCATTGCGCGCGAGGCCGCGCCTCGTATTTCCTATCATTGAGGCTTTACCTTTTTTTTAAATACACAGAACGTCCTTGAGTTTTTCGCAAAATGCTGTACATGAGTAAGCGAAAAATAAAACTACTATGCGTGTAAAATATAAAAAAAATTGATCATAATGGGTTGAATCAAGGGGCTACTCGTTATCTTCTGGAAACACAATTTCCAAGCCCACTACTGACAAATTGACGCTCCCAAAAACGCCCAAGGCACCCCGAAACTGAAACTGCTTCAAAATCACGGGTTCGATGAAGGGATTGAGGCTCGCCTGTTTCAGTTTGTCCAAATGATCGAACCAAGCCGCAGCGGTTTTGTCCAGGGTTTGGAGACGCACCGTCGCCACATCATCTTGTTTGAATGTGTGGGAAGGCTCCATAATCATCCGGCTGATTTGACCGTCGGCATGCGCATCAGAATAGACAAACCATCCGATGTCTTCGATTGCCGTCGTGCCAGCGCCGATGCACTTGGAACTGTACTCGTAGTTGTCAATTGTCTGCACGGTCGAGTCCACTTCGCGGGTCATAAAGAAGCGGTAAAAATCAGTCCGGCCAGCAGGGTCTGTAAAATCTACTACCACGCCTTGATGTTCGCCATAAGCATCGCGGAAAGAGTTTGTATAATTAACTTCCTCAATTTCAACGGCTTGCACATCTGTTGTAGTGGTGGCAGTGAATGTTTTACCACTAATTTTGACGGTTAAGGTATAGGTCACATTGGGCTTGGTGGCAATTTTCCCGCCGTAATAAGGCTGCCAACGGCAGAAAAAGTTATCGAAAATGGAGTCTGTTTTCAGGGTTTCTGATGTTCCGCCCTCTGAAATGATGACTTCGGCATTTTGTAAAAACAAGGCTGAAGGGGTTGCTGCGGAATTGAAAAACGGCACAGAACGACTCAAATAAACTTTCGGCAAAGTGCCAGGCATGAGGAGGCACTCGATCACCGGCTTGCTTTCGTAAGCGGGCGGGTCAATGGTGATGTCTTTTTGGCAGGATTGCAGGAGGCACAAAACCGATATGATAAGCAGTATATTTTTCATGAAAATTTGAATTAGAGAAATGGGAAAAGTACTTTTTAGAACGGACATAGAAATTTTTCAAAACTTGAAATTCCAGGAAAAACCCGGAATAATCGGCAACAAACTCACCTGTTTCGCCACTGGTTGATTGGTCAAAATATTCAAATCTGTATAAACAAAATACTGATTCCTGCGGCTATACAGATTGTAAATGCTGAAAACCAATTCAGATGCTACTTTTTTCTTGAACCAATGCATCGTCGTGCGTCGTGTTGCCGCTACGTCCAAGCGGTGATACGATTTCAGGCGGTAATTGTTGTACTCCGTATAATCCCAATAATGCCCAGAATAGAGCGATCCCCCTGTCGCCAACATAAACCGGCCACCTGGGAGCGTGAACGCCGAACCACTGTAAAATACAAAATCCGCAGCAAGCGTCCATTTGGGGGAAAGGTGATAAGCCCCGACGATGGCGAGGTTGTGCCGACGGTCGTATTTGAAGGGAAATTCGCGCCCCAAATTCACGGCATCAAACTGTTGAGTCGTTTTGGAAAGGGTATAACTGACCCAGCCGTTCAGTTTTCCGAAGTTCTTTTTGACAAAAAACTCCACGCCATAGGACTTTCCTTGCCCAAAAACCAGCACATCATCAAAATTCGATTGCTCCAAAAGTTGCGTGCCTTCGCCAAAAAGCACCTGATTTTGCATGGTTTTGTAATAAGCCTCCACGCTCGCCTCGATCCGGTTTTCCCGAAAATTGCGGAAATAACCAAGCGCGTATTGGGTCGAGCGTTGCGGCTGAGTCACGCGGCTCGAAGGCACCCATAAATCGGTCGGCAGCGCGGCAGTAGAACCCGAAACGAGGTGTAAAAATTGGTTCATCTGCGTATAGGAGGCTTTCAGTGAAGCATTTCCGGGGAGCGAAACCCGCAAAGAAGCACGGGGTTCGAACCGTAGATAAGTAGTGTCTTCCGTGCGGTACGCGGGTGCGCGAATGCCCAATTGGAGGGCGAGGTGATCGTTCAACAGCCATTCGTCGTTGGCATAAATGGCGGCTTCGTCTGTTTTACGCGGCGCAATTTTGTTGATATTGATTTTTTGGATACTCGTGTCTTTTGGCACACTCGTTGCTTTTCCGGTCGCTGTAAAATCGTGGTGCGCCACTTGGCCGCCGAATAAAATCCGGTGTTTCGGATTCGGAAAATATTGAAATTCCACCTTTACCGCCACATCTTCGATGCCCGTATAGAACTGTGTATAACTTTTGGCTTTTACCGAAAAATAGTTTTGGAAATAGGAATTTTGAAAAATCGAGGTGTTTAGAAACAGTTTTTGACCAAAAATATGGTTCCATCGCAAGGTAGCGGTGCGGTTGCCGAAGCCTATGCCAAAGTCTAAGCCCGCCGCATCGGTGTAATTCGCCGCGTCGCGCCCCTGAAAAAAACTGAGATATACGCGGTCATTTTGCGAAAAACGCCAGTTTACTTTGGCATTCAGGTCGTAAAAATTATAGCCTGCATTTTGTTTCAAAAAGGGTTTTGCCAATATGTCCAAATAGGTGCGTCGCCCAGACACGATGAAAGAGCCGACTTCTTTTTTCAAAGGCCCCTCGACGGTCAGATTGGACGAAACTAAGCCGATCCCGCCGGAAGTCACGAATTGTTTGTCGTTCCCTTCTTTCATCGAAATATCCAAAATCGAGGATAGCCGCCCGCCATAGTTCGCTGGAAATCCGCCTTTTACAAGCGTTACGTTGTTCAAAGCGCGGGCATTGAAGGTACTGACGAGGCCGAACAAGTGATTGGGGTTATAGACTGTCGCCTCGTCCAATTGTACTAAATTTTGGTCGGCGTTGCCGCCACGCACGAAAAAACCGGTTGTGCCCTCATTGCCTGCTTGCACACCTGGGAGCAGTTGGATTACTTTCAAAACGTCGGTTTCGCCCAAAATTGCGGGCAGTTCGCGGATGAGCCGAACGGAGATATCAAGCACGCCCATTTGTGGCCGTTGCACATTTTCGTCGCTTGGTTTTTCGCTGCTAATTACGACTTCATTCAGTGCTCTTGCCGAGGGTTCGAGCGCGAGGTCAAGTTTGATATTTTGCCGAAATAGTACTTTCTTTACTTGGGGTTCAAAACCTAAATAATTGACAATCAACAATATCGTATCTTTTCCTGCGCCAGTGAGCGAGTAAAAACCGTAAGTGTTAGCGGTCGTTCCGGCGTTCAACGTGGGCGAAAAAACGGTCGCACCGATGAGGGCTTCGCCGCTTGTGGCGTCGCGGAGGGTACCGGAAATGGTGTGGTTTTGGGCATGTGCTTGGCTGATGATTAAGGCAAGCAGTAGTGTAAATGTGTAGTGTTTCATACAATTTTATTTATTGGTCTATACGAAAAGGAAGATTGGAAATGCTGCGTAATAATGATTTAAAAATCAGTTTGTTGGACAAGGGATAGATCAAAACTCCCAACTCACGCCTCCAATCGGCGTAATTCCAAACCAATATTTATAATCGTTCTCCACGACATATTGCCCCGTCGTTTCGTCCATGACTACATCGCGCCCGTATTTGCGCAGGTTTTGGCGGTTATAGAGGTTGATGACGTGGACAAAAGCCGAAATCTGCCCGTGTTTCAACTGAAAATGCCGATTAACGCGCAAGTCCATGCGGTGGTAAGCGGGCAATTGTCCGGCACGAAATTCGTTATTCACTTGATAATAGTACATGCTGCCGTCCGGCAAAGTAGTGGCTGCAAAGGAGGTTGAAGTGCGCGGAAAGCCTACATAATATTGCCAAGCAGTGCTGAAGTGCCAACGCGCGTTCGGGCGGTAATTTACATCCACGTAAATCGTGTGGCGTTGATTGTTGTAGCGCAGTTGCTTGCCATATCGTTTGGTCAATTTACCCTCAAATTCGATACTTTTTATGTCCTCCAATGTCTCAGCAAGCGCGTAACTGAACCAATACGACCATTTTTTGCCCACATCATATTTCAAAAAGAACTCGATGCCTTTAGCAGACGCGCCCCTAAAGTCCAATTTTATCACGTCGTTCCGTGTTTCCAAAAACACTTCCCAAGGGTCGCGCAAGTTTTGGAATGTGGGCGATAGGTGCGAAATATCTTTGTAATAACCCTCCAAACGCAGTTGGATGCCTTGTTTAAACTGATGCTCAAAACCAAGGACGTAATGCGTCGAAAGTTCGGCCGGGTCGAAGTGTTGGTTGCCGTGATAAACATCCAGATTGTTGATGAATTGCGTCTGAAAATACCGCCCCCAAGCCGCCCTTAAAAAGGTGTTTTTGGAAAAACCGTACGCCACGCTCAAGCGCGGGCTGAACAGTTTGTCCTTTGTATATGAAGTGTAGTCGTATCGTACTCCAGCCTCCACAAACAGTTTCGGCAAAGCCATGAACTTTCCCGTGAGGTATGCATTTGCCTGCTGCCCGCTTGGTTTTTTATCCGAAAAAATGGTGTAATTGACAAAAACGACCGAGTCCTGCGCATTCACCCGCCAATCCGAGAGGTGGAAAAAGTAGTCGTAATTGGCGTTCAGTTGCCGCGCCTCAAAACCACTTTTAAGGAAAAATCGGTCTGACACGTCCCAATTCCAGTCCTGTTTCAAGCCAAAAAAGGTGTAATCGCGGTTGTCTTTTATCCTGAAAAATTTCTTGTCCGCGATCTCGTCCTTATCCGCTGCACCGGAGCGTTGGTGTGTAATCTCACCCCCGAAAAGCATGGTTTTTGCATAAATTTTGGATGTGACAAAGGATTTCAAATTGAGCCAGCCGTAAGAATTACCGTATTTCGTATCGTAAATATCGTAAGCCAGCGGGTTGGTGTCGCGCACTGCCGTTTGGTCGCCCGCCCGCAAAAGGTGGAAAGAGAGCATGTGTTTGTCGTTCAATTTATATTCCACTTTGCCCATTGCGTCGTAGAATTTTGGGGTGGTTTCGTCGTCGCCCGCTAGTTTGAACGTCACATCGAACATGCCGCGCCGCGCCGACAAGAGATAAGAACCTTTGTTTTTTGAAAACGTACCGTCGGTGTAAAAACGGGCATTGGACAAACTCAATCCGACCGACGTATGTCGTTGATTGTCATCTACTTGTTTGGTTTTCATCTGAAAAACACCGCTTTGCCGGTTGCCAAATTCGGCTGAAAAACCGCCGGTCAAGAGGTCAATGCTCTGCACCGTTTCGATATCTACAATGCTCACCAAACCGCCACCGAAATCGCGCTGATGAAAAGGTTCGTAGAGTTCCATGCCATCGAGCGAAATCAACACCTCGTTGTTTTCTCCGCCACGAATGGTGAATTTAGAGGAAAAATCATTGGACGAAACGCCAGGCAGCCGCGACACCGCCCGCGTTACATCTTCAGCAAAGGACATGTTTTTGATGTCTTTTTCGCTGAGCGATTGGCGCGACAAAGGCAGCGTGCCCATGACCGAAAAACTGCCGGGCGAAACGGTCACTTCTTTCAAGTTCAGCCTGTTTTCAATCAAATTAATTTTACCTAAATCCAAGTTTTCGCCTGCCGCAATGGACAGGTTTTCAATGCATTTTTCGGCATAGCCCAAATATTTCAGACAAAGATTGTAGGAGCCGGGAGGCAGGTTTTTTATTGAAAACTTACCTTCTGCATCGGTGCTAGTCCCAAATTGATAACCCCGAATATAGGCACTTGCTCCGATGATGACTTCGTTCGTTTCATTGTCAATCAGTATGCCTGAAATACTGACAGTATTTGTTTGTGAAAAAATTAACTGATTGAAAAACAATAAGATAAGTGTTGGAAATAGTATTGATTTCATATCGCAATAAACATTTATATTTAATGGTTTTACTTTTTTTGATAAAAATGAATCGGCTGCACTGTGCTTCCTGCGCTTTCTGAACTCGTTAAAACGCCAGTTGCCCAAAGGTTGAAGCAAATGGCTTCGCCCTGAGGCTCGTCTAAAAGCGTCAGTTCAGCGGCTTGTCGGGCAAATATTTGGTCAAAACTTTCTCTCTGGATCCGTTTCCAATAAAAAAGCGTGGCTTTGTTGCGGATGACGACCTCCGTACCGTCGGGCGAGATGTCGCCACCAGTGGCTTTTTCGATGCCGAGTTCGGCAATTTGCTCCAAATCGTTGACCGCCAGTGGATTGTACGGAAATTTTGCCCGAAAAACCCGCGCCCGAGATTCTTTGGTCACGATGAAAAGGTCGAGTGTGACTGGATCAAGCATCAAGGTCTCGGCATTGGCGGAGCCGCCAGGAAAACGCAGCGCGATTTTTTCGACCCCAGAAATATCAGTGTTTAAGACAGTCGGTTCTATGCAACGATAGACGCAGACGGTGTCGCGCCCTGTCTGGTTGTCACCGATGTCACCAATATAGAGATACCGTTTTCCAGAAACGGGGCCAGGACCCGCACAGATATCTTCCCAATCTTTGTTGGAAGTGTTTTTGAGTTTGTTGCTGCCGAGCAAATTGCCGAGGCTATCCAGCAAAAATACTTTGTCGGGATTGCCACCGTCGCTGTGAGCCCAATAGCCGTGCAGGTTTTCTGCGGCGGCGGCCATGCCGCTGAGTTCGGCCAAATTGGGATTTGTGGCGATTTGCCCTACTTTTCCCCCATTGTCAAAAGGAGCAAGCAAGGCAGGTATTTTATCTTTTTTGCAAGCAAATAAGATGAAAAAACAATAAAAAGCAAGCGTTTTTTTCATAATCGAAGTTTTTGGAGGAGGCTGCCCGCCCTGCTTTTTTCAAAAACAGGACAGGCGAGCATCCTAAATTGGTCACTAAAAACCACTATTGTATGAAATATATTATTGAATCTCAATCAAAAACAACTCCTCATCATCCTCGTTGATTTCCTTGACAGAACCGACTCCTTTTGCATATATTTTGAACGAGTCGCCTGGCGAAAGCCGTGTGAAGTTGCGCGTTTTGATGCAGTTGTCAAATATTGCGTAAGGGGTAACCACGCCCATTATTCCCGTTTGCACCACCTCTGCTTCGTCTTCGGCTTCGCCCCAAAGGTATTCTTCCTGGATTTGGTCGCCGATTTGTGGGTTGGCGGGCATGATCAAACCAGGCAGGGCA
The DNA here is from genome assembly GCA_031373665.1 of Saprospiraceae bacterium. Lineage (GTDB taxonomy): Bacteria > Bacteroidota > Bacteroidia > Chitinophagales > Saprospiraceae > M3007. The sequence continues at coordinate 2,427 of JANMMZ010000059.1, read as the reverse complement.
CCGTTTACGCCCGCTTCCCAAGCACCGTTGTGATTTTTGAATGCACCTGTCGCGTGGTCGAAATTATCCACATCCTCGCCGAAATACCAAATATTGCCATCGTTGTCTTGTGCATACCAATCCCAAGTTTCCTCGATTTTGATGCTGTTCAGTGTCACCACATCGTGTACAACGACGCAATTGATGCCCATAACCACTTTGTTTCCAAGGCGGGAGATTTCGATGCGCTCTGTTCCGTCGGGGGTGACTTGTTGATAAATGTATTTTTTTCCCGTTGGAAACATCATATATTGGTTGGTCAAATTGGTCGGTGCCGAAAATTTGGATATATTGACATCCACTTGGTATCCGCCTTCAGTTTTGACCAAAACATCCGTTTCGTTGTCGGGGATTTTCAAGGTTTTGACCAAACCGATCTTAGGTGCGTACCATTTGTTTTCTTCGACATCCGGTTCGAGTGCGGTGAAATTTCGGGTTTTGACGCAGTTTGTAAATGTACCTGCGGGTGTCGTCACACTTTCTCTTGTAGCGACAATTTCCGCTTCGTCTTCGGCTTCATTAAATAGATACTCTTCTCTATATTTGGTGCCAACTATTGGGTCAGCGAGCATGATAATACCTGCCTTTGCGCCGCCTACACCCGCTTCCCAAGAACCGTGCTTATCCAAAAATGAACCGTCAGGATTGTAATTTTTCACGTCTTCGCCAAAATACCAAACATTGCCGTCGTTGTCCTGTGCGAACCAGTCATAGGTGTCTTCAATCAAAATACCATTGAGCCAAACGCGGTCATGTAAGACGGCACAGGTGATGCTTTGTATGACTTTAGTGTCTTCCGTGATCACAACTTCGCCTTTTTCAAGTCCGTCTGCGGTTTGATTTTCGTATTTGTAAATTTTTTCCGATTCGAGCGGAAAGTAGGGGTTGGTAAAATTGGTTGGATCCGTAAATTTTGACAAACTTAGGTCAGGGTTGTAATTGGAATCAATGACCCGAACAGGGTCTTTTTTGCAGGCTGCGAAAAGGCATGGCAATGCCAGTAGCAGGATGAGTGCTTTTTTCATTATTTTAGAAATTTTAAATTTTTAGAAATAGTAAATGAGGAATAACGGGCAGGTGCCCGTAGCACAAAGAGCGTGCTTTTGTTCATTCAGGCAGAATCTTAGAACTTAGGGCTCTAAATCCTAAGATTCCACCTGAATGGCAAACCCGAATTTATCACAAAAATCTACGAGTGTAAACGGATGGCTTTAGACCAGCATGAGACTATTTTACGATATTTCCAGCCGCATCGAACAGCAGATCGTTCCGTTTTACTTCAGCTTCATAAACGACCGAACCGTCGGCGCGGGTGATTTTGGAGGCTTCTTTTACTTTTTTGCCGGTCAGTTTTGCTAAAACGGGCGCAGGCAACTCTGACTTTTTGATTTCCTGCTCGGTTTCGAGCCATTTGCCGTCAGCAGCAAACACAGCAGACATTTCTACGTCTTCGCTCATTTCAAATTCGGCTTCATAGTTGCCGTCTTCAAGTTCCCAGCCTTCAAGTTCTGCCTTCGAAAATTTTTGCGCAAAAGCCGTTTTGACCGCTTCAGGGACTTTAGAGTCTTTCACTTTTTGAGCGTTGGCGACATGCAGAAGGGCGAAAAATGCAAACAAAAACACAATGTTTTTCATAAAAATTATTTTATTTGTTAGAAATTGATTCAAGGAACGGTATGTCCCGAAAAAAAACGCTTTGTTATCTATACGTATTTTAAGGTTCAAATTGCTGCGTGTGTGCATACTTTTCAAAATAAAAAATGTATTTTAGAACCTCAAGCCCATTTGTATCCCCAAATTCGGTGGTGCGGAAAAGACACTGTAGCCAAAATTTCGGCATTCACAAAAACGAAATCATCCGACGGAGGTGGCACGAAAGAAATCCCCAAAGACGGCTTTTTCAATCTCTTCCTTGAGCCGCTCATCGGCGATGATAACGCGGTGCGTGTGATCAGTGCCTTTGTTGATGCCCTTGATTTGGCTAGGTTGGGGTTCACTCACCGTTAGCAGGTTTTCAACTTTCAAAAACAAATCCTTCACAAACATCTAAAAAAATATTTTAAAAAATAAATGAATTAATATTTGGAAAAAACAAAGCAATCCCCATACCTTTGTTATCCAAAGCAACCCAATGACAATCTATATGCAAAGCCAAATGCAATATCTACGATATACGAAGCCCTGTTCGGTTCCTCTCAAGAGGCCGGGCAGGGCTTCGCGTATATGGGCATGTATGTAACTAGCGGCTTAGTAACGGTAAAAAAATAACTTATCCTTTTTAACTGATTGCTTATCGCCCAAACTGCCCATCTTTTTAGTTAAATAGCCCCTCATGCTTCGCATGTTCCCGTCATTCAAAGCAAGATTTACTTGCTTTATCATTGGGTC
>JANMMZ010000087.1:0-14333 GCA_031373665.1 Saprospiraceae bacterium | reverse complement strand
GATCGTCAACTCTACGCCTTCCCGTTCCGCTTCTTTGAGGATCATCATTTTATCCTCCCGGTTAAATTTTTTCTTTTCCATGTTGCAAAATTACAGTTTTGTTTTCGTAATTTTGTCTGGCTATTTAAGGGGGTGGTACACCTCGCCAGTAAATAAAACCTTCACCATGTCGTAATCTGCTATCGCTTTCTGTGCAAACAGCAGCACCGTTTTTTTATCCTCGTGATGAAAGAGAAGCAGCCCTTTGCTGACTTTGTCGTGCAGGATTAGTGGGTTGCCGAGCAACACCCATTCATTGGGGTATTTTTTTTTGATATTTTCCAAAGATTGTACCTTGTCCATTGTTCAATTTTGATGCAAAGTTACATATTTTGTGTGGTATTAGTCAATTTTTTTTCTGTTTCGGGGCGTACTTTACCCGATAACCATCCACTTTGGCGGGATGCCATTTAAAACCAGTGTCTAGATTAATTTGTATAGCCATTTCATCGCAATTTTATAAAAAATGTCAAAAATTATTTCAACCATTCATATCTTTACCCTAATTTTTAAAAATCACAAAAAGTGGCAAAAAAAGCATCCAAACCAAAATACGCTTGGACATGGGGGAAAACTAACGAACCTGGCAAGCCAACCGATATAGAAAAAGCAAAAGTTGCGGCTTTATTTAATCCCTATATCCAACAACTCAACGACACTTTACCGCCTTTGGAAGAACCACAACAATTCAATCAAGTGGTGAAAGTGGATTCAAAATGGCGAGGTAGTTATTTTTATTTGATGAGTCATTACAAATGCCCGCCTTCGCCGATGTCTATCAAAACAGGTTTTGAAATTGGATTTGCGCGATTGACCTTTAAATCGACAGGAATTTTTGATCTGTCGTACTTTCGGCATACAGGGCAGTGGTTCGTTATTTTTTATGATTTGTCTTTGGAGGATTGCTTAGAGCGGATCAAAACAGACCCGATTTTCAGTGTTTAAACTTATTCTGGGAGTGTTTGGAGGAGATAAGAATTATGTTTCTTTGCAACACGAAATCTAAATACAATAATACACATCATAAGAAAAAATAAACATGTTTTTCCAACCATTTTATAGCATTTTCCCCAAAATTGCCGATTGGGAAACCGGTATCCTAACGATTCCGAAAAATGAAGAAGCATTACCGATGGGCGAATATGGCTTTCTGGAATTGTTTTGCGCAGATAAAAAATGCGATTGCCGACGGGTAATGATTCAAGTCTGCCTAAAGCATAATAGTCAAGAGTTCCCGTGTGTGGCGGTGTTTTCTTTTGGCTGGGAGCCAAAAACATTTTACCGCAAGTGGTCAAAGAGCCTGTCTGATGACAATTTAAAATAGATCAAAGGCCTCGCTTTAGACCCCTTCAAACCACAGACGAAGCACTCGGAGGAACTGCTGCGATACTTCAAAATGATGCTCGATGACGACGGATACCGCCAACGAATTATCCGGCATTATGTTCAGTACAAGCAAAAAACAGGGATGAAAATACCAAAAGACTTGGAAGGCTTGTCTGGTTCAATGCAAGATTGCGGTTGCAAAAGTGGATTGAAATTCAGGTTCTGTTGTGGCGCAAAAAAATAGAAAACTCGACATCTTAACAAACAATAAATACAATGCTCACATTAGACAATTTTGAGTCTGCCATAACAGCCCAAATCATTCAACGCGGCCAAGATTATTTTGAAAATCAAGCCGTCGAATCCCTCGAAGAAAACCCTTCTGGAACATGGGCAGCAACCGTCGAAGGTACCGAGGATTACGAAGTAGAAGTCATCCTATCGGGGAAAAATGTCGCGGACTACTCCTGCGATTGCCCCTACGACGGCGGCTCAGTCTGCAAGCATGTCGTTGCTGTGCTGTACGCCCTGCGCGAGCAGGTGGCCAAGCCTAAAAAGAAGTCTCCAAAAACTGGAAAACTAAGTTTTGAAGACTTGCTACTCAAAACCGATCTCGAAGAACTCCGCAATTTTATCCAACACCACAAGCAGGAAAACCGCGATTTTGGCGAAAAATTTATGCTCTTTTTTGCGGAAAAAGACCCAAAAATGGATGTAAGAGTCAAATACGAAGGCATAGTGCGCCAAATCATTCGCAGCAATTCCAGCCGAGGATTCATGGCATACCGCCAAACGTATTCGTTTTCAAAAGAAATTCGCACAGTACAACATGCCGCTGAAACCGCTCTTTCGAAAAAAAACTACCGTGATGCCATGTCCATCGGGAAAGTGATTTGCAAAGAAGCCATGCAACTCATTTAGGCCTCTGACGACTCTGCCGGGAACATTAGCGAGGTGATTTCGTCGGGTATTCAGATTTTGGAATGCATCGCCGAAGCCCCGACAGTCAGTCCCGAATTACTCCAACAGTTGCTTGATCACCTTGAAAAGACTTTGACCGACAAGGTATGGTTCGATTACGGAGATTTTGGCAGCGATCTACTCGAAGTGACCGAAAAAACAGCGTTGAGAACGGAGCCAATGCGCTACCTAAATCTACTCGACGCACTAGCAAAAATTCATAATGATCGACAAAGTGATTACTATCTGGAAGATTTCAAAAAAAGAAAAATCCAATTTTACATAAAAATAGGCCGTCCGGAAGAAGCCGACAAACTTATCTCCGCTAACTTGGAAATCGTAGCAGTCCGTCGGGGCGAAGTACAGAAAGCCATCGAAAAAAAGGATTTTGTCCAAGCAAAACAACTCATCGCTGAGGGAATCCAAATTGCTGAGGGCAAAAAGCACCCGGGTACGGTCACTCAATGGGAAGAAATGCTGCTTGACATAGCCCGTGCAGAAAAAGACGTGACAACGGAGCGATATTTCACCAAAAAATTTGCCTTTGACCGAGTCATGAATGTCAAGTATTATCAGGAATGGAAAGCCTCCTACCCGCCTAGTGAATGGTTGGAGATTATTGAGCAACACATCCAATCGGTCGTCGCTAAAGAAAAAGAAAGGCCACGGAAAGCCGTTTGGGATAGTTTGGAACACTCACTTTACCTGCGGCTTGCACCAATTTTTATTCAGGAAGAACAATGGAAACAACTACTGAAAGTGATTCCTGATGACTCTACGGAAAGCATCCTTGCTCAAGTTCATCCGCATTTATCAAACCGGTATCCCGCAGAGATGTTGGCTTTTTACCTGCGCATACTGGCGCAATTAGGCGATAATGCCTCCAACCGAAAAGAATATGAACACCTTGCTGCCTTAATGAGAAAAGTAAAAATGGACATAGAGGGTAGCCACAGTGCAATAAACAACCTAGCGACTAACCTTATTCAAAAATATCCGCGACGACCGGCTATGGTAGAGGAGATGCTCAAGATGATCCGACGTTGAGGTATTAGTTTGTTACTATAATGGGAAAGTTGGGCGTGGTATCGCAGCAAAACACAAAGTCAGCACTTAGGGCTATTTATTTTCTATTTTTTATTAAAAAATCGTTATTTACTGCGAAATCCTTCAAAAACAAGGAGATTTCGCAGCGAATAACGAATTTTTAAGTCTGTAACGCAAACCAACTCATACTTCGCTCGTGAGGGTTTGCAACCCGAATGCATCGTCTGCAGGTCTCCGACCTGCGTTGCAATACGTTCAACCTTGCGTTCGTTTCATGCTAATCGTTTTCTCAGGTTGGAGACCTGAAGACTTTGCATTTCGGGTTACAACCCTCACGAGCATTCGACACGGGGTACAAATCCTCACAAGCATTCTTTACCTATATTATTCACGAGCATTGCCAAATTTTGAGCAATATCACAAATAAAGTTGCGAAAACAGTATAGTTCCAGAACTAATTGTACATTTGTAATACCAACACTACACATTTCTTCAACGAACAAAACTTCTTATGAGTCGCTACAAAATCGTTGACCAGCATGGCCTCAACTTCGTTACCCTAACTATCGTAGATTGGGTAGATGTTTTCATCAGAAAATCTTATAAAGACATCATTGTTGAAAGCCTCCGCCATTGTCAACAAGAAAAAGGTCTGCGCATTTACGCGTACGTCATCATGAGCAGCCACCTCCACATGATTGTCGAAGCGACAAAATCCGACATCACACTTTCCGATATCCTCCGCGACTTCAAAAAATTCACAGCCAAAAAAATTTTGCACGAAATTGAGCATAGCGGCTCAGAAAGCCGGAGAGAGTGGTTAATGCACCGTTTCGCCTATCGCGGCAAGGAATCAGCCAACCGACAATACCAGTTTTGGCAGCCTGATAACCACCCGAAAGACCTCTACACACTGCCCGTCATTGCTCAAAAGATCGGGTATATCCATCAAAACCCAGTGAAAGAAGGTTGGGTCGCTGAAGCCGACCAATATTTATACAGCAGCGCATCCAATTATACAACTGGACAGGGTTTGCTTGATGTGGCGGTGGTTGATTTGCCTATGTCGTGGGTTGGCTATGTGTCAGGAACTTAGGTTATTTCACTTACACCTCGCTCGTGAGGGTAGTAAGAACTCGCTCGCACCTCGCTCGTGAGGGTTTGCAACCCGAATGCACCGTCAGCAGGGCTCCGACATGCGTTGCACTTGTATTCGTTTCATGCTAGTCGCTTTCTTAGGTCGGAGACCTGACGGTACATTTCGAGTTACAAACCCTCACAAGCATTTGTACGATATGTACACGAGCGCATTATACATCTTTTACAAATCAGTTACAACCTTTTACAATCAAAAAACCGCCCGACCTCGGTTCGCCACTACCTTTGCCGCATTATTTCACAAAATAGACAACGTCATGCGTATTCAAATCATCACCTTATTGATTTCTTTTCAATGCTTAGTGGCCTGCCAGCAGATCCAAGAGAAGGCTTTCCCATTGGCTGCCGACCTCGCCATGCACTCTAGTACAGAACCCACCCAAAAGTGCTCGGAAAAAGCCCCGACTCCTACAGCCAATATCATTTTTAAATCTACCGACAATGGGCAGACCTGGCAAGATGTCAGCGCGGGATTGCCTGACGAAGAGTCCATTGATTGTTTTTTGGCACAAAACGGCGAAATACTTTTAGGTAATGCCTCTGGGTTGTATCGCAGTAAAGCCACCGCCTCGAATCCTGTTTGGGAAAAAGAATACATGCTAGACGGAGAAATATTTGACGTTTCCGCTGGTCAGGCTGGGCCGTATGCCTTCAGTAGCCGAAATGGCTTTTTTCAAAACATATCAGAAGGCATCTGGATGCCAGTGTGCGCTAGCCTGAAAGAGCAGCATTTTCGCACCATATTTGAAAGCCTGAATGGAACGTTATTTGTCGGCTCCGACAATGGCATTTTTAAGTCAACCGATCATGGAAAAACATGGAAACATGTTTTTGAGGATGGATGGGTGATTAAAATGGTAGAGTCAAACGGCGTACTCATTTGTACCAACCAACAGGGGATATTGCGTTCCACCGACGGCGGCGAACACTGGGATTTGGTGGTAACCGAAGGCGGCGTGGGCATTGATGTAGATATCACGGATGGTGGATTTACAGCCATCACCTACAATACCTCGTCGAAAACCAGAAGGGTGCGCATTTCAACCGACAGCGGCAAAACTTGGAACCCCATTGATGCGGGCCTTCCGCCAGATGCGTCTATTTCCACGGTCAGACAAGTGGGCAAATACATGTTTTGCGGCCATCCTGAAGGCATTTACCGCTCCGCTGACCAAGGCAAAACATGGGAACTCATATTGCCTTCTATTGGAAAAAAGGTATTCAATTTGTCCGTTTCGGGCAATGTGATTTATGCTATTCCTAGGTCTGGGGGGTGTTGAGAAATTTTGGTTGATTTATGGGTATAATTCCATACGTTTTTTCAAGAAAACGGCTTGTCCCCTATTGACTATGTCTAAAAGACAAGGTCAATAGGGGCACAACTCAGATATGACAGCATTTGTCGTCAATAAGAGAAATATACCTATCTTTGCTCAAAATGAGTAATGCCTTCAATCGCCTTTTTTGATACTGAAATTGACGCACATGGTCGCAAAATCCTAGACATCGGTAGCCTGTTTGAAGACGGGCGAGATTTTCACGATCCTTCCCTCGAAAAATTTACCCAATTTCTCCAAGGCGCAGTATTTATATGCGGGCATAATATTTTGCAACACGATTTGAAGTATGTGAGGCAAGCCATAATTACGGCAGGTATTTCGATTGAAAATGCGATTGACACCTTGTACTGGTCGCCGTTGCTTTTTCCACAAAAGCCCTATCACGCCTTATTAAAAGACGACAAACTACAAACAGAGGAGGCTAACAACCCGCTCAACGATGCGAAAAAAGCCCGAGATTTATTCCACGATGAAACTGCCGCATTTGCAAAACTAGACCCCGTTTTAAAGAATATTTTTTTCCAACTACTGCGCCATAACTCCGAGTTTTCTGCATTTTTCAAATACCTGAATTTTCAAGCGGCGGATACGGTTGCACTCGAACCACTTATTCGCCAAAAATTTCAATCTGACATTTGCGAAAAAGCAGATATATCCCATTTCATTGCCGCGTATCCTGTAGAATTGGCCTTTAGTTTGTCTTTGATCAATTGTCAGCATCGGTATTCGATGATGCCTCCTTGGATTTTAAAAAATTATCCAGAAGTGGAGCGCGTCATGGCGGCTTTGCGCAACCGACCGTGTTTGGAAGGTTGCATATATTGCAACCTTCATTTGGACATTTATAAAGGGCTGAAACATTTCTTCGGCTTTGATGCATACCGAAAATACGTAGGAGAAGATTTACAGGAAAAGGCTGTTCGGGCAGCCATTGAGAATATGTCGCTATTGGCTGTTTTCCCTACCGGCGGTGGCAAATCCATTACATTTCAAGTACCTGCCCTGATGAATGGGCAGAGTATTAAAGGCTTGACCGTTGTCATTTCACCATTACAATCGTTGATGAAAGACCAAGTGGATAATCTAGAAAAGGCAGGTATCACCGAAGCCGTGACCATAAACGGGCTGCTAAATCCTATCGAACGCGCTAAATCCTTCGAGCGCGTGGAGGATGGATCGGCTTCAATGCTCTATATTTCGCCAGAGTCTTTGCGCTCTAAAACTATTGAACGCCTACTTCTAAACCGTAAAGTCGTGCGTTTTGTTATTGATGAAGCGCATTGCTTTTCATCGTGGGGCCAGGATTTTCGAGTTGATTATCTTTACATTGGTGATTTTATCAAAAACCTGCAAGATAAAAAGGACCTACAAGCCCCCATTCCAGTGTCTTGCTTCACAGCGACGGCTAAAAAGAAGGTAATTGAGGATATTTGTGCTTATTTTAAAGAAAAACTGGGACTGGAACTCGAAATTTTCAAGTCTGCTGCCTCCCGCACCAACTTACATTATAAGGTTTATGAAAAAGATGGCGATGACGAAAAATACAACGCGCTGCGCGATCTAATTGCTGAAAAGAATTGCCCAACCATTGTCTATGTCTCTCGTACCCGAAAAGCCCATGACTTAGCCAAACGCTTGACCGACGACGGTTTTAATGCTCGTGCTTTTCATGGAAAAATGGACTCCATCGAAAAGACAGAAAATCAAAACGCTTTCATCGCTGGAGCAGTACAAATTATGGTGGCCACATCGGCTTTCGGCATGGGCGTTGATAAAAAGGATGTGGGTATGGTCATCCACTTTGAGATTTCAGATTCTTTGGAAAACTATGTACAAGAGGCTGGTCGAGCAGGACGCGATGAAAAAATAGAAGCAGTGTGCTATGTTTTGTTTAATGAGGAAGATTTGAGCAAGCATTTTATTCTCTTGAACCAAACTAAACTCAATATCCAAGAAATCAAGCAAATTTGGAATGCGATCAAGTTCATTACTAAATATCGCACAAGTGTATCCAATTCCCCCCTCGAAATTGCCCGCCGCGCAGGTTGGGACGATACTGTGGCTGAAATAGAAACCCGCGTCACAACCGCCATCGCTGCGCTCGAAGATGCGGGCTACCTACGGCGTGGGCAAAACATGCCCAAAATATATGCCAACAGCATTTTGTCAAAAACAGCACTGGAAGCCATTGAGAAAATACAACAATCTGCTCGATTCAATGATGACCGTCAAAAGGTGAACGCCATCCGAATCATTAAAAAACTGTTTTCCAGCAAAAGTAAATCGCAAATCACTGATGAAGCGGCCGAAGCGCGGATTGATTATATTAGTGATCATTTAGGGATTGTAAAAGAGGAGGTCATTGAAATTATCTATCTGCTTCGAGAAGAAAAAATCCTCGCTGATTCAAAAGATTTGACGGCATTCATTAAACGAGGCGAACATAAAAACCGCTCACTCTCTATTGTTGATACTTTTAAAGAGATTGAGTTTTTTTTACTTACTCAAATAGAGGAGACCGAAAAAGCCTACTCCCTAAAAACGCTCAACGAAGCAGCCGAGGGCGTAGGCTGCAATGGAGCGTCACCGCAACGCATCAAAACCATTTTAAATTTTTGGGCGATCAAAAACTGGGTAAAACGCCACCAGAAAGACTTCTCAAACCAAATTGTCGTGGTTAAAGCCAATGAATCGCTCGAAAAATTACAGGAAAAACTGGATAAAAGGCTTGAATTATCTCGTTTTATAGTCGAGTTTTTATATGAAAAAAGTAAGGCAATAAAAGCAGAAAGCGAACAATCAGATGAGGCTTTAGTCGAATTCTCAATACTTGAAATTAAAGATAATTTTGAGCGTAACGCTGGGCTCTTTCAAAAAAATATTACCTCAGATGAAGTCGAAGATGCACTTTTTTATCTTTCCCGCATTGAGGCATTAAAAATCGAGGGCGGTTTTATGGTCGTCTATAATAAACTAAGTATTGTCCGATTGGAAGAAAACAATAAAGTGCAGTATAAAAATGAAGATTACCAAAAACTCAATCAATTTTATGAAAACAAGGTGCAACAAATCCATATCGTAGGGGAATACGCCAAAAAAATGGTGAATGATTATATGGGGGCATTGCGTTTCGTGGACGACTATTTTCAGTTGAATTATTCCTCTTTTTTGGGAAAGTACTTCCCCGGAAGCCGCCAATCGGAAATCAAGCGCAATATCACACCCGCCAAATATCGCGAACTTTTTCAGTCGCTTTCTGAATCACAGCGCATGGTCATTGATGACAAAATGAGTCCACATATTGTCGTTGCTGCTGGCCCTGGTAGTGGTAAAACAAAAGTTTTGGTACATAAACTCGCCGCACTGCTACTCATGGAAGACGTAAAACATGAGCAATTGCTGATGCTCACATTTTCGCGGGCGGCAGCAACAGAATTCAAAAAACGCTTAACAGCACTTATTGGTGGTGCCGCGCATTTTATAGAAATCAAAACGTTCCATTCCTATTGCTTCGACCTGTTGGGAAGGGTTGGGAGCATTGAAAAGTCAGACAAAGTCCTTCAAAACGCGATCGAAAAAATCCGCAATAACGAAATAGAAATCAATCGCATAACCAAGGCCGTTTTGGTGATAGACGAAGCGCAGGACATGAATACCGATGAATTTGCATTGGTTAAATTATTGATCGAAAAAAACGAGGGATTGCGCGTCATTGCAGTCGGCGATGACGACCAAAATATATATAATTTTCGCGGCTCTGATTCTAAATATTTGACCCAGTTCATAGAAGAGCATAAAGCCATAAAATATGAACTGACCACCAATTTTAGGAGTCGAAGCAATTTGGTCGCCTTCGCCAATACTTTTGTAAAAACGATTGAAAGCCGCTTAAAAACAACTGAAATAGAACCGCATCAAGCCATACTAGGTAGTTTAAAATTAGTTCAATACCAAAGCCGCAATCTTATTATACCATTGGTAAAGGATTTGCTTACCACTGACCTTACGGGTACAACTTGCATTTTGACTAAAACAAACGAAGAAGCCGCACAAATCACGGGATTACTGCTGGAAAATAAACGCCATGCCAAACTCATTCAAAGCAATGACGGATTTCCACTGCAAAATCTGCTGGAAGTCCGCTTTTTCATGGACGCGCTGCAAACCCATGAACCTTCGATTCTGATTCAGGAAGATATTTGGGAAAACGCCAAAAAGGCAGTTTTTGAAAAATTCAGATCAAGTCCAAAATTTGAAATCGTATTGAACTTGGTCAAAGATTTTCAAGAAACCAACCCCAAACGCAAGTATTGGACTGATTTTCAGATATTTGTCCGCGAATCAAAAATGGAAGATTTTTACAGTCAAGGCAGTGATACCATTTTTGTTTCTACTATTCACAAGGCAAAAGGCAAGGAATTTGATCATGTTTTTCTGCTGATTGATGGATTCAAAGCAGATACCGATGAAACCAAGCGACAACTATATGTTGCACTTACCCGTGCCAAAAATAACTTATCCATCCATACGAATGGGCAGTTTTTTGCGCCTATACAAGTGCCCCAAATTCAGTATATAGAAGATCATGAAAGTTGGCTGCCGCCTCAGAGAATTGCTGTTCAACTGACATTAAAAGACATAAATCTGGGCTATTTCTCTTATATCCAACATCGTGTCGAGTCCTTAGTAAGTGGGCAGAACCTGCAAATCCAAACCGAAGGTTTATCTGACGCTCAAGGCAATACGTTGTTGAAGTTTTCTAAAAAATTTCAAGACCAAATTAAAACACATCAGGAATCTGGCTATGTTTTGAGCGAGTCAAGGGTCAATTTTATTGTTTTTTGGACGAATCAAGAGGATGGAAAAGAATATCTGGTGGTGCTCCCAGAGTTGATTTTTGAAAAAAAACAAACATAGGTTGATACACAGTCACTTCCCCCATTAAAAAATTTCCAAATAAAAAAGGGGTTTCACACAGTAAAAACCACCATGTGAAACCCCAAGTTTAAGCACCTAAATCCGCAGTTCTTACGGCTTTATCTTCTTTGATATGACATTGCCATTGACATCCAATTGGATAATTTCGATACCCAATTTTTGCAATCCCGGCATGGTCTTTTCGGCATCGCCGGCCATAAACCAACCAAGATCACTTGGTTTCACGATGCTTTTGGCTACGTTTTGTACGTCTTGAAGGGTCAATTTCTGTACATTACCCGTGTAGGCTTTCCAGTAATCGTCTTTTAGGCCGTATTTGACCAAGTTGCGGGCACTGGCATTGACGGCGGCGTTGGTTTCCCACATACCAGCCATACCCAATACGGTATTTTGCTTGGTTTTATCAAATTCGGCAGATGTAATGGGCTTATCCGTTACAAAAGCATTCACTTCTTTGATCACTTCTTGGATACTCTCCATTGTTTTATCGGTCTGAACCGGAGCCGAGATCAAGTAAGGGCGTTGGCCACGCGTATTCTGAATAAACGATCCAGCACCATAAGACCAGTGCTTGTCTTCACGGATGTTCATATTGATACGGCTGGTGAAATCACCACCCAATACATTGTTCATTTGCTCGATAGCGGCTTCGTCCATTTCACCATAAGGCTTGGTCAAGTAACCAGCCATAATGAGGGTTTGTTGACTTTCGGGGCGATCAATCAAATAAATTTTATTGGAGGCTCCAGCAGATTTCACCTCTGGGATCACTTTCTTAGGCACGTCACCTTTTTCCCATTTTCCAAATCGCTTTTCTAATTTTTCTACCAACTCGGCCATCGTGATATCGCCAGTGACGACAATGGTTGCATTGTTAGGACGCAACCAGCGTTTTTGAAACCCACGTACGTCATCAATCGTAAAATCTTTCACAAAAGACTCATCGCCTGTGCCAGTCATTGGCATTCCATAAGGATGGTCTTTACCGTACAATAACTCTGGCATCACGCGCATCACCATACTGCGAGGTTGCTTCTTTTCGTTGGCAATTTGGCTCAATTGCTGATTTTGCAAACGCTTGAAATCAGCATCTGGAAAGGAAGGATTGAGTACCACATCAGCCATCAAATCGAGGCTTGGATCGAGGCTTTGCTTGAGTGCATTTAGGTTGACGTAAGAGTAATCTAGGTCGCTGAAAGTGTTGATACCTGCACCTAATAACTGCAATTTTTCATTGATTTGAAGGCTATTCAGTGATTTAGTGCCTTCATCAAGCATATTCATAGATAAAGATGCCAATCCGGGTTTGCCGCCAAATTTGTCGGTGCAATAACCTGCATCAAACATCATAGAAGCCACCACTGTTGGGCTTTCGGTACGACGGGTCAACAGTACTTTCATCCCATTTTTAAGGGTGGTACGCTGAATATCCGGGAACTTGGCATTCACCTCTTTTGATATTTCGGGTATTTTCGTGCGATCCACTTCCGTACCTGTCACTTTATAATCGGGGAAAGGCGTACAAGTCAAGGTAAAACGACCATCACTGAGCCATTTTTTGGCGACATCTTGTAGGTTTTGGGCAGTGGCGGTGTTGTACCAACCCAAAGATTTTTTATAGTAGTCTGGTGTATTGCCATAGACCTCGTTTTGGGCAAGCAAGTCGCTTTTGCCGCCGAAACCACCGATACGCTCCAAGCCTTTGATGAAATTGGCGAAGTAGGAAGCCTTGGCGCGCTTCATTTCTTCTTCGGTAGGGCCGGTTGCCAAAAATTCGTTCAAAGTTTCATTGATGAGGGCTTCTACCTCTTCAATGGTTTTGCCGGGTTTAAGGTTGGCTTGCAATATAAAATTACCTGAAATTTCGCTTGGGCCGAAGTAAGCGTACGCGCTATTACAAACCTGCTTTTCATACACTAGTTTCTTGTAAAGGCGGCTGTTTTTACCAGAAGAAAGTACATCTGAAACCAGATCAAGCCAAACGCTCTCTTGTACACCCCACTGGGTAGCATTCCAAGCCATGGTGATGCGCGTTTCAGGTACCCGATCTTGGTATTCAGCGCGGGTATTGCCAAAACGCTTGGGAATATTCACACTTGGGCGCGACAATGTTGGCCCTCCGGCTATATTTCCGAAATAGCGTAGTGCTTTTTCATAAGCAACCTCGGGCGTAATGTCACCCGCAATCACCAATACTGCATTGGCAGCACCATAATAGGTCTTAAACCACTCGTGCACGTCTTCTAGTTTGGCAGCATTGAGGTCATCCATTTCACCGATCACGGTATGGCCGTAGGGGTGGTGTGGCGGGTACATTTCTTTTTGGATCAATTCTTCATCACGAGAGTAAGGCTGGTTGTCGCCTTGGCGTTTTTCATTTTGAACCACCCCGCGCTGTTCGTCCAATTTGGCTTGGTCAATAGCACCTAGCAAATGACCCATGCGGTCACTTTCGAGCCACAGCAATTGATCCAAAGCACCCACGGGTACATTCTGAAAATAATTGGTACGGTCATCATTGGTGGTACCATTAAGGTCGCTGGCGCCGATCGCTTCCAATGCTTGGAAATAATCGGTGTTGTAGTTTTCTGATCCATTGAACATCAAGTGCTCAAAAAGGTGAGCGAAACCGCTCTTTCCAAGTTTTTCATTTTTAGAACCTACATGGTACCAAATGTTGACTGCCACAATGGGTGCCTTATGATCCTCATGAACGATCAACCGCAGCCCATTGGGGAGGGTGTATTTTTTAAATGGTACATCTATCGTGTTTGGGTCGTAGGTCGGATAGTCGCCCTGTGCAAATGAAAAAAGCCCGAGCAAAATAAGCGGGAGTACAAGTAGTCGTTTCATACGATACTAAAATTAATTGTTGAATGGTTAAGTTTTGTGCAAAAATGAGGGTTTTCAAATATTTGCGCTGGGAAGTTTTGCTAAATTAGATGAATAATGACAAAACTTTGGATGAAAGGTTGAATTGTGCGCCTCAATAGTTAGAATATTAAGTATAAACGAACCAAAATCAGGGTAATTGTAATAAATAATTCAAAATTTATTGGTACAATTAAAATAAGAGAATACATTTGCCGATGAACAATGATCTTATATGTTTGAAAACATTGTTCAGACTAAAACAATACAAAACTTTTTAACAATTAAATCAACTTTTCAAAATGGAACAATTTGATCAACCCCTTGACTCCGACATGACCCATTTGGGGGATTCGGAAGGCCGTGGCCTCAAGGTAACCGACAGCCTTCGGCAATCTTGGAAAATACTTTCTGGGTGGGCTATGTTTTTTGCTATTCTACTTTTTATCATGGCAGGAATTGTCATGCTTGGTTTTTTAGCCAGTTTTGCACTGGTGGCCAGAAGCGGATCTATTATGGCCCCCATCTTTATGGGACTTTATGGAGCCTTAATGATCACTATAGGATTATACCTTTACCGATTTGCCAGCAGCCTAAAGCGGTCACTATATTCAAATAGTACCGAAGA
The DNA here is from genome assembly GCA_031373665.1 of Saprospiraceae bacterium. Classification (GTDB taxonomy): domain Bacteria; phylum Bacteroidota; class Bacteroidia; order Chitinophagales; family Saprospiraceae; genus M3007. The sequence goes on along the minus strand of JANMMZ010000087.1, from coordinate 26 downwards.
TATAGAGGCCTCCGCTCTGAATTTTG
>JANMMZ010000074.1:0-36276 GCA_031373665.1 Saprospiraceae bacterium | reverse complement strand
GTCGGGGTGACTTTGAGTCACCCCGACACTTGGTGCGATATTGATGATTTTGGCATCATTCCTAGCCTTTTTCGTACAAATGGGCGACCTCTACGAGGTCGAGATGGTGATAAAATGTAAATTTCTACAAATGGGGAGCCTCTCCGAGGCTGGCTTTCTAGAACCAATCAACCCTGCCTCGCAGGGTTACCCTACAACCCACTTTCATACCTCAAGTGGCTATGTCTGATCTATTCTAATTCGATTGGATAGTTACCTCAAATGTTAAACTTTATAATTATTACGACACTTGTCGTAATAAAACTTGCAACTACGACGTTTGTCGTAGTATATTTGTGACTTGAAACAATAATCTATACTTTTATGATGATGACTTATGAGCCTACCGACGCAGAACTTGAAATACTCCAGTGCATTTGGGCACTCGAACCCGTTGGGGTAAGATCGGTGTATGACCGAATTTCTATGACCAAAAAAGTAGGTTACACCACGGTACTCAAACAAATACAGAGGCTCACCGAAAAAGGTGTTCTGGAAAAAGAAGATCAAAACGGCACTCACCTATATCGAAGCAAGGTGGATGCTCAACAAGTGAAGATGGACTTGGCTAGCAAAGTACTTCAAACCGCTTTTGGTGGTTCGGCACTTCAAATGATGATGCACGCGGTTGGCAACGATAATACGACCAGTGAAGAACTGGAAGCCTTGCAAGTATGGATCGCTCAATTAACTGAAAAAAGCGAAAAATTATGATGACGATACTAGGCTGGACTCTTGTCCACTCACTTTGGCAAATCGCCTTGATTTATGTGATTTTCAAGGTTATTTCTTCTCTTTTCAAGGAAAAAAGCGCCATTGTTTATCAGTTGGCTTGCACTGCTATGTGCCTTTGTCTGGGCTGGTCCATATTGACATTTATGGATATGACCGACACCCTATATGATGAACCAATACCCACCACCACTGCGGTTGAGATTAGCAATGATGAGTACCTAGAAACAAGTGGATTACCTGTTATTGCCAGCGAAGGCATCTGGTATGAAAACGCCTTGGATTGGGTTCATAAATCCTCATTTTTCTTGGGATTTCTTTGGTTGGCAACGGTATTGGTGCTCCTAATTCGATATTTTGGTGGCTATTTTTTGGTTCGAAGACTTAGGAATAGAGCCTTGGCCGTAGGGGAAGATTTTCAGGATCTATGTGACCGATTGGCCAATCAAGTAGGTATCCATCAGCATATAGCACTTTTGGAAAGTGCGGATATTGGAGAACCTATGGCTTTGGGCTTTTTAAAACCGATTATCTTATTCCCTGTAGGATTATTGACGCGGCTTACGCCCGCACAAGTAGAAGCCTTGTTACTGCATGAGTTGGCGCATATCCATCGTTTTGATTACTTGATCAATCTTGCTCAAATGTTGATGGATCTGCTGTTTTTTTACCATCCTTTATTTTGGCTACTCTCTAAAGAAGCACGAATCCGCCGCGAGTACTGCTGCGACGATCTGGTCATTCGGTTGATAAATGATCGGTTGTTGTACGCCCGTACCCTCACTGAAATTAAAATCAATTTTATTCACTTTCAAAATCAATTTGTTATGACGGCCACTTCAAATGGGCACTTCACCCAGCGTATGATGCGCATCGTCGGCACACCCGATCCACACGCCAACAAACAAACCAATCCTTGGTTGATACTGTTAATTGTCCTTGGATTTATGACGACGGCCTTTGAGCCTGCCACTCAGGAGGCTCCAAATCCAATCCACGTTGAAGCCGCCTTAATACCAATGATGGATACCATTGAGATAGAGGTATCCACTACAGACTCTATACCACGAAATAAAAATGGAGCAACTCCAGACAAGGCTGGATCTAAGGCTCTCCAAAACGCGGTAGCAGTAGAAGCAGTCAATATGAATGTCATGTATATTGGGGTGGACAACCCTTTACGAATCGCAGCAGCCAATGTACCTATGAATGAAATAGTGGTCAAACTCGTAGGAGATGGTCAAGTAACTGGCGAACAGGGTAATTATACGGCACAAGTCAAAATGCCTGGAACGGTGACCATAGAAGTATATAGAAGATTGAAGGATGGAGATTACTTGATGTCTGCTACTCCTTTTAGGGTAAAGCGAATACCCGACCCTAAGCCTGGACTTAATGGTCTTAATATCAAAACTGGAATCATTAATGTAGATTCTTTGAAGAATCCAATGGAAGTAGCCCTAATACTTGAAAATTTTATATTCGATGTCGCATGTGAAGTGACCAGTTACGAGATCACTATTCTTCCTAAGAGGCAAGATCCAATCACATATTACAACAATTCAGGCAAGATGAGAGAAGATATTAAGGCTGCCATTGCAGGTCTTGGGGTTGGCAGTGTTATATGTATTGACGATATTAAAGGGCTTTGTCCAGGCGATGCTGCTCCCAGAAATGTGGGAGGTATAGCCTTTAAGATCAAATAGCCTTATAAACTGTGACAGAGCCACTTATCTTACATAACCGCACACAAAAGTGTACGATTATGTACACATGCTAAATAAAACATGTGGTGTTGTTGTTGATAATCAATGTTTTATGTTTTGGCACGGGGCTTGCCTCTTACTCAGAGAACGTACAACACTTAATATTAATTCATTTTTAGTGGGTCGGTCAGAAGTAAATTCTGACCGACCTTGTTTTTTACCCAGCCCCAATCACCTTTATCATCTCCACATTAGAAGGTTGCAACCTACCTTCGGGTACATCTTCAATAGAAATGGCAAAATTGGTAGCTCCAGGCACAAAAGGCAGGGCTTGCCAGCCAGATGACAGTTGTTGTGATACCATGCCCATACTCTGGGGAACATTATTCACGATGGCCCAAAACTGGTAATATTTGCCAGCCGGTGGAGCTGTTAGTCCTGACAGATCGAGTATGGTTTGTCCCAAGGCAGGGTTGTGATAAACCAAAGCAGTGTTTTGGGCTTTTTGAAGCCTTACTATCGTGGTATTGCTATCGCGTAGCAGCGCGTAGTTTTGCTGGTTTTGTGCCCGTTTTTGGGTACAATCATCCAATTGTTGTTGCTGGGTGGTCAGTGCGGCTTCTAGATTTTGGTTTTGTGTTTTTAAGGCATTGTTTTGATAAAACAAGTACGATCCAGCGAGCAATAATCCCGCTGTCAGCGCAAGCAATAAGCCTTTTGATCCATTGGTTGGCGGAAGGTTCACTTCTTTGCTCACCTCGGGTGATGGATCAGGGGGCGTATTTTTGATGGCATCTAAAATCCGCGATTTTAAATGCGGCGGAGGCACCAAAAAAGCCGATTGGCCGACGCGCTCCAAAGTATGTTCGATCTGGTCTTTCTCTTCCCTGACCTCTGCATACTGTTGGATCATCTTTTCTACCAAGATGCGCTCCGTACTGGAGCATTGATCCAGCAAGTATAACTCTAGCAGACCTGATTCTAAAAATTTTTGTAAGTCCATGTTAATATACTATTGCCTGTTTAACAGATATGCCGTGAGCGAAGCGATAAAGGCTGAGCCAAATACGCGCCTCAATTCTTGCATAGCCGCTCTCAGGCGGGTTTTTATAGTGCCGAGGGGAATCCCAGTTTCTTCGGCCACTTCCTCTTGGGTATAGCCTTTGAAATAGATCATGTCCACCAGCACGCGGTATTTTTCATCCAATTGGTTTAAGGTGTCGCGCACGCCGATATGGTCAACGGTAATGCCAGTTTGGCCGGCACGATATTCCAATTGGTCAGTACTGTCCATGCTTTTTCGGCGTTGAAAATCGGCAGAACGGGTAGCATCAATCGCCGTATTGCGGGCTATATTGAGCATCCAAGTATATAGACGACCTTTATTGACATCATAGGTAGCCCCATTTCGCCAAATCTTGACGAACGTATCTTGGAGCACTTGTTCCGCGATTTCGTGTTGCCGTACGATTCCTACCACAGCACCGTGCAGGGCACCGCCGTAAGCGTCGTACAGTTCGCTGAAAACTTTTTCATCTTGCCGCTGCAGTCCGGCAACATAGTATTCTTGCATATTGAGTGGGCGTTCGTAGTGTTACAACCATGGGGGAACGGAACTATATACGGAGTAAATCCAATCTTGGATTTCTACTACTTCTTTTTTTTCTTTTTCCCTTTGACGAGTTTCATTTCATTCAACAAATGCCCTGCTCCGCCAAATTTATCAATGATGAACAGCACATACCGAGCATCCACCATGATATTGCGGCAAATGGCTGGATCATAGTTGAGATCGCTCATGGTGCCTTCCCAAACGCGGTCAAAATTGAGGCCAATCAAGTTGCCATGGGCATCCAAGGCGGGGCTTCCCGAGTTACCACCCGTGGTATGGTTGCTACCGATAAAGGCTACTGGCATCCGTCCATCTTTGGTAGCATATTGGCCGTAATCTTTGGTAGCCCAAAGATCCACCAATTTTTTAGGTACATCAAATTCGTAATCGCCGGGTATGTACTTTTCCATGACTCCATCAAGGTCGGTTTCAAAATCGTAGTTCATGGCATCACGAGGCGAAAAGCCTTTTACCTTACCATAAGTCAGGCGCAAGGTGCTATTGGCATCTGGGAAAAAACGCTTGTCTTTGAACACCACCATTTGTGCAGCCATGTACTCCCGCTGCAAAAGGTTGATCTGTGGTTGTAGTTCCTGTAGTTTGGGCAATACATGGGTGGTGTAAGCCTCATTGAGGCTTTTCCAAAACAAGTAAGCCGGGTCATTTTTCAAAATCTTGGCAATAGTGCCCGGGCTTTCTTTTAAGGTGGACTCCATTTTCTCGCGGTTGGCCATCACACTATTTCTAAAAATATGGGATGCCAACCCGGGGTAACCGCCATGCATAGCGGCTTCTTTTTTAACGAAATCTGCACCCCATTCGCCTTTTGTATTTTCTCCAAACATCTCGGTCAGACCCGCAAAAACGGATTCGTCCACCACAGGCTTGTAATCTTTATAGAAGCCTGAAAGGCCAGCCGTGGCCTCTTTTTGTTTTCCAGCAAAAAAGCCTTCCCCATTTTTCTCAAAGGTTTCTAACCAACTGTGGAGGCTGGATGCTAAGCCCATGATCTCGGTATTGCGGATACAAGACTCGGAGTAATAATCACGTGCCAACGCATAAGGTTCTATTTCTTTATATAGATCGCGCAATCGTGGCAATAGTTTGGCATAACGCAAATTCCAGTCAGGATTATCGAGCAATCGGCGCGAAAAATCGGTTTCATAAGCGTTTTTCTTGTCAAAAGCCTTGTAGGTTTTAAGTCCTTGCATCTCACCCAACCATTTTTTCCAAGCATTGGCGATGGAGGCGTACCTAGCGATATAGGAAATTTTGATGGCCGGATCTTTGCGCATGTATCCATCCATGATCTTGAGTGCGCGGTCGCGGATGGCCACTTTGGCAGGATCAAGTACTTCACCCGTCTGCCTTACAGCGGCTTCAGTCAGGTATTCATCGGTGCGTCCCGGGAATCCATATACCATCGTGAAATCGCCTTCGTCAATACCATCCAAGGAAATGGATAGAAATTTTTTGGGTTTGTAAGGCACGTTTTCTTTGGAGTATTCCGCTGGATGGTTGTCTTTATCGGCGAATATTCTGAACAGGCTAAAATCGCCAGTATGGCGAGGCCAAACCCAATTGTCGGTATCGGCACCAAACTTCCCGATGCTGCTCGGAGGCGCGCCCACAAAACGAACGTCTTTAAATGTCTGGGTGATGTACAAATAATATTGATTTCCATTATAAAAAGGGCGGATCAGTATATCTTCCCATTTTTGTTTCTTGGTATTGACGCGCAATTGAGCCAAGTTTTTATCAATCTGTGCTTGTCGGTCGCGCTCCGCCATACTTGTTGTGACCCCTTGAAGGGCCTGCATGGTCACTTCTTCCATACTAACGATGAACATGGCGGTCACGCCTTCTGCGGGCATTTCCCCGGCTCGGTCTTTGGGCCAATATCCGTTTTCTACGTAGTTATTTTCTAAGGTGGAAAGCGACTGAATAGCATCGAAGCCACAGTGGTGATTGGTAAGCAATAGTCCTTCACCCGAAATCATTTCACCAGTACACCCGCCATCAAACAGGCAAATAGCATCTTTAAGGCTGGCATTGGCAGGGGCATAAATATCGTCGGCATCCAGTTTGAGGCCCAAGGCTTTCATCTCCTTTTCGTTTTGCTTTTCGAGGTTGAGGGGCAGCCACATGCCTTGTGCCGCCAGAAAAACAGGTGCGAAGCACAAAAGAATAAATACTTTTTTCATTAAAAACAATTATGTGAATTGATGCAAGCCTTGCGGACTTGCGCTATGATTTGACCCTTCCGATGGTTTTGTTTACTTGGCGTATGCATTTCAGAAAATGGTGAATTTCGTTCCAAAAGAAAACGCCAACAGCGATGCCAAAAATCATGGGATAATATTGCCTTGCAGTGGTTAATGGATAATCAAAGCCGAGGGAAAGGATTAGATCTACTAAACCAGTCAAAAGGGCACCCATGATTAGCATGACTGTGACCAACCGTATGTAACCCATGGATGGTGGCACTTGTTTTATCATGGAAGCCCTGAGCAACACCTTCCCCGTTTCATTATTGGGATACATTTTAGCAAATTGGGTTAGGTGATGGGAGGCTTCTTTGTAGTTTTTCAAGTACCAAAGCGAGGCTCCTTTTTGGAGTAATATGGCTTGATATACGTCTTCTCCGGCCCACGCTTGGATGTTTTCCTGAATGATGATCTCTAGTAGTTCGGTACAAACTGCGACACTGCGAACATGCTTTTTGGTTTCGTAAAGCGCGTTGGCAAAAATGAGGGTACAATCAAAAAAGTCCTCAAAATCAAACACACGGATCTGCTCGGCATATTGGTCGTATAACCGAATGACACCTTGAAAATCTTCGGGATCTATAGATTTGAACTCTTGATAGATCCGAAATTGTTGTGTGGGTAGAGACTGCATATTAAGTAGTGACAAAGGTAAGGTTATTCTCTTTGTTCCCAGTGAATATTTAACCACCTGAAAACGTCAAAGTTTAGCACTTTGGTATAATTTTTTGGTTGGTGCGTCTAGGGCGTTGTACTTTTGGGGTTCTCAATCAAATATCACCACAATTAATAAATATTTATGGGTCAAAATTTCTCTCAAAGCGATGAAAACTTAAAAATGATTCGCGCCAGTGCCAAAGATTTCGCGGAAACGCACATCCGACCTTTCGTGATGGAATGGGACGAATCACAATATTTTCCAATGGACTTATTTCATCAAATGGGTGAACTAGGTTTTTTGGGTGTACTGGTGCCAGAAGCCTATGGTGGTTCGGGATTGGGCTATCAGGAATATATCACGGTCATTGAAGAGATTGCCAAAGTATGTGGGTCTATTGGCCTAAGCGTAGCAGCCCATAATTCGTTGTGTACCAACCATATCCTTATGTTTGGATCGGAGGAAATCAAGCAAAAATACTTGCCTCTTCTAGGTACCGGACAGTGGGTAGGTGCTTGGGGTCTTACGGAGGCCAACACTGGATCTGATGCTATGCGAATGCAATGTGTAGCTACCCGCGATGGTGACGATTGGATCCTTAATGGAGCCAAAAACTGGATCACCCATGGGCTGAGCGGCCACGTAGCGGTAGTGATAGCCCGCACCGGTGCCTTGCTGGATAGCCATGGCATGACTGCTTTTGTTGTGGAGCGCGGTACGCCCGGATTCAACGGTGGCAAAAAAGAAAACAAACTGGGAATGCGAGCGTCCGAAACGGCTGAGATGATTTTTGATAATTGTCGGATTCCGAATAGCAACGTATTGGGCAAAGAAGGCGAAGGCTTTATACAGGCCATGAAGATCCTTGACGGAGGCCGTATATCCATTGCCGCTTTGTCGTTGGGTATAGCCAAGGGGGCTTACGAGGCTTCGGTGAAATATGCTAAGGAACGCCACCAATTTGGGCAGCCTATTGCCAGTTTTCAAGGCATTAGTTTCAAATTGGCCGATATGGCCACCAAAATTGAAGCCGCCGAATTGCTCACCCGCCAAGCCGGATACCTAAAAGACAATCATGAAAATTGCACCCGCCAAGCCGCTATGGCTAAGTACTATGCTTCTGAAATCAGTGTGCAGGTAAGCACAGATGCGGTTCAGGTGTATGGCGGTTATGGCTATACTAAAGATTTTCCAGTGGAAAAATTTTATAGGGATTCAAAATTGTGTACCATCGGCGAAGGGACTTCTGAAATACAGAAGTTGGTGATTGCGCGAGAGGTACTCAAGTAACCGTTTTCAGTAATTAACTAACGGTAAAAATTGTCGCTAACCTTTATTGCTGGTTTTGAGCCATGAGATTTCGGAAGTTTTTAAAACTTCCGAAATCTTGGCGCGAGACTGGATGAAAATTGAATATTTTCCGAACGACCAGTCCCCCTTTCTATATCTTTCTAATTTTACCCGATCCACTTACATTTGCATTGACGGTGGGGCTTCCTTGGTATTCAATGTCGCCAGAGCCACTGACCGATGCGTCGAGCAAGTCACTCACATCCAATCGTACGGATCCACTACCTGACACGGTGACTTCGGCCGTTTTCACCGGGAAATCAAGGGCATCTATATCGCCGCTACCGCTGACATTGCAATCTAAATCAGTACCGCTTCCGTCTATTTCTATGTTGCCGCTTCCTGATACGGTGATCCTAGTTTTATCAAAAATAGCATCAAAAACATCAATATTGCCACTACCGCCGACATCCAAGTTGAGCCGGTCGCCACTGATAGCATCTTGAACCTCCACATTGGCACTGCCACTCACCTCAAAGGCTTTCCATGATGGCGCAGAAACCCTGATTTTGAGGCCATTAACCCCATAAACATTGCGATCAAAATCAATTTTTAGCACGCCATTGTCAACATCAGTCTCCAAATATTGAATAATATTCTCTTCGCAGGTAACTTCTATACTAAACACGGAATCGGTACGTACTTCTACATTGCCTGAAATATTGATTTCTAAAGCATTGAAACCCGTTTCGGTGCGTGTTTCGGTGACAAGATCACCGGCACCGCGCACGCCCGGATCGCAGGAGATCATTAAAACAGTGATAGCAATAGCCAATAACAGGGCAGGTAAGCGCAAAACAAAAGAGGTAAACGTCATAAAAGAGTAGTTTTTGTGAATAATATACTCCTGTGACACGCTGGTTTTGATTTACCCTGATTGGTGGGTTGGATTTAATGTGATAAACTCATTTCTTCTCCTCACTTTTAGGATAGTTCTTCCAAACGTAACTTTTTTGAATATTCTTCGAAGAGCCTTCACATTTCAACAGTAGAGAATAGTCAGTAAAAAATCCTCCAATGTGGAATGCCTATTTCTGCTTTTGCCACTCCCAAATAATACCCTCTTCTATATCCACACTTTCACCCAAAAATTGAAACCCCAATTTTCTGAGCAGGGCTACTGAAGCATTTTCTTCTCCCAAGGTTTGAGCATTCACCATGGTTACTTCGGGGTGGGTGAAGGCATGGTCGCAAAGTGCCTGGGCTGCTTCGGTGGCATAGCCTTTTGATTGGTATTGGGGCGACATTTCATAGCCAATTTCGACCGCACCATCAAACACCGATGGAGGCCCTTTATAACCACAGGAACCAATAATGCGGTTATCTTCTTGGTGGATGATGAGGTAGTTCCACCATCCTATTTCGGCTGGGAACTCGCGCAAGTAGTCGCGCAACCAGATCATGGCATCAGGAAAGTGCAGCCAACCTTCGGCAGTATCGGCTCCGGCTAAGACGACAGAAAGATCATTCCATTTTTCATCTACAATAGCCTCCAACATGGGCAAATCACTTGCGATCAAGTACAGTCGAGGTGTCGTTATCATGCGATATATAGGTAGCCGCCGTCCAAAAAAGAAAGGCCATGCAGCCGTCGTGTAAAAAATTATTTAAAAAACCGTGGAGCAAAAATACGACAAATCCCAATGAAATAAAGGCATGATCGTATTTTTCTTCCGATTTCAAGGCTGCATCAGTTTTTGACAACATGACCTGAAGTACACTAAATATCAGCCACAGCCACACTATCAAACCCGGATACCCCATTTCAGAAAGGGCTTGAAAATACTCGGAGTGTGCACCACCTCCTCGTCCATAAGTATCGGGGCTATGCCCTCCCAACGGCCCCAATAGGCTGAGGCGGTTCAAATCATCGGCCTCCTGAAAAGGGAAATATACAAACTGGTACGTACCCGAACCGAAGCCAAACACTGGTTTTTCGGTGCCCATCTTGAGGGCACAATGGTAGCGATTCAGCCGTTCTTTTAGCGAGACATCATTGGTAGGAATCCGAAAATGTGAGAGCGCAAACAAGATCAACAAGGTAGTACATACCGATATGGCGATGATTGCTTGTTTATACCGCCCTAAAAGCCGCACGGGCTCAAACCAATAAAACATGAACGCTGTCCCCAAAGCTACCATAAAAGTTGCTATGGCCATTCTACAAGACGACATCAACAGCCCTAAGAGTAAAATAGATGTCAAAACAATGTTGGTGATATTGGATCGGTCAATCGCCCACCGAATTGGTACAAATGTTATCCATATCGTAGAGGCAAGAACCGCTGCATACAGGGTGTTTTCGGGAAAAAGGGGCATCGGAGCCAGTAAAGCCTGGTCATCATTAAAATTAAAATACCAGCCATACCTACACAAGGTATATACCACAACCAAGGCAAGCCCACAAGCAAAACTGCGCCACAATGCCTTCATTTGGGGCTTGTATAGTATGGACATAGCAATAAAAACAAAGGCATGTAGGTTCGTTACGGCAAAATACTTTAAGGAAACCAGCAGATGGGTTGATGCAAAAGTGCAAATTAGCATCCAGAGAAACCACCCACAAATCGGATAAAAAATAGATAAGTTTTTGAAGCCTTGGAATAGCCTATTGGGTACAGAAAATAAGGCCAAGACGGCGAATAGGAGCAGGAGTACTTCTGCTGGAAGATCCAGTTGAAATCCGCCTCCGAGTCCTATTTCCACAGAAAAAGGTAGTAAAAATGCCAGTATTAGACTGATACGAAAGAGGACTTTTTCCAAAGGATATTTAAGTTATGAGTGGATGCGCAAATGTATCATAATTTAATGTTGTGGCGTGGATAATCTAAGGAATATGTACCTTTGACTGATGAGCACTAAATATATCAGTATGAAATACTTTATCCTAGCCTGTATCACGACCCTTTACAGTATTAGTGGAGTCGTATCGCAACCCTTATCCATAGATTTTCCGTTACAACTGGGGGTTCAATCTGCTAATATTGGCGTGCAAACACTTGATTTATCACCGTTTCAGGTAAATGATTTTATTGCTGTTTCTATTATTTTAGAAGGCTCTCAAATGCATTCAAACGCAGTCCAATGTCGAGTTCAAACGGGCGAAGGCTGGAAAAATATGCCACATTTTGGAGAGGAAGCCAGAGAAGGACGTTTTGTGGGGGAGTTGCTTTTTATACCTGCGGAGTTTTCTAAAAAACTTGTTTTCAATATGACCTTTGAAACGGGCATCGAAATGGCGGCGGTAAAAGGACGTATCCATGTTTTTTCACCCACCGCACATGATCCAAGTATCAGTTCCACAAACATGGAGGAATTAGAAAATGGAGACCTTTGTGTGTGTCCTAAGCCCAGTTTTGTGCCTCGCACCATTTGGGGTGCGGCATTTGGGTTGACCAATGCTATTTATACGCCTCCTGCGGTATATACCAATGTCACCCATTTGATTGTTCATCATAGTGCAGGCACCAATACGAGTGATAGTTGGTCGGATGTGGTGGCCAGTATTTTTGATTTTCATGTCAATACCAATGGTTGGTCAGATGTGGGATACAACTGGTTAATTGATCCAAACGGTGTACTGTACGACGGCCGAGGTGGTGGCGATAATGTGCGCGGGGCGCACATGTGCGGTTTCAATAGTAGAACGATGGGGGTTTGTTTGCTAGGTAATTTTGTTGATAATCCACCGCCACCGCTCGCGCTGGAAACCCTAACAAAACTACTCTCATGGAAATGTTGTAAAGAAGATATTATTCCCGACGGGAGAGGCTCTATTATTTCATACCCTGGAACCATGAAATACATATCAGGTCATAGAGATGGTTGTGCGCCCAACACGACCGAATGTCCAGGCGAACTCTTGTTCGGAGTGCTGGACTCAGTAAGGCTTTCCACGAAAGCAAACATAGAAAATATATGCTCAAACCCACTAGATATTTTGACTCCTATGACGAAGGGAGAACTAGTGGCGTTCCCAAATCCAGCCAATACAAAAATTCAAATAAAATGGGCGGATATTCAACCCGCCGGACAGATTCAAATATTAGACCCTTTTGGTAAGTTAGTAGGGGAATATACTGTGGGAACTAGTGAACAGGGTATGGTCTTTGACATTGAACATTTGACTCCGGGTTTGTATTGGTTTGCTTTTCAAACCGATGCTCGTATTTTCACTACAAGGTTTATGAAGTTTTGATGTAGCATACTTGAGATATATTAAAAAAAGAGGCTATCACGATGGTGATAGCCTCTTTTTTAATTTAGTGAAATTATTCCAAATATAGATTTGGAATCAAATCACAGGTTTTTTATACCCTTTTCCCCCACCATTCTTTCACTTGCCATCCTTTCAAATACATGACTGGCAAAATAATCAAAGTGATAAAAGTGGCAAAGCCGAGACCATAAATGATTGTCCACGACAGCGGACCCCAGAAGGCGACCGAGTCACCCCCAAAGAAAATCTTAGGGTCTCCGTGTGCAAATAGGCTTTCAAAATCAATATTAAAACCTATAGCCAAGGGCAACAAACCAAGAATGGTGGCGGTAGCCGTCAATAACACGGGTGTCATACGGATTCGGCCTGCTTCAATGATCGCCTCTCGGACTTGCATCCCTCGTTGTCGCAGTATATCGGTGAATTCGACCAAGAGTATCCCGTTTCGCACCACAATACCAGCCAAGGCTACAACGCCCACGCCCATCATGATGACCGAAAAATCCATATTAGTCAAGTACATACCAAACAGCACTCCGATGATAGAAAACACTACTTCTGTCATGATAATAAGCGTTTTTCCAAGGGAATTGAACTGCGCTACCAAGATAAGCAAGATCATACCAATAGACAAAAGCAAAGAATTGCCCAAAAAGGTAACGGCATCCAAAAATTCGGCATCTTCACCAGCGAAACCGACTGTTACCCCTTCTTGAACAGGTAAAGTGGCCAATCCTGCCTTTATTTTATTAATAACCTCCGTTTGTTTGGGCTGATATTCCGCAATGATATTGGACGAAATAGTCACCATCCTTTGCTGATCTTTACGGCGTACGCCCCCATAAGTATTGGTATATTTTACTTCAGAAAGTGCTGCTATTGGCACAGATCGCAACACCCCGCCCATATTCATGTCGCGGAAAGTGATGTTCATGTTTTCGACCGAATTGATGTTCTCCCGTTGATCAGGTTTTAACCTCAGTTGAATCGGAATTTCATCTTCCCCATCTTTAAATTTACTGATCTCTTTACCGAGTATGGCTGTACGGAAATCAGAACCAATTTGGGCAGTCGAAATGCCCTCACGGCTGGCGCGATCGCGGTCAATTTGGATGCTTATTTCGGGTTTTGAAACGATCAAATCACTACGTAACTCTTCTACACCGGGCACCGCCAAGGAGTCTAAATACCGTTTCACAGCCGTAGAAGTTGCGATCAATTGCTTAAAATCGTCGCCCCTAATTTCTACAGAAATAGGCTTAGGCGACGGAGGACCGCCTTGCTCTTGATCCACCACAAATTCGGCACCGGGTATCAACCCTTTGGTTGCTTCCCTGATGTTGTCCATGTATTTTTTGGTATCTTCTCCATTGCGCTGGCTATACTCTACAAATGCAACCCCGACCTTGGCTTTGTGTGAAGTGGCCGAACGGTCAAACTGGTCTTCCGAAGCACCAATAGCCACGTTTGAGATGATTGATTCTACGATCGGATTGTCGGAGCCCACCACTTGGGTCACTTTTTGCTCGAGTATATGAGTTAATGAATCGGTAGTGCCGATGGCCGTGCCGATGGGCATGGTCATATATACATAGATGAAGTTAGGATCGGCCTTGGGGAACAGTACAATATTTGCTTGTCTCGAAAAGGTGAGACCCAAGGTACCAAACAACATAAACATCATACCAATAAGCAATGCCCATGGGTGTTTCAATGCCCAGCTAAGGAAATTAGCGTACAAGTTTTGGAAAGCAGGCCATGCTTTGGTTTGGAACCAACGAACGGCTTTATCCAATACAAACCGGTAAAACGCTACAAACAAGGCGCAAGTCATCATAAAGTTGCCCATGCCTATGCTACCGTTACTATAAAAATATAAGGTAGCCAATGCAAACAAGGCATAACCCGCTAAGGTACGGTTTCGGGCTTTTTTAGGGTCAACAGCCAATGATTCGTCACCCTCTTTTTTCATGAACCAAACCGCAAAAACCGGATTGATAATATATGCCACCAACAACGATGCTGTTAAAGTGATGATGATGGTAACAGGCAAATAGTGCATGAATTTACCAAAAATACCACCCCAGAATACCAACGGCACAAAAGGAGCCAAGGTGGTTGCTGTACCAGAAAGTACGGGTAAGAATACTTCCCCAGCAGCCTTTTTGGCTGCTTCAACAATGGGTAAATGTTCATCGTGGTAGAGGCGATGCGTGTTTTCAACTACTACAATAGCATCATCCACGACGATACCAAGCCCCAATAAAAATGCGAAAAGCACGATAAAATTGAGGGTGAAACCAATGGTCGGCAACAACATAAACGCAATACACATGGACAGCGGTACCGCCGCAGCCACAAACAAGGCATTGGTGCCCCCCATGAAAAACATAAGAATGAATGCCACCAGAATAAAACCAATAATGATGGTATTGATCAAATCATGCAAAGTGACACGGGTAGCGCGGCTCTGATCGCCGGTGATGCTAACTTCTAAATTGGGCGGAAACTCAGTGGCTTTCATTTCATCCACGATTTCTTTGATTTGATCAGATGCGCTGATCAGGTTTTCACCCGTCCGTTTGACGACGTTGAGGGCGATTACGTTTTTACCATTCAGACGGCTAAAACTTTCCTGGGTTTTGTGTCCCATGCGCACATCAGCGATGTCTTTTAGGTACATCTGAGCACCAGACTGAGAACCGACCAAAATATTTTTGATCTGCTCTATGTTTTTCAAATCACCCCGAATGGATACAGAACGGGTCATGCCTCCCACATCCACATTACCAGCGGAAATGGTCATGTTTTCAAAGGCGATGGCGTTTTCAATATCGCGGAAAGTGAGGCTTGATGCGGCCATCTTATATTTGTCCACGTCAATTTGTACTTCCTTTTCAAGCGCGCCTACTAGGTCTACCCTTGTGATTTGGCGCATTTCTTCAATGCGATCTTTGAGTTTGTCAGCATAATCTTTTAGTTTATCCAAACTAAAATCGCCTGAAATATTAACACTCATGATCGGAATCTCTGAGATGTCAAACTCCGTTACTGTTGGATCGGTGAGAAGGTCGCGGGGTAAGTCACGAGAAGCCTTATCCACAGCATCCTTTACTTTTTGCTTACAAAGCGGCACATCAAGGTTGGTATTAAACTCTACAATGACGCTCGAAAAGTCTTGAATGGATGATGAAGTCACTTTTTTCACCCCATTAATCCCCTTCAATTGCTTCTCAATAGGCTTTGTGACAAGTTGCTCCATATCGGTCGGTGACGCACCCGGATAGATGGTCGAAACGATGATGGTCGGCACTACTACATCCGGAAATTGTTCCTTGGGTAGTGCATTATATGACATGATACCTGCCAGGGTAATGATGACGGTAATAATAAAAATTGCCGTACGGTTGTCAATAGACCAACTGGTTGGTTTAAATTCTTTCATACTATTTTATAGTTATGTTGATTCGTTATTGGTATTATTTGGTCATTATACCGAGGTTCTCTAATGCTATCCAAGCGGTAGAAGCACCTAAGTAAAGACATAAAGGGGTATAATATCGGGTATCCATTTTAGCAAAAACGGTCGTTTTTATTTGTTTGAATACGCCAACATATTTAAAATCACCCAAGGCTCGCATCGTGAAAATACCTGCCAGTACTGGTGCACCCCACCTCCATAAAAAGGAGGGCAATAGCACTGCTGCATCTGAACGGATCATCAGATAAAAAAGCGCGAAGGCCATGAGTCCCAGTGCCACTACGACACAGGCCAGAAGCCCCGGCCGTAGTACTTTATCTCCTTGATCAGTAGCAGGGAGGGCTTGATCAATACCCCATTTGCCTCCAAAAGCCCAGTAAAAATGGATCAAACCAATGGATCCCATCACAGTCATATTGATGTAGGCTAATATTGTCGTTCCCATTTTTAGAAATTTAGAACGCAATAGATTCGCCAGCATTTACATCCTGGTAACCCGTAGAAATCAAAAAGTCTCCCTTTTTCAAACCAGTTTTTATTTCTACCATTCCATTATAGTTGCTACCTTGACTGATGGTTACTTTCTTTACGGTGGCTTGTTTATCGCCCGTCTTTTCGGCTATCAGTACAAATTCTCCGTCTTCGGCCGTTTGAAGCATGTTTACAGGTACCACGATGGCGTTAGGATTCTGATAATCTACTATTTTCATCACCGCCACCAAGTTAGAGCGGTATTCTGCACCAAATGGAAGAGCACATTCTACCGTGAACGTCCGATTCATAGGATTGATGCTCTTGCTTACATAAGTCACGCGGGTGTATATTTCCTTGTTCAGGTCTGGGAAGAATACTTGTACCAAATCCCCCTTGCGCACCTTGGCTACATAAGCCTCTGTTACCTCGCCCTTGATCTTCAATTTGCTCAAATTCAAGATATTGCACAATGGAATACCCGGTGCAATCATTTGCCCTTGGCGCAATACAACCATATCGGCTACGCCGTTGGTAGGTGCGTATATTTTTGTCATAGACATGTTTTCCTTCATAGTAGCGATGCTGCGCTCTAGGCTTTCTTTCCCATTTTTGGCTTGAATAAAGGCCACTTCAGTACCAATTTTTTGATCCCAAAGCCCTTTTTGGCGATTGAAGATATCTTCTGCTACTTTCAATTGACCTTCCAACTCGGCCAATCCTTTTTGCATGACATTGTCTTCTATTTCAGCCAACAACTGCCCTTGGCGCACGTTATCGCCAGTTTTTACATACACGCGGCGCAGTGCGCCCGGCATTTTAGACGTAGCCGCTACGCTTTCGTCGGCATCCACACGGCCTTGTAGGTCTATAGAATGCTTGTAAACCTCGTTTTTCAGTTCAGTCAACGCCACCGTTTTAACCTTGCGCACCGCCACAGAAGCACCTGCATTTACTTGCTTCTCAAGGATTGCAATTTCTGATTCGAGTTTTGTTTTCTGGTCTTTTAATGCTGCTAATTGTGCAGCAGGGTCGGTTGCTCCGCCGCCACAAGCCGCCAAAAGCAATACCATAAATAGATAAAAAATATTTTTCATTATTGATGTATTATTATGTTTTGTTTGATATTAGTTGCCCATAGCCTTTTTAATGGCTACCCTTGATGTAAGGAGCGCATGTCGGGCATCTGAGAGTGATTGTTGTGCATTGGTCAATGCTTGCTCGGCCTGAATAAGTTCGGCACTGCTGCCTACACCCGATTTGTATTTGATTTGCGAAGTGGTGAATATCCTTTGTGCCAAATCCAAGTTTTTCTGCTGGTTAGCCACCCGTGCTTGAGCATTGAGGTATTGCTTTCTTGCATTTTCAAGTTCTAGTTCAAAGGCACTGAGCAACATTTTCTTTTGCTCATCCACATTTTCAACTGCGATCATGGCACGTTGCTTTTTTGCCTTACTCACGCCGCCGTCATAAAGCGTGCTAGTGATAGAAATGCCGCCAACAGCGGATGGAATGAAGTACCATTTATTGAAACCAGCCTCTCCTTTGGTTCCGAAACCACCTTGGAGTCCGGGTTGATATTGGAGGAATCCAACTACATTGGGCATCCAAGGCTTTCGGTAAAGTTCCAGTTGTAGCGCGCTCAACTCCCGTGCTTTAAGCAATGCCGTATATTCTGGTCTTTTCATTGGGTCAAGCGAGGTAACGAGGTCAGCATCACTGTATTCCACCATCAATTTTTCTAGGTTATCTGTCAACGTGATGGATTCAGATATAGGCATTCCCATAACCATTTTGAGTGCATTGATCACTATTTCACGCTGCCGAACGAGGTTGTCGCGTTCGCTGCGTAAGGTAGAAATCGCTAGATCAAGCCGATCAACATCCAATTGCTCCACAAAGCCGGCTTTGTTCATTTCTTTGACTTCGTTCAATGTTTGGTTCAAGTTGACAATATTCTTGTCAATGGTTGCTACATTTTCAGACATCAATAATGCAGGTAGATAGGCATCTGTTACAGTGTTTCTAACCGTGTAACGAACGGTATTGAGTTGCTCATTCACATAGGTGCGATAATACCGGGCTGCACGTTTAGCCAACAAATAGGAGTTGCTGAAAATCAATTGGTTGGCAGCAATATTGCCGCTGACGCTGTGTACAGGCGAAAAGAAAATCTTTGAATCGGGATCAGAGGCAAAGGCTGAGCCTAGAAATGCGCCTAGCGCACCTACTTGATCTTGGGTGAATTGGTCATATACAACCTGAGGAACAGGATTGTTGCCGCTGCCCCCAAACGAAAGCGCACTTGATGGCAAACCGCCCCGTTGAATAAAACCAGTGTAAGACAAACCCGCACTTATTTGTGGCAAACCACCAGCGGTATTTTCTTTGATTTGCCATTCGGCGTCCCGTATCTGGAGTTTGGCCGCTTTGATGTTGCTATTGTTTTCTGTGGCAAACTGGATACAATCATTGAGGCTCATGGCCTTACTTTGTGCGGATGCCCCATAAGCCATCAAACCCAAAAGGCCGATGAGCATCCATTTAATAGTGTTGTAAAGGTACATATTTAGGTTAATTTTGCTTTTATAATTGAGCGGCCTTTGTCACTGACAATGCCATGTAAATAGTGTGTCAAATATTCTTTAAACAGCGTTTCGCGTTTGTACTGGCCTTGTGGAAAAATCTTTTCGTCAAATAAGGCAAATGATTGTGCTATATGCAACTTGGACGTAATATCTACATCTATATCGGCTCTATACAATCCTTCTCCCATACCGCGTTCCAAATTGCTTCGCACCACCGAATACAGAAATCCCATCTGAAAATGCTCCATTTTCTCCCAAGCCTCCCGATGGTATTTCTGCATATCATACACGATATTGGCTTTCATTTGTGACATCTGTTGTGCATTGGTTTCTATTACCAAAAACATTTCTTCAATGGCATTGGCCAAGTTGGGAAACTGGGTGGCGCAAATATTTTTTTCAACCTCGATATGACGTTCTACCACCTTATTCACCAGATCGTCTTTACTTTCCACAAACTGATACAACGTTTTTTTGGATATACCAAGTTCCCGCGCCACGTCGTCCATTGTGATGCTTTTAATCCCATAACGTAGAAACAAGCCCTCCGTACGTTTTATCCATTTTTCTTGCTGTTCATCAAACATAATGCAAAGGTAGCAATGGAAACGTTTTTTGGTTTTAAAGTTTCCATTGTTTCTTGATTAATTTCGACGAACGTTCATTTTGAAGGGATTTGTGGAAAATGTGTGGGTTTAAAATTCGCTTCTTTTTCTTCTTTAAATAGGGAACCTTGGTGAACCATTTTAGCGGCTACTGTTCAGTCCAGTATAGTTCCTTAAATAAAATTCACATAAAATAATCAAAAAAACCTATATTATTCACATTATTTAGTAGAACTTTGCACCATTGTTTACACTAAAAACAAACAAAACAATGTTAGCAATCCTTAGTATTATTATTGGTATCGTTTTCGTATTACTGCTGTTCAGTATGCTCACCTCGGCAGTGGTGGAGGTATATCATGCCTTTTTTAAGAGCAGAGGCAGGCACCTGCGAGACACGTTAACCGTCATGTTGGGCGAAGAAACGGTAGCGAAATTTATGAGCCATGCATATTTCCAACAACTATCTTCAGCCACCTCCAAATCTAATAGTGCCAACAACTTACCTATTTGGATTGATAAAAGCACATTTAGTTCTATTTTGGCCGATATATTGACTAAAAAGAACAGCACCGAAACCATACAGCAACGGATAGATGCCATACCTGATGACAACCTGCGGAAGGTACTGGATTTTTTGTGGCGTCAGTCAGGCGACGATATTATACTATTTCAAGCGAAGGTGGAAAATTGGTTTGATGAGATCATGGAGCGCGCCAAAGACTGGTTCGGTGATGCCACTAAATGGCGTTTATTTTTCATTGGCCTTGGACTAGCAGGTATGCTCAATGCCGATACCATACAGATCTATAAAAGCCTTTCGGCCAATGCCTCTACCCGCGATGAACTGGTGAAAGTGGCGGATAGTTTTGTTGGTGCTCGAAGCTCTGTTCCGGGTATTGATACCACCAAAACGTATCAACAGGCTAAGGCAGATTTCATAGAAATTAAAAATTTATACACCGAAAATGTGGAAAGCCCCTTGGGTTTAGGCTGGGGACAAACCTTGCCTACCGACATTTGGGCTTGGCTCACCAAACTATTGGGTTGGGTACTGACTGGCGTAGCTGTCACGATGGGCGCACCATTCTGGTTTGAGATACTGAAAAAACTAATTAACCTGCGCGGTGGTAAATCCGAAGATACCGGAGATACCGCCCAAAAGCAGAACCGTGGTGCTGATGGGCCTCCGCCATCTGTGTTTGAAATCAAGCCAAAGCGCGAAGATGACACGCCTCAGGGTTGATCCCATCCCTCATTTTGGGCTGTTGATCTATTTTTTACCGCCCTGCTTCTAATTCAAGTTGACCAAAAGTGCATGTTCCGTTACTTTTGGTCAACTTTATTTTGGGGTTATTAAATCTAAGAATATGCCTTTTTCAGAAATCCTTAGCATGGCATTTCAGAACATCCGTGCCAACATGTTGCGTTCGGTCTTGACGTTGCTCATTATTGCCTTCGGTATCATGGCCTTGGTAGGGATCTTAACGGCTATCGACGCCATAGCATATTCTTTGAATAACAATTTTTCCGGCTTGGGCGCCAATTCATTTAGCATAGAACGCAAATGGGGCGACAACAAAAGCAGCAACAGGGGAAAAGTCCAAAAATCTGCCGATGCCGTTAATTTCAGGCAAGCGATGGAGTTTAAGGAGCGGTTTGATATGCCCGCTAAAGTGGCCGTAGGATGTTATGGTTCAGGTTCTTCAACCGTGAAATTTGGCGATAAAAAAACCAACCCTAATGTGACATTCAATGGAGCCGATGAAAATTTCATGGATGTAAAAGGTATTGAAATTGCGGTAGGGCGTAATTTTACAAAAAGCGAAGTAGAGTCAGGAGCCCCCATGGCTATCATTGGTTCGGATATTGTAAAAATACTTTTTGATGGAAAACCTGAAAAATCATTGGACAATATCATCACGGTGAACAGTCACAAGTACCGCGTAATAGGAGTGATGGCCTCCAAAGGCTCAACCATGAATGAATCCAGCGACCGAAAACTATATGCTCCCCTTGTCAATGTTAAATCCATATATGGGTCTGGAACTGACCGTGATTACTTCCTATTGGTGGCCGTAAAAGATGCCATTGACCTCGAGTTGGCCAAATCCGAATCCATTGGCTTGTTCCGACAAATCCGAGGGTTGACACCCGGAGAGGAAGACGATTTTGAAATATTTACCAGTGATGGACTGGTCTCTATATTAAAAGAAAGCACCACCAGTCTGCGCCTTGCTACCATTGCTATTGGCCTTATGACCTTGTTGGGTGCTGCCATTGGCCTCATGAATATTATGTTGGTGAGCGTCACGGAGCGTACCCGCGAAATAGGCATTTACAAGGCGCTAGGAGCCACTCGCCGCGTCATTTTGATGCAATTTTTGATAGAAGCCATTGTGATTTGCCAATTAGGAGGCCTGGTCGGCATCTTTTTGGGTATTTTGATGGGCAATATCGTGACCCCATTGTTGGGCGGCACCTTTCTCATTCCTTGGGGATGGATGTTCTTGGGCTTTACCTTGTGTATGATTGTCGGCGTTATTTCGGGTTTTTATCCGGCTTTGAAAGCTGCCCGTTTGGATCCGATCGAGTCGCTGCGCTACGAATAAAGGCTTTGCTCCTTACCCCTCCAGCACCGCTATCTGTCTCAATACATTTTTAGCCACGTTCAAGAAAGGTTCTGAAACTACAGGGTCATTTTGCAGTACTGCTGGATGGCCTTCATCGCCACCCTCGCGGATACTTTGGATCAAAGGTATTTGACCGAGCAAGACACTATTACTTTCTAAGGCCAATCGCTTTCCGCCGCCTTTTCCAAATATAAAATATTGATTTTTGGGTAGTTCCGCTGGCGTAAACCACGACATGTTTTCAACCACTCCAAGGATTGGAACATTGATTTCGGGCAGCATAAACATATTTTTAGCCTTGATCGCATCGGCCAATGCCACGTCTTGGGGAGTGGTGACGAGCACGACTCCCGTGATCGGTGCTGTTTGTACTAAAGTCAATTGTACATCGCCAGTACCGGGTGGTAAATCCACGATCAAAAAATCGAGGGGAGGCCAAAGTACATCATTAAAAAACTGCTTGATGATGGCCGCCAAACGCGGCCCCCGCAATACCACCGCCTGTTCCGGATCCACTATATTTCCGACACTAATCACCGACATTCCATAAGCATCCAATGGAACCATCTTGGCCTTACCAGTAACATCTTGCACCTTTGGCCGCTGTCCCACCAATCCAAGCATGGTCGGGATACTAGGCCCATATACATCGGCATCCATGAGGCCGACCCTTGCGCCTAATTTCTGCAATCCCAAGGCGAGATTGACAGAAACAGTGCTTTTTCCTACCCCACCTTTGCCCGAAGCCACGGCTATAATGTGTCTAATATGGGGAATAGCACTCACAGAATCTTGGCCACTGGCTGCACGTGCAGTGAAATGTACATTGACTTGTGCTTGCGGAAACCGCTCCACAATAGCACCAATACAAGCAAAATTGAGTTCTGCCTTGCCTTGCATTTGAAGGCTGGGCACCACCAGTTTAAAGTTCACCTGATCTCCTTGTATATCAAGGTCTTGAATCATCCCAACAGAGACAATATCCTGACCCGTTTGTGGATCGCGCACGGCACTCAGTGCCTTTTTTATTTCTTCCTGATTCATGTACTTTCGCTATTTCTTTCGCAAAGATAGTCAGCAAGTCTGTATCTTCGCTCAAAATTTTAGTATTCGCTTTGCTATCTATAGAAGTAATCTCCGCCGGAGCCGGCTCCGGAAAAACCTACACCCTCACCGGGCGAATGGTTGATTTGTTGAAAAGTGGTGTGCGCCCCGCAGGTATATTAGCGACTACGTTCACCAAAAAAGCCGCTGCCGAACTGCAAGAACGGGTCCGAATCCGTTTGTTGGAATCAGGCATGAAATCGGCCGCCGATGAACTTGGCGAAGCCATGATTGGCACGGTACATAGTATCGGCACGAGGCTTTTACAGCGGTTTGCTTTTGAAGCCGGGGTATCGCCTATGGTCGAAATCATTGCCGATAGCGATGAACAACGCCTGTTCAATGAATCGCTTTCGCAGGTGCTGACCGAACAAAGAACCGAACGCATGAACCTACTGGCCGACCGACTTGGGCTCACCAAATCGAAACTGAAACAGGAGGCCCATGATTGGCGGCGCGACATTCAAAACCTTACTAATGTAGCCAGAGGCAACAATTTTACCAAAGAAGTCCTTGAAATCAGCAAAAAACGCTCTTGGGAAAGTTTTCAAGCACTTTTGCCAACGGCACAATCTATAGATCTAATCACCAGCAACAATAGGTTGCTCAGTGCTTTGGAACAGTGTGTGGCCGCCTTGGATGCTAATGAACAAGATGGAACTAAAACAACCAAGGATGCCGCAGAGGTTTTGCGCGGTTTTCAGAACCAACTCAAATACAGGGGAGAACTCCATTGGCATGAATGGGTCAAAATTGCCAAAACAAACGTGGGGGCTAAAAGCAGGGACTTGATGGAAGACCTCAAGGCAATGGCTCTTGCGCACAACAGTTTTCAAGGCTTTCACGATGATATTAAGGCATATATTGATTTGGTTTTTGATATCGCTATTGATGCCCTCGGTGAATACGAAGAGTACAAAAAGAAACGCGGCCTGATTGATTATACCGACATGGAAACCTATGTCAGCCGCCTCTTACGCGATGAAAATGTGAAGCAAACCCTAAGTCGTGAAATAGATTTGCTGCTGGTAGATGAGTTCCAAGATACTTCGCCCATACAACTTGATATTTTTTTGCAACTCAGCCGCTTGGCCAAGCATTCTATTTGGGTAGGCGATCCCAAACAGAGTATTTATGGGTTTAGGGGGGCAGAGCCAGCCCTGATGAAGGCCGTCATTGACGCAAGTGGAGGGATCAAACCCGACAATATATTGAAACAATCGTGGCGCAGCCGCCCCGATCTTGTCAATGCAGTCAACGCCATTTTTACCAAGGCATTTTCGGAAGTGGCGCCCGAACAAGTGGTTTTAGAACCCGCACCCAACCATCAAAAAGACGGAGAGGCTGGTTTGGCTATACGGCATTGGCATTTTTTATCGGATCTTGATGAAAAAAAGACTCCCGGCAACCCTTGGACAAGTGAAGCCATAGCAGATCAAATATCGGTGTTTTTGAATCAAAAACCTTTGGTTTTTAATAAAAAAAGAACAGAAACACGAGCCGCCAAGGCGGGCGATATAGCCGTTTTGTGCCGAAATAATTATGCTTGCGCCGAAATGGCCGCCGCCCTCCATAAGGCGGGTTTGAAGGCTTCCATTTCAAGGGCAGGACTATTGGAAACACCCGAAGGGCGATTGGTATTGGCTTGTTTGAAATATTTGGTACTGCCGACCGATTCCCTCAGTGCTGCCGAGATCCTCCTCCTCACTGGAACAATGGATGTGGAGGAAATGATGAACGACCGATTGCGCTTTTTATATGAACAGCGTCAACAAGAGCAACACGGCCGCTGGGCCAATGATGATGCCTATCTGCGCCGTTTGCACGAATTGCGACCACGTACGGCCGATCTTTCGGCCTCCGAAATATTAAGCCTTTTACTGGATGAACTCGACATATATAGGGTCGTGGCTCATTTGGGCAATGAGGAACAACGCCTTGATAACTTAGATCGCTTGCGCGGCTACGCGCTGGAGTACGAATCAGCCTGTCATCGCTTGCATGCTGCGGCTTCGTTGGGTGGTTTTTTGCTTTGGTTGAAGTCCCTTGGAAACAGGGGTAGTGATATGCAGGGCGCAGGCGAAAGCGACGATTCCGTAAAAGTACTGACCTATCACCGGAGCAAAGGTTTGGAATACCCCATCACGGTATGCCATTCTTTGGGCGATAACTTAAAAGAACAGATTTGGTCTATCAATTTGGTTTCTGAACGCGAAACCCCCGATTTGGACAATATACTTGGGCATCGGTGGATTCGATTTTGGGTAAATCCATACGGGGATCTGCTCGGCAAAACGCCCCTTGAAGAAGCCCTACATCAAACGGATGCTTGGAAAAAGGCCATTCAAACCGCTCAAGAAGAAGAAATACGCCTATTGTACGTGGGGCTCACCCGCGCCCGCGATTACCTTATATTTCCCACTACCACCAAGCCCACCAAATGGCTCAATCGGGTATTCAACAAAGGTGACGAGTCCATCCCTACCTTAGATCAACACAGTGACGAAACCCCTTTTTATCACCAAGGGATGCCCATCAGGGCGCAGACCGATATTTATTACAAGCCCAAAGATTTTCCCGAATCAGGAGAAGATGACCAACCAGTCCGTTTTTTTGCCGAAAGGCAGGGTAAAAACCCAATACCCAAGGCGGCTTATTTTATTGATCCATACAAAGAGTTTCCCGCAGGAGCCTCTTCTCAGTTGGAGATGCCATCGGCATGGGCCTCATGGGTGGCCTACAAAGGAGATTTTGACCCTGCCTTAAACAAGGCTATCCGCGCCTGTTTTTTGGCTCTGGTAACCAGTACCAATCATACGGCAAGCCTTGCTATAGCCCGCAAACAAATAGAAATCAGGCAATTGGAAGACAGTATAAGCCCCGCACAATTGGTCGCACAACTGGAGGCTTTTCAGCAGTTTTTGGAACAAACCTTTAAGCCCGATACCATTTTAGTGAAACATCCACTCGAAGGGTTCATTGGAAAAAGATACCTAAAGGCAGAACCGGACTTGATCTTGATCAAAGATACGGCCTTGCACGTGTTACAGTTTGCGCATTTTGCCGAAGGAATGAAGAAATGGAAGCAACAGGTTCAAAACCCAGCCAATTATTTATATTGGAGTTCGGCTTTGTTGAAAGATTATTTTCCCAATAAAATCATTCAAAAATGGGTCATTTTTCCCATTGAAGGGCAAATTGTGAAGGTATAAAAGAGAAGCCAAAAGCCGCCGATGAATTATTTCCCTAATTTTGGAAATAAACAGATAAATTTGCGCAATTAAACAGAAAATACTTGAACGTTGAATAAGATCGCCTTGCTCTCAATTTTACTGTTGCTATCGACATTTGGTGCGGTGGCTCAGCCTACCACGCCCGCAACGCCGTTGCCGGGTCCTTCCATGAATGCCGAAGCCCAAAAGGCCGATAGTTTTATGGTCACGGTTATTTTGAAACACCAACAAGACAAAAACCTGCCCGAAATTCGCAGGGTTTTGGAAGCCCAAGGGTTTTGGGATATATTTCCACCCCAAGACTGCCGTGTAGTATCGTGGACGATGGCGATGAGTCTCGGACATATCATTACCCTAAAAGTACCTGCGGGTGCAGTACGCCGCCTCAACCTCGCCATCGAAAATGGGGCTTGGGGAGCATACAGTTCCGAAATTTTCATCACGTACGATTATATGCCTATTTGGCAAGACTATATCGAAAAACGTGAAGAGGCAAAAGAAGATCGCAACTAAGCATGATACCTCCTCCTTCGGCCAAGTCTTTGGCTGCACTCGCTGCGGTTTGTGATACATTTATTAGTGCTGTTCCAGCAGACTATGATACAGATGGATACTGGGCGCGCACGGCTAGTGATCAAGGCGTTCCCCAAAGGATCATGCATTTGATTAGTGGTACCAAGGTGGAAGATCAAGCGGCGTTCAAGCAATTGATGGATCTTATATCCCATCCGATGCTCGGCCTTACTTGGATGGGGCCACTGAAACCTGCCCACAAATTAACCCTCGACCAGCGTCAAAGAATGTTGACCGCTTGGTCTAAAAGCCCTATTCCTTTACTTAGAAATGCCTACAATACTTTGAGGAAAGCCACTACTTTCTTGTATTTTGGCGATATACCAGTGGGAAAAAAGGAAAACCCAAACTGGAAAACAATTGGCTACACACTGGCTAACCAAGAGATAAAGCCAGATCCCAACCCTTTCCAACCCATTACCCTACACAAAGATTGCGACCTTGATTGCGAAGTATTGGTGATTGGATCAGGCTCGGGTGGAGGGGTAGTGGCAGCCACTTTGGCCGCTGCGGGCAAAGATGTGTTGGTGGTGGAGAAGGGCGTTTATACGCCTCGCCACGAATTTACACAGGAAGAGTTTCCGATGCTCAACCGCCATTTTGAAGCGGGTGCATTGTTGGCTACCCAAGATGGTTCGGTCACCATCATGGCTGGCAGCCTCTTGGGTGGAGGCTCTGCCATCAATTGGGCTGGATCCATCCGTACTCCCGATTTTGTATTGGAAGAGTGGGCTACCCAGCACGGAAATCCTCACTGTACATCGGCTGAATATCAAGAAAATTTTAAGGCCATAGAACAGCGAACGAACGTTGGCCATGAAATACCCCACAACCCACAAAATCAAGCCTTACTTGATGCTGCAACATCTTTGGGCTGGAAAGTGGGAAATATTCCCATGAATTTGCGGTTTCCTGAAGGCTTAAGCCAAGAAATGGCTTGGAAGGCCACCGGGTATTCCTGTCTCGGCGATGCCTATGGGATCAAACAAGGCAGTTCGGAAACTTTTTTGAGGGATGCCATTCAAAACGGGGCTCGCCTCTTGGTTCAAACCAAATTAGATCGAATTACGACTAAAAACAATACGGCTACTGGTGCCACAGGAACCGCCACCCTTGCTGACGGTACAGTGGTGACTGTCAACATTCGAGCAAAGCAAGTGGTGGTCTGTGCCGGATCGCTGCATACCCCTGTGTTGCTGATGAAAAGCGGATTGACCCATCCACAGATTGGGCGCAACCTATTTTTGCATCCTGTAGTGCCGATTACTGCGTTTTTACCCCAGCCTACCTTGCCTTGGCAAGGCCCCATGATGTCAGTGATCGTGGAAGAATTTACCCGTTTGCACGAGAACTGGGGATTCCGATTGGAATGCCCACCCATCCATCCAGGTTTGGCGGCTTCCGCCTTGAGTTGGGAAAATGCCCAATCATTTAAAGCCGATTTATTGAATTTGAAGCATATAGCCGTCAATATCTGCTTGGTACGCGACCGATTTGCGGGCAAAGTAACCGTAGGGTCTAAATCAGGTGAGCCTGTGATCCACTACCAACTGAACCCCTATGACCAAAAACACTTGATTGCAGCCATGCAAAAAGGTGCTGAAGCACATTGGCACGCCGGAGCCGAGCGAATCACTGCGATGCACAACCGGCCTATCCACTGTTTCCCTAAAAAAGGAGATAGCCTTGCGGCATTTCAAGAAAAAATAGGAAGCCTCCCTTGGGGTACTAATAGGATGGGACTGTTTTCAGCCCATCAAATGGGCACTTGCCGCATGGGTGGCAATCGCGATTATCCCGTACAGCCCAACGGAGAAACCCGTGAAATAACCAACCTTTTTGTGGCGGATGCCAGTTTGTTTCCCTCGGCCAGTGGATCCAATCCGATGCTTTCGGTACAGGCGCTAGCCTTACATGTTGCCAAAGGAATAGTGGATTAGATTCATCATTAGCGATCAAATAATGCAAGCAATAGTTATAAAATTTATCAAATTTGGAATTGTCGGTGCGACCGGCATCGGGGTTGATTTTGGGATTACCTGGCTTTTAAAAGAGCGTGCCAAAGTGAATAAATACTTGGCCAATAGCATAGGGTTTCTTTGTGCGGTAATGAGCAATTTTATGCTCAATCGGTTATGGACATTTGAGAGTACCGACCCCAACATTGGATGGCAGTTTGGAAAATTTTTCATCGTCGCGCTGATTGGCCTTGGACTCAACAATGGTATTATATATTTGCTTACGGAGCGGGCTCAGGTACGTTTTTATCCAGCAAAATTGATTGCTACGGGGATCGTAGTTATTTGGAATTTTGGGGCAAATGTATTTTTTACGTTTAAATAATTTTACTTTGTCACTTTAATGATGTTGAACCCATACCTTCCCCTCGATTTGTCATGTCGTAGTGAAATGGAGACAACTACACAAGCCAAACTAACTGAAAATCAAGTATTTCTGTTGCTTTTAAAGTCTTGACAGGGGTTAATTTTCAGTTTACCAAGATCACTACACATCCCTTTGCTTTTGTCACTTTTTTCGTCAAAAAAGTAACCTAAAAGACTTGGCTTTATAGAAATTCCACGACTACGCTACTCAAAAAAACGCTAAAACTTACCTTTCTAAAAAACTCGCCGCATGGTCGCAAAGGGCTACGCCCTAAAACTACTCATGGCTCAAACAGTTTTTAAAAAGGCAAGTTTTGCCTGCGGCACGCATTTTCTTGGGTGCTCCGTCGGAATTTCTATAAGGCCATTGAAGTAGGGTAAATAGCAGCAGCCTTTTACCAATAAAAGCCATACTAGAATTTTATGACCCAGTATTCTAAAGTACCAAAGTAGAAAGTAAGTAGCGATGAAACAATAACTGTTCTTTTTTACCGCTAATAAGTTGGTTAGCGACAAGCACCCATGTCACCCAATCCCACCAATCCAGCCCAAAAGAAAGGATGTGTTTGCTCTCCGGTGTGACCCTCTATAAAGGCCAATTTGGCCTCACGTAAGGCAATATGTTTAGGTTTGCCCTCAAATAATTTCGTGTAAAATGCCCGCATCAAGTCTTTAGTGGCTGCATTATCCACCTGCCAAAGGCTGGTAACAATGCTTTTTGCGCCTGCATAAGCAAAAGCCCGTGCTAGGCTGATGACTCCTTCTCCCCTTTGAAAAGCACCCACCCCCGTCTGGCAAGCAGAAAGCGTCACTAGATCAGCATTCAAATGCAGGTCGTACAGATCGCGAATAAAAAGTGGCTCGGCGGCTTTTTCACCCACATTGGGCGCAAATGCCAAATAGGAAAAATCGGGGGTACTGTCCAATACCCCGTGGGTAGAAAGGTGCAATATTCGATAGTTTTGTGCTTCGGTAAGGAAATGCGATTTGGTGGCGGCCTTACCAACTTTGAATATTCCGTTCCAAATAGCGCAAATATCCCTCAACTCTTCGCCGCTGTATGGCAAGGGCTTGAAATTGCCCTTGCTAGGGCTGGGCGTAAGGGTATTGTTTAGTTCAGAAACAGGCTTTCGAGATACAAGATCCTCAGCCGCCCCAGGAAAAAACGGAGCCATCGCCAATAATGGTAGCGTGGCTGGGGTTCGGTGCTTTTTTTGGGTCATTTCACGCAATAAAGTTGCGGAATAGGTATAACTGATGCTGCGGTTTTTCTCTTTAAACCAGTAGGGATATGCCTTGAAATCATTCGCCACCGTCGGCTTTGCGGTCAATAATAGTTCAAAAGGGATTTTGGCCAATAATCCATCGGGCACGATGATAACCTCTCCTTCCAAATGTTCGTCAACAGGAGATAGTAACCTTTGGTAAAGCACGTGCCCTGCGTCTATATACGAAGAAACCGATTTCGTGAAATCATCATCTTTCCGTTTGGTAGGCGAAATACCGTAATAACCGACCAGTCCCCAACGCAGTTGTTCCACCAAACTATCCAGATCATTGCCGCCGATGCAGGGAATGGCTTGGATCTTATTTTTTTGGATGATAAATGCAGTCACCCGATTTTCTTTACCAATGTAATACGCAAGCATGGTATTGTTGGGGGTCAATAACTGATCTTGAATTTCGGTTGGGTTGGTCATAGAAAATTCATACCGAAACTTGTGGTATGCTTGATAGGGGCCGGAGGCCAAATCCTGCTGAAATCGTTCAAAAGCACGTTGGCGATCAAACAATAGGTTTTTAGCATTTGTCAAGCCTTCATCTGTAGATTTTGCACCTTTATACGAGCGTTTTTTTAATGCCACTTCTGATTCGGTCACGGATTCGCGTAAGGCTTTTTCACGCGCCAATACGGAATCAGGTACCCCATCAAATTTGAGGATATTGGCATTGTGGATGCCTTCCAGCAATACCAATGCCTTGCTTTGTTCTGAAAATGCGAAAGCGAGGTACAAATATTTGTCTCCATCGGGGCGAATCTGGTGCAGTTCCAAGGCGGATTCCACCCCACCACTCAAAATATCGCGAAATTGTGCGGCCAAACTTGCTTTTGACTCGCTATCCAATAGTGTATTGCGGAAGTGCCGAACGGCTTGGGCGGCGTATTCATAACCTTCTACAGCAGCCAATAAGTGGTTTTCTGCTTTGTTTTTTTGAAAAAGAGCGTAATGGAGTGCTGCTTTCTGATCTAGTGCGGCCAAAACATTGGGCGGCGAAATAACCGTATTCCAGTTGGTGCCACCTATGTAACCACTGGCGTATAAGGCACTGTCAGCGCAGATAAATGCAAGATCAAATTGGTTCATGGCGGCCATGCACCGCGATTTAGCGACAAAAGCAGTAGAGGTCTCCCCGTATAGGCGTGAAGGCAAGGCTTTACATTGAAGCCACAAGGCAGAATCCAAATAAACTAAAGCCTTTGAATATTGGTGAAGTGCTAAGTAGGACTCCCCAACACCGAGGTAAGAACGGGCCTGATCTAGGAAGGCACTGGGATCACTTTTTCGATAGGGCAGAGATCTGAGGTCGAAGACCAAAGCACTGTCTAGTTGCCCATATTGACGAAATATTACCGCCAAATTATGGATCGGCCGCGCCAATTCTGTACGGTTGCGTGCTACGTTTTCTAGAAGCAATTTTTGGGCTTTTTCAAAGCAATTTTTGGCCATTGGTAAGTTTCCTTGGCTCAAATATGCATCACCAAGGTTGTTCCAGTATCGGCCATTATTGGGTGCAATGATAGTGGTTTTCTCCAAATACCTGATGGCGGCAGCATAGTTGCCTAAGTCGTTGTGCGATCTGCCTAGGTTGTTATAAACACTGATTAGGTTGGGATGATTTTCGTATTGACTCTTGAAATTTTGCTCTGAATGGGTATAAAGATTGATCGCTTTAGCGGGAAAACCCATGTCGTCAAGGCATCCGCCCATATTAACGTAAAGCACGGCCAAGTGATTGCTCTCTGGGCCGCCGCCTTCCAGAAAAACCGATTCTGATTGCTTGAAATATGCCAAGGCGGTTTCGTATTGGTTTAGATTTTTCCAATAAAAGAACCCGCGAGCCATCAGGCAACGTCCGGCTGTGGCCGACTTTCCAAGGTTATTTTTTTGGAGCAGCCCCATACACGCCTCCAATTCCGAGGGTTCTTTGATTCCTTTTTGGGCTATTTTTTGACTACCTAAAGCCAATAACCCTTCCGCCTCTAAAGCGGGATTTTTATCTTTAAAGTAGGCAATAGCCTGTTGGATCAACAAGGTATCATTTCGCCTGACTCCCAACAACAATTGAATGCGGTATCCATAAGCCGATGGCTTATTAGACAAGAATACCAAGGCTGTATCGAAGTATAATATAGCCTTGGGCATTTCATACAAGGCAACATGGCATCGGCCTATTTGACAATAGGTTTCTGCCAGTAGCGAATCGGAGCGTGGAGAAGCCGTTTCTAAGCATTGCTTAGCCATTTGGCCGCTTTTCAGGGCAGATACATACCTTCCTTGCTCAAGCAGGGTATCTGATTTTTGGAGGAAATCTATTGCCTTTTGTATAGGCATTTGGGCGGTGATGTCATTCAAAGTGAACCACAACAATAGCCCAAACGCATGAATCCAGTATTTCCCTACTTGTTTGCCTTGCATGTAAAATTATTATTTCTCACCTGTGGTTTTGAGTGCTGCCGCTTTCAGCAGCAACTTTATCTCTGCCATTTCTTTTTCCAAGGCCAACAACCGTGCATCTTGGATTTCGATCTTGGATTGCTGTGTCTCGATCACCTGTTGTTGCTCTTGTATAGCCTTGATCGCCACTACTGAAAGTCCAGCATAATCAATACCTAATGTGATCTCGTCTTCCCCAGCAGCCTTGACAAACTCAGGGAATTCAGCACCCAACTCTTGGGCTATAAAACCAATATTTTCTTGGTGGTGCGGATCGCTTTTATAGGTGTATTTCCGGGGCTTTAGCCTTTTTAATTGAGGCATAACCGATCCAAGTGTTTGTATGTCATTTTTCAAGCGTAGGTCAGAGCCTTGTACATAAGCACCAGTGCCAGCCTGAAACCATCCACGCATGATGGTGCCTTCAAAAATAGATAACGAGGCAAATGCCTGAGTCCCATTGGGTGACGGGTCGCCCCAGTTATTATTGATAGAATAGAAGGTCCAATTCGTATTATTGGTCCCAATATTTTGAATTTTTAACCCGTGGTTTGCGTCCGTACCGGCTTTTCGACCATGTACAAGGGTGAGTTCGCTGTGCTGCCAATCGCTGGTAGTCGTTTCCTCCCCAACGATGCGAACACCACCTTTGAAATATCCTGCCCAATCGGAATTGGCATTTTGTACTTTGGCATAGAGTCCCATATCTCTATTGGCTAAAAAATTAGAATTATCGTTATTGTTGTCGGTATTATCCAGTGCTACGGAATAAATACCGTAGTTGTTTTCGCTTTGGCCATTATCGTCGCCATCGCCGTAATCAACATTGTCAATGGTGGTGGCACTCACTCCTGAAACCACCCTTAGTCCAATGGCATCGGTAGTAGTATTCCCTCGAGCCGTAGCCACATTGACTCCATTGGATTCATTATTAGCACTTCTGGAAAATAAAAGAATGCCATCGTTGGATCCGCTACCACCCGTTGCTTGTAGCCTAAGTCCTTTGACATCACCGCCCCCATTTACATCCACCTCGATGCCTCTTTCGAGTGAGGTAGTGATGCCCAATTGAGCAGTACCGGGGCAATTGCCCGTCGTATTGCTGACCAACACCCTTTCTTGATTGTTGGCACTAGGATCCAAACGACCACAGGGCGAATAAGACCCATTTGGACTGGTCAGATCATCGCTAGGAGTCCAAGTAGAAGTGGTGTTATTCCATTTTAGTATTTGATTAGCAGCCGGAGCAGTACTAGATACTGAACGACCCTGTATTTTTTCAACTTTTGTGGTCGCGGCTGCGCCTGTGACATCACCTGTAAGCGTTGAAATACCTGATGGCCCTGCTGGTCCAGTCAATCCGATTGGCCCTTGCGCGCCAGCAGCGCCTGTTGCACCCGCAGGCCCAGTCAATCCGACTGGCCCTTGTGCGCCCGCAGCACCTGTTGCACCTGCTGGTCCAGTCAATCCAATTGGCCCTTGTGCACCCGCAGCACCTGTTGCGCCTGCTGGTCCAGTCAATCCAATTGGCCCTTGCGCGCCCACTGCACCCGCTGGCCCGGTCGGTCCAATTGGCCCTTGAGTACCTGCCACGGAAGAAGGTGTCCAAATTGTCCCGTTCCATTGTAATACTTGCCCCGGTTGAGCCCCCAAATCGTCTAATTTATCCGCTATAGAAGCGGAGGCACTTTTTTCGGCATATAGAGCAAAAGGTACGCTTGCCAGTTGTGTTGTACCCAAGGTCTCGAATGTATTTGGTGTTATTTCCCGTGCAATTCGGATAGATTTTGGGCCATTCCCCCAGATAATTGTTTGAAAATTGCCTTGCAGTACCGTGCCTTGGCCAATAACTAGGTTTACCATGCCAAAGGCATTGGTGATTCCGCTTTGTTTCTCGGTATAAATAACCGTACTATTGTCAATAATCTGAAAGGAAAAAGTGATGGGCGAGTTCATCGCAGGTGTGCCATCAGCATTGCGTACCACCGTTTGATAATTAATGCCTTGTGGCACTGTTTGGGCGTTGAGCGAGGGTAGAAAAAGGCAAAAAAAGAGACAAAGCAACAGATAATTATTTTTCATGTGGATGAAAAGTTTAGTTGTATGAAAGAAAAATTATGTGCGTGTTTCTGAGAAATAGTAAATCAAGCGGCTTGAGCGCTGAGAGGACCGTATTAATATGCTTTCATGAATGGAACTTGAGTCCATTCTTGTTGTTCATCACTACGGATGAGTAAAAAATATGCTCCCGACGGAAAAGATCGGCAATCAATACTATGGGTTTGAAAAATATCCATTTGAAATGACGAGAGTACTTGGTGGCCCAAGGCATTGAATACCTGAAGGTCAAATAACTTACCCTGCGGTGTTTCAAATTGGATTTGAAGATGATCGGCCGTTGGGTTGGGAAACACCTTCATACCCATAGGATTAGCGATAGAAATATCTGGAACTGCCGTAGTTAGGCATACTTCGGGTTGGTTAAACCCTTGGGTGATGGTGACGGACTGATCTGGATTTGTATAGGTTTCAATGAGTGGCTCGCCCAGCGTAAACTCAAAGGTTTGAGTGCCTCCAACGGATGAACCACCGGAACAGCTGATGACGCTTCGGCAAAGCGTAGATGATTGCGCGAAAAGAGCATTGATGATACTAAAGGTAATGAGAGTAAGAATTGTTTTTTTCATCTGTGTGAAATTTTAATCATATTTGTTTGTACAAAGATACAGGGCTTCCCTGTAAAAGTACGTTTCATTGAGTACAGGGATGAAAATGTTTAAACTACGGGATAACCGAAACAAAATTTGCCCCTCATCGCCGCCTTCCCGACCTACGGTTTCCCTATCGGCGGGATTGTACTCGGCGGCTCTTCGGGGGATGAGGTTTGGGGGCGGTGCAGCCGCCC
>JANMMZ010000068.1:0-7328 GCA_031373665.1 Saprospiraceae bacterium | reverse complement strand
CTCGGGCTTCCTTCAGATTCCAACTCGCGATGGACACCCTTGCCTCCGACTATAAGATTCCGGTCATAACGGCTCTTTCAGGACTAAAAGTTTTACCTTCGCACCTGTTAGAGTAGTGGCATGCCCGGCACACCAAATGTTTCGGTGCGCTGCACCTTTTTCTAAAATTCGGGATGACTCATGTTTGTTTTATACGCCTCGTCCCCACTCTTTCTCTAGCAATTTCGTTGGTCTTCATTTCATTATAGTTTGTCTATACACAGGCTTGATTCGTAGCATGCACGCAACCTTCTTGTAACATACTGATCCTTTTAAGGGTCTTACCGCTATGATTATCAATAATTTACAATTCATCGTCAAAGGGAAGCCATTGATCTAATAATAATAGGTATTGGCAGGTTCTATGCTTTGCAAACTACTGAATGACCATACCTTTGTGGGAACAATTAGGGATTTTTACCCAAACACACTACTACACTACTTTCTTTATGAAGCATTTATTTCTATTCTTAGCACTAGCCTTATTCGGTTCTACCCTAAGCGCGCAAAAGATCACAGGATCTATTTTACAGAGCGATGGCACTGCTGCGGCATTCGCCACGGTGCTGCTCCAACATGCCAAAGACACTACGCTGGCCAAAGGAGCCATTTCAGACGAAACTGGCAAATTTGAATTCTACCAAATGACACCAGGGTCTTATTTTATCCAGTCCAATTTAGTTGGATCGGGCAAAGGCACAAGCCTTGTTTTTACGTATGATGGAACTGATCTATCATTAGAACCAGTTCGATTCAAAGAAAACGCTCAAGAATTGGCACAAGTCACTGTGGTGGCTCGCAAACCCATTGTAGAGGTTAAAGCCGACAAAACCATCCTTAATGTGGAGGGAAATATCAATTCTCAAGGCCAAAATGCCTTGGAATTGCTCCGCAAAGCCCCTGGAGTCGTGGTTGACAATAATGATAATATCAATTTGAAGGGTAAAAACAGTGTACGTTTTCAAATAGATGGCCGCGATCAACCGTTGGAATCGAAAGAGGTGATCAACCTATTGAAAAACATGCGCGCCGAAGACATTGCCGCCATCGAAATGATTACCAACCCATCGGCCAAATACGATGCTTCTGGAAATGCTGGTATCATCAATTTCAGAACCCGCAAAAACAAGGGATATGGCACCAATGGCTCTATTGGTTTGGAGGGCGTATATGGAAAAACACCCAAGGGCGGCGGATCCTTGTCATTAAATCACCGCAACAAACACATCAATGTTTATGGCAATTATTCCAATCACTTTGGTGACTGGCAAAATGAACTCCGCCTCACCCGCGATCAGTATGTACCTATCGCCAACGAGACCTCCGTCTTAAAGCGTTACGACCAATCTAGCGTCATGATAGATCGGAATAAAAATCATAACTTTAAAGTGGGTGCTGATATATTTCTCAATGACAAACATAGCCTTGGATTCATCGTTGACAGCCGCCTAGCAGGAGGATCTTGGATCAATGATGCCCGCACGCCTATTTCAGATTTTGACAATGGCCAGTTCATTTTAAAAAGCATATTGGTAGCAGGAAACACCCAAGATCAAAAGCGCAACAATACTAATTTCAACATAAACTATCGCTTTGCGGATACACTCGGGCATGAACTCAATATTGATGCAAACAGGGGTTACTACCGCGCCGAAACTAAGTCGTACCAACCAAATATTTATAAAAACCCTTCTGAATCAGAAACCATTTCTGAAAATATTTATAGATCCGACACCCCTACTGACATAGATATTACCATTGTCAAGGCCGATTATGAGCAAAATTTCCTGAAAGGAAAATTAGGCATCGGTGCAAAAATGAACCTTGTAACTACCGATAATACCTTTGATTTCTTTAATGTATATGGGTCTGTTAGTCAAATTGATACCAATCGTAGCAATCAATTTGCTTATTCTGAAATGGTTAATGCTGCTTATATCAACTACAATCGCCAATGGAAAAAATGGGGATTACAAACAGGACTTCGCGCAGAACATACCGATTGGAAAGGCGACCTCAACAGCCTCAAAGTCAATGGTGATGAGATGCAAAGCAACAAATACTTGAGTTGGTTTCCAAGTGCTGCCTTGACCTATACGGTGAATGAAAAAAATCAGTTGAACCTAACTTATAGCCGTCGAATTGACCGCCCAAGTTACCGTGACCTGAATCCATTTGAAGATCGTCTGGATGAATTGACGTTCAAAAAAGGTAATCCATTTTTGCGCCCTCAGTTCACCAATAGCCTTGAGTTGACGCATACATTCATGCAATTCATCAACACTACTTTTGGGTATAGCCATACCAATGATGTATTCACAGAGTATATTGATACGGCTGCTATGGGTGCTACCTTTTTGCGCCAAGGCAATATAGCCGAACAAGACAACTACTCTTTGAGCATCGGTGCTCCATTGCCTATCGCCAAATGGTGGGAAGGTTATTTGAGTCTTACTGGGGTCATTAGTTCGTTCAGCGCCAATTTTCGTGAAAACTATACATACTCGGAGTCATTTAAATCATTCAACCTCTACAGTGAGCAAAATTTCCGCTTGCCCAAAGGTTGGTCATTTCAAGTGTCTGGTTGGTACAATTCTCCAGCCATCTGGCAAGCCGTTTTCCGTGCAAAATCCATGGGATCCTTGGATATTGGCGTAAAAAAGCAACTTTTTGATGGAAATGGAACCCTTAGCCTTTCTATGGGCGACTTACTCCGTACCGCTGGTTGGAGGAGCGTCAATGATTTCACACCAGGTCTTTATATGACTGGCGATGGAAGATGGGAAAGCCAAGCCGTACGCTTAAACTTCAATTACCGTTTTGGTAGCAACACCATCAAAGGTGCTCGCCAACGCAAAACTGGTTTGGAAGATGTGAATGCGCGGATAAAAAAATAGGGGCTGAGCCGTTAGATTGGGGCTGTGTAAAAAGGGTGTTTTTTTGCCGTTGTTGGCGTCCCCGCCAACAACCAGCGGAGTGCGTTTTTAAGTACCGAAGAATCCCATTGATTGAGTAATTTCACCCAGTATTTCGCTCCGATATTTGCTGTTGGCGGGGACGCCAACAGCGGCAAAAATTCCCGTAGGGAATATATGTTTATAGACTATTGATATATGATTTCATACTAATCCCGTAGGGATTACATGTAAAAAAGCACACAAATTACATATAATCCCTACGGGATTAGCGTAAACCCATATTTAAACCGCTATAAACATGTATTCCCTACGGGAATTTTAGGGGGGGTGGATAGTTACAACTTCCGAAATCTAACGGAATTATACCAAATAAATATACAGTAACATAAATAAAATCACCTAGTCTCCATCCGAATACGCCGCTCCTGCGGGAAATAGTTGTTCATCCGATTGGGCAAAACCTTAATCCACCCCAAAGGCGATCCTTGATAACGCACCAATGTCCACCCCATGGGAGTATTGGTCGGCAGTGGAAAAACTTCTTTTTTAAGGAATAACAAAGCATTTACTAACGAAACCTCTATACTTTGAAGGTCTGGAGAAGCCAATAAACTCAAAGCAAGCCCATGATCAGGTATAAAATCATTGCCTTTAAAAGCACCTATTTGTGTGCCAAACCACTTTGATTTCAAGGCAGTATCCAATATCAAAAACTCCTTTTCCCAAGCATGAGGAAAAGCCATCACTTCCCCATTAATAGTCTCATACAGCAGTAATTCTCCGCGATCTTGGCGCACCCATCGTTTGGCCTCTTCTACCCGCTGCTTGTTGAGTGGCGTAATATTTTTAAATCGTGGCGGCACTTGGTCTTTCTTGCGAAGCCCCTCCTCTTTTTTCAATACGGCTAGATAAAATCCTTCCGCTACGGTCAAATGTGGATAAAAATGGTATCCGAGTCCACTAGATGTTATTTTCCATTGATCATTGATGGCCAATGGCACCATTTCTAGGTCGAATGTTGCAGCAAACCACGCCACGTTATCTTCGTTTTCGCGGGTATTATACGTACAAGTACTATATATCAGTAAGCCGCCGGGAGCCAATGCATTGACCACAGAGGCCAATATTTTGCGTTGTCGGGCGGTACACAAATCCACATTGGCTGGCGACCACTCCTTAATAGAGTCAGGGTCTTTGCGAAACATGCCTTCACCACTACAGGGGGCATCCACCACAATGACATCAAAAAAGTCTTCCAAAGTCCCAAATACTTCCGGATCTGCGCAAGTCACCGCTACATTAGAGTAACCCCATTTTTCTATATTATCTTTCAAAATATTCACCCTTGGCCTAATCACTTCATTGGTCACCAACAATCCAGCACCTGCGGCATCCTCCCGCCCATGATGCAGAAAATCGGCTAAAATAGTGCTTTTACCACCGGGGGCAGCACACAAATCTAAGATTCGGAGTGGCTTACTGGTATCTATACACTGCCGTAAAGCCTCTTGCAGAAACATAGATGCCGCTTCTTGCACATAGTAATTGCCCGCATGAAACAATGGATCCAAAGTAAATGATGGGCGCACCTCAAGGTACCGACCCATCGGATGCCAAGGCACGGGCGAGGCCATTGAGGAGAATACCTCTCCTTTAGTTTTGGCGGGATTCAACCTTATACTGACTGGTGGCGATGTCTTTAGTGCCGCTTCAAAATCTAAAAAATTGAAGCCCGGCAAGGCTTGCATTTGTTTAACAAACGGAGGTGGTAGCATGGGTTACGTTCCAGATTAATTGTGTATCAGTATTGGGTATTTGTATTTTAGCAAATTGGAGATTAAACACCTTTGTGTAATTTCCTTTCTCCACTTTACCTGTTGCTTCTCCTATCAGTCCATTCCAGGAAAAAGCAGTTACATGCATATTTTTTTTAAAGTCTAATAATTTCATTCCATAGGCTTTATACATAGATTCCTTAGAAGTCCACAGAATATGCAGTAGATCAAAATACGGATCTGGTTCTAAATTTTCTATCAATTTGAACTCCGGCTCATTGATAAACTTGGACGCAATATTTTTTATTTTCGGTACCAAAATCTGAATATCACAACCATTCACACTGCCTAGATATAGTGGAGTACCTTTCACCAACAAGGCCGCCACTACCCCATGCGAATGGCTCAATGAACAACTGTAATCAGCATGATCTGAGAAAAACGGTTTTGAAAACTCATCCTTATCAATCACCATCCGAACCTCCAATCCAGATATGCGGTGCAACAACCACCGACTGGCCATCCATTCTAGTTTTCTGGCACCACTGTAATGTTCATAATCGCTTTTTTCTTCTGATGACAACTCTATATCGCCTTCAAAAAATGAAATAGCCTCTGTGATCTGCCAAACGGCAAAGACAGCACCTTCAAAGGGATGATTTAGAAGTAACATTGGCATCGTGGCAAAGTTAGGCATGAGTTTCGAGTTTCACCCTATTTCAGAAAAATAAGTTGTACTCCATTCCATTTCGTTCCTTAACTTTGCACCATGTCAGACTTTTTCAAACATAAACGCATTTGGATCACTGGTGCTTCATCCGGAATTGGAGAAGCACTTACCCTCGCATTGAGTGAGCAAGGTGCCCACCTCATTCTTTCTTCCAGAAATGAAGCGGAACTCAACCGCGTTGCTACACTGGCTACAGAGGCTGGAGCAGCCTCTACATTGGTACAACCCCTTGATTTGGCCGCTCATGATAGCATACCTGATATTGCCCGATCTATTTTGGCAAAAGTTGGTAAAATAGATATTTTGATCAATAATGGTGGCATATCTCAGCGAGCACTTACCAAAGATACAACCTTGGAAGTTGACAAAAAACTCATGAACGTCAACTACTTTGGGACAATAGCAGTTACCAAGGCAGTATTGCCCAATATGCTGACCCACCAGTTAGGGCATATTGTTACGATTACCAGTTTAACAGGGAAATTTGGATCCCCCTACAGATCCTCCTATGCAGCGTCTAAACATGCCCTCCACGGATTTTTTGATAGCCTTCGTGCCGAATTGGGTGATACGCCTATTAAAATAACCCTTATTTGCCCAGGTTTTATCCGTACCAATGTCAGTGTAAATGCACTAACTGGCGATGGACAAAAACTAGGTTCTATGGATGAGGCTACCGACAAAGGGATGCAGCCTGAGCGGCTGGCTCGAAAAATACTCCGTGCAATAGAGTCTGGACGGGAAGAAGCCTTCTTTGGAGGAAAAGAGGTACTGGGTGTTTACTTAAAACGGTTTTTCCCACTTTGGTTTTCTAAAATACTAAGAAAAACCAAGGTTAGATAATCCCAAGAGCCGCCCTTAGCCTACCCTCGTTGTAGCAAATAATTTCCTAATACTATACCTGCCACTCCCTTTACCAGCAAGCATTAGGAGACCGCCTATAATGGCGACATCTTTCATAAATAATATACTTTGGATCCTTAGATCCTCTCCTTTAGAGTTCCAAAAATCGTGGGTAATGAATGTAACTGGTACCCAGTACATCAATAACATCATACACCCTAAGGTGCTCCGGTAGCCTAATAAAACCATGACTCCCCCTAAAAATAACAGAACGATAGCACCTTGTAGCAACATCTCTTGCTGCCAATTAATACCGTAGGCAGTCATGATTGTTTTCGCTTTTTCAAAATAAAGCGTAGAATCTATCGCTTCAAAAATAAAAATAGCCGAAAGAAAAATTCTTCCAATTAAATCGGAAATATCTCGCATGAATTGAATCTTTTCTAAAAAATAATGTGTCTGCTTAAAAACCTGCGAAAAACATCTTACCCGCTTGTTTAAAAAGTACACGAAGGTACAAAAA
This sequence comes from Saprospiraceae bacterium, assembly GCA_031373665.1. Taxonomy (GTDB): domain Bacteria; phylum Bacteroidota; class Bacteroidia; order Chitinophagales; family Saprospiraceae; genus M3007. Next base: position 500 of record JANMMZ010000068.1, on the reverse strand, counting down.
AAAAGTAAGTTATAACATAAAAAAAGCCCCCCTCCGACTTTTCGGAGAGAGGCCATCCCAAAAACCGATTTTAAAGTATGTTAAAATCGCTACTTGGTCTGATATCTTGACGGTAACACACTCCTTGTTAAGGAAATGGTAGGCTCGTACCGTTTTTTATGTTTTTCATCGCAAATTAGTTTCCTAAATCACGATGTAAATGTACGACAGATTAGTTGAATGAACTGACAATTTAGTAAATATTTTTACCTAATAACTCCATTTATTCAACCAATTCGAAGATCCCGATGCATCCAAAGATAGTAGCCTTCGCCATCATCATCGAATCCATCGGGATCAATCGTATTTAATCAATCAATCGAAGAAAATTACTTCGTTTGGATCATCTTCTTAGTAGCGCTATCGGTACCAGTCTCAACAGTGTAGTAAAGTACACCTACGGTGTTCAATACTGCACGATCAATCGTGATGACGTTAGTGCCTTTTGCGAAGGCGCCTGA
>JANMMZ010000067.1:0-60841 GCA_031373665.1 Saprospiraceae bacterium | reverse complement strand
CCCCAAAAACAACGCTAACAGAAGAAAGGAAAGTCGAAAAGAGGTAAAAAAAACAAAATTGGGGCAATCTAAATGGAAAATCGCTGGGTAATGACTAAAAATGAACATGAGCCACCCCAAAATTCGGGATGACTCATGTTGATTTTTAGGAGCGATTCCTTGGGAACGGCTCTTACTTCTTCAAACCGATTTCACGCAAACGCTCATCCAAATAAGCACCAGCCGTAATAGAATCATATTGTAATGGATTGTCGTCGGTGACGCAAGCATCTAAGCAGGTCAAATCCATCGTACTTACCGGGTGTAAGAAAAATGGAATGCTCAATCGGGGTAAATGCCACTCTTCGCGTGGTGGATTCACGACGCGGTGGGTGGTACTTTTTAAATAATTATTGGTGAGGCGTTGCAACATATCGCCCACATTGATCACGATTTCGTCGGCCTCTGGCATAATCGCCACCCATTCATCATCCGAATTAAGCAATTGTAACCCACCTGCACTGGCACCAACCAATAAAGTAATCAGGTTAATGTCTTCGTGCTGCTCCGCACGGATGGCTGAAGCCGGCTCGTGGGTGATCGGCGGATAAAAAATAGACCTTAAAATAGAATTACCATTGGTAATATAGTGATTGAAATAGTCTTTGTCCAAATCAAGGTGAATGGCAATGGCTTCCAATAACTGTGCCCCTGCCCGCTCGAAAGATTGGTACAGGTCGCGACCCATTTGTGCAAATTCAGGTTTTTCAGCCACTGTTACATTGTCAGGATATTGTGGCTTTAGCGGATGATCGGCAGGTACTTGCTGGCCGATCTGAAAAAATTCTTTTAAGTCTGCTACTTTCGACTGTTTGGCATGTTCCTTACCAAAAGAGGTGTAACCCCTTTGTCCAGCCAGCCCCGCGATTTCGTACTTTCTTTTTACGTCTTCAGGTAAGTCAAAAAATGACCTAGAATTGCTATAAAAGCCATCAACAAGGCTTTTGGGAATGCCGTGATTGACTACCGCAACAAAGCCTACCTCATGAAATGCTTTTCCGAGGTCGCGGACAAAAGCCTCGCGCTGCGCCGCATCGCCTTGCGTGAACTGCGACAAATCTACTGTTGGAATACCTTTTTCTTTCATAATATGTCAAATTTATGCGTTTTTATGGGGCAAATGTAGGTAGAAAATTGGAAATTTAGGGAATTTTGAGCAAGTTGTCTTCTTTGGCGGCGCGAAGTAAGTGTTCTACTTCATAGCGGTTCCAAAATGCATTTCTAATAGTACTGTTTGGGGGACTTACCTACTGATTTTAACAATTGATACCTATCTGGCATTTTGTCTGTCGGATGCACTCCTTGTACCCGAACGTAAAAATGCCAACTGGAACCAAAATCAAAAAGATACAATATTTGCTTCCCAGGGTATAGTCCCAATTCCCCAAGCCGAACCATGTCAGCGGGTTTTTCATCGTAATCCAATTCGCAACGCGGATCCATGTATCGCTCTCCAGCACGGTAATTTTCCTTACCAGACATGAAAAATTGGTACAAATGGTCATTACCAAAATTAAAAAGGCGTTGGATAGTACCGTGTAAGTCCTGTAAAGTGGATTCGGAAGAAATGGCAATTTCGCGATAACATTTAGGGTTTAGAGAAATACTTAACTCCAATCTACCAGTTACAAAAGGGCGAATAATAGGAAATAAGCGATGTGTAATTTTTAAACCCTGTATGGCTTCCTCGAAAGCACTGGAAAAGGTCGTTTTCTCGGGGTCTCCAATTACTGAGTTATCTATTTCCATGTGAAAATCCGGCACGTGTCTGGTATAGGTGCCGAAATTATCCATGTCTTCTTCGTCATCGGTTTCATCTATTTGTCCCAACTTCTTCCTCATTTCGTCGGTCAAGAAAGGATCAAGGCCACCCCAAACCCAAATGGCTCGGTTTGCCAACAAGATAGGTAACATCGTTTTGCCTAATTCAGAAAGCACAACTGATTGATATGGAAAAGTATATTTATTGGGGCGGGTGGTTAGTTTTTCATCCCAAATGAGGTCAAAAAAGCCAAATGCTGAAAAGATTTCGGCACTGAAATATCCTGACGGAGCATTGATTTGTCCCTTTCTTTTCAAGCCGTAATCAGCGATACTAATAATTTCTCCAACGGGCTGTTGCCACAATTGCTGATAAAACCGCCCCTCGCTGAATGCTCGACAATCGTATGCCTCGTCCCAATCCACAAAACACCAAAAGGATTCGAGTAGAAAAAAATAACGCTCATCGCTGGTCAATTGGTGGTATTGTTGGACCCGGTCTTTTTGAATTTCGAGCCAGATTTTGTCACCTACGGCATTTTTTTTTATTAAAAACAACTGAGCCACATTACCAATATGAAAAAAGGTATTCAGCACCGAAAAGACCTGCTGTTGGGGCCTAGGGTTCACTATTTCAAGCGGATGGTTAAGTCGGCTATTCAGAGCGAGCAGATCGGTAGAGCGCAAATTCCCTTTATCTCTCGTCAATGGGAGTGCTTCCGATTGGCTGATGTATTCAAGAAATTGATCGAAATCTTGAAGAATGGGTTGGTCAGTAAAATACATTAAAATATTTATATATTTGTGTGATGAGATTGAAGAATGACTCAAAAGTACATTTAAAGGAGCAAATTAAGTAAAACAGTGAAATTGGACAAGTGAAAAGTGAATTAGGCTTGCTAGTTCTCATACCTAGGAGCGGACAGTTTCTAATTATCCGAAAGCAACCCATCATCTTTAGCAGCATTCAACAAGGCTTCCACCTCATAGCGACTTTCCGCCAAACAAATATCCACCCTTTTATTTTTAGAAAACAACTTTTCAACTGGATTCCCGCGCAGGTCTAAATATTTTAGGGTTTTCAAGTGCTTTAATGATGCTGGAATCTTTTCAAATTGGTTGTTTCGCAATTCTAAGCGTTCGAGATTAGGCACAACTACTGGAAGATATGGGAAATCATAAAGAGCATTGTGATTGAGGATCAATTTTTTGAGGTTTCTCTTTCTACAGGTAAGCATAAAAACAGGATCTATTTCAGTTAACTTCCGGTCTTCAAAACGGAGTTCATCCCCATCGCTTGCTTGAAATTCATCATTAAATACTTTGGTGGCTCTGTGCAATTCGACGTTAATGCTATTAGTCAATTGAGTCATAATTGGCCAATCATTGTTAAGTCCTTTATCCTCCGAATCAAGAAGTATTCTTAAAGGCTGCGGCGACATACCATTGTCAAAGTCTTCATATCTATCACAAAGGTTTCTCAAGCGGTACAGTACACTTTGGTAGTCTAATTGTGCATCCAAAAACACTTTCATGGAGGTCGCAAAAGCGGATTTTTGTTCCTCATCGCCAATGAGTGACTTATAGCGGACCAATTCAAAATTGATCCTCCGCTTGAGTACCCGACAGCGCAAATTAAGGTCATCAATGGAGTCGAACTGGCGAACCATACGCGCCAATGCCTCTGGGTACATGTACCACCGTGAAACCTGAAACAGTAAGAATTGGTAAAAATTCCAGCGAAATTGCTCTGGGGCATTCACAGGGTCGCCGCCGTTGCTGATGTGCCAGTATTCGCTGGAGGTATCAATACTCAACTGCCGGAGTTTGTCGCCAAAGGCAAATGGGAAAGATGAAATGGGAAAAATCCAGTACCGACCTAATGGGCCGCGTTTGATCTTCTTTTTTCCGTCTTGGGGACTGGTTTGGCGCAGTTGATGTTCCAACTCCAGAAGAAACTCATGGCCATATTCACGAAGGCTGCTTTTAGACTTATCCTGATGCCCAAGCAGGTAATCTAAGAGGATAATATCAAACATTCCTTCACCTTTCAACAAGTTGATGCCTTGTTCTATGATCTTATCGTCGCCAGTCTCCGTTTTTCCTGTTATATGGATATTCGGTAATCTATGTTCAGGAATCTGATAGCCCTCTAAGAGTTTCGGGATTTCCCCCGAGACAATAAAACTGATTAAATCAGCCTTAGAAACCGTAGTTGGAGTACTATCAGGTTTATCATTTATCGAAGATAAACTTTTTTGGGCCTGATCGTCTATCATCAATAAGTTCCATTTCAGGCTGTCTAATTTTACTGATTTAGAGCCTTCTTTCTTGAAAAAGTCAACAATTTTATCAGCCCGCTCTTTCGCATCAGACTCTGAGTGAAACTTAAACGGAGTGACAGCATCCTGATGATCGCTGTTGCCGACCGGAAAAATATAGGAGTTTAGAAACATCCGCGATTGGAACTCTAAGGAACTTAACCCGGTATTGGTACGGTACAATCCCAGATTCCAGTACGCAATCATATTGCGCAATACATCTATAATATCCTTTTGAAAGTCATCTTTATTGGGTACGTACCGATTCCAGATGCTGCTATCCAAAAACTTGACACGGTGGTCAATATGGAGGTCATAAAGGTGTTTTCGGTTTTCCGAATTGCGCTTCGCAGTCCAATTGTCTGTTTTTTGTGTGGTCGTATTAGTTTCTGCGGTGGTTTCAGCATAGAGTTTCATCACATCCTCTTCGCCGATGATGATGATGGGAGATGGAAGGAATACCCCATTTTTCCAAATTGTCCTTGATTTTATATCGGTATTGATGCGCCGTAGTCCATCTGCGGATGTCAGTAGGTTTTCATAAAATTCGTTGCGGCGCAAATGCTCTGTATGCACGAAAAGAATGATGATATTGGCATCCGTTTGGTTGTGATCCAACAAGTTTTCTTTTAGAAATGTATCATCGCCTACATATTTGCTGATTTCACGAATGGGCGCATCCCAAGTGAAGCGTTCATCCCCAGATTGAATGCCTTGCATGACCCATCGGTCTTGCTCCATATTGGTGTCCAGTGGCACGATCTTATGATACCGATCTGCTGCGTAGAATAGTAACCGGGGGGTAATGTTCATCTGATATTTGTTTATTTCACGATGGTATTATATTCTTCTTTGATGATCGGGAACCGATCAAATAGGTGTGGATAATTTTGGTAACAGGTCTTGATCCGTACCCGCATATTGTCGGTACCTGGATAACCCAATAGATTGGCTGTTTTAGTTTTGTCTATTCCCGTTTGGCGGAGTGTATCTTCTATTTTGACCAAATCATCGTAAGCCTGTTTTTCTTTTTTGTTTTGGGTTTTAGGAGCATCCTTTGAGGGATTAAGCACTTGCACGGTACTAGGATCAAATTGCTGAATTTTAGTGGGCAAACAATCGAAGGTAATCAACTCGCTTTTAAACACCACCCTACGCACCAAAGCATAGTCAATGCAGCCCCGCAATTGGCGGATATTGCCCTCCCAGGTGTAGTCCATCAAGCGGTCGAGGGTTTCTTTGGTAAACACTTCCGGGAGGTCTTTACCCGGAAAATGTTGTTTGATAAAATGCCTCAACAACAATGGAATATCTTCTTTACGGTCTCTAAGGGGGGGGATCTCTACAATAAACGTGGAAAGCCGCTGATAGAGATCTAATCGAAACCGCTTTTCATCTACCTCCTTCGCCAAATCATGGTGGGTGGCGGTGACCAACTGTACATCCACCTCCACATCTTTATTCATCCCTGTGGGTCTGATTGTTCTTTCTTCCAGTACCCGCAATAGTTTTGTTTGAATGTCTAATGGTACATCACCGATTTCGTCCAAAAGCAATACCCCTCCAGCAGCCTCCCGAAAGAAACCGTCTTTATCGGCATGAGCATCCGTGTAAGCTCCTTTTACGTGGCCAAAAAGTTCGCTTTCTAAAGTACCTTGGTTGACCGCCGATAGATTGACTCCCACAAAAGGCATGTGGGCGCGTGGGCTATGTTGATGCAGGTAACGAGCAGCCACTTCTTTACCTACACCTGATTCGCCCGTGAGCAAGACCGTGACATGTGGCACCTGCGCAACGGCTTCCAGATTTCTTCTGACTTCGATTATTTTTTCGGATTCACCTATAAAAGCGTGTTTATCAGATACTTGCGCTTGATGCTTTGCTACTTTTTTTGCCAAGTCAGCGGGTTCTATCGCGATAGGATTAGCCTCTATTACTGAGTCCATTTTCGCCTCCCAAGCCTCAAAATTGATCTTGTTTTTATCCACAAAATCGGTGGCACCTGCCTTGGTAGCCTCTACTACGATTTCATTTTCATAGTCCCAACCCGTCATGGCAATGATCGGGACACCCGCACGGGCTATCCTTATTTCAGGTATTAGTTTGAGTCCTGTTTTTTCCTTACTCTCATCCAAAACCAGGTCTAAAAGAATCAAATCAATATGATCTTTCCCATTAATCTTTTCCCTCATACGAATCTCCGAAGCTGCACTTTCAAAGACAAACCGATGTCCAAGGGTATCCCTGAACTTCCGGTGGAAACCTAGATCATCGTCCACTATTAATACTATGTAATTGGTCTTGCTCATCGCAGCGATCTAATCGGATTTTAATCGGATAATGGGTTCTAATAATTGTATTATTTGTTCAAACGCCGCCATAGCGGCCTCTATCCTAGGCTTAAACTCGCTTTCATCAGCCATTAATATGGGCTCACTATCCGTTTTTAAGATTTCTATTTCTAAGGTCTCAATAAAGGTTTTATCTGGGAGCGCGTCAAAGTAAGATCTAAAGTGGTTCCAACGCCCCAATAATGCCTTAGATTCTTCATCATAACGTATTTCTGGGTGTATCAACCAAGTCTGCAACTCACCAACAGGCTCTTTTTTATTAAAACGGTAACTCACGCTTTCCAAAGACGATTTCACCTTATTCAGCCACTCCACAATGCCTTCTGTACCATGTCCTGAAAAATAAATACTCAACAAATCACCCAAATCTTCTCCTCCAATAGGATATGGCTCCCAAGTTGTGACAGACACAGAATCCGCCACGAGTGCCGAGAAATCATCTGGGAAGGCGTAAAGATGCAAATAATTTGGTCTTGATTGTATTTCGTGGATTCCAGCCTGAATAATTTTTACGGAAGGACTAATGTTTTCAAAGTGACGTTTCCACACATTTTCAATACTGATCCACTTATTGTCAATCAATAAAGGGGTCAATAATAGCAGTACCTCTACGGCCTGGGGCTGTAAAGGATTGTACAAAATGGGGTCATAACCTTGAGTGTTCAGCCAATCAGCCCAGCGTTTGGAGAAGGGCGGATCGTCAGAAAAATAATAAACGGGCTTCATGTAGATGACTTAATAAGATTGTTGTGGTATGGCTTTCCAGAGGTTGGTTAGTTGGTGGTAGATTTCTTGGGTTTGGGCTTGGGCATCTTCATTATTTTCGATAATGGTACTTTTCATTGACTTTTTCATTTCTTTTTGTGCCTCTTTATAGGCTACAGCCACATGTTTATTGCCCTTCAATTTTGTGTAATTGATACAAACACTAAAATCAGAATATGTGGCTGTTGTATCCTTGGGTATCCTACGATAGTCTTCAATAAAATTATACATACTGTACCAAAGTGACTTATCCTGAGATAAATGATCAAGATAAGAAACACTTTCACATATTTCATGAGCCTTGGCTCGACGGAAAAAACTTTCTTTTAACTGATAGATTCTCTCCTTCATATTGATGAAGTAGTTATTCCAAACAGCATCGTAATGCTCTGCTTTGATCGTCATAGTGGCCAGATCAGATATTCCACTTGGAATAGTACCCTTGGTACCTAGAATACCCAACTTATTTGCAGGTGTATAATATACTGATTCTGTACCACCAGTAAACAATCGGATCACCAAGTTTGATATAGCACGGCTACCCAGTCCTTCAAGTATCTCTTTGACTGCATCTGAATTATAACCATATTTTTGGTTATTGTGAAGAAACAACATGATTTGGTTCATTTCAAGTTTGGGTCTGATCAAATCCGTGAGATAAGTGATTCCGCCGCTGTCTTTGTCTTTATCAATTTGAACAAAAGCATCACCTTGGGTATCCCCTTCCACTGACCAGTCCACCTGATCGGCTTCTTTCAATCCATATACTTCACTTTCGTTCCATCGCCAAACAACGATCATTAAACGGGGTAATTTATTTTCCATTTTACTGACTTTTAATAGTTATGATCCAAATAGCACCTTACACAAGCGGTACTTGAGTTCAATGTCATCTTGCTGAGAGATACTATTATCAACGGCAGACAAGAGGGTTTCTATGGGTCGGAACATGGTAAATTTGAAATAAGTGTTGTACCGTTCTTCATTAAGCGACTCTAACCAATTGGAATTGCCCCGTCCTGTGGTGATGACTAAGAAGAAATTTTCGCGAATTTTACCTTGGCTATCAGAGATATAAGGTTTCAATTCTTGCTCAATGAAAAGCCCAATATTTCCAGGCTTATAGTCACTGTGACCTGCATATTTTTTATTGAGTAGTGCTTCAATGAAAGATAAATGAAGTACCAAAAAATTACAATCTGGAATGACCGAAGGCAGTGTCTCATCCCATTCCATGTGCCAATCTGTTTTTTTGATAGTCCCCTCCGCATGTACAGATAAGCGGAGTTTATCTTTATAAAAGTGATCCCGAATAGGCCCACCTTTTCGGTCAATATCTTCCCGAATACGATGCCAGATACGATTGTCAAAAATACAGATTCTAGTTGCCAGCACCTCAAACAACTCAAATAATTTATCTTTATGGTTTTTCACAACATCAGTGAATGTCTCACTTCCACCTAAAAAATATGATTTGTATGTGCCATGTGAGCGATACTTCAAAGTATCATAAGGCGTTTTTTGATCGGCACTATGCGCGATTTCAAGCACGCAATTCTTAGGGTTAGAGGTTGCTAATGTGAGGCATTTAGTAACATCTTCATCAAGTGGATTTTTATTTAACGCATCGTGAGCAAATGCACGACATTTGCCATCATCCGTAAGGGCTAATAAGGCTTGATTTTTGCCTTTTTCTTGAATTAAAAAAGCATATTCTTTTGCATTGACCCAAATACGAAGCCAACGCCTATAGGCTTCGACAAAGGCTTCTTTGTTATCAGCCATATCAGGATGTCCATCAATAATCCTGACGGCACCTTCTCTTCGAAGACGCAAGGTCTCTACAGCGGCATTCTGCCCCTCAACTGTCAATATCCTAAATCGAGAATAATTTTCCCATGGAACATCATTTTCAGCCTCATTGGTATGCGTTATTAGAGAAGACTGATCTACAGAAATATTATTAATATCTGCCCCACGCCACATGTAGAAGTTTTTAAAAGAATGGCCTATTTCTGGGAATTCAAAAATATCAGTGTTAATATTTTCAGCATTATGGAGTGTTATTCCATACTCCGTTATTTCCTTGGATTCAAGGGTAGCGATGCGGCAAGATGGAATTACCCAAGGAAAAAACGCCTTTTGAAGAGAGGTGTCGTCAAAAAAATCTCGGGAAGTACCTGGGCCACGGTATCCATTTTGAGCACTTGAAAAACTGCTATTGAATAATAATGCAGCACAAACCTTATCTTGAAAAGTCCCACCTAATTTGGGGCTATGGGTTTTATTTTCGGTCAACTCACTGTTAAGAGATTCCCACTTGCGTAATACCAAATGCTTCCCTTCTATTTCTCCAAAAACAGTAGGTGCATTGATACCGATGCTTATCTTGTACAATTCTGCTTCCCCTTCTTTTTTATTGCTATAAGGTAGGAAACAAGGCTGTATCCCTATTTCCAGGGTCAGACCTTCTTGATGCATGTTTTTCAGGGCTTCACCATGATAGTGTTTAACATTCCTGATTTCATTTTCAATCATGGTGAATAGCGCATGTTTTCCCACCACACCACCAGGGAAATAAAGTCTGGCTTGTTCTAAAGCCTTCTTCATGGTCTCAAATCCAGATTCAGGCTCCACAAAAATACTCCGTGTTTTAAGCCATTCTTTCGTGCCTTTGGGAATAGGAGTCTTGCGTGGGTTATTCAGATCAACTGTAGCAAATAGACCTTGAGACTTTATTGTTCTTTTGGACTGAGTGACCTTATCGTGGGTAATTCTTTCTGGCTCATACTCCACTACTTTAAATATAATTTTATGGATATCTTCTGTTTTTGCAATGGTACCTAAATACAAGGGATTATTGATAAAGTTATACCATAATACACTAAAAAGGCTGCTCACTTTACCACCAATGTTTTGGTCACGGGTGATCCCGCTCCAATACGCTCCTTTCTCCATTAAAAAATTAAACAGCGGCGCCAATTCCCGAGATAAGTGTCCTTTAAAGTGGACGATAGGAGCACCCTCCTCTGGCCGTCCTTCTGTGGGTGAGGATTGGTCAACAAATTGGCTCTTGGATTTTTCTAAGGAATCAGGGCTATTTCCCTCTGTATTATTGATCTTTTTATTTCTTATGGCCTCTAAGTCAGCGCAAAGATCCTTAATACCTCCCTCATTGAGTCCATCTGAAAACTCAGTGAGCAGTTCAAATACGTTGTCCCACTCTCCCTCTATTTCTAATGGCGAAAGTTCTAAATCTTGTAAATCTGCCCGTTTTCTGAACCACCAAGCAAGAGCAGTCAGGGAGTGGGCACTAATATTATGTGCATAAGAATCAATTAAGATAGCAGTGAGGGCTTGGCGAAGATACTGGGTATAGAGTTTTTTAGGGATCTCATTGCTCTCCTTCAAACGAAAATCGTAGTACGCTTTATAGCGCTTATATCTTTTTTGGTAGTTAAGGGCTTTGATGAATGGATTAGGATTTTCTTTGTCAAAATCCGTACTAAAGGCTTCTTCACCTATGAATTGTATAATGGAGTTTTCCTTATCGCCAATAGCACCCCAGTCTAAGAATAGACCTTCATATTCTGTCGAAAACCGAACAATAAGTTCGCCTTTTTTCTCAGGAGTGAAAAGGTTTGATACTTTTGAATCGAAAATGATATGTGCTACCCCATCAAACTCAATAAAGCCTACGAGCGGTATGGAGATATAGCAATCATTTTTAAGGTCAAATCCATTATGACTTAATATGTTTTTTTCTGCTTTTTGAATGAGATTTAGCGCAGCGTCATCAGGAAAGTAACCGGATAATGTCTTAGTTTTGACATCTTTAATGCCATAAATGCCGCTTATGAATGATTCATACACTTCCTGACTGGCCTTCATGAGCGGATTGGCAACCTGAGTTCCCAAAACCGAGTTATGTACATCTTCCAATGCCTCCCAGTGCTTAGTGGTGGTATCTTTATTTGTTTTTTCACCTTCCAATAAGTTTCGCTGGGTTTCAAGCCCCGCGATAATTAGTTCTACGCCATTTTTGCTGTTTTTAGCAAGGTTATAGTCTTTTTCAACATCTCGATGTATCGCATTAAGAATAATGGTATATCGAACCTCATCCTCGTGGTTTGAGAAAAGAACCTCATCCACAGATTTATGAAGACAGAACTGAAGGGTGTTGAAAAACTTGTCTGGTTCAGAGATGGGATAAACTTTTCTTGTTTTTCCGGAACTTTCGTCGAAGGTATTGTTCTTAGCCATTGGTATGCAGTGTTGAATAAATTTGACAAATTGAAAGAACTAAAGTAGTTATATAACTTACTTTTCTCAGATTTAGTTTCAACACTGCGGATTTTTTCATAATATTTATTATCAATTGCTATATTGGGCATGTCTTTTAACATTCTAGCCGCTTTGCTTTCAGAATGAAATTGGCTTATGCAATAACCTGATATGCGTGCTGCTACGGGAATTGAATAAGTTTTCAAGTAGGGTGCAATAAGTTTGAAAAACTTATTTGGATTTTTTGCTGCAATACGCTTTAAGGACTTAATATCATAGTTTTTATTTTGACTAAAAAAATAAATCAAGGGCAAAGTAATATTGTTGTTATTTAAATCAGAGTATATATCAGATTCATTTTTAGCAACTGTCGCTGGTATTACATAATCAATATTGTCATTTACAAATTGTGAAACAAATGCGTGGCAAATAGCAAAGTTTCTTATTTCTAACTTGTCGGGACCGTCATATTTTGTAAGGTCAAACACCAAATCAGTAAACATACTAAACAAGGTCGTATTCGCAAAATAGATCCTTTTTATGTATTGTTTTACGAAATTCCTATACCTTTCACTTACGCCCGATTTCATAATTTCTTTTTCTATATGGTCTAATATGTTGTAAGGAATAGGTGACTCAATTTTGGCATTAAGTACCAATTTTGACCCTGTCTCACTCATGAAAAACTCGTAAGTACCTTGCGTTTTATCCATATATTGTCCAATATCTGTATAAGCCAATATGGTATCTATTTTTTCTTGCACTTTGATATAAATGGACGGTTCACTCAAAAAGGTATCGCGTACATATTGATTGATATAAGATCTCAATAGATTCGCAGCAATCAGGTTTTCATTAATTTTTTCATGGGTAGTTACCCCTCCTTTTTGATCTAATATTTGATTGTGGTAATACTGTAAGCAAATCACCAATTCTGATAAAAGAGGTAAAGAAATAGCACACCACTTCCTAATCTGGGTAAACGCTTCCGAGTTTAGATATTCCTGATCTTTAGATTTATTTTCCTGAATATAATCAAATACTTTTCGTACAAAAAAGCCCCTTGTCCCAGCTTGATACAATTTTTTTTCTGGCAGGTCAAAAAGCAAGGCATCAACTTCCTTTCCGTAAATAGTATTTTCTCTATTTCGTTTGTATTCTTTTAAAAGTTCTCTCTGAACTTTTGACATATTATTTCTACGTTCGCTATCCATATCTGCATTTCATGATCAATTGTCTTGGGGACTTGGTGAAAAAATAAGTGTTTAGTAGTAGTGATGTGCATATTGTTATAGATAATTTAGATTAGGTAATAAAAGATATTAGGATGTTGAAATAAAGAAAAGAAATAGTGCAAAAATGCGAAAACAGGGCAATAGTACCTCCATATGTGGAGGTAGTAAGAGGTCGGCAATTACCAAAGGCAATAGTATTAAAATAGTTCATAGTAACAGATTAGTGGTTCTTTAAATTTTATCAATAAACTATTACTGCAAACCACTTGCCGTACAAGGGAGGCCAATTAAAGTGAATAAATATGAAATAATTTTTATTTAATAATTTGCCTTTTTAATTAATTTATAGCATTTAACTACTGTAAAAAGCATTTAAAATTGCAAAAAATCTATTTTTAAAGAATAAAATTTTTATCTACAAAAGGCAATAAATCACCCGAAAAACCCACTCCCACCCGAAAAAATTTCGTCCCAACCCGAAAAAAAACACCTCCACCCGAAAAAAAACTGGTTCTGTATTCTGGGCGGAGAATGGTTATGCGTCCCAAAAGTTGGACAATCATAAGCATCAAAACAAGATGATAAGATGTACCTTTGCAGAGATGTTAAACAACAGTTGAAGATTTTTTTTCACCCATCTTTCCGTAATACTTATTACCAAAAATAGTTGAATTAAGGTTTACTAAAAGTTTAAAAAATTCATTTTGAATATTTAAAAAAGAGTTACTTTTTAAGGCAAATTTCTCCGTAATTGGTTTTGAAATGTTAAAAATAATTGTAAATATATCTCCATCTATGCCTTCGTTCAAATTAGATAATAACGTGTCTGGTGTTTCATTGGGAAACTGTTCGAAATAGAAAATCAATGGAAGAGACATCGTATGATTTTTCAAATCACTATAAACATCATTTTCACCCTTTGCTACCGTTTTAGGAGGTAAAAAATCAATATTGTCATTCATTATTTGTAGCGGTATGGCTAAGTATGCACAAAACCGCTCGATCTCTAATAAATCACCTTTATATTCTAATAAATCACACAAAAGGCGGTTAAAAAGGATAAAAAGACTACCATTACACAGATATATTCGTCGCAAATACATTTTTGTGAATTGCTCCTTTGAGTCCGAAATTCCGTGTGATTTTATCTCCTCCCAAATATCTTCAATAACATCCTCTAAAATGACCGAATTGATTCTGTCACCCAGTGAGGCGTTTTGAGGTAATCCATGTATTAAACACTCATAATTTCCCCAGTTTTTATCCAAGTATTGCCCAATATCTACATGGGTCAAAATAGTGTCAACGGTGTTCCTTACTTTTTCCCTTGACAGTTCATCAATTTTAAAATTTTTCTCAATATAATAATTGATCGTTGAACGAAATAGATTGCCCGCAATCAGGTTGTTACTGATTGCTGCATGGGTAACTATACCGCCTTTGCGATCCAATATTTGATTGTGATAATACTGAAGTGAAATAATCATTTCAGCAAGCAGTGGTAAAGAAATCTCAAACCACTTTAGGGGCAAATTAGAGCGCACTGCTAGCCCCTTCATAATTGACTCCGCTATGATGTAATCATACATCTTGCGAACAAAATAGCCTCTTATGCCTATGTTAGATAGTTTGTTTTTAGGCAATGCGAAAACAGTTTCATCTAAAGCACCATAAGAAGTTTCTTTACATAGCCCTTCAAATTCTTCAATAAGCAATTTCTGAAGGCCGATCATTTCTTGTTTCCTTTCTTCATCCATAAGGCAAAGTTGTTTTACACCCTACGTGAATAGGCATGTGTACCTCAACTTTTTGTTAACCTTACGCAGAGGGTTACACATAACACTCACTGGCTTGATTTATACCGCAATCTAGGTATTTTGCAGTGAATAAACCAAACGACAAAAACAACTTTTCCACGAATAACAATATATTACATCTCAATACAGGTCAATACCCCACTCCCTCATGGTTCCATCAAGCTCAATCTCCAATATTTTATCAACAGAAAAAGCCCAGTGGCTATCTATATCTTTTCCATAAATCACAAATCTAGTTTTTATATGTGGCCAAGGTTTAACTAACTCCTCGCAAAAATCCCTAATATCAGATATCCAATTCCCTACATAATCAACACAATCAATGTGCGAAGGAATAAGGATTAACTCCGATTGATCTACTACTGAAAGTAGTAATCTAAGCTTGATTGACAGTGCCGAATCTATTTCTGAAAGTAATTTTGATTGATGATCCCTAAGTTGGAACACATCCATCCATTCCGCCAAAGAAGGCTTATCGAAAGGGAGGGTTGCCAACTTTTGAGACACATAGTCATAGATACTCAAGTGACCCAGTTCTGGAGGATAGAACTCAAGGACATCAGTAGGGATTTCGCTATGCGAAATGTTTAAGCATGGCAACTGGTCATCT
The DNA here is from genome assembly GCA_031373665.1 of Saprospiraceae bacterium. GTDB lineage: Bacteria > Bacteroidota > Bacteroidia > Chitinophagales > Saprospiraceae > M3007. Next base: position 45,658 of record JANMMZ010000067.1, on the reverse strand, counting down.
TGAAATTGCCAATTATATGTCTGTTCCGTATCGCAAGCAATGAATACTATCTCATTGGCTGGTACTGTTACGGTTGTTATTTCAATATCTGTAATCATATCATTGATGATTATTTGGTTTCTTAGGGGCAAAGGCGGATTAATGTTCATAATATTAGAGATTGTATAGAAATTATCGTACCACTATTGAACTGTTACTGTTTCTTTGATATTAGCATAATATTTTATATCTAATTAATGGTAGAAAAAAAATTTAATTCCAATAATTTAATTCCAATAATTTAATTCCAATAATTTAATTCCAATAATTTAATTCCAATAATTTAATTATTTAAGATTTTTAGTTTATTTTTTTTTATTTTACAAAACAAAATTTTTTGACAATTTTCGCCAGTTTCCTTGTCAAAAACCACGCCTCACCCGAAAAAACTTCGCCCCAACCCGAAAAAAAACACCCAACCCGAAAAAAAACAGCCTTTCAAAGTCGGGCGGCGAATGATTGTAAAACATAACATGCATGATCTAAAAATTTGAAAAGTGAAACAAAATAAATGGCTCCCTTGCGGGCGGAGAGTGATTGAGTATCATCATTTTGATATTTTAACGTGAAAAATTTAGGTATTACGGCGGCGGATTAATCAACCCAGCCGCATGCAACAAAAAGAAAAGAAGAAGCATTCCGATCATCATGGCACCGATGTAGCCGCTGTTGTCGCGTCGTGGCCTGCGGTTGCGGTAGTTTCGCATGGGCGGCGGGGGTGGAGGATACCCATAGTGGGCGGGTTGATGGGAGTAGTAGCCATAAAGCAGGATCAATGGCGATGACAGCGTTTCAAAATATTGAGTGATGGATAACCAAATAGTTGGTGCGTATTTTGTGAGAAGAACCAAGACTGTGAGCGAACAAAAGAATAGAACTAACATAATGTGAAAAAATTTATTTGTGATGAAATTTATTTGTGATAAAATTTATAACCGAAAAAAAGAATGATTTGGGGGGCGAATGATTCTGAGTTTGAGTGTGCATCTAAGAAAGTTTAGGTTGTAAACATTATTTGAGTGAGATACAGGGTGTTATTTGGCAAAAATAAAAAAGGCAACTATACCCATCAAAACAAGGGTAAGTACAAGGCCATAACCATAATTACGGTTGCCGCGTTCGTCAAACCAATCGTCGCCATCGTCTTCGTCGTAACCGTGATAAGGGGTAGTGGGATCAGGTTGATATGGATAATTACCATATTGTGGCACTTGGTATTGCCTATTATTTCGTCTGTAGTCACGGTCATAATAGCCGCCTTGATGATAACGATTGGAGTTCCATTCAGAAAATATTCCGAAAATGATGATGATGGCAAAAAAGAAAGCAAGTATGGTAAACATAATTTTTAAGTTTAAAGATTGTATGTGTTGATTTGTAATATTCAGCATTGTTGCTGATGAATATATTAGTGCAAAGCGGCTGCCAAGTAGAAATTGGCACGGTTAAAACCAAAGCAATTTGAAAAGTTTTTGTAAAAACTGGTTACTAAAACGAGTATAAGTAATTGATAATCAATCACTTAAAATTATATTCAATAAATCTAAAGCCCATATCAGACACCCCACAGTGCACCCCACAGTACCCGAAAAAAACCACCCAATCCCGAAATTTTTTCCCCCTCACCCGAAAAAACCATGGGTGATTCCCCGTTTCCGATTTTATTCGTATTACCTTTGCACCCCTATGAGTGATCCAATACAGCATGAGTGTGGCATCGCAGTACTTCGACTGTTAAAGCCTTTAGAGTTTTACCATCAGAAATATGGAACGGCCTTTTACGGGGTGCAAAAAATGCAACTATTGATGCAAAAAATGCGCAACCGAGGCCAAGATGGGGCTGGTATCGCAACCATCAAACTGCATCCAGAACCGGGGACTAGATACATCAGTCGCAAGCGCAGCAATGCGCACAACTACCTGACCGACCTTTTTGATATGGTGTGGGCACGGCTCAATGCTGTCACCGAAGCACAGCGCAACGACCCGGCTTGGCTCAAAGCAAACTTGCCCTACATGGGTGAATTGCTGATGGGTCATCTACGCTATGGTACCCACGGAGGCAACAGTATTGAATTGGTTCATCCTTTCCATCGCCCCAACAACTGGATCGCTCGAAACCTACTACTGGCAGGTAATTTTAACATGACCAATGTGGACGAACTTTTCCAAGAGTTGGTTGAATTGGGTCAATATCCCAAAGAAAAAAGCGATACCGTTACTGTTTTGGAGAAAATCGGTCACTTTTTGGACGATGAGATCCAACGGCTTCATACTTGGTTTAAGCCTGACGGGCACTCCAATGAAGACATCAACCAACTCATTGTTGACAATCTGGACGTACAGCGGCTATTGCGCCGCGCCAGCAAAAAATTTGACGGAGGCTATGTGTTGGGCGGCCTAATCGGTCATGGCGATGCCTTCTTGATGCGCGACCCTAATGGCATTCGCCCTGCATTTTGGTACGCCGATGATGAAATAGTGGTCGGTGCTTCCGAGCGGCCAGCCATACAATCGGTGTTCAACGTGCGCTATAAAAATGTACAAGAACTTACGCCCGGACACGCGCTCATCATCAAACAAAACGGGACGGCACAGTCGCTTCCTTTTATTGAGAAACGCGAAATCCGCGCCTGCTCTTTTGAGCGCATCTATTTCAGCCGTGGCAATGACCGTGAGATCTATCAAGAGCGCAAAAAACTGGGGTCACAATTGGCGATTCCAGCCTTAAAAGCCGTCAATTTCGACCTCAAACACAGCGTTTTTTCCTATATCCCGAATACTGCCGAAGCAGCCTATTATGGACTCATGGAGGGATTGGACGAGTCGCTCAATCAATGGAAAAAGGAGCAGATTTTGGCTTTGGGCAATGATATGGATCCTAAAGATTTGGAGAAAATCTTGAATGTAAAGACCCGCAACGAAAAACTGGTACACAAAGACGACAAGCAGCGTACTTTTATCGCCGATAAAAAAGCCCGAAACAACATGGTTGGTCACGTATATGATGTGACTTATGGCGTGTGTAACGATGATAAAGACACGCTTATACTATTGGATGATTCCATCGTGCGCGGTACCACCCTTCGCGATAGCATTGTCAGTATCACTGCCCGTTTGCGCCCTAAAAAGATTATTATACTAAGCAGTGCCCCGCAAATACGTTACCCCGATTGCTATGGGATAGACATGAGCAAAATGAAAGATTTTGTAGCCTTTCAGGCATTGATAGCCCTGCTCAAAGACCACAAAAAAGAACACCTGCTTCAAGAAACCTACGAGCGATGCAAATTATCAGAAAGATTGCCCGTAGAAGCCGTTCACAATGAGGTGATTGCGCTATACGCGCATTTTGAATACGAAGAAATAAGCCGTAAAATTGCAGAAATAGTGCGACCACCAGATATTAAACCCGAATTGGAAGTCATATTTCAAACTTTGGAAGGGCTGCACCAAGCCTGTACCAAACACAGCGGAGATTGGTATTTCTCTGGCAACTATCCGACTCCAGGTGGGCGCAGGGTGGCCAATCGAGCATTTATGAACTTTGTTGAAAATAAAGATGAGCGAGCCTATTGATCCACTTTAATCTTTCTGCCTTATCGCTAAGAAAAAACATATCTCCGCCACGCCCAATACCGGCACTGTAGCAGACGATTTCCTATCGTCGAGGGTATTGCTTTGGTTGATTGTAGGGCTAAATTCCGTGTTTCTTATTTGGAATTGCTTAGACCGATATTTGGCTCCCCGTTTTCTATTCCTTTCGTTGGTATTATTGGTTGCCCTTTTATGGCAACGCCGCCGACTCGTCACTTCAGAGCGTTTTGGTTGGCAAGGGTTTGATCTATTGATTCTGGGTTGGTATGGTATGAATATAGCCTCTATTTTTTGGGCGTTTAGTTGGTCAGAATCCATATTTTACACTCAAAAAGTACTATTATTGTGTGTCGTATATGCTTTATTTAGGCAGTGGTTGCATACACATGAGACAAGGGTTTGGCAAACCATGCGACAGATCACGCAGGCTCTGACCGCCACGGTATGCATCATTATCATAGTACAATTGGGTTTGGCTATTTCAGAACATGGCCTTGACAACAACACGCTGTATGATTACGCCTCCGGGGTATTTGGAAATAAAAGCCTTGCTGCTGATTTCCTGTTTTTCCTATTCATTTTTAATGCCCTATTTTGGGACAGTAGCAAAAACAAAATCCTCAACATATCGCTGCTCCTGATACCGATTGTGTTGATTTTACTCTTGCAAGTGCGCACCGTATATGGAGCCTTGGCCATAACAGCCATCTTATATGCAGCCGTCTATGTACTAAATACTGGTCTAAGCACCGCTGCAAGGCGCACATGGCTATTGGCTGTCGGTACAGGATTGCTGTTGTTTGTTTCCATGTTTTTTATGCCCAAAACTTGGATTCCCGAACGCCTCAACCCCACCACTTATTTAGAAAGCACCTCCTTCAATGAGCGGCGATTTGTATGGTACAAAACCGATCTTTTGAATGCGGAGCATTACTGGCTAGGGGTCGGAAACGGTAGTTGGAAATTTTGGTTTCCGTCTAAAAGCATCGCAGGGGCATACCGTATTCAAGAAGAAAACATTGTATTTACGCGTGCACACAATGATTTTCTGGAAATAAGGTCAGAATTAGGTATTATTGGTGTTGGTCTTTTTTGCTTATTATTCATTGTCGCTATTGGCACCGCTGTACATGGTATTTACCGTGATGAAAATCGACGCGAACTCACTTTTTTGAGTACAGGATTGATTGGGTATTGTATTATTCAGTATTTCGATTTTCCGAGGGAGCGGATCGAAATGCAAGTCGTATTGGCTATTCTGTTTGCGGGTATTACTCATTTTCGCCGACATTGGTGGCAGGCAATTGGGGCATTCCCCCAATCGGTATCTATTCGGCGATCCGTCTTTATATTGGTGGTAGTAGGTCTTGCGTTCAATGTAATCATTGGTTATGCCCGGGTGCAAGGCGAAATACACAATGTACGTGCATTGAAGGCCAAAGTAAAAAGCAATTGGCCTTTAGTGATCAAGGAAGTGGAGGCTAGTGAAAATATTTTTTATGAGTACGATGATACCGCCTTCCCGCTTCGATGGACCAAAGGAACTGCCCAATTTCATATGAAACAAATGGACGCAGCCTCTACGACTTTTGAGGAGTCCGTGGCATTGAATCCTTGGAATTTCCAAGTGCTTCATCATCATGCTGTTGCATTGACCCAACAAAACAAATGTCAAGAGGCGATTCCTGTGTATGAACGAGCCCATGCGATCAATCCATATTATGATGAGCTAAAATTCAATTTGGCCTTCGCCCACGAAAAACTTGGGAATACCGACGAAGCCATTGGTTGGATAAATAAAATAGATACGGTGGCCAATCCTCAAACCGATTTTGCTAAGGCTAAAAACAAGACAACTTTGGAAAAAAAGGCAACAATGTTAAAAGCATTAGTAGCGGTGAAAAAATAACTGTTCTTTTTAGGTAGATTGATTTTTGCCCAAACAACTATCTTTTTGGGAGAATAGTGGTGCTATTTAACTAAAAAGATGGGCAGTTTGGGTGAAGAGCAGTCAGTTAAAAAAGATAAGTTATTTTTTCACCGCTACTTAGCGGAAAAAAAGAAACAATAAATACAGTCTGATGTACCTTTGCCCCACATCAGGGTAGTCGCCACCTACCCGATCATATATTTGCCAAGAAGTAAGGATTCATTGCTTTCTAAACAACCTTGCTTCGCTAACCATTTATCACTCATTTTATGCAAGAACTTGGACTTAAAAATCCTGCTGCCAGTTTGGAAGAAGTAGGACTCAAAAATTTCAAAACCGCGTTTTGGAATCTTACGCCGGAGGAACTCATGGAACATTCCATTCAAAAAGGAATGGGTCAGTTGGCCGACAACGGTGCTTTGGTGATCCGTACCGGTGAATTTACGGGTCGTTCTCCTGAAGATCGCTTCATTGTAAAAGACAACACGACCGCCACTAAAGTCAATTGGGGAAAAGTCAACCTCCCTTTCGACAGCCGAAAATTTGATAAACTATGGCGCAAAGCATGTCTCTACTTGAAAAAGAAAGAAGTATATGTCCGCGATATGCGCGCCAATGCTAGTGCCAATCCTGATTATCAACTACGCTTGCGTGTCATTACGGAATACCCTTGGAGCAATCAGTTTGCCAATAATATGTTTTTGCGCCTTGATCAAAGTGAAATCCTTGCGTTTGAGCCTCGTTGGACGGTATTGTGTGTGCCAGGTCTGAAAGCCGACCCCGCTACTGATGGTACTCGCCAACATAACTTTGCCATCATCAATGTCAAAAAACGCCAACTACTCATAGGTGGTACTGGTTATACGGGTGAAATCAAGAAAGGCATATTCTCCGTAATCAATTTTGTGTTGCCGACCCGTGGTAAAGAAGCACTGCCGATGCACTGCTCTGCCAACGTGGGTCACGATGGTGACATTGCATTGTTCTTTGGCCTTTCTGGTACTGGCAAAACAACCTTGAGTGCCGATCCAAACCGCGCCCTCATCGGCGATGACGAACATGCTTGGGTAGATGGCGAAGTCTTCAATTTTGAAGGCGGATGCTATGCCAAAACCATTGACATTACTGAAGAAAAAGAACCCGATATATTCCGTGCCATTCGCCACGGTGCTATTTTGGAAAATACCCCGTTTTTCCCCGGTACGCGCACCGTTGACTATGCCAACCGTAGTATTTCAGAGAATACCCGTGTATCGTACCCGATCAACCACATTGACAATGCTGTCAATCCAAGCCATGCCATCGGTGATCCTAAAAACATATTCTTCCTGTCTTGCGATGCTTATGGTATTCTGCCTCCTATCGCCAAACTTACGCCAGAGCAAGCCATGTACTACTTTATCAGTGGTTACACCGCTAAAGTGGCTGGTACGGAAGTAGGTATTAAAGAGCCCAAAACAACGTTTTCTGCTTGTTTTGGTGCGCCGTTTTTGCCATTGCACCCTGCTAAATATGCCGAATTGTTAGGCAAAAAATTACGCAAAAGCAAGGCCAATGTATGGCTTATCAATACTGGATGGAGCGGTGGAGCCTATGGTACTGGTAGTCGTATGAAATTGGCTTATACCCGTGCTATGATCACAGCCGCCCTCAATGGAGGCTTGGATCAGGCGAGTTTCGAGCACGACAATACGTTTAATATGCAGTTCCCAACTTCTTGCCCCGGCGTGCCGGCAGAAGTACTGAACCCGCGCATGACCTGGGCCGATAAAAAGGCTTACGATGCCAAAGCCGCTGAATTGGCCAAAGCATTTGTCAAAAATTTTGAGCAATATGCCGATCAGGCCAAACCTGAAATTGTGGCAGCAGGCCCAAAAGCATAATAAAATCATCCTATGGCCACCATTTGGTACGAAGGCAAAGTCATTGCCCGACAAGAAATAGCTCCGCAAGTGATCCAACTCCAATTGGAGGTACAGGGTACGGCGTGTTTCGAGTACACGGCTGGTCAGTTTATTACGATGGATCTGCCCATTGGTGAAAAACGCCTCCAACGATGGCGCAGTTACTCCCTAGCGGGTGCGCCCAACGGGACAAATATATTGGAATTGTGTATCGTACGCTCTGCGAGTGGCATCGGTACACAATTCCTTTTTGAACAAGCGCAGGTAGGATATATCTTGCGATTCAAAGGGCCTGACGGAACATTTGTGCTGCCTCAAACCATTGATAAAGAAATCGTTATGGTCTGTACCGGTACCGGTGTTGCCCCGTTTCGGAGCATGATTTTAGACCTACACCAAAAAGGATTGAATCACCGTGGCATTCACCTCATATTTGGTACGCGCCGCGAAGAAAGTATTCTGTATCGCGCTGAGTTAGAAGCCCTTAGTCATACCATTCCCCAATTTCGGTACGACATAGCCCTCTCGCAGCAGCCCGATTGGGCGGGTTATAAGGGCTATGTACACCAAATTTACTTAGAACAATACGCCACTCCCCACCCGAATCGGCAATTTTACCTCTGCGGCTGGAGCAATATGATAGACCAAGCGGTAGCCCACCTCATCATTGATTGCGGTTATGAGCGCGGACAGGTGATTTATGAGTTGTATGGATAAACAATAATTTAGCTGGTATTACCCATCATTTTGTTAATTTATCTAGCAAAATGGGTATTTTTCAACAGGGCTTTCTTATAAAATCTGTTTTTAGACGTTTCGGGTGAAAGCCAAGGGGGTTTGGGGGCGGTGCAGCCGCCCCCAAACCTCATCCCCCGAAGAGCCGCCGAGTACAATCCCGCCGATAGGGAAACCGTAGGTCGGGAAGGCGGCGATGAGGGGCAAATTTTGTTTCGGTTATCCAGTAGTCTAAACATTTTCATCCCAGCACTCAATGAAACGAACTTTTATAGGAAAGTCCTGTGTTTTTCAATGACTTCATTGTAATTTTGCCATTATTTTAATAAATTTAATAAAACTGATTTCAAGATGTACCGATCATCGTTTTCATTTACTATATTTATATTATTTGCATTTCAATTTATTACCTCGGCACAAGATTTCCGAGTGCAGGCGGCGGCATTTGGTGAACGGATGCCCGCTTCGTTCTTTACCAGCAAAGGTCTAGAAAATTATATTGAGACCAGCGACCAAATGGGTCTATACCGCTATTTTGCAGGATCGTATAAAACACGGGAAGAAGCTGATGTAGTTCAAAAGGAATTGCAGGAAAAAGGATTTCCTTTTGCTATTGTGATTGATATTGAAGAACAACGCCTCCTTTGCGGGCAAGGTTGCCCATATTTTAAAAATGGGGTAATTTTTGTCCAAGATGATAAGACCCAATCAACGGTGCGCAATATTTACTTTGATTTTGGACGGTACAGCCTTAATCCTGAATCCAAGCAAGAACTGCAAGAAGTATTTCAGCAACTTAAAGAGAATTCCAAACTGACCTTGAAAATACTTGGTTATACTGATGGGATAGGCAATGCCACCGCCAATGTACAATTGGCTACCAATCGATCCAGAGCCGCCCGCAGTTACCTCATTAACAGAGGCATCCGTGCAGATCGTATGTATATTAAGGTATATGGTGAGGCAGATCCCGCTGCTCCCAATGCCGAAGATGGAGGCGATGATTTGCCCGAAAATCGTAAATGGAATCGCCGGGTGGTACTTACGATCATGGATGAATCGGGGGAAGTCAAAACGGATGAAAAAAAGTAATCTTCTATTGAAATAGCGCACTTCTCAATTCTTCTACCTTTCCGATAGCATGTATTTTGATCCCGTATCGTTTTAGGTCTAGCCCTTTGAGTCCATATTTACTGACATAAATTTCCTTAAACCCTAGGCGGTCAGCCTCTTGTATGCGCTGTTCTATGCGCTGTACGGCGCGTATTTCGCCCGAAAGACCCACCTCACCCGCAAAACACACATTGGATGGGACACTGACATCGCGAAGCGATGAAATCAGAGACGCTACAATGGATAAGTCAATGGCAGGATCATCTACTCGAATACCTCCTGCTATGTTCAGGAAAACATCATTGATACTAAAAAAATACCCGCAACGCTTTTCTAGCACTGCCAACAGCATGGATAGCCGTCGCATATCAAAACCCGTAGCAGAGCGTTGTGGCGTACCAAATACGGCTTTGCTCACAAGGGCTTGTGTCTCGATCAGCATAGGGCGCATCCCTTCCATAGTGGCCGCTACAGCACAACCGCTCAACTCTTCATCTTTTTGGCTCAGCAACAGCTCGGAAGGGTTACTTACTTCACGTAATCCTTCTGATTGCATTTCGTAAATACCCATTTCATCGGTACTTCCAAAGCGATTTTTCAAAGTGCGCAATATGCGGTAGGTATTTTGGCGGTCGCCTTCAAACTGTAGAACGCAGTCCACAATGTGTTCCAACAATTTAGGCCCTGCTATATCGCCTTCCTTATTAATATGGCCTATCAAAAAGATAGGTACATTGGTTTCTTTGGCGAACCGCAAGAACTCCCCAGCACACTCTCGCACTTGTGCGATACCCCCCGGAGCAGAGTCTAAGTGGGGAGTACTCATGGTTTGAATAGAATCCACAATCATCAGTTGAGGCTGCAATTCGTGGGCCTGTTGCAGTATTCTGCTGGTGTTGGTCTCCGTCAGTATATAACATTCAGAAATAAATTCTCCCACGCGGTCAGCCCTCATTTTGATCTGCTCTTCACTTTCTTCACCGCTGACGTACAATATTTTAGCAGGCACTCGCATCGCTACTTGTAGGAGCAAAGTACTCTTACCTATACCCGGTTGTCCGCCTATCAATACCAATGAACCTGGCACGATGCCACCGCCCAGTACCCTATTCAATTCTTGGTCGGGGGTGGCCAACCTGACAGTGTGGCCTGTTTGCACTTTTTTGAGTAGTACCGCCTTTGGGGCTTCACTTTTACCGGGTGCTGCCCATGATTTGCGTTTTTCCTCAGCGCTGGTTTCCTTTTGTATCAGTTCTTCCTGATAGGTGTTCCACTCATTGCAATGTGAGCATTTGCCCAACCATTTGGGAGAGGACGCCCCGCAATTGGAGCAGAAAAAAATAGTACGTGGCTTGGCCATAAAAGTTGTTTGCGTATTAGTCGCACAAATATACGGAAGTATTTGGCCGTTCGGCATACCCAATTTGATGTATTCCTTGGTTTGGATATAAAATTGGCACGTCTTTTGGAATATATGAAATATCTTTCAAGGCAAACACTAATATTGCTGCCAATAATCGTTAATTTTTAATCTCATGATAGCGACTCAGTTTAATACAGTATCAACCGAAAAACCAGTGAATCAAGACATGCAAAGCGTAGAAATATTAAGAAATGGACCAAATCCATTCATTGAAATGACCTTACTTTGGTTCAAATTACCATCCGCTTCTGACGTTGTTTTACGTATATTTGACTCCATTGGTTGCGAGGTTTCCACCAAGTCTGGATCATATCATGCTGGAGAAAATCATGTGATCTTGCATCGGGCTGATTTGCGCGAACCGGGCTTATACTCTTGCCGCATCGAAACGGCTTTTGGTACTGCTAATAGAAAATTGATGATGTTATAAAATATTGCCTACCTTTGGGTCTGAGTAACGAAAAAATCATGACACCATTAGTAGTAACAATAATATTTTGGGTAGCCGTGCTGTATGTCGGACTTTGTGCCGTATTTTACTTCATGCAAGATTTTTTCTTTTTCCGCCCAGAACGCCTTCCCAAGTGGTTTACCTACCAATATCCTTTCCCTTTTCAAGAGGTCAATTTTGATATGGAAGATGGGGGCATGGTCAATGCCCTTCACTTCAAAGTGCCCAACAGCCGGGGTGTAGTCTTTTACATCAAAGGCAATTCGAGGAGTATCAAAGGTTGGGGCAAATTTGCCAAAGATTTTGTAGGTAAAGGCTTTGATTTTTTCATATTGGACTATCGCGGGTTTGGCAAAAGTAGGGGCCGCCGCACCGAAGAAATACTTTTTAGCGATTTACAACAAATATATAAGTGGTTGGCCGAGGAATACGGCGAAGACCGTATGATTTTATATGGCCGTTCGCTTGGTAGCGGATTAGCCACTCGGGTAGCCTCTTGGAATCATCCCCGACTGCTCATTTTAGACTGTCCCTATTTTTCCTTTTTACACCACATCAACCGGTATGGTTTTATTTTGCCCATCAAGTGGCTTTTGCGGTATCATATCCGAACGGATCGATTCATAAAGAAAGTAACCTGCCCCGTCCACATCATACATGGGGTAAAAGACCGATTGATACCGATCAATCAAAGCGAAATGCTCCAGAAAATAGCCCCCGATATTATTACCCTCCATCCGATACCTGGTGCTGGCCATAACACATTGCCAGAATCGCCCCTTTATCATGACCTTTTGTATGATATATTGCATGATGCCATTGAGAAGGTTAAGGTGCGTGCTTGATTATGTTAAAAAAAACGTCCAACCTAGCATTAGAGTTATTTTCTGAAATGGGGGATAGATCCGCCATTTACCTGAACGACGGCTCTTATTTCGAGGGATACATACTTGACATTGAAATGGAAGGCTTTACTTTTAGACTTGGTGGTCCAATGGCACCTGACGAGCCCATATTTATCAACTATGAAAACCTAGATTGGACAAAATTGTACTTCTTTAATGGCAGTTGGCATGGGGTTGAATATATTTTCGAGGAAAATATTTGGATACTACATACTCCTAAAGACTAATACTATTCCAAATATAAGCAATAACCAACCAATACCCATTTTAGCAATGTGGATGTGGTGAGAAGACAGTACTTGTTGAAGTTGTTTGGCTCCAAATGCTTTCAGCGTATCTGTCAAAACCAGCGTGCCGAGCATACCACTAAAAAAAATGAATGTCTCTCCCTTACTCCACCCCTCAGGTACAATCACTGCACTACCGATGCCCAGCCAAAAAAACACCGTGAATGGATTAATGGTATTGATAAAAAATCCGCGCAGACCCCAACCTAAATAACTGCGTTTTTTCACTGGTTTCCACTCCAAATGATTCCCTTTTCGGTGTACCATTAAAGTGCCAAGGCCCAACACAAGTAGAATAGTACCTCCAGCCATACCCGCCCAAAATTTAAAATCTGGTATAGCAGTCAATGCGGTTAACCAACCCATGGCAGCAAGAATCACATAAACATATAATACATCGCTCAGCCAAATACCCAATGCAACAGCCATACCTGCCCTGAAACCTTGTTCTAGAGAGGCTTGTATAATCGAAAAAAACAGTGGGCCGATCATAAAACTGAGAGACAAGCCTAAGAATACACCTTGTAGAAACATTTTGAACAGGAGTAATTTTCTAATATTTGGCAAAAATAATTTAAAATTTACATTTCATACTTGTGAATTGTGTTACTTTTGCACTGGTATTACGTTTCATCGTTTTATTACAATTCAAAAATTTCAAAATTTACTTTAAATCCAAGTTATGTCAATTAAAGATAAATACCAAAGCGTGCTTACCCTCGGTGAGCAAATCGGCGTACGTAATGGCCGTGTAGAAGAAGCAAACGGTGTACTTCAAGTGTGGGGTACGGTCGAAACTGCTTACCAAAAAGATCAAATGTGGGATGCTATTAAAGCAACGGGTGGTGCTTCTGCATCAGATATCGTAGCAGACATCACTGTTGAGAATACTGCATACTACGCAAAGCACATCGTAGAAAAAGGGGAGAGCCTTAGCAAAATTGCAAAGCACTACTACGGTGACATGATGAAATACACTAAAATTTTCGAGGCAAACCGCGATCAATTGAGCAGTGCCGACGAAATCGAAGTTGGTCAGGTGTTGACTATCCCGAACGCTTAGTTCAGGCTTTTCATTCAGTCCACAAGGGGGCAATACTCATCGAGTATTGCCCCTTATTTGTTTACAGTGCATTCCTTTTACATTCCGTTTACAGATATTTGAAACTCGCTTTCAATTTTAACAGGTTTTATAAAAATCATAACGTTTTCTTATAATACTTATACCATTCTAAGCCTGCACCTTTCCGTCATCAATAAATAACAGATTCGCAAGAATCAAAAATGACGAAAGCCATGCGTATTCAAAGCAAATTATTCCTCGCCTCCTTCCTCAGCATCGTGATGCTGTTTTCTGCCTGCCGTACCGCTCAAAAGTTTACTGAAAGCGGTGACTACGACGGTGCCATTGATTTCTGTGTGCACAAATTGCAAGGTAAGTCCAAGAAAAAAATAGAATATGTACAGGGCTTAGAATTAGCCTTCCAAAAAGCGCAAACCCGTGACCTGAATACCTGTGATCGCTTGATCGCAGAGGGCCGCGCCGAAAACTGGGAACAGGTTAACATCATCCATAAAGATATTGCCGATCGCCAATCCAAGATCGCACCATTGCTCCCTTTGACGGCTAAAGACGGCCACAAAGCACAATTTTCTTTCGTAAATATAGCCGTATTGGAAAAAGAAAGCCGCGACAAGGCCGCCGAATTTCTATATGAACACGCACAAACGCTGTTGGAGAAAGCCACCCTTGGTGACAAACGTGCCGCCCGTGAGGCATACCAAGATTTGGTTGATTTGGAACGCCGTTACTATCGTGAGTATAAAGAAAAAACGGCACTTAAAGACAAAGCGCGCAACCTCGGTACGTCTTATGTCTTGTTTGAAATCAAAAATCAATCGGGTGCCATATTGCCCCGCAACTTCCAAGATCGGGTATTGGCCATCAGCAAATACGATTTAGATAGTGAGTGGAAAGCGTATTATTTTGAATCAAAACCCGGCATTCAGTTTGATTACAAAGTGGTGTATAAAATTAACAACATAGATATCAGCCCTGAGCGCATTCATGAGCGCAGTTATACCGACGAAAAAGAGATAGAAGATGGATGGGATTATGTGTTGGACGGCCGTGGAAATGTATTGAAAGACACCCTCGGCAATGATCTAAAAGTGAAGCGTTACGCCCGTATCAGAGCGACTGTATTGGAGATACACCAGACCAAATCGGCACGATTGGTGGGTTTGGTGGAGGTATTTGATATAGATCGGAATACCCTTTTGGACAATCAAGCGTTAAGTACTGAAGTTCATTTTGAGCACTATGCTTCTACTTTTATAGGCGACCGCCGCGCATTGAGTCAAGATTCGGAGTGCAGGATCGGCAACCACCCACGCCCTTTCCCAATGAACGAAGATCTTTTGGCTCAGGCTGCTGACCGACTCAAACCAATGATCCGCGAGGAATTGAGGGGCAATCGGGTAATTTATTAGCCGATTGTTAAATATCAAGAATAGAAAGGGGTGAATGCAACGGTCGTTGTATCCGCCCCTTTTCAATATTTCTAATAACAAACCCACACTCGAATAAAAATTTTGTAAAATTTTGTGGTTTCATCGTTCCTTTGTGGCATGTTAATATTTTTTGCGCGGGTCATCTCCTTTTTCGGACATCCATTGTTCATCCTGTCCTACATGCTATTGCTTATGTTGGCACTCAATCCCTTTGAGTTTGGGGTACGTGATTTGACGGAACAAAGGGCTATGCTCCTATTTATTTCGGTATTCAGCACTACTTTTCTAATACCCGGCGTGGGAGTAGCCATGATGAAACCACTGGGGCTTATTAAAAGTCTAGACATGGAGGACAAACAAGAACGAACCGGGCCATATATAGTAACGGGCGTTTTTTACCTATGGTTGTTCAAAAACCTGTATTCGGGTATCGCCATTCCAAAAATATATATCGCTTTTGTGTTGGGCGCAACGCTCGGTTTATTTTTCGCATTTTTTGTCAATATTTTCACAAAAATAAGTGCGCACGCCACTGGAATGGGCGGGTTGGTCACAATGGTACTCATTACTGTATTTACTTGGCCCGACCATAGTTTACAAATCGGAAGCCTTCACCTCAGCCTAGTTGCGGTCGTGGGTATTACCGTATTGGTAGCCGGTATCGTTGGCTCGGCGCGGTTGGCACTGAATGCGCATACCCCTTCCGATCTATTTCGGGGTTATGTCGCAGGTGTAAGTGGGGTTCTGATAGCCAATTGGCTGATCTAGTCTGGCTTCATTTTCCACCTTTTATGCGTCCAAAGCCAATTTTCTGGTTGGTCTCTGATTTCCGCTTCTATTATATTGGCGTAAGCCACGGTAATATCTTTTTCAGATGCCTGAGCGGGTGTTGGAAACAGTTCGTAGTAACGCAACTGATAGTATCCGCGTTGAATACGCTCTATTTTGAAATGCAATACGGGGTAGTTAAATTTGCGCGCCAGCACATCCACACCCGGCAAAAAGGCCGTTTCTCGCCCTAAAAAAGAAACCCATTGGCTGCTTTTTCTACTGGATGGTGATTGGTCTGAAAGGAATAAAAAAGCCGACGGCTCTTGGCGGCGGCGGCGCATCATAGCAAACACCTCATCCATAGCAGCAAGCAGGGTTCCTCCACGAGCACGATTTTGATTGTAGTATTTATCTATTACCCTGTTGGTCAATGGTTTATACACTGTTACTGCTGCCGCGTGAAAACCTGCGGGGATGGTCAGGCAGGCCAATTCCCAGTTGTTGTAGTGGCTCCCTGTGATGAGTACACTTTGCCCTTGGGTGAGGTATTGGTTTACCAATTCAGGATTGACACAAGGGCAGCGGCGTTGTATTTCTGACAGTGGCGCACTGAACGACTTGAGGGTTTCCAGCATGACATCGCCTAGGTTTTGATAAGATTTCCAAGCGATGGCACGAATTTCGGAAGCCGATTTTTCAGGAAAAGTGTGGCTCAGTCCTTCCAGTACTACCCCACGGCGATAACGAAACACCCAGCACAGGGCGAAGGCCAATACATTGGATAAGTAGGGTAAGGCAGAGAATGGGATCCATCGAAAAATTTCGACCCCGATCCTTAAAAAAAAGAAAGCAACCATTCGTAATTTTAGCAAACGAACGGCAAAGATATGATAAAGTCTGTACCTTTAACCCCAAACGAAGCATTAACATCATGGTTAGATCAATACAAGCCCTACCCTTTATTTTATTGTCCTTTTTATGCGCTTGCGCTGGATCCAAATCGGGTTTTGGAGGGATAAAAAAGATCCAAAAAGAGGTAGCGAAATCGGCGGTATTTGCCAAAGGTTTTACAGGTTTTACCCTCATAGATCCCATTAGTGGCAAGACATTGGCCGATGTATCGGGCGATCATTATTTCACGCCTGCGTCAAACACTAAGATCATGACGCTCTATACTACGCTGAAAACATTGAAAGATTCCGTACCCGGACTTCAAACGCATCGCTTGAGCGATGGTATCCTCTTGTGCCGTGGTACAGGCGACCCTACGTTCCTCAATCCATTATTCAATCAATGGCAGCCTAATTATGCTTTCTTGAAAAAAAACGGCCCTATACAATATACTTCACGGATCATGCCAGCCGAACGCCTTGGCCCTGGCTGGGCATGGGACGATGTCAATGACGATTATGCCGCTGAACGCAGCGACTGGCCGATGTATGGAGGGCTTTTGGAGATCCATCATGCTAATGACAAGGCAAAGCGTAGGGTTTGGCCATCGTTCTTTGAAGAGATGATGCTTGATCAACAACAACTTGATTCTTTACCCATGCATTCTGCTGATTTATACGAGCATCATTATCAGGTATGGCCTTCGAGTAAACAACCTGATACCTTGTACCAGCCTATCCATTTTGCACGGATGTTTACGCCCTTGCTACTGGCTGACACCTTGGATATTCCGCTTGGCGATTTTCAACGGATGCCTTATATACCAGCTAATCAATGGAAAACGCACTATAATGTGCCTTTAGATACTGTTTTACGGCGTTTGATGTATGAAAGCGACAATTTTGTTGCGGAGCAACTCCTTTTGCTTTGTGCAGGTGTGCGTTTTGATACTTTAGATCAAGATAAAATGATCCGTTTTATGCAAGATGGCTCTTTGAAAAACCTACCCCAGCCCTTAAAATGGGTGGACGGATCGGGGCTATCGCGCTATAACTTAATGACTCCTCGCAGTATCGCGCATGTGCTGCATATGATCTGGAAAGAGCATGACCACGCGCGGGTGTTGACCTTGTTTCCCTCTGGAGGTGTACACGGCACGGTGGCTGCTTGGTATAAAGGCAAAAATGGGGTGCCTTATGTATTTGCCAAAACTGGCACCCTCGGTGGAGTACATTGCCTAAGTGGCTATATCAATACTAAGAGTGGCAAAACCCTTATTTTTAGTTTCATGCACAATCATTTTATGGGCAGTAGCCGCCCTTGGCGGGTAGAAATGCAGCGAATTTTGGAGATGATACACGAGCGGTTTTAAGACTTCGTAATAGTGAAACATTAACCGTTACTTGTGCTCAAATAATGCTTTTTGTCGTACATTTCTTGTGAACTCGCAGCGGTTGAGTTTGGTGATGGGTGCGCCATAAGATGGGACTATGTGCTTGAGGGTCGCCTTCCATTCTGGTTGCTTCATTTCGGATTTAAAGCACTTTTTGAGTACCTCTATCATAGCACCCACTGCTGTAGAGGCTCCTGGGGATGCACCCAATAGGGCGGCTAAAGATCCATCGGCGGCACAGACCAATTCCGTTCCAAATTCCAAGACTCCTATTTCTTCATCGTCTTTTTTGATGACCTGTACCCTTTGGCCAGCAATGGCCAAATCCCAATCGTCCATACGGGCAGTGGGGAGGTAGTCGCGGAGGGCAGCCATTCGGTCTTCTGGAGATTGCACGACCTGTTCGATCAAGTATTTGGTCAAAGGTAGGTTGTGCCAACCTGCGGCCAGCATCGGGAATAAATTGGTAAATTCAATAGATGCTGGGAGATCCCAATAGGAGCCGTTTTTCAAAAACTTAGTAGAAAACCCTGCAAATGGGCCAAATAATAAAGATTTTTTGCCCCCAATCACACGAGTATCTAAGTGCGGTACCGACATAGGAGGTGCGCCTACGGAGGCTTTCCCATATACTTTGGCATGGTGTTGCTGGATCACGGCTTCATTGTTACAGATCAGCCATTGTCCACTGATCGGAAAACCACCATAGCCTTCGGCTTCTTCAATATCTGATTTTTCTAAGAGGGGCAAAGAGCCGCCACCAGCACCAATAAATACAAAATCGGCTTCTACGTGCCGTTTTTTCCTAGTTATCAAGTCTTTTACCCTGAGATCCCAAGTGCCGTTTTCTTGTTTGGTAAGGTTGCGTATTTCACTATTGAGGTGCAATGTGACTCCGTCAAGGCTTTCGAGGTAGCGGATCATAGCGCGGGTGAGCGCACCAAAATCAATATCGGTACCAATATCCATTTTGGTGGCAGCGATAGGTTCTTGATCGTCGCGGCCTTGCACCACTAAGGGAATCCATTGTTCTATTTCTGCCCTGTTTTCAGAATAGTGCATCGCTTCAAAAAGCGGGTGCACGCGCATGGTTTCGTATCGTTTTTTCAGGAACTCCACGTTTTCATTGCCCCAAACAAAACTAATATGCGGCACCAAGTGAATGAATGATTCTGGTTGATGGATGTTTTGTTGTTCTATCAGGTGTGCCCAAAATTCCTTGGAGACTTCAAAAGATGAAGCAATTTTGATGGCTTTTGATATGTCAATACTGCCATCGTCCTCCACTGGCGTATAATTTAATTCACAAAAGGCTGAATGCCCAGTCCCAGCATTGTTGAGCGCATCGCTGCTCTCTCCAGCCACCATATCCAGGCGTTCAAAAATAGAAATTTGAATACTGGGCTGCAATTTTTTTAGTAAGACTCCTAAAGTGGCACTCATGATGCCTGCGCCGATTAGTACGACTCTTTTTTCCATATTTTCCCGTTCCTAATTAATTATCAAGGATTTAATCTGTTCCAAATTCCAATTAGTATCTGTGTCCTCACAGATTTTCATCAATAAATCATCCTGTCTTCTGCCCCTCAACATGGCATCGGCGTAACTGACATCATCCCTGAAGGTCACGAGCGAGTATTTGGAGAAATAATCAGGAAACGTTTGTTCCAATCGCGTTTCAAGCATCCGTTTTCTTTGAAAAACCGGATTGGCGGTATGGTCGCGCATTTCATAAAAATTATCAACAGCCAGATCAGCAATGGCATCAGTTTGCGGCTTACGCAACTGCTCGAAAGCGGGCAATATAGTACCCCAATGACCGTCATGTGCTTCTATAAATTCGTCTAATACGACTACGTCTTCAAAGGAAGCGTTCATGCCTTGGCCATAAAATGGCACAATGGCGTGTGCCGCATCTCCGAGCAAGAGAGCCTTGCCATATGCCTGCCAAGGGTAACACTTGATCGTTCCGAGGTTTCCAGTCGGGTTTTGCCTGAAATCATCTGTTAAGTTAGGCATTAATGGCACAATATCGGCAAATTTTTCCTCAAAAAAATGCTGGATTGCGGTACTGTTTTTTAATTGTTCAAAACCCGGTTCTCCATGGTAAGGCAAGAATAATGTTACCGTAAAACTACCATCCATATTGGGTAGGGCAATGACCATATATGCGCCACGAGGCCAAATATGCAGGGCATTTTTCTCTATTTGCCAACCCCCATCGGATCCGGGAGGTATGTGTAATTCCTTATACCCATGTTGTAAGAAACCTTGCGAATAATTGAAGAGCAACTGGGGTGTTTGTGCCAACATCGCTTGCCTCAAGGCTGAACCCGAACCATCAGTCCCAAAAACGACGGCTGCCTCTTCGGTCGAAAGGGTTCCAGTTTGCTCATCACGGAATGTAGCACGGGCTTCTTTTAGGTCAACCGCTGTGCAACCACTGTTAAAGTGGATGGTGATATTGGGGTGTTTTTCCGCTTCATCCAGCAGTTGACAATTGAGTCCGCCCCGTGAAACAGAATTAATAAACTCACCCTGACGGCCGCTGTATGGGGCAAAAAGCAGGTCTCCTTGTATGGGATGTATCAATCTGCCCGGCATGGGAATACACGCTTCCTGAACTTGTTCCTCCATACCGATCAACCGTAGGGCTTTCAGCCCTCGGTTGGACAATGCCAAATTGATAGACCGACCTGCGCTCATGCTGGTTTTTCGCATATCTGGCCGCTTTTCGCGAAGTTCGACCTTGTATCCACGCTGTGCCAAGCGAATAGCCAGCAAAGTACCGCAGAGTCCAGCCCCAATGACGAGTATTTTTTCCATAGACGCAAAAGTAAGGATCTTAGGGCAAGTAGGAAAATTTACTTTATGGACTTGAGGTTCGGGGGTGAAGACAGGCAACGCCAGCACAAAAAATATTTTCCTACAATTGTTATTTTTTCGTCTCTTGTGCGAATAATTAGAAAAACATACCAAAAGTTAGGATGCGAAGCCATCCGACCTCATACACAGCGAATTTAAATTCACTCATTGGTTTTCAAAGTTGGAATGCAAACTAAAGAACAAAATCAACTATTTCAGGCACTCATTGAAGAGCATAAGGGCATATTATATAAAGTTGCCCGAACGTATTGTCAAGATGCAGAGGATAGGCGAGACCTAATCCAAGAAATAATGATACAGGTTTGGCAATCATTTCATAGGTATGACGACAAATTCAAGATTTCTACTTGGTTATATCGTATTTCTATCAATGTTGCTATTTCATTTTATCGCAAAAAGTCAATCCGACAAGGCCATAATATGCCCTTGAACGAGCAAATTTTACAAATTAAAGAAGATGAAAAGCAAGATAAAGACCTCCATTTGAATATGTTAGATCAATTTATCAGCGATCTTAATGACTTGGACAAAGCACTGATTTTACTATATTTGGAAGACAAAAGTCATAGTGATATTGCTGATATTTTAGGCATTACGGCAGGCCATGTTGGCACCAAAGTAGGGAGAATCAAAAACAAACTAAAACAACGTTTTTCACAACAAAACACTGATTAAAATGGACGAAATTAAAATTAAAGAACTTTGGCAAGCCTCTAATGACAAAATGGAGCAAAGCCTTTCCTTAATCCAAAAAAACACCGAAGATATTACAAAAATGAAGGTACAGACTTTATTGTCGTCTATGAAGCCGATAAAAATATTTACAATTGTGATAGGGCTACTGTGGGTAGGTCTAGGCAGTGTAATTTTGATTAACCTATTTATGAATGCTTTTAATCAGGTTAGCTTGTTTTTTTTATTTTCGGCCAGTATTCAGGTATTCCTTACTGCTATTGCGCTTGTGATATACGTTTATCAGTTGGTTCTTATTCATCAAATAGATATTAGCGGCCCTATACTCGAAACGCAGGAAAAATTGACAAGATTAAAATCATCAACCCTTTGGGTTACCCGTTTTCTTTTTTTACAACTACCGGTTTGGACTACTTTTTATTTGTCCGAGGGTATGTTTAAAAAAGAGAATTTTTTACTGCTCCTAATTCAAGTCTCCATGACGCTTTTACTTACCCTTGCTGCTATTTGGCTATTTGTTAATATCAAATACGAAAACAAGGATAAAAAATGGTTTCAATTAATTTTCAATGGTAAAGAATGGGATCCTGTCATGAAATCAATAAAACTTTTTAAGGAACTTAAAGCATTTAAGGGACAATAAAAGGAGGCTGTTTCATAAGTCTGAGGTTAGGTCTAAAGAAAAAATTTCGCCGAATGTTGTTGCTTGTTTTGTGTCGTTAGATTTCGGAAATTTTTAAAATTTCCGAAATCTTGGCACGATACCAAATAAAACATTGATATTGTTTTCACTAAAAAGGAATTTAGACCTATGAAACAGCCAAATTATTGGTCAGATTTACTTTTTCTGCCAACCACCCAATATAGCACCCATCACTGTGAATATCACGAATGAATACGAACCATCAACCATAGAAAGGCTACTTGAGTCCATAGAGAACATATTGCCAATGCAAACACCAATAGCCGACATGGCTCCGACGACAGCACCAACAGTGGCGCCACTAGCAAGCGTCCGCGCATTGGCGCGCTGTAGTAGCCAGTTCATCAGAAAGGCATAGGCGAACATCGCTATGGTATTGAATATCATAGGCGAAGTATCCATTGGAATCTCTACTCCATTTTTAAACATTTTGTCTTGGGCTTCATTCATAGTGATGCCATTTCCAGCCATCCATTGCTTGTTAAACAGTAGTGCATACCAAAGCGTGCCAACTAAAACACCTGCGATGGCACTGGCTACGACGGCCAGCCAATTTGTACGAGTATTATCCATCATAATAAGGTTTTGTGTTTGATGCCTATTACCTTTTAGATTATAGTACCAAACGGTGAAACAAAGATGTTACAAGGCTATAAACCTCATAAAATCAAATTAATATTTGCACAAAGGTAAATCTTTTTTTTATTTTTCAATTTATTTTTAAAATAAATTGTTTATTTTAGATAAATTTTATTGTTTTAAATATTTATTGTTTTGTTATTTTACACAGAATTAACTTGAGTGACCACTTAGTGGTCATTAAAAATCCCTTGTTCCGTTAATCGCTTCACCACCTTAAATTCTGAAAAGAAGGTACGCGCTACCACCCTCAATACCGTATAAACTGGTATGCCCAATACCATCCCCAATACACCACCCACTTTGGCAGAAATCAAGGTAACGATGAATATTTCTAAGGGGTGTGCTTGTACGCTTTTTGAAAAAATCATAGGCCCTAAAAAGGTATTGTCAATGGCTTGAGTGATCATAAACGCACCCGCTACTTTGAGCAGCATCGGCATAATGATAGCAAAATCGGCATCCACATTCGAAGATACCGTGATGAAAGCCCCAAAAACCATCCCCATGATAGGCCCAACATAGGGTATGACATTAAAAATACCTCCAAATGCTCCGATCAGCAAAGCATTTTGGATACCCATGATCCATAGTAAAAGGGTAATACTCAAAGCAAAAACGGCTGTTTGAATGATGAGTCCCCCAAAATAACGAGATAAAACCACACTACTTCCATCTACTGCATGTATGACTTTGTCCTCCATGTGGGTTGGTACCAAAGCATGTAAAATATCAACAAAGAGCGTATTATCTTTCAAGAAAAAAAACAGGATAAACGTAACCGAAGTGAAGGTGACCAATATATTGCCGGCTACCCCTAAAAATGACCCTACATAATCGCCTACTAAAGCAGGTTTAAACCAAGCCAATAGCAATTCTTGCGATTTTGTTGCCAATGATTCGTTCACTTTGAGCATACCCAACTGATGCATTTGGCCATCCAACCAAGCAAAAGGCATCCGCCATTTTTCGCCCAAAGCCTGATAGTCAACATTGGCTAAATTTCGGGCTTGCGAAACAATGGTGGGTACAAACATGAACAATAAACCCGCAATAATGAGGTAAAAAGTCAAAATAGTAAGCAGCGAAGCCATAGACCCACCCATTTGAAACCTACCAACTTTGAGTCTTTGCATAAAAAAGTGCATCAAAGGCCGTCCAAGCATAGACAGTACCCAAGCAATTAGGATATAAGTAACGATGTCCGAAAAATAATAGACAATTGCGCCTATCACGACAAGGCTCACCGCCCAAAGAATATTTCTATTAAAATTGCTCATTATAATGTTGTCAAATATCGTATTACGTGTTGCAGACATTCCTCATTATTGAGAGCATGACCCGCGTCTTTAGTTGTTATCAGTTGGTTATTTGGCCAATGTTTGGCATATGCTTCAGCAGCAGCATAAGGTACGGCGGCATCATCCTGATCATGGATAATAAGTACTGGAGTGTCCATATTTTGAACCAATGTCGGCCCAGAATAGTATTTGAAATCATGTCCAAATTTCTTAACAAACACCCGCTCCATACCTTCCATGACCGCATCACTCAATCCCAGCATTTGCTGATATATCTGGATGGAATGCTCCAATTCTGCTGGTGCACCCATAATGACCATGCGTTGTAGCGAAGGTAATCTATGCAGAGCAGCATAATATGTACTGGCAAATCCTCCAATACTATGTCCCACTATAAAAGAGGGTTGGTATTGATTGGCCACTTGCGCTATCATTTCAGCGTACAAAGGTGCGTAAAAATAAGTACTTCCAGATTGTCCATGTGCTGGCGCATCCAATGCGACCACATTAAACTTCTTACTAATCAGTTTTTTGATCAATTTTTTCCATCGAGCAGCCTTGCTTTCCCACCCATGCGCCAATAGCACAGTGGGGCCTTCACCTTTCCAATGGTAACACCTTATATTGATGTCGCGAAGCATCAGATCATGTTCATGGCTGGCGGTTTTTAGAAAATTAAAATCTTTCTCGACCAACCAACCACTGCGCGGGGTGCAAAAAGTATAGAGTGCCGATTCCCCAGCCTTTTCCTTATTATACAGTGCCGTACTATTCAGGTAAAGCCTGATAGATTGAATGGTGAGTATCCTGCGTATCTTTTTCATGCCTTAAAAACGGAATTTGAAATTATTTCTTATGTTTGCTCCAAAATGAAACAAACATACGAATTGTCCTTGGATAAATGATTCAATAATTCTGGGTGTGCTTCTAAAGAGGATATCAAACAAGCAAAGTTCAGGGCTTTTATACTAAGGCCTCAACTCGGTTTTTGCACTCAACTGGGTAAATAATAACCGTTAATTTTGATCATAATCAATAAAAAAAGTATGCCGCAAGTGAGTGGCAACGTCATCTGACTGAGAAACTGCACAATAATATTTGCCAGTAATTTTTTTGTTTTTGCTGTCTATAATCACCGTAAGTGCCCCGTATTCAGTATCATTTCCATAAACGAGATTCCCCCCGTTTCCGCCCGATCCTTTTCGAATTCCGCCCACTGCAACGCCCCCTGCGCCATTCACAATCACGGCGTAACCAGGCATTTTTCCATTTTTAGGCACTTCAATGTGCTGAAAATTATGCGAATGCCCACTGAGCAACAGATCGGGTACTTTGCCTGAATAAGCAAAGGCATCTTCGATACAGGTTCTGATATTATTGTTATTGGAACCGTCGAAGCAGTAAGGAGGGTAATGCACTGCTACAATTAACGCCTTGCTGGAATCGGCGTTCTTCATCTCCTGATTGAACCAATCTTGTTGCTCGAGAGCGATGGAATTGGACGTTGTAGAAAGTCCAATGATTGTCGCCACAGGCGTATCCAAAACCCAATAAAACCAAGGAAGATTCATCGCAGGTCGCTGTCCCTTCGTAATTGATAGGGTAGGTTGCATAAAGTTCTCTGCGAATGCGTCCAAACCGTCCGGTCCATAGGAGTCATGATTGCCAGGAATCGCGACAATAGCATTCCCATAATTGGAGTATGGCACATAAAATTCTTTCTCATAAAGGGCTTCATCGCTGCCCGGATAAATGAGGTCGCCGACATGGTAGCAAAAGCAAGGTGTTGCTGCTTGGCCTTGGCCTGCCATATATTGTGCCTCCATCATTTCAGCGACATCCAAGCGTTTGTCGGGGCCTCCATTATGGCTAGAGTCATTGCCAGTATCGCCAATGCAATGAAAGGCCATAATGCCCGTATTTTTGATGAGCGCACCCTGTGCTGGAGAAATAATCTGATTCACGTCGTAGTGAAGATTCTTACTGGGATGCGCACTTGGCACTTGGTGGGGTGATTTGGGACCTGCTTGTTTCGAATTTCCATCGTAGGAATTGAACCGATCGCCATCAAAATAATTTCCATCTGCGGGATTCAAAATTGATTGCATAGATAGTTTTTTAATAATATTTTAAAATTGTTTCAGCCTCATTTGGTTCAGTGGCAATAGAGTAAAATTTGCCCAAAATTGATGACCAGCCACGGCATCCATTTTTGGGTTTAAATCAAGGTAAATTACAGGGCAAACATACAACCGTTTTTTGCAAAGTCATCAGGGTTTTTTAACCTACATTACAATTCGCCAACGAGGGTTTGGAGCACAAATCCATCATATTACGATTTTCTAAAGTGCTAAAGTAGAACTAAGTAACCGTTAAATGATACCCGTTTCTCATTCTTAGCAACGACACCTCATCAATACCCTTAAAATCGAAAAATTATCCATCAAAAACAATCAATTATCCGCACTTATCTACTACTTTTGCCAAAATTTGAATACTTCCGCTTTTATGAGCATCTATTCAGTTTTACAGTGAACAAATCACCCATAATGAGGTTAAGTACCAAAACAAATCACACAGGGTGCCTTAAATATAAATAATTAATATAAATGGATCTTTTAAAAAAACGTTTTTCCGAAAAAGCCCAAGAACTGGCGGTAGAGGTAAAAACGCTCCTCAAAGAACACGGTAACAAACAGTTGGATACCGTTGACATAGATCAGGCTTACGGTGGTATGCGCGACATCACCAGTATGATCTGGGAACCTTCATTGTTGGATCCCGAAGAAGGTATTCGTTTCAGGGGGTATTCCATCCCTGAATTGCGCGAAAAATTACCTTGTGCCAAAAACGGTAAAGAACCCCTGCCAGAAGGTCTATTCTGGCTGATGCTAGTGGGTGAAATCCCCACCAGTGAAGAAGTGAAATGGCTCACCGAAAACTGGATGCGCCGCGCCAATGTACCAGACCACGTGTTCAAAGCCATTGATGCATTGCCTTTGGATACCCACCCCATGACGCTACTGTCAGTTGGTGTATTGGCTATGCAGAATACCAGTGTGTTCGCGCAGCGGTACAACACAGGCATGCACAAAACTGAATATTGGGATGCAACCTATGAAGACGCTATGAATCTTGTGGCGCGGTTGCCACGCGTGGCGGCCTACATATTCCGTCGTGTATATCATAATGGTGACCAAATATTGCCAGATATTTCCTTGGATTGGGGCGGCAATTTCGCCCACATGTTGGGCTTCAAAGATGAAGGCTTCAGCGAGTACATGCGCTTATTCCTGACCATCCACGCTGACCATGAAGGCGGTAATGCCTCTGCCCATACCACGCATTTGGTAGGTAGTACACTGAGTGATCCATATCTATCGTTCAGTGCGGCCTTGAATGCCTTGGCAGGGCCTCTGCACGGATTGGCCAATCAGGAAGTGATCCGTTGGATACAAAAAATGGTGGATACCCTTGGTACGTCCAAGCCCACCCGTGAACAAATAGGAGAGTACGTAAAAAGCACATTGGCAGGTGGCCGCGTCATACCGGGCTACGGCCATGCAGTATTGCGCAAGCCCGATCCTCGATTCATGGCACAGCGCCAATTTGCAGAAGACAATGTCCAAGACAGTGATCTGGTGAAGATCGTTTGGAAAATATTCGATGTCGTACCGCCCATCCTTACCAGCCTTGGCAAAGTAAAAAACCCTTGGCCCAATGTGGATTCGCATTCAGGTGCCTTGCTTATTCATTACGGTATGAAGGAATACAATTATTACACCGTAATATTTGGTGTGAGTCGTGCCTTAGGCGTTTTGGCAGCACAGTGCTGGTCACGTGCTTTAGGGCTACCGCTCGAACGCCCCAAATCTGTTACCACGGCTTGGATCAAAGAATACATTGAGCAAAAAGGTGATGCAAAGTAACCATTCGTGTCTGGCTGTAGTGCACCATGTCACCTTGCTGACTGCAAACCATTTGCTGCATACTGCCATACGGCAATCCGTTCATTATACCTTGCTCTTTGTCTATTATGGCTCGTAAATCATCGTCTGATTCTGGCGGCTTTATCTTTAAGACAGGGCTTTTTGCCATCTTAGCGGGTGCTGCATTCTGGATTTTTAATCAATTTTCAGAAAAAAAAAGCCCAGACACCCCAGATACCAAGCCTCAGACGGAACTTCCGTCTGAAAAATCACCTACTGAACAAGGGGCAGCCACCTCCACAATATCGGAGGATATATTGCCTACTTCCAGCAAGGGCGGAGAGATTGTCAGGCATGATTATTTTGTTTTGTCTTACGTAGAAGCACATGAACAAGCAGAGTGGGTAGCCTACGAACTGAATCGCGACCGCCTCAATGAAAATTGGGCAGAGCGACCTAATACATTCAGGCCAGATCCTGAGGTAAGTACCGAAAGTGCTACCCCTCGCGATTACACCAGCAGTGGTTACGACAAAGGCCACCTTTGTGCGGCGGCCGATATGGCTTTCAATGACCAAGCCATTGACCAAACCTTTTTCATGAGCAATATGAGTCCCCAAGTACCTGCCTTCAATGGTGGTATTTGGCGCGAACTGGAAGAACTGACCCGCGATTGGGCCAGAAAGCAACAAAAAATATACGTCGTCACCGGGCCTGTTTTGCCCGCTACTGCCAAAACACAGATTGGGTTCAGTAAAGTCACCGTGCCTGATGCCTATTACAAAGTCATATTTGCCCCTGAGCAAATGCGAACACTCGCCTTTATCATTCCCAATCAAGTGAGTGACCAGCCTATGTTCAATTATGCCTGCTCCATTGATAAAGTAGAAGCAGTCACTGGTATTGATTTTTTCCCACGGCTCTTGAAAGGCTCCAACGAAGCCCTTGAATCGGCCTTTGATCCCCTTTCTTGGCCCATCAATCAGACTCGATATAAAAAGCGGATAGCGGAGTGGAATAATTGAGAAAACACGTAGATTTTCCTTTAATTCCAAATAAAAAAGCAGCCCGATCACACTCGCGAGGATCGGGCTGCTTTTTAATATAGGGTTATTGTAAACCCACTAGGCACGTCAAAATTTGATCGTCTTATTCAATTCGATTACCTATTCATATTCTCCAAAAACTCCTCATTGCTGCTACTATGAAGCATGTGCTTTTTCATAAACTCCATAGCCTCTTCAGGCTTCATATCAGCCAAGTGATTACGCAATATGAACATCCGTTGCAAGGTATCTTTATCCAAGAGCAAGTCTTCGCGACGGGTACTTGATTTAGTCAAGTCAATACTTGGGTACATACGGCGGTTCGCCAAATTGCGATCCAATTGAAGTTCCATGTTGCCCGTACCTTTAAATTCTTCAAAGATAACCTGATCCATTTTAGAACCTGTGTCAATCAAGGCAGTAGCCAGGATCGTCAATGATCCTCCATGCTCTATCGAACGCGCAGCACCGAAGAATTTCTTAGGGCGTTGCAAGGCAGTGGCTTCCACACCACCAGACAATACTTTGCCTGATGCAGGTGCTACTGTATTGTAAGCACGTGCCATACGTGTAATAGAATCCAGAAGGATGACCACGTGGTGGCCGCACTCGACCATACGTTTTGATTTTTCCAACACGATATTGGCCAATCGAACGTGGTTTTCAGCAGGCTCATCAAAGGTGGATGATACTACCTCCGCCCTTACACTGCGGCGCATGTCCGTCACCTCCTCGGGGCGTTCGTCAATCAATAGGATGATGACATAACATTCCGGGTGGTTTTTAGTGATGGCATTGGCAATGTCTTTCAACAAAAACGTCTTACCAGTCTTCGGTTGAGCCACGATAAGGCCACGTTGGCCTTTACCAATGGGCGTAAACAATTCGATTATTCGGTTACCAAAATCACGTCCGGTAGGACTGGTAAGCAAGTTGAATTTTGAAGTTGGAAACAATGGTGTAAGATAATCGAAAGGCACACGGTCGCGTACCTCTTTCGGATCTAAGCCATTGATCTTGCTGACACGCAATAGGGCGAAATATTTTTCGCCTTCTTTAGGTGGCCTGATGGCTCCCCTTACGGTATCGCCCGTCCGCAAACCAAACAACTTCACCTGCGAAGGCGAAACATAGATATCGTCGGGACTGGTTTGGTAATTGTAATCAGAAGAGCGCAAGAACCCATACCCATCAGGCATCATTTCCAAAGTACCCATGCCTTCCACGATTCCGTCCAATTCTACGTCGAAACGCTCTTTGGGTATTTCAGGCATCACTTCCGAATGGCTAATATTGGGCTGCTGCGGGCCAGTCTCTTGCTCTTGACGACGTTCCTGCTGCGTATATTCTTCATCCTCTTCACCCATAGGGAGCATATTGTTGTAATCCTCCTCTAAGTTGCTCAGTTTTTCCGCTTCTTTATCTATCGTCCCTCTGGTACCGGGGCGTTGATCGCGGGTGCGGTCTTTGTCTTTGTAGCGAATGTTTTCCCATTCGCGACGACCATCTTGGCGGCGGGCTTGCTGTTGGGGTGGGTTGTTGGGGTTATTAGGGCGTTCATTGCCACGTTCAGTATTTTGTCCCCTGCTGCGGTCGTCCCATTCCCGGCGGCCTTCTTGGCGGCTATCGGGTCTTCTAGCGGGATTACTGGCCTGTTGATCTCTAGGAGCGTTGCCAATGGGTTGGCTGGAGCGGGTAGGTGGCACCTCTTGCGGTTCTGTAGCAGGTTTCTCTGGTGCGGAAACTTCCTTTTTAGGGGTTGCGGGTTTAGGCTCAAAAGTGCGGCGCTGCTCCTCTCTTCTGTCTTCCATGGGTACCTGTTGCCGTTTGGCAGTCTCTTTTCCGGGTT
The DNA here is from genome assembly GCA_031373665.1 of Saprospiraceae bacterium. Lineage (GTDB taxonomy): Bacteria > Bacteroidota > Bacteroidia > Chitinophagales > Saprospiraceae > M3007. Next base: position 14,659 of record JANMMZ010000067.1, on the reverse strand, counting down.
TTACTACGGCAGACTTCTTTTCGACCATAGGCTTCTCGACATTGTCGTCGCCCATGGTAACAGGTTTGCGTTGTCGGCGACCTGTTTGTGGATTCGGTTCATCTACTACGGGTACTTCCCGATTTCCAGAACTTTTCTCTTTTAGAGCCTGTTCGTCTAATATTTTATAGACGAGATCCTGTTTAAGCATTTTTGCAGCTCCCTTTACGCCCAATTGCTGGGCAATGTCGCGGAGCTCAGATACCAGCTTGTCATTCAGCTGCAATATGTCGTACATATCTGATGTTGATTAGTGTGAATTAATGCGTGGTTGGTATCAACGGGATACCCGGAAAGGAACACGCATGGTGGGATAAAATATGATGAATGAGTGATATTACTAAAGGTTAATGCAATAAAAGTCCTTAAAAGTATGTCTAAACTTAATAATTGGCCTACAAGCGGAAATTGTTTGCACAGAGACAAATATAAAAATTATGATCCTAAAATCCGACAAGAACTACACAAAAGCAGGTGCTTTGAAGAAGCAAAGAAGCAGGAAATAGCGTAGTGGCTGAGGAAAATCTGTAACTTTTAAGGATAAAAAGTACAAATTGATGCTGCAAAGATAAGTCTTATTTGAAATTCATCTTACCTTGTGGCGTTTTTTTTATATTTTTTTATTTTATTGAAACGCAATAACCTTATTTTTGTTGCGAAACCTCAAATATACTCCATCTATTAAGAAACGACTAAATCACAAATCAACATAAACTACGATGCTCCAGGTAAAAGTAATTAGGGAGGAAAAAAGCCGCATAGTGGCTGCCTTGCGCAAACGCAATTGGACACCTAAGCAAATTAAAGTCATTGATCTGATCTTGCAAGTGGACGAAGACCGCCGTGCTGCCCAAAAAGAGTCGGACGATCTTTTGGCAGAAGGCAACCGCTTATCGAAAGAAATAGGTGCGCTCATGGGCCAAGGTAAAAAGGATGAAGCAGAATCTGCAAAAATGAGGGTGGCGGCACTCAAAGAGCAATCAAAAAACTTGAAAGATCGTTTGGATACCCTCCAAAAACAGTTGGATGATCTCTTATACTCCGTACCCAATGCTTTGCACAAAACAGTGCCAAAGGGTAAAACGCCCGAAGAAAACAAAGTGGCCCGTGACTGGACAAAGCCATTTCCAGTATTGCCTGACGATGCCTTACCACACTGGGATCTGGGGAAAAAGTACAACCTCTTCGATTTTGAACTGGGGGTAAAATTGACTGGTGCAGGTTTCCCAGTTTACAGGGGCAAAGGTGCACGCTTACAGCGGGCATTGATCCAATTTTTCTTAGATGAAGCCGTCAAAGCAGGTTATGAAGAGATCATACCGCCCCATTTGGTGAATGAAGACAGTGCCCGTGGTACTGGCCAATTACCTGACAAAGAAGCCCAAATGTACCACTGTGAACGCGACAACCTCTACTTGATACCAACCGCCGAGGTGCCCGTTACCAACATATTGCGCGATGAGATCATAGCAGGCAAGGATCTACCTATTAAAATGACGGCATACACACCCTGTTTCCGTAGAGAAGCCGGAGCCTGGGGCGCACACGTGCGCGGCCTCAATAGGGTACACCAATTTGATAAAATCGAAATCGTTCAGATCGCGCATCCAGATCGCTCGTATCAAACATTGCAACAAATGATGCGCCATGTAACCAGCCTTCTGGTAAAACTAGAATTACCCTACCGTATTTTGTCCCTTTGTGGCGGCGATGTAGGCTTTGCCTCTGCCAAGACCTTCGATTTTGAAGTCTGGTCAGCGGCTCAAAAACGCTGGCTCGAAGTCAGTTCAGTTTCCAATTTTGAAACATTTCAAACCAACCGAATGAAAATTCGATACCGCGATGAAAACGGAAAAATTGAATTGGCTCACTCCCTCAACGGTTCGGCTATGGCATTGGCGCGTATTGTAGCGGCAATCTTAGAAAACAACCAAACCCCAGATGGGATTCAGATTCCTAAAGCATTGCATAAATATACAGGTTTTAAAATGATCTAATTTCGATGTTTATCGGATTTTTACATAATTTTGTCCATGGATTTGAATATTTGTCGAACTTCCGTTATTTTTGTATGTTCTTTACGTCAACATTGAGTCAAATTACTAAATCTTTTAAATTTTAAGATACTATGTTATTAATAATCAGCCTTGTTTTTATGGGTATCGGGTTCATCCTGAGCTCAGTATTAAAACGTAAATTCAGGAAATATTCAGATGTACCTCTTACCAATGGTATGAGCGGTGCTGAAGTAGCATCTACTATGCTCAAGCATTATGGATTGGGCAGTGTCAATATTACACAAGTAGAGGGTCAATTGACCGATCACTACAATCCTGCGGATCGCTCCGTCAACTTGAGTTACGATGTCTATCATGGCCGTAATGTGGCTGCTGCTGCCGTAGCAGCACACGAGTGCGGTCATGCTGTACAACATGCCACCCAGTATAGTTTCTTGCAAATGCGCTCACAAATGGTACCCGTGGTCAATTTTGCAGCAGGCATCCAACAATACCTGTTTATGTTCGGTTTGGCAGGTATGGCCTTCACCAAAAGCCCAATATTGCTAATCATCGCCCTCATTGCGTTTGGCCTCACTACCGTATTCAGTTTGGTGACGCTTCCAGTTGAGTTTGATGCCAGCCGTCGTGCTTTGGCTTGGTTGGACAATAGCGGTTTTGCACGTGGTGTAGAGTATGATGGTGCTAAGGATGCCCTCACTTGGGCAGCCATGACCTATGTATCTGCTGCACTGGCAGCCTTGGTACAGTTACTTTACTTACTCTGGGCCATGTTTGGTAGCCGCGACTAAATTTTATTGATGCAATCACTTCTTGCCACCACCTTGGCCAATGGTGTCCTCGCCGGAGACCGTGTCTTGTTGGCGCGAGCCATCACGATGGTGGAAAGCACTAAGTACGAACATCAAATCATTGCACAGGAGACGATTGCTTTGCTGCTCAACGCAGTACCTAAGCAATCGTCTTCTTTGCGTATAGGCATCAGCGGTGCGCCCGGGGTGGGTAAAAGCACCCTGATAGAAGCCTTAGGTATGAACTTAGTAGCCAAGGGCAACCGCGTAGCAGTATTGGCTATTGACCCAAGCAGCTCCTTAAGCAAAGGCAGTATATTGGGAGATAAAACCCGTATGGAACGGCTATCCATTCACCCCTTAGCCTTCATTCGCCCCTCGCCGGCAGGCGACACCTTGGGTGGAGTAGCCCGAAAAACCCGTGAAACCATACTACTGGTGGAAGCCGCAGGATACGATACCGTATTGGTAGAAACCGTCGGCGTGGGCCAATCCGAGATCGCGGTACACCACATGACCGATTTGTTTTTATTGATGCTGTTGCCCGGTGCGGGCGACGACCTCCAAGGCATCAAACGCGGCATAGTAGAAATGGCCGATTTGCTAGCTGTGAACAAAACTGATGGAGAGCGTGTCCATTTGGCCAACCAAGCCAGGGCGCACTACCTAAATGCTACCCATCTTTTACCTGCTAAAGCCAATGGGTGGACACCCCAAGTCTTGGCTTGTAGTGCCTTAGAAAATCAAGGCATTGAAGCACTATGGCTGGCAATGGAGGCATTTAAAGAACATACGAATGCCAACGGTTCTTTCAATAAAAACAGGCAATTTCAAGATAAATACTGGATGCAGGAATCAATAGAATCGGGACTGAAGTCGCTATTCTATGGGCACCCATTTGTCAAAAACAATATAATCACGCTCGAAAAGGAAGTTATTGCGGGCAATGTTTCGCCTTTTTCGGCGGCAAAAACCATCTTGGATGGATTTATACATGCCATTTCAGAAAAAACAAATAAGAATTAAACATTATTCAATGTTTGAGCCAATACATCTATATCCCAAGCATCTTCAACGCTAAAATCTCCTGACTTGGTGCGGCGCAAACTGCTCAAGAAAGCCCCACAGCCTACGGCTTCCCCAAGGTCATGCGCTAAAGAACGAATATAAGTGCCTTTACCACAAACTACTTCAAACTCGGCCTGAACGCCCTCCTTATAGTTAGGATGCCTTGTAATAGCCGCCGCTCGATTGCCGATTTGTACTGCGGTGTCTATATCTGATACGGAAGCAGGGTGCAGGACTGACAAATCAAATGTATCAACACGGATAGGCCGATGGGGCAACTCTACGGCTTCCCCTGTTCGAGCATTTTTGTATAAGCGTTGTCCATCTACTTTGACAGCAGAATAAATGGGCGGTATTTGCAAAATATCGCCTATAAAAGCCTGCCGAGCGGTTGATAGCAGCGCATCTGTCAATGTATCAGTAGGTATGAAATGCTGTGGGGCTTTTTCCAAATCATAAGAAGCAGTCGTAGCACCAAAGGTGATGCTACCCGTGTAAACTTTGGTTTCAGCCTGTATTTGATCTATCAATTTGGTGTATTTTCCGACACAAACAATAAGCAATCCAGTAGCCAATGGATCTAAGGTACCAGCATGGCCTACTTTTAGTTTTTTCAGACCCAATCGTTTGCGTAGTAGGTTGTGGATTCTACTCACCACATCGAAGGATGTCCAGCCTAAAGGCTTGTCAATCAACAAGACCTGACCGTTTTCAAAGAATTCGATTTGGGCGGCCAAAGTGCTTGGCAAGGAGCTGGTTTGTTTGAATATTAAGTGCATAATTAACGCAAAAGTACTAAAATTGCCTTAAAAGCACCTATTTGAAAAGATTAAATAACTTTTTTAAGGCATTCTACTGGTAAATTGGTACATTTGTGATAGTTATCTATAAACAGCACATTTTTTTGTCATAACCTTGGACGATCTCATAACATTAATCAACTTGATTAAGACGGGCAAATTCAAAAATATAGGTCTGCTCGATCTTTTACTGGAACCCGGCACAAGGATGCGAATCCTTTACGATGGAGTTGCTTCTGGACAGGTTTCCTCAGATGAGGATGCCATGCGGAGGATTCCTGATTTAAAATCCATGTCTAACCTTGCCGTGCTCAAAAGCAAACTGAGGGATCGGCTAGATGATGTGATTTTGATCTTGGATTTTAACGAAGGCGATGTCAACGACCGACAACGAGCCTTTATAGATTGTAGCAAAAAATGGGCCGCAGCATCTATCCTATTGGCCAAAAATGCAAGGTCTGTTGGGCTTCATAAAATGGAGCAATTGCTGCGAGTAGCCAAAAAATTTGAGTTTACAGAAATCACAGTTGAGGTGCTTCGCGTACTATTGCTACATGAAGGTACGGTGACTGGCAATCGGCTACTCCATCAGGAATATTTAGTGCAATTGAAAGAATACGAGGTGATTCTGAGCATGGAAAACGATGCTGAAAAACGATATAATGAACTCTTGATCGAGTTTGTGAACAGCAAATCCAAAAAGAAAGAGATTGCACAATTGGCATCCGATTGTTTTGAAGGAATAATCCCATACCTTGCTCGCTCCTCCTCCTTTAAGATTCATTTACTTGGCCGTTTGGTACAGATTATGGTTTATGATAACTTGAGCGAATACCAAAAGACCCTCCAACTTTGCGAAGAAGCGATCATGTTTTTCGAGGCCAAACCTTATACCAGTAAGAGTTCTTTTCAGGTCTTCTATTATTCATTGATGGCTTCCAATTTTAACCTAGGCAACTATGAGGACTGTCGAAAAGTGGCTGCGTTGTATAAGGATAAATTTGAATTGGACACCTTCAACTGGTACAAATTAAATGAATTACATTTTCTGGCCGAAATGCACGCTGGAAACTATACCTCAGCAGCGCAAGTATGGGGATTCGTGGTGGCTAGACCCGAATTTAGAAGTTTGCCAAGCCAGTTGGTGGAAATATGGAAAATTTTTGAGGCCTTCTTATTCTTTATTACTGTATCAGAAGAAATTAAGTTGGTAAAAATAGAGAAAAACTTTAAATCTAGTAAGTTTTTGAATGAATTTCGGGTGTTTCCTCGCGATAAAAGTGGCATGAATATCCCCATATTGGCCATTCAATTTATTTTATCCTTAGCCTTAAAAGAGTACGGACAGTGTATTGATAGAGAGGAGGCACTTGCTAAGTACCGTACCCGTTATCTTAGTGTTGACGAAGCAGCACGAAGTCATCACTTCTTCAAATTATTAGAAATTATTCCAAAATCAGGGTTTGTACTTAAAGATATTCAATCCAAAGCAGCGCCTTTATTGCAACTACTCAAAAACTGCCCTATCAATGCTGGCAATCAAAACTTTGAGGTAGAAATTATTCCCTATGAATTGCTTTGGGATATGGTTGTACGGTTGTTGATTCGGGATGGGAAGTGATTATTAAAGCTATACTGAGATCAAAGAGCGGTAAGGTGTATAAAAATGGTGCGTTTGTGAAAATATTATTAAAATTACTTATACTTTTATTGCTGATTGACACGGCCTGTCAGCGATCAACGCCGATCAGCCTTAGCCCGGCATTTTATTACTGGAAAACAACTTTCGCCTTGAGTCCTGTAGAAAGGCAATACCTAGATCAAACTTCATGCAAAAAACTGTATATCAAGCACTTAGATATTGGTATTCGACCTGAAAATGGCACTATTGTGCCTTTGGCACAACTCAGCGTTACAGATAGTGCCGGCCTCGGTGGCCGCGAGATTGGATCTGTTATTTTTATACAACAGGCGTTGTTTCAAGGCATTTCTAAGGCGAATTCAGATGATTTGGTTCAGAAAATACTAACCAGTATTGCTGCATTGCCTTTTAAAGTGTCCGAAGTACAGTTTGATTGCGATTGGACAGCGTCTTCAAGAGCCGGGTATTTTGAGTTTCTCCAAAAAATAAAATTGGGACTGCCTCGCAATATAGTATTGAGTGCCACCATTCGCTTACACCAATACAAATTTCCGAAACAGACCGGAGTGCCACCCGTTGACAGAGGCATGTTAATGCTATACAATACAGGGGATATTGATACCGAACAGACTCAAAATTCGATATTTGACCCTATAGATGCCCAAGTTTATACCAACGGAAGCATAGACACCTATCCCCTATCTTTGGATATTGCCTTGCCGCTTTTTTCTTGGGTACTGGTCTATCGGGAAGGGCATCTTTTCAAAATTGTACGCGATTTTCCTAAAGAACGGCTCCTCCAAACTGATTTCTTTCAACCTACTGGAATCAATACATACGAGGTGGTGCAAAGCACTTATATCCAAGGGCATTATCTCCGACCTGGCGATCGGCTTCGAGTGGAAAGTATATCTGATCAAACCCTGATTCAGGCAGCAACGATAGCAGCCTCTATTGAATCCAAAGGAAGGAGGCATCTTGCTTTTTTTGACCTCGATACCTCGGTAATATCGAAGTATCCTGTACCTTTGCTCGATAGCCTATGTTACATCGCCGGAAAAAAATACTGATCCTTACCACTGCACTCCTCCTTCCATTGGCGGTTTGCACATCCTTCTTTCCATTTGATTCATCGCATAAAGCACTGCCTGCCGAACCTGCGGAGGGGCATTGCGCTTCTAATGAACCCTTTTATGGATATACTTTTTTGAGCCCCGAAATTATCAATCCCAATGCAGCGTATGCGCCATTTTTTATCAAATGGGACGACTACTACCAGCAATTTTACTACAATCGCGACATTCAAAAAGAGGAAAACATCAAGGAGTGGCGTATCCGATTTTGCAACATCGCTACCACCGAAGATATTGATTATGTCGTGTATAAATCTGACATCAATGAACTAACAGGACTATACAATGCAGCCGTTGACCCAAAAAAGAAAGCAACGCTGCCTTACCGTATGGGCGGCAATACCTTTGCAGAAGTAATTGCTTACAACGGCTGTACAGAGGCCGTTTCTTACCTGATGTTTGCCAAAAGGTGCGAACCCTATGTGATTGCTCAAGGAGATGGCTGGATCCTGCCTGATCGTGATACCAGCGAAATGTACAGCATTATTCTGGAAGGCATTGGCCGCTTTAAAAATACAGATTCGCACTTTATTCGGCTTCGATATGCGTACCAGATTATCCGAATGGCGCACTATATCCAAGATTGGCAATACACCATTGATTTGTATAATTACCTGATGCCAAAGGTAGATCGGAAGCGGTATAGCATTGTTTTTTACTGGACATTAGGGCACCTTGCGGGGGCTTTACAAAAACAAGGCAAATATGCCGAAGCAGCGTATCGTTACTCCTTGGTATTTCGCAACTGCCCTTCCAAACGGGCTTCTGCTTATCGGAGTTTCCTCATCAGAAACGATCAAGATTGGACTCAAACCCTCCAACTTTGCCAAGATGATGCCGAACGCAGTACCCTATACATCTTGAGGGCAGGCGGCACTCACCGTTACGCGGTTCAGGATATGGAAACCATTTATGGGCTTGATCCTCAAAATCCGCAATTGGAATTGCTCTTGGTGAGTGACATTCAAGAACTAGAAAAAATATACTTGCGCACATGGGTAACCGACCGAAAACAAGGCATGGCCAAAGGTACCATAGCAAGAGAAGCCGCCGCCAAACACTTGCTTGATTTGCAAAAATTTGTGCGGAAAGCACTCAAAGACGCACAGATCCCAAATCCTAAACTTTGGCGAGGCTTAGAAGGTTATTTAGAAATTTTGGCCGGCGACCGTTATGGCGCTGAAAAAACACTGGAACGCCTTAAAAATGCTTTGCGCAAGGAAAAAGACGAAACTGGGTATCATGCGCACTTAATCCGCCAAATAGATATTTGGATGGTGCTTTTGGATATTCTAAACCTAGATACCGCTGGGGAAAACGCTGATAATCAGGCTTTTAAAATCAGGAGTTTTGACGCCTTTGCCTATAATCCCAACCTCGAATTACTGCTACAAGATTGGCTTTCGGCTTCTTTTGCCACTAAAAAACAGCCCGGTAGAGCCATTTTATCAGCATATCCACCTTCGGCCTTGGGGCTTAACCCAAGTATGGAAATCTATGATGATTTATTGAAATTGGCCGAGCAAGATGACCCCGTTTTGCTCGAATATGCCATGCAAATGGATACCAACCCTGATCGGATTAAAGCATATCTTTTAGAGATGAAAGGGGCTTTTTTATTAAGCCAAGGAGAGCCAGAAGCCGCTTTAGCAGTCATGCGCAATATCACCCCAATAGAGGAAGCCCGACTGCCTAAGTTCGCGCCTTTCAAAGAGACTTTTGATGAAAAAGTATATAAAATAGTATCTGACTCACTGATATTGAACCGCCGACAGATCGCAAGAAAAATTTTGGACTATGAATTTAAAGCCAAAGCCGCTTCGGCTATGGACGATCCTGCGGCTGCGTGGTATTATTACTTGATTGGTGTAGCCTATTACAATATGTCGTATTTTGGTTACGAATGGAAGGCTTTGGATAACTATAGGAGTGGATATAACCAATTGAGGCTGGCTCAAGGGCCCGTGTTTCCATTGCGTGGATCGCCTTCGGGCAATCGCGAAAACATTGATGTGAGCCTATCCTTAAAATATTTTAAAGAAGCACTCCGACATGCTAAAACACCCGAATTGGCGGCTCGTGCGGCATTCATGGCGGCTCGTTGCGATCAGAAACGCTGGTTTTGCCAACCCAACTTTATCTATAGGCAAGGAAGTAGCCTCATACCTACCCTTCCCGATGAATATGCTACACACTACAATATGTTGACCCTGCGCTATAAAGACACCGATTTTTATGAAAAAATTGTGAAGGAATGTAAGTGGTTTGCGGCCTATGCGCGAAACTAAGGAATGATGTTATATTAAAGGAAGAGGGGATCAAGGTAACGTAATAGACTCCGCCTCCTTTCTAGGCTCTGCCGAAGCCGCACGTGGATACCAACAAAGTCGCTCCAGCAAAGCAGTATTACCTGGAAAAAAATTGAGGTCAACAGGTTTGGGAATACCACAGATAGTACCAGTACATGAATATTGCCAAATATCCCAATTCTTTCCATTTATCAGGGTCGGCACATCAGCAGAATAACGGGCTATCCAGAGTGGATAATTATCAAAATGACCTGCTAAAAAAAAATCATAAAAGTTTTGGCTGCTATATATAATTGGTTTTACAGAAAGTGTTCTTTCTACCTCCTCCAGCCAAATTTTGACTTCTTGGCGCACAATTTCAGGAGCAATTCCGTCAGCGCGTTCAATATCAAGTACTGGAGCAAAGTCGCCAGGTACAAACTCGACAGCATTCAAGAAATTACGAGCCTGATCATAGCCGCACCCATAAGCACGAAAAAAATGATATGCACCCCGTTTGATACCATGCCGTTGCAGTGATTCCCAATTCCGACAAAACAAACTATCGCGGTATTCATGGCCTTCTGTGGCCTTCACAAAAGCAAAATCTACGGATTGCGAAGCCGCTACCGTATCCCAAGCAATTCTATGTTGATAATGTGACACATCAATACCACGCAATGCCAATTCAGGGGGCGTAACCACTTGTGGGCTGCTCCGCTTTTCTCCTAGGAGAGGTATTAATACCAGCATTAATGATGCAAGAATACGCATAATGTGATTGTAGTGCTCGTTGTTTTGTCTATCTTAATATCAACGTGGTTAACGTTAAAAATATTACGACAAAACACCATTATGCTAATTTCATGCCAAATTTGCGATCACAAAAGAAATTCCCATACCAAAAGCCCCCAATAAGCAATGACTGCTGGTATGGTACTTAGGCGGCCATTAATCGTTCAATGCTGCATCAAGGCTGATGGCAGCATTGAAAAGTTTGGATATAGGACAATTTTCTTTGGCTTCCGTAGCAGCCGCCAAAAATGCCTCTGCACTCATGCCTTCTATCGTAGCACGGGTCACTAAGTTGATTTCAGTGATCGCGCCATCATCCAATACAACCGTGGCATTGGTATCAATGCTATCGGCTGTATGGCCTAGACCTTGCAGCACAAAGGCTAGCTTCATAGAAAAGCACCCAGCATGAGCAGCGGCGATTAGTTCTTCAGGGTTTGTTCCGATCCCATCGGCAAAACGGGTATTGAAACTATATTGGGTATCTGTAAGTACCCCACTCGCACTGGTCAGTGTGCCATTACCTTCTTTACCGGAGCCTGCCCAGTGTGCACTTGCGTTTCTTTTAATAGACATCGTTATTTTTATTTAATTGTTTATCTGTTCTATGCTACTTAAACAATCCATGCAATTCTGCCTGTACCAATTCTAGTACTTTCGCTGAATGCTCTTGGTTGTTTGAAAAGTCAAACTGATCTACATTAATAATGAGCAGTTTACCTTCTTTGTACCCATTGATCCAGTTGTCGTAGCGATCATTGAGGCGCTTTAGGTAGTCTATGCTGATGCTGCCTTCATAATCGCGGCCACGCATCTGAATATGCTCTACCAAGGTCGGAATACTCGCTTTGAGATAGATCAATAAATCGGGTGGACGCACCTGCGACACGATGGATTGGAACAACGTTAGGTAGTTTTCAAAGTCGCGGCGTTCCATCAAGCCCATGTCTGCCAGATTAGGAGCAAAAATAAAAGCATCTTCATAAATGGTGCGGTCTTGAATAACCGTACGCGGCCCTTGGAGTATCCGTTGTACTTGCTGATACCTGCTCGACAGAAAAAAAACCTGCAAGTTGAACGACCACCTTTTCATGTCCATATAAAAATCGGACAAGTAGGGATTATTCTCCGTATCTTCGTAGTGTACATCCCAGCCAAAGTGGCGGGCGAGCATCTCGCAAAGGGTAGTTTTGCCCGCGCCGATGTTCCCGGCGATGGCGACATATTTGATGCCTGATTTATCTGTTGGTAAAACGCTATTCATTTTCTTACTTTTGTGCGCCGCGAAGGTAAGAAAGACCTTGATAGTCTTGGGTTTTCGTACGTAAATTATTTATCAACATTAGAAACTGACATTTCTTTTAACGGAAAATCCGTGTACTTGAACGAATAAGTATCACCAATCATCTAAACTATTTTTATGCAAATAGATCAATCCGTTATTTCGGGGCTTGAAAAGTTAGCCCGACTCAAACTAACTGATGCCGAGCGCAGTAAACTAAGCGGCGACCTCCAAAGTATTGTCAACATGATTGACAAGTTGCAGACCTTGGATACTGAAGGCGTAGAACCTTTGATCTGGCTAAACGAAAACCCCAATGCACTCCGCGACGATCTGGTTCAACATCAATTAGATCAATCGGAAGCACTGTCAAATGCACCAAACCACGATGGTATCTATTTTAGGGTTCCAAAAGTGATTGAGCATTAAATATTGGGAAAGCCGAGAAAAACGATCACTCATAATTTCAACTCATAACTATCACACTGTGCTTATTTCTATTAAAAGTCTGAATAAAACATACGTCATGGGCGCGGAAGTCGTAGAAGCCCTCAAAACGGTATCCATTGATATTAAGAAGAATGAGTACGTTGCACTCATGGGGCCTTCGGGTAGCGGCAAGTCCACCTTGATGAACCTCTTAGGCTGCTTGGATTCTCCCACCCGTGGCGAATATTGGCTCAATGGAATAGAAGTCAGTACAATGGACGATGGAGAATTGGCCGAAGTGCGCAATAAACAAATCGGTTTTGTATTTCAAACCTTTAACCTGATGCCGCGACTCAGTGCCCTCGAAAACGTGGCACTACCCTTGGTATATGCAGGTATCGGCAAAGAAGCGCGGCTCGAAAAGGCTCGACAAGTACTGACTTCTGTGGGATTGGGTGATCGTGTGACCCACAAACCCAATGAACTATCAGGTGGACAACGCCAGCGCGTAGCAGTGGCTCGCGCCTTGGTCAATGATCCCGCTATCATCTTAGCAGATGAACCAACAGGTAACTTGGACTCCAAAACTTCGGAGGAAATCATGGATTTGTTTGAAAACATACATGCTGCGGGCAATACTGTCATATTGGTAACGCATGAGCCAGATATTGCACAACATGCTCATCGGATCATTCGACTCCGCGATGGACTCATTGAAACCGACACTTTAAATGATCAAATTGTGACCAAAGCAACTAGGGTATCTCTGGCAGTGAGTCCCGAATAGTACGATGCCTTTATCTGAACCGGATTGCTTTAATCGGTGATACCTTAGAAATAACCAAAGAAGGAATCATCAGAAAAATGAGCGTAACGGCCAAAGTACCAAGGTTCATACCCAACACCGTAAGCCACTGTATTTTCACTGGGGCATACGAAAGGTAGTAGTCCGATTCTTTCAGTTGGATGAAGTGGTATTTATCTTGTAAAAAACAAAAACCCAACCCAAGTAAATTACCCCAGAAAATACCATTGAGGGTAATGAGCGCAGCATGGTATAGAAATATCTCACGAATACGTCGGTTTGATTCACCAAGTGCCTTTAAAATACCGATCATATTGGTGCGCTCCAGCACTAATACTAAGAGTGCCGTAATCATATTGATGATCGCTACTGCCAACATCAGGCTCAAAATGATGATCTCATTGTAATCTTGCAAAGCCAACCACTCAAAAATGGCAGGAAATTTATCTTTGATACTGACACTGAGTAAGTCATTGCCTATTACTTCAGTATAAACGTATTCGTTGTACAAATTCAAGTCGCGCAAATCGTCGAGCCATATTTCAAAGCCAGCCACTTGGTCAGCGTTCCAACCCAATAGATTTTGGGTCTGTCGAATATCGCAAAGCGCAAATTTTCGATCATACTCTTCCAACCCGGTTTTATAAATGCCACACACTTGAAATAACCGCCTGAGTTGATCTGTACCTTTCACAAAATGCACCACAAATTTGTCCCCAACACCTACTTGGAGGCGGTCTGCAGTCTGGCGACTGATGATAATATCTTTTGAAGGCGCCGTGTCGTTTAGGGCAATCATAGTACCTTCTAATAAGTAGGGCTTTAAATTATTCCAATCAAAATCAGTACTAATTCCCTTTAATAGTATGCCTTCTAAGGCAGTTTTGGTGCGAATAATGCCCGGTTTATGTGCAAACACTTGGATGTGCCGAATCCCTCCTTTCGAGACAACTTCTGTTTCTTGCCCCGTCTCAAAGCCTAAGAAAGTAGCGGGTGCCGTATAACTGATACGCCGTAAGGTGTCTAGTGAAGGATAGAATGCCTGATTTCGAGAAATGGGTTGTGGCTCAAATGAGAGCGAATAGGCAGTATCTGAAATGTGGATATGCCCCCAAAACTCAAAAATCTTTTTACTGATTTCTGTTTTGAAACCCGAAATTAAGGCTGATGCAGCTATCATCACAGCTACGCTCAAAGCCACAGCCGTGATCGCGATGCGAATAATCAATCGGGAAAAATTGTTGCCCTCCACAAAGGCTACTCGACGGGCTATGAAAAAAGGTACATTCATCGTATAGGAACGGTGCTTCAGTTAGCAGTAAACAGTATTTTGAAGAAACAGTTCAATAAGTAAGTCCGTTCAACTAAAACAGCCCGGCCACTCCATAAGAGTGCCGGGCTGTTTTGTTTATCTAAATTCGAAAATCCCGAAGAAAATTACTTCGTTTGGATCATCTTCTTAGTAGCGCTATCGGTACCAGTCTCAACAGTGTAGTAAAGTACACCTACGGTGTTCAATACTGCACGATCAATCGTGATGACGTTAGTGCCTTTTGCGAAGGCGCCTGA
>JANMMZ010000035.1:0-114481 GCA_031373665.1 Saprospiraceae bacterium | reverse complement strand
AGCGTCAGTGAACCTATATTTGTCCCGTATATACATGAAGACCTCCTGTTTATTTTGTGATTAGAGAACACTAAAGTACAGGAGGTTCTTCTTTTATACAAAAAAAATGAGTCACCCCAAAAATTCGGGATGACTCATGTTTGTATCAAAATTTAATAACAAATTACTCCTGATCCCTCAAGAGCAGTTTTCCTAATCCTTATCTTCGTAGTTATAAGGCAAGATTTTCACATCTTTTACAGTTGAAAGGGTCATCAGCGTTTTCAAACGCTCGATCTCTTCAATCTGACTGATGGTTTTGAAAAGCAATTGTTCGTAAGTAGGAATATCGCGGCAAACGATTTTCATTAAAAAATCAGCCTCACCAGTGATAATGTAACATTCTGTCACCTCATCTATGGTAGATATTTTTTCTAAAAACGAATTGAGTGCATTTTCTTTTTTCCAAGCCAATGAAACCAAGACAAAGGTCTTCACATTCAATCCCATTTGGGATGGATTTACCTGAGCATGGTAACTCTGAATGATATCGCTTAATTCCAATTTTTTAACACGCTCCAATGTAGGTGCTGGCGACAAACCGATCTTCTTAGAGAGGTCAAGGTTCGTGATTTTGCTGTTTTCCTGAAGGATTTTCAGGATTTTCAGGTCAATTTTATCTAATTTCTCAGACATATACAAGTTAATTCTTAGTGAAATTTTATTCTGGTTCGGTAAAGTTGCGCAAAGGTAGTACTAAAAAAAATTATGTGCAAGGAAAAAAGAAAAAAACCTCTGTAAATTTTGTTAACAAAGCCTATTTATCTATTCTCATTGATGATTTATTTTAATATTTAATAAGCAAAACGAGTTTCACCAATATTTATTTGCCCAAACAATGACTTTTTAGACAAAACACAGTTTTTGGACATTTTTGTTATATTTTCTAGATTTCCACCAAATAAAACTTGTTTTTGGAGGCTAGTTTCAACCTGCTTTCAAGAAAGTTATACAATTTCAGTCAATATAGAATAGTTTTTCAATAAAATCGTTAAGAAACAGTGCAAGAAACAAGTACATTTGCGCCAAACACAAACACAATATGTAAACCGATCATATTAATTATATAATGAGAAACTTAATTTACTTTGTCTTTTTAGTAGTACTCTTTAATGCTAGTTGCGAAACATTAAAAAAAGTTACCAGAAAAGGGTCTTTGGATGATGTCGCACCTGTACAATACGCAGTTACAGGTGATCGCAACAAAGACTATGTTGGCCAGTTTAAAGATGCTGCCATATTGGAAATGGAACGGGGCGGCGTACCCGCAAGTATCATCTTGGCTCAAGGCGTATTGGAAAGTGGTGCTGGGCAGAGCGATCTGGCTCAACAAGCCAACAACCACTTTGGCGTAAAGTGTGGTGGAAGTTGGAACGGCAAAACATACTATAAACAAGACGATGACAAGGATCAGGATGGGAACATTATTGAATCTTGCTTTAGAAAATACAAAGACGTAGAAGAAAGCTATTTCGACCACGGTGAGTTTTTACGCGATCCAAAGAAAACCAATCGTTATGGTTTTTTATTTAAGTTAGATAGAACCGACTATAAATCGTGGGCGCGTGGATTACAGTCTGCGGGTTATGCGACGAATCCTGTGTATGCAGACAAACTGATAGACCTAATTGAGCGTTATCAATTGTATAACTACGATCGTCCAGGCGCAGGCACATTACCGCCAGGTGCAGTACCAGTACCAAGCACCCAACCGGGCGGTACAGGTACTACACCACCCGATAGAAATCCCAGTACTGGTACTACAACAACACCTGGACAGAAGCCTAATCCAAACCTTCCCCCATCCGGTACTGGCCGCATCAAACGCATCAACGATGTAAAAGTAGTCATTTCGCGCGAAGGCGAATCAGTAGATGATATTGCCAATGCCTACCGGTTGAAAACCAATAAAGTGGTGGACTATAATGATAGGGGCTACGCCCCTGGTATTCGCCTAAAGCCCAATACCCCTATATTTATACAACCTAAAAATGACAAATGGCGTGGCCGTGCCACAGACCATTATATACATGAAAACCAAACCATGTTTGAAGTGTCGCAGTTATATGGGATAACTTTGGAAAAATTGCGCGCTAGAAATGGTATCAATGCCGATCAGGAACCCGAAACGGGTGAACGCATTAAGTTGCGCGGCTGTCGTGCAAAGGGAGATTTCATTAAAATACGAGAGGCAGGCAAACCCAATGGTAGCCCTATAAAAACCAACACTGGCACCACCACTACTCCAGGCAAAATGACCCCAAACAACGATGATATATTGTTTGAAATGGGCGAAAACGATCCGAAGCCGAGCGGTAGTACCACTGGCACTCCAACCAATACTACAACATCTGGCCCAGGAAGACCATCTACTACCAACAGCCCTTATCCTTCTACCGACCCAACACCCAACAATAACAGTGGCTGGGGCAGCGGCACAGGTGGCGGTACTGGCGGTGGCGGCACAGGTGGTGGTACTGGTAATTATGGCGGCAAAACACACACCGTTGTAAAAGGTGATACCTTATATAATGTAGCCCGTAAATACAGTATCACCGTAGCCAAATTGAAGCAACTCAATGGTATGACCGATGACAATATTAAAATTGGCCAAACACTTAAAGTTCAATGGAATTTCTAAGTATAGAGTAAATAATAGTTTGTGAGGATATTTTATCAATTTTGGGCAATTTATGCCATCATATTATTTTTGATTTTAATGTTTTGCAGTTTACCTGTCATTGCATTGAGTATGCTTTTTACACCCGGTGAACGAGCGCTAAAACAAAATATCTATTACTTACATCATATATTTACTCCGTTATTTTTAACACTCATTGGTATTAGGGTGAAGGTAGAGGGCAAGGAGCATCTTGAGCAAGGCCGTTCATATGTGATTGTTGGAAACCATCGCTCTTCCTTGGATTTTATTATCAATGCTGTGGCGTTTCCGGGCGTTTTTCGGTTTTTAGCCAAACAAGACCTTCAAAAAATACCTGTATTTGGGTGGGTGGTCAAAAAAATGTGCTTGACGGTAGATCGCCGTAGTGCCATGAGTCGAGCTCGCAGTGTAGTCGCACTGAAACAACAATTGGCGGAGGGGTGGAGTATTTTTATATATCCTGAAGGTAGCCGCAACAAAAGCGATGCACCTTTAGCCACCTTTTATGATGGAGCGTTTCGGATCGCCATTCAGACAGGGGCACCACTAGCCATACAAACCATTACCAATATCACTAATGTGGCCTCTTTACACGAATCATTACACCTGCGCCCAGGTGTAGTACGCATTATCTGGGAAAAACCCATAGAAACCAAAGATCTAAAAGCCGAAGATGTAGGCGAACTGAAAGATAAAGTTTGGGAAATTATGGCAAACAACGTAGAATTATAATCATGTCGCATATTGTAAAATTAAACAACGCCGATATATACCAGCACGACCAAACGAAGGTATTGCAACAAATAAGCCTCAACCTTGGGGAGGGTGAATTTGTATATCTGATCGGTAAGACTGGAAGCGGGAAGAGTAGCCTCCTCAAAACCATATATGCTGCACTTCCATTGTTGTCAGGCACTGGTGAGGTGGCTGGTTTTGATCTAGGTAGTATCAACAGGAGCAACATACACCTTTTACGTCGAAAACTGGGGATTGTGTTTCAAGATTTCAGCCTCTTGACCGATCGCGACGTGTCAGGAAACCTTATTTTTGTGCTTAAAGCAACTGGTTGGACAGACCAAACCGAAATAGAAGCAAGGATCCAACAAGTATTGGAAGAAGTAGGACTGTGGCAAAAGCGAAATGCCATGCCGTTTGAACTCTCTGGTGGTGAACAACAACGCATCGTGATTGCGAGGGCATTGCTCAACAATCCAGTATTACTGCTGGCCGATGAGCCTACCGGAAATTTAGACCCCGAAACCAGCGATGATGTCCTCACATTAATGCGAAACCTAGCCAAACAACACAATACTGCCGTCATCTGCGCCACCCATGACTATCGCATTCTACAAAATTTTCCCGCGCGAATCATTCGGGTACAACATGGAACAATAAATGACGATGAAGGCATTGGCCTTCGATAACTATCTTAGCACTGAATCACGCCCGGATTAAACCGCTCCACTGGAGCATTATTAGCCGCTTCTATACCCATTGAAATCCAACGTCGGGTATCGCGTGGATCAATGATAGCATCCACCCAAAGCCGCGCTGCGGCATAATATGGGGTAGTTTGTGCTTCATAACGACTTTTGGTGGCTTCAAACAAGGCTTTTTCTTGATCTGGGTCTGGAGCAGCGCCCTTGTCTTTCAGCGTTTGTACTTGTATTTGAGTCAATACTTTCGCAGCTTGCTCACCACCCATCACCGCAATTTTGGCACTGGGCCAAGCCACGATTAACCTTGGGTCGTATGCTTTGCCACACATAGCATAGTTGCCGGCTCCATAAGAATTGCCCATAACAATAGTGAATTTAGGTACGGTAGAATTTGCCACCGCATTCACCATTTTAGCCCCATCTTTGATAATACCGCCATGCTCTGAACGTGTACCAACCATGAAACCCGTCACATCTTGTAAAAACACAAGCGGGATCTTTTTTTGGTTACAATTCATGATGAAACGGGTGGCCTTATCGGCCGAATCGGAGTAGATCACTCCTCCAATTTGAATTTCTCCTTTGGCACTGCGTACTACTTGACGGTTATTAACCACGATACCCACGGCCCACCCATCTATGCGGGCATAAGCACAAATAATGGTTTTGCCATAATGTTCCTTGTATTGGGTCAATTTGCCTTCATCCACCAAACACTTTAATACGGCAACCGTATCGTAGGGTTTTGAAGCGATCTCTGGAAATATTTTAAATAAATCATCATCTGTTCCAGAGGGCGGTTTCGATGTTGCTCGATCAAAACCAGTACCAGCATGGTGTCCAAATTTATCAACCAAGTCTTTGATCGTATCTAAGCAAGTCTTATCATCAGGCATTTTATAGTCCGTTACCCCACTGATCTCAGAGTGGGTAGCGGCGCCACCAAGGGTTTCTTTATCGGCATCTTCGCCAATGGCGGCTTTTACCAAGTAAGGTCCTGCTAAAAATACAGAACCCGTATTTTCAACAATGAGTGCTTCGTCTGACATGATGGGCAAGTAAGCACCACCCGCCACACAACTGCCCATGATGGCTGCTATCTGTGGGATACCAGCCGACGACATTTTAGCATTGTTGCGAAACATGCGCCCGAAATGCTCTTTGTCGGGAAATATTTCGTCTTGCATTGGCAAATAAACACCCGCGCTATCCACCAGATAAATAACAGGAAGGCGATTTTCCATAGCAATTTCTTGAGCCCGCATGTTTTTTTTGCCCGTGATCGGAAACCAAGCGCCTGCTTTCACAGTGGCATCATTGGCTACAACCACACACTGCCGACCACGCACATACCCAATCACCACGACTACCCCCCCAGCAGGGCAACCACCATGCTCCTGATACATTTCATAACCCGCAAACGCTCCTATTTCTATACTTGGGGCGTCACCGTCCAGAAGGTATTCAATCCGCTCCCGAGCCGACATTTTGCCTTCTTTATGGAGTTTTTCAAGGCGTTTTGCCCCCCCACCCTCTTGTATTTTATCTAAGCGGCGGTTCATATTAGAGACCATCATTTTGATAGCGTCCATATTCTTTTCTGATTCAATGTTTATCATCTTGCAAAGGTACATGATTGATTTGATTATCCAATTGATAAGGTTCATTCGCTTTGATTTTCACACAGTAACCAATAATTTATATAATAATTTAATTAGTCTTAGAGCCTTATTATATTTTATTTCACTTTTATTGTTGCAATTGTCAAAACATTTAAGACCTTACGCTCGATTTTTAAAATATTTTAATTCAATTGTATGAACAAAACATTACTTATCCTCTTCACTTTCCTATTGGTCTCTTTGCAGGCAATAGCACAAGATCGTACCCTGACGGGAACCGTGATTGAAAAAGGAGGCGACCCAATGGTGGGTGCTTCTGTATCTGTAAAAGGCACAAGTGTAGGTACCACCACCGATGCCGATGGTCGATTTACCCTGAAATTACCTAGTGGGGCTTCCATGTTGCGCGTCAACTATACTGGCTACGCTTCTCAGGAAGTAGCCATTACTGCCTCAAGCGATATTTCTATTGAACTCGTGAGCGAAGCATCTGCACTGGGCGAAATAGTGGTTTCCGTTGGTAGCCGTGCTTCACAGCGTACCCTCACTACAAGCCCTCTGCCTATTGATGTGCTAGGGGCTAGGGAAATAACATCTACTGGCCAATTGTCTTTCGACAAAGCGTTGCAGTACCGTGTACCGTCATTCAATACGGTGAATACACCGGTGAATGACGCGACTACGCTATTGGATCCTTACGAAATCCGCAACATGGGTCCAAGCCGTACCTTGATTTTGATAGACGGCAAGCGCAAAAATCTGAGTTCATTGTTGTACGTTCAGTTTTCACCCGGTCGTGGTGAAACAGGTGTTGACCTCTCTGCTATTCCGCTAGAAGCCATTAAGCGTGTGGAAATTCTACGCGATGGTGCTTCTGCACAATACGGATCGGATGCCATCGCAGGGGTTATGAACGTGATTTTGAAAGATCGCTACGACTATACGACGCTGACACTCAATAGCGGTACCACGACTAAATCAGACGACCGCGCTTACCAGTCGCCTGCTGGCAATGGCCGTGGCGACAACTATGGTGTTTCGCTCAACAGTGGTGCCAATTTTGGCGATCGAGGATACATCAATTACACGATGGCATTTAGTCAACAGCAAAGTGCTGTCCGCTCTGGCACAGTTGATGTTCCTACGGAAATCGCTACTTTCGGACTTGATGATAATGGCAATGAGGATCCAGCTCAAGTGGCATCTATTAGAAGTTATTTGACCGACTTTCCAACTGCTAATAACATCAACGGAACGGGTGAAATTACCGCTGCCAAATTTTTGGTAAATGGTGGTATTCCCATTGGTGAAAATGGAAAAATATATGCCAATGCTGCTTTGGTCACCAAAAAGGTATTTAGTTTTGCCAATTTCCGCCCGGCTTACTGGCGTGTAGATCGCGGTCTGTTGCACAATGTTACTGATAATGGTGGCAAAAACTACAGGACTACTTCTCCTTTTGATGGAGAAGATTTCAATATTTACAAGGGTTATGTTGGTTATGTGCCAACATTTGAAGGTGACCTGACGGATTACAACAGTACCATTGGTGTAAAAAATGAAACCAATGGTTGGAAGCACGATGTAAGCGCAACCTTTGGTGGCAACGAACAATCTTACACTGTAAATAATACGGTAAACCGTACCCTAGGTACATCTAGCCCTACTTCGTTCAAAACAGGTGGTTACAATTTTAGCCATATCGTGGGTAACTTAGATATTTCTAAGGCATTGACTGAAAAGTTTAGTATTGCATTTGGCTCTGAGGCTAGAAGGGAAACTTTCCGGATCATTGCTGGTGACACGGCTTCTTATTCTGGCGAAGGATCTAACTCTTTCCCCGGTATTGCCGCGATCAATGCCACTAGCAACTCTCGCTACAATATTGGTCTCTATTTGGATGCTAATATGGACGTGACCGAAAATTTCTTGGTGAACGGTACCGTTCGTACTGAAAAGTATAGCGATTTTGGCAATGCCACAGTAGGCAAGGTGTCATCTCGTTTGAAAATGGCCGACGACAAATTCACCGTTCGCGGTTCTTTTTCTACTGGTTTCCGTGCACCAACGCTTCACCAGATTTATGCTCAATCTACACAGGCTGCATTTATTGGCGGCTTTATCCAGTTGTCTGGTTTGTTTAACAATCGCAGTGTACAGGCTCGTTTATTAGGTATTCCTCAACTCAAGGCGGAGAAATCTACCAATATTTCATTGGGTATAGGCATGAATCCTACTAAAAACATGAACATCACATTGGACTATTACAATATCAATGTGAAAGACCGGATTGTATATAGTTCTTCTATTTCTTCCAGCGATCCTAACTCAACTTTGGGTCAAATTTTGGCAAAAGGTGGTGTCAAAACCATTCAGTTCTTTATCAATGGTATTGAAACAAATACCAGCGGTCTTGATTTTGTAGCCAGCTATCGCAACATTGCCATGGGTCGCGGCAAATTGGGACTTAACCTTGCAGGCAACTACACTTTGGTTAATGAAATCGTGGGTGATCCACTGGTACCAAAACCGATCAGCGATGCGGGTGCGACCATCCTTAACTCTCAGATCAGGTCTTTGTTGACGGAGAGCCGTCCGCGTACTAAATTTATCTTAGGTCTTGATTATACGAAGGGCAAATTTGGAGTTTCTGTAAACAATACCCTTTTTGGCAAAACCGGATTCCAAGATTTGGATAATGGTGGCAGTATCATGAACTATATCAAGCAGGAGTTCAAACCTGCTGTAGTAACAGATTTGTCTTTGAATTTTGATATTACTCGTAAAATTTCCTTCACTTTGAACGTGAACAACCTACTCAATGTCATTCCAAAATGGGATTTGGTGTTGATGACGGAAGATCAATTAAAACTGAATGGATTTAAAACTAGTGATGCCAAATACGCTGAGGCGCAAACTACATTGAAAGATGCTGCTCAAACCAGCCTTTTGCGTGGTTTCTTAGGATTCAGCGGTCGCTACGACATCTTAGGCTACAATGGCTCACAGTTTAGCCAGTTGGGTACTATGTTAAATGCAAGCATCCGGTTTACACTGTAAAGTGTTGACTATATCATAAATTAGTTGAGTGTGTTTGAATATTTTTTTACTAAAATTTAGACGAACACACTCAACTATTTAAGTAGCCCAAAACCAATAAAACACCCCTCACGTCTTACCAATTCCACTGCTATCCACTGCCAATGTTCCTGCATTTCTGATCCATTTCATAGCCTGTAAATACCACCTCCTATTCGTTAGGGTTACTCTATTTGATTTTCAGACATAATTCGCAATCCAAAATAATTTTATCCTCAAATTTGCGTTAGTGCATATTAGAAACCTGTAAAAAAACTTATATTTTGCATGTTTACCGTCCACTAATATATCACTGTTTCATTCCTATATCTATGCGCTTTTTCATTGTTTGCTCTCTATTAGTTATTTGCACCTTTAGTGCTTCGGCCCAACGAAAAAACAAAGAAATACTTACCCCTAAAGCAGCGGCGCAACTCAAAATCCAAGAAGATACCCTCGTTGTACTGGCCTATGCAGTAGTTAACGACTCGTCTGAACATGTACGATTTGGCACTTGCCGTGCCTTGATACAAGCCTTGGTACGCACCTTACAGATCGAAAACTCTTTCCAATATCAGTTTGAGCGATTGCGTACCGTGTCTATTCTGACTCCGCCCGACAGTAGTTTCAGGATATTCACATGGCAATTATTTGTGAATGACTCCACCTACAGATATTATGGTGCGATCCAAAAAAATTCAAAAAAACTGGAATTATTCCCATTGATAGATCGAAGTTTTGAGTACGAGGTATTCCCTACTTATGACCTACTCAGTCCTGAAAAATGGTACGGTGCCTTGTATTATAATATCCGTCAGTTTGACACCAAAGAAGGGCGGCGTTATTTTCTTTTTGGGTATGATGGATATTCTTTTTTTGAAAAGCAAAAGGTGTTAGAAGTCTTTAGTTTTGACAAGGCAGGAAAGCCCGTTTTTGGAGGTGAGGTATTTAGTTGGGCCGAGCCCAGAACACCGGCTCCCGTGCGAATGCACTTCCAGTATTCGGCAGAAGCGGCCATTAAAATGAATTGGGACGAGCAGTATCAAATGATAATATTCGACCACTTAATCGAAATGCCCAGCCCTTTTGGTCGTGATATGACTTATGTGACCGACGGAAGTTACGATGGTTTCAAATTTGAAAAAGGTCGTTGGAAATTTATTGATAAGGTGTTTAATGACGTAATGACAGAAGAATTCAGGCCAGAACCTGTACTGGAAGCACGCAAAGCCGATGGCAATGATATTACGGGCAAACCTAAGCGGTCGCGGGGGAAGCAGTGATGGTGTCTCCTATAATTACCCTATCAATCTAACCCTCGTACAAGCAACCATGTCTGTTGATGGCTAGGCGTGGTCACACCCAATACATAAGTTCCAGCACTCAAGTGTTTGGGGAGGAAATAGATATTTTCGCCTAAGTTAATCTTTGCCTCCATTGTCCAAACAACCCTACCTACCAAGTCTGTCAATGATATGCTTGCCAAGTTATGAATGATGGCATCATCGCTCTGTACTCGCAGGTATTGTCCGAAAGGATTAGGCGAAACTTGCCAATTTATTGCCGATTCCAGACTTGAAACATGGCTATTGATTAGAGCATGAACCAGAGTAGTTACTACACTATCGCATTGGTAAATAGATTGAAGATGGTTGGTAAATACAGTGTCTTTCGTAACAGACCATCCTTGGAAAACACTACCTACTGTCATAGAGGTATCTACTTGAGTGCTAATATTAGGATGTACTGTGAGATTAAGCGTAATCGTACTATCGAGTCCCAAAACACTGACGTTAAAGGTTTGAAAAACACCCGATTCTGACCATAAAGAGTCGCCAAAACTAATAGACTGGCCTTGGCAAATACTGGTATCCTGTTGTATTTGATAATCCAATAAATCACTGATATTAGCCATCTACATACCATTTTCGGCACTTGCCACTATTCTTTGCTCCCATTTTTGGTAGTTAAAGGCACCACTTACATTAGAAAACAGAACTGGATTAAGATTGGTAAGAACTTGATAGAAAAACGGGACTTGGATTTGATATTCTGTATCGCCCAAGTAAGTGGTCATATAAATATTACTATAATTTTTATTTTGTAAAAGATAGAGTCCATCTTCCGCAATCCAAGCATTGCACGATCCACCACCTGTAATGGGTGCTACCATAACCCAAGTTTCAGACACCTCATCCCAGCGGGCAATGCTTCTTTGAGACATCCCAGACTGCCTTGCGGTGACATAAAGATTATTTTGAAACAATTGAAACACATCCCATCCTTCCCAAACACCTGATTGCAAGATTTCCCAAGTATCTCCCATATCCAGAGAGCGATACATACTAGATGGTTGCCCCTCTGCATAACTGATTTTAAACCAAGTCTTTCCCAATATGGCAAAATCTCTCATACCTTGAACGCTTTTACTTGTCCAATCAGTACCAGTGCTATCTGAAATCAAAACATTAGCCGTGGAATAAGGAGGTAAGTTTTTATATATAAGATATTGCCTATCAGCATATTGATATACGTGGTTGTATTTAGATCCATTGGTTACACTCGCTACGGTATCCCAAGTTGATCCATTGGTAGTACGCAATACATTATTGGATAACAAGACCCATGATACATCGTTTTTCGACCATTTTAGCCGAGCAAAACTAGGCGTACAAAAAACGCTATCTACCTGAACAAAATTTCCTGATTCCAATAATTTATAATACCTTGAATTCAACAATACCAACGGCCCATTAATGTCACTTGTCAGACGTGCGGTTTTTGCAGATCCAAGTCCAGTTAGAGTTACGGCCTCCCAGTGCAAACCACGATCAAAGGATTGCCAGACCATTCCGTAAGCCTCTTTAATCAGCCAAATTTCATGGTCAACAGTCAAGATGGTACTAGGTATTTTTTGAGGGTGGATCGGAATCATCTGCTCAGGGGTGGCAACTGGAGCGAAGTAAGTATTATTCAGGGTTTTAATGAAAAAGTGTTCCTGTCTTGCAAAGAAACCGCCAAGGTTCACCTCATTGTAGGTACTTGGTGAAATATTCAGGGTATCTTTTTCCCATGTATTGCCCCAATCTGTGGTTACAGACAAAACCAGTTCGTTTGCTGAAGTTAGGATAGCAATTTTATTACCAATAAATGAAATATGGATTCTTAGACTATTTGGATTGATTAAACCATTTGGAAGCACATTAACGAATTGTTTTAGTGATGGGCCCGGAGGGTTTAAAAAAAGTGAATCGGCTCGAATAAAGAAAATTGAGTCGGTATGTTGTGTTATATTGTAATTACAGGGATTTTCCGACCAATTTCGACCGCCATCTGTACTATGCGCAGAGGTTTGGCAAGGTGGGGGCGAGCCATACTGCTGCCAACCACCTCTAGTCATAAAAAACTCAGTATCATCGTTGATTGAAGTGATACCTGTTGCGATACCCCCCGAATGAAAAACATTGTTTGATTGAAAAGTTAACTCAAGATCAAATTCATGATTTTCACAATCATAAGACCAGTATGTATCAGTCCAGTAATGCGATATAGCGTCTTGATAAGTGGTCAGTTTTTGGCAAACCAAAAATCCACGTTTATTGGATATTAAAGGAACTCCAATTCCGTTATTGAGTAAGTTTGAAGTATTAACGGGGAGCCAATTAAGGCTGTCTTTTTCTTTCCAAAAAAAGCCAGAAGGGGTCTGAGAAACCAATTGATTGCATATCTCCATGACTGCATTTGGAGATTCAGGCGGCAATACTAGCAGTTGCCAATCTTCAATAGTTTGGCTATGTATTGGTCGAATCCATAGAAAATTCAACAATAAAAACGAAAATAGTAGACATTTTTTCATCATTTAATGGATTAAATGCCAGACTTCCCAGCAAATTAGGGAACAAAAATACAGAAATTATTCCAATCCAACAAATCCAAGACTATCTAAATATCCGAAGTAAAATGAAATTGTATTTTAGGGAAATTCTCTTGAGCCGTTTGTAGGATCCAAGCCGTTTCGGCCAAAAACACAGTATTCCCTTCGCTGTCTTTTGCTATATCACGGCGGCGGCGTTCCAAAAAGTCTTGCATGTCTTTAGGATTTTCGGCAGTCACCCAACATGCTTTGTGAAGGCTTACGCCTTCATAGCGGCATTTGGCATTGTATTCGCTTTCTAAGCGGTGTTGGATCACCTCAAACTGGAGTTGACCCACGGTGCCGATGATGCGGCGACCATCACTATTGCGGGTAAACATTTGGGCTACACCTTCATCCATCAACTGATCCAAACCCTTAGCAAATTGCTTTTGTTTGAGTGGATCAGCATTTTCGACATACCTAAATTGTTCTGGGGAAAAAGAAGGAATACCCTTGAAATGGAGCATCTCACCCTCAGTAAGTGTATCTCCAATTTTAAAATTGCCAGAATCATATAAACCAACTACATCACCTGGGTAAGCCTCTTCCAAAAGCGTTTTTTTACTGGCCATAAACATCGTAGGGTTCGGAAATTTCATATCGCGACCCAATCTAATATGGCGATAATTTTTATTGCGTTCAAAACGACCTGAGCAAATACGCAAAAAAGCGATGCGGTCTCGGTGCTTGGGATCCATATTCGCGAATATTTTAAATACAAATCCGCTCATTTTTTCCTCTTCTGGCCTCACCAACCGCTCTTCAGTATAGCGTGGTAAGGGTGTAGGTGCTATTTCGACAAAACAATCAAGCATTTCTTTCACACCAAAGTTATTGACCGCTGATCCAAAGAAGATGGGGCAAATACGGCCGTCCAAATAATCTTCTTTTTTGAATTCTGGATATACTGTTTCGACCACTTCTACTTCATCTCGCAGTTCTTTGGCGGCACGCTCCCCTACTATTTTTTCTAAGCCGGGATCGGCCAGATCTTCAAACGTAATGATGTCTTCGTCTTCTTGCTTCCCGTGTGGGTTAAAGAGTACAAGTTTTTTTTCATATAAATTATAGACACCTTTAAATCGTTGGCCCATCCCGATCGGCCAAGACAAGGGGCACACTTTTACATCCAGTTTTTGTTCTATCTCATCAAGCAAATCGAAGGCATCTCTGCCCTCCCGATCCATTTTATTGACAAAAAATATAATGGGAGTACTTCGCATCCGGCATACTTTCGTCAGTTTTTCCGTTTGTTTTTCTACTCCATTGGCCACATCTATTACCACGATAGTCGAGTCCACCGCTGTCAGTGTTCGGTAGGTGTCTTCCGCAAAATCTTCGTGGCCGGGAGTATCTAATATATTGATTTGCAAGTCTCTATATTCAAATCCCATCACCGAAGTACTTACAGAGATGCCACGTTGCCGCTCTATCTCCATAAAATCCGACACTGTACTCTTTTTAATCTTATTGCTTTTTACAGCACCCGCTGTTTGTATGGCTCCGCCAAACAACAATAGTTTTTCAGTAAGCGTGGTTTTGCCCGCATCGGGGTGCGCCACGATCGCGAAAGTGCGGCGGCGACTGAGTTCTTGCAGATAATTAGACACAAAAAATGGATTGACTTTTGAAAATGGGCGCAAAGATAGGCATTTTTTGATTAGAAATCGTTTTAATAACCCTTCGTGATCAAAAGCCGAGGCATAAACCTTCTTCATCAAATTTATTTTACTGTTTTCCATTTATTGCTTATTTTTGCATAAAAAAACAGGCATGGTATTTCTTGCAATAAACTTCTTACCACTTTTTTTAGCAGGCTTAGTCGTTGTTTTAGGGCTGGCATTGGTCATGTATAAATCCCAAAAAAAGGATTTGAGATCACAGGAATTGGCACAAACAGCCAAAAGTCTAGGGCTTAACTTCTCCGAGACTGACAAATTTGGTTTTACTAAACAGTTACAAGGCTTTGACCTCTTTGAGCAAGAGGCCAGCAAATGGGGGCGTAGCGGTAAAATCACTAATGTGATGAGCGGTACTACGGGCGAAACGAAGGTCTGGTTATTTGATTATTCCTACTTGGTTTCTACTGGAAAATCGGTGGTGGAGATTAAACAAACGGTGTTTTTTGCTGATGACAAAAAGTGGTATTTGCCCAACTTCAAGTTGAAGCCTGAGCGTTGGTGGCACAAGATGTTGGCCAAACTTGGGATTGATGATGATATTGATTTTCCAGAAAATCCTGATTTCTCAGACCGTTTTTTAATTACAGGAGGGTTTGAAGACCTGATTAAAAAGCAATTTAGCCCCGATTTACAGCAATTCTTTGAAGAACGGCCTCCTGTACATATAGAAGGTGAAAATTATTATTTGGTGGCTTACAAACCAGGAAAAATACTAACGGCAGAGGAATCTCGTACTTTTTTTGAGCATTGTTGCCAACTCACGCAACTATTGCAGCGCGAAGAGGGTAATGAACTCTTGGAATTGGCGGATGTAAAAGTGCCGATTTCGATTGAGAAGAAATCTTAATATTTTGTCATTACAAAAGTTACCAATCATCAAGCCTTATTCCCATTTGAATATTGGCTCTTTCATATGGACTGGTGCGACCAATCACCTTTTCAAATCCTAGTTTCAGGTATAGGTTAATGGCAGGTTTTAAGATCGTATTGCTTTCCAAAAAAACGGATCGAGCACCCAATGATTTTGCTTTATTGAGTACTGCCTGCCCCAAGAGCCACCCAATGTTTTTTCCTTGGGCTGCTGGCGATACAGCCATTTTGACCAGTTCATAATCATAATCTGGATCATCCATTTTAATAAGGGCACATACACCAACGGGTTCATCATGATATAGAGCAACCAAAATATGGCCTTTTTTATTGACCATATAGCCTTCAGGATTATTCAAAACCTTATAATCTTCTGGCTCCATTATAAAATATTTAGAAATCCAGGCTTCATTCAAGGTTCTAAATGCTGATCGGTATTTAGACTCGTAGGGCACGATGCTGACATGTGCTGCTTCTCCTTTTTTTCGTAGTTCCTCCTGCTTCAAAAATGCACCATCCACAATCAATAATTTTACGCCTTCTGCACTGATAGATCGGTGTGAACTCAAATCGTCGGACACAATATAGGTCATGCCTTTGGTCAGGGTAAAAATTTCGCCAGTCTCCATTTCGCTGACAAACTCGCCCTCAAGACAATGAACTATATGGCCTTTTTGACACCAATGATCTGCCATATAATCAGCACTGTATTCAACTAGTCGAATACGCAATCCATCCAAGTGCATTGTTTGCCAGATTGCCATACCAGTATAGCCGCTATGCTCGGTTTTGGGAACATTCGTCCAATCTATTGTCGAAAAAGGTATATTATACATATCTAAAGTGAAATAAATAAAAACGGCAAGATTTGCAAATTGTTTTGCAAACCTTGCCGAGATAAGTACTAGAATGGATATGCTGCTCACCAACGCACATCCCCCGATACTAATATAGGTAGTTCAACGCTGTCTTATCATTATTATTGAACGGACGATTTTGATTGGTACCGATACATGCCAACATCCAAGAGTTTGCGTCTGCCGTAGTTGGAGTGCCCGGTATATGAATAGCACCTATGCCCGCACTACCTTCATTGGAATATGCTCCACCACAAGAGTAAGAGCGATCCATGTAATCGGTATGACGGAAGCCTATGCAATGCCCCATTTCATGAGCCATGATGCTGGCAAGATAACTTTGGTTTGGATTGGATCCGATATATGTAGAATTGACCTTAACTGAATTGTAAGGATTACCACCTGATGGGAAACCAGCAGAAGCCAAATACCCAGCTCCACTGGGGGCTTTTGTAAACTTAATCTGTGCCGCACTGCTTGTAGAGACACGCTGGAAAGTAAGCGAAATACCTTCAGCATTATAGCGTGCAATAGCAATATCCAAAATAGCGACATAACTAGACGGCAATTGGGTACTGATCCATACGGAGATGGTGCGTGGCAAACCTGTGACCAAATTGGTCGTGCGATACTGCTCTGCGCCTCCAACAATCAGAGATTGTATAGCAGTAGCAGGATCATTCACAGAGGCTTCGGAAAGGAATATATCGCCTTCTACAATATAGCCACCTTCGGTCAAGGTAACCTCACCAGTATTGAAGCCAAGGGCTGCGATACGAGAGATTACCTCTTCTGAAACACCTGATGGTGCTAATGTAGTGACTGGCTCATTCTTAGAGCAGGAAAAAAGGCCGATGGCCAAGCATAAAGCAACTAAAGGAAGAGAAAAATTTTTCATTAAAAGCAAAAGTTTGATTAGATGTAAAAATAAGAATAAATAGTAAGCAGGCACGAATGTAGTATCTTATTTTATAACAAAAACTAATTTTTTGAAAAATTTATGAAAAACAGAGCCAGAAATATTAAAACAAAATTTTCATAAAAAAATAACCTATTCAATAGTTTTTTATTTCGCAAAATCTACCATCACCTGCCCCCTTAACAAGTCGTCAAAGGTATCACGTGCTCTGATTAAATGAGCCTTCCCATTCCAAAGCAGTACTTCTGCGGGCCTAAACCTTGAATTAAAATTAGAGGCCATCATCCAGCCATAAGCACCTGCATTGTAAAAACATAAAATATCGCCTTCTACTACCTCAGCAATGCGACGATCCACGGCGAATGTGTCCGTTTCACAAATATTACCAACTACGTTATAAATTCTAGGCTTAAAAGTTGGTTCGGTTACGTTCACTATTTTATGGTACGATCCATAAAACATGGGGCGAATCAAATGATTAAACCCTGTATCGAGTCCTACAAAAGCAGTAGAGGTGGTTTGTTTGACCAAGGTACATTTTGAAAATAGGTATCCGCATTCACTTACTAAAAATTTACCCGGCTCAATCATCAAAGTCAATTCACGGCCATAATCCTTACAAAAATCGGTGAAATATCTACTCAATTTTTCGCCAACTTCTTCAATATCAGTCTCGATATCATCGGGCTTATAGGGTACTTTATACCCACTGCCGAGGTCAATATATTTCAAATCTGGGAATTTACGCGCCGCTTCCAAGAGTATTTCTGCTCCCCTAATAAAAATATCTACATCCAAAATATCTGAACCGGTATGCATATGTAATCCCTCTACTTTCAGCCCTTGGCTTTCCACGATCCGAAGCACATGTGGCAATTGATGTATGCTAACCCCAAACTTAGAGTCAATATGGCCAACACTGATATTGGAATTGCCCCCAGCCATCAAATGTGGATTGATCCTGATACAAAATGGCACTTCTTTGTGACGCAGTCCCCAGTTTTCAAGCATTGGAATAGCATCAATATTGATTTTTACGCCCAAATTAACGGCTTCTGTATATTCGTCTATCCCTGCAAAATTTGGCGTAAACAATATATTCTCAGGCGAAAACCCGGCTTTTAGACCCAATTTTATTTCATTGATGGATACACAATCCAAGCAAGACCCTAAGGTATGCAGCAGCCGCAGCACCGATAGGTTGGTCAATGCTTTACAAGCGTAATGGACTTTGAATTTTGGATAATTATAGGCTTTCACGATCCGTTTGTACTGTTTTTCGATCACTGCAGCATCATAAACATATAGTGGTGTACCAAACTCTTTACACAATGCCAGCGGGTCAATACCGCCCGTAAATTCATATTTACTGTTGACTAATTCCATAGAATTGTTTTTTGATTCTGAATAAGGACGGCAAAGGTACATATTTCCATATCTTTGCCTCATGATAAACGAGCAATGGTTCCCTTCAAAGTTACTGTTATTTGGCGAGCATGTTTTATTGCTGGGTGCTAGTGCTATTGCTGTACCCTATCCCATCTATGGAGGCCGCTGGAATTGGCTTCAACCAAATACAGATGATCGAAGTAAACAAAAACAATTAAAAGCATTCGCGGATAGTCCTTTATTGAGCGATCTAGGTTTTTTGAAAGTAGATTTATTTTCAAAGGATATAGAAAATGGCCTTTTTTTTGATTCCAATATCCCTTTGGGTTATGGACTGGGGAGTTCCGGTGCTTTATGTGCTGCTGTTTATGATCGCTATGCCACGACTCCGTCGGCCGATATGGCAGTGTTGAAAGTACAGTTATCACAAATGGAGTCTTTTTTTCATGGTAGTAGTTCGGGTATTGACCCATTGACAAGTTTTGTAAATACGCCGATATTGGTTCGCAACAAACACAATATCACCACTTTATCAACCGATGTTTGGACAAATGCCCCAGAGATTTCTTTGTGGGACACCAAAATACCGCGACAAACTGGGCCTTTGGTACAATGGTTTAAAGAAAAAAGTCGTGAAAGTGAGTTTTCCGCTTGGCTTCAAAGCATCTATTTACCAGTGCATGAGCGCGTGGTTCAATCATGGATTGAAGCCGATGAAGCCACTTTTTGGCCTTCCTTAAAACTTTTATCCCAATATCAATTAATGCACTTTGAACCAATGATTCCGCAGGCTATCAGGCATCAATGGGCAGACTCGCTAGAGTCAGGCACTTGCTACTACAAAATATGTGGTGCGGGTGGTGGGGGCTTTGTACTTGGATTTCACAAAAAAACAATATCAAATGAAGGTTAACTTACCAAAATGGAGCATAATTTGGTTTATTTTGCTGTTCGTATTGGCCTTGTTCAAAAATTTTATCGCCAACGATCGCCCTTATTATTGCACTTTAAATGGCAATAATCATTACCCATTATGGCATGGTATAAAAAACGGACTTTCGGCGCCGTTTGAAAACAAAGATATGGATTCCATTAGACTTCATAACCTATGGCATACGGCTTCCTTTTCAAGTGCATGGTATCCGCCCATCCCATTCGAGCCAGGCAAGCATTCACAATCACACCCTGTCCGTTTATTGCCGCCTATGAGTCAGCACTTAGGCTTGCCTTCCAAATTCAAACATTGGTTGGGTACCGACGCAGATGGGCGGGATATAGCAGCGGGTTTGATTTCAGGGGTACGCATAGCCATGATTACTGGTATTCTTTCTATGTTGATCGCAGTGTTCATTGGCGTGTTTCTAGGGGCTTTATCTGGCTATTTTGGAAATCAGGGTTTGCATGCCACCAAAGGCAGGATCATGATGACTTTAATATCTTTGCCATTGGCATGGTTCTATGGGTTTACAGTACGGTCATTCCAAATCCATACCGATCAAACCAGTAGTTCTATCATAACAGGTATTTTAATTTTCATAGGTATCATCTTATTATTCAATCAGTTAGGTCGATTATTACACCCCATCAAGTTTTTTTCTAAAACGATAAATATTCCGACAGATCTTTTGGTGATGCGGATGATAGAAATCAAATCTGCCATACCGCCATTAATATTGATTGTTACGCTGGCTACCCTCCCTTCATTTGGTCAATCGCAATGGAGTATTGTACTCATCATAGGCTTGTTGGCTTGGGGCAATATTGCCCAATTGGTAAGGGCTGAATTTATAAAAATAAAGGTCTTAGACTACGTAACTGCAGCACGTGCGCTAGGCATAAAAGACCTCGCCATTATCTGGAATCATATTTTACCCAATGCCATGCAACCCATATTAGTAGCCTTTACATTAGGGACAGGATCTGCTATTTTAGTAGAGGCTACTTTGTCGTTTCTAGGTTTTGGCGGACACGTTTTGCAGGGGACTTCTTGGGGGAGTTTGATTCATTCTTACCAAGAAAATAGAGAGGCATGGTGGATTTTATTCTTCCCTACCTTGGTGATGACCATCACTTTGTTGAGCATACATCGGCTTGGCGAAAAAACCTTCTCTTGATTTTAGTGTTAGTAAGGCTTATGCGTCGTGACTATTGGTACATTATAGGTTTATCGTTGATCTTATTTATTCCGTTATTGGGTGAAGTACACCTCTTTGACTGGGACGAGATTAATTTTGCGGAGTGCGCCCGTGAGATGTTGATGACTGGTGACTGGATGCGACCTCAAATAGATTTCGAACCTTTTTGGGAAAAACCACCGCTTTTCCTCTGGATGCAGGCCATATCTATGCATATTTTTGGTGTCAATGAATTTGCCGCCCGCCTCCCCAATGCGATTTGCGGGATGGCGACCTTGGTCATTATTTATAAAATTG
The DNA here is from genome assembly GCA_031373665.1 of Saprospiraceae bacterium. Taxonomy (GTDB): domain Bacteria; phylum Bacteroidota; class Bacteroidia; order Chitinophagales; family Saprospiraceae; genus M3007. The sequence goes on along the minus strand of JANMMZ010000035.1, from coordinate 93,576 downwards.
GAGTCAGGTTATACGATCGTTCTTTTGCATGGATCTGGGTATTGGCATGGATAGGCAGTATATTGCCACATCTTTATTTTAAAAGTGGAATCATAGATCCTTGGTTCAACCTATTTATTTTCTTAGGCTTATATGGTTTTATTGAGTTTAGGTGGCGTTTTTTCAAACTTCGTGAAAAAAGTTCTAAATGGCTTCAATATAGGCACTTAATCATTGGCGGTATCTTGCTGGGACTGGCAGTACTTACAAAAGGACCCGTGGCTTTACTCATTGCAATCCTTGTTTTAGGCATTTACTGGATGGCACACCGTTTCAAGAAAAAGTGCTATCTGAAAGATACCATTCTGTTTGGCAGCATTGCTTTGCTATCGGCCTCTATTTGGTTTATGGTAGAATGGTGGCAACACGGTTCTTGGTTTATCACAGAATTTGTAAAATACCAGATTCGTTTATTTCAAATAAAAGATGCTGGGCATGGTGGCTTCTTTGGTTATCATGTGGTTGTACTGTTGTTGGGATGTTTTCCAGCCTCTATTTTTGCACTTCCTAATCTTTGGGGTGATGGCCAATGCCAAGACGAGGTCTTGGAGTGCGACACCATGGATTGTTGCCGCCGATCTGATTTTTCTACTTGGATGCAGATCTTGTTTTGGACAGTACTCATCTTATTCAGTGTAGTAAGTACCAAAATAGTGCATTATTCATCCCTATGCTATTTCCCATTGACCTTTTTGGCCAGTGTGACCCTCTGGCGGGCATCTACTTGGCATGAGTTTCCCAAGCGATTTATCCATCTATTGCCAGTTATTGGCGCGCTCCTTGGTATTGTTACTATGTTGTTGCCCTATTTGGGCACCAACATAGATTTACTCCAAGGCTTGCTTTCTAAGGATAAATTTGCCTTAGCCAATTTAGAAGTCGAGGTGCAGTGGACTTGGTTCCACAGTTTACCTGGATTGATCTTATTTATTTCCAGTATCTTTGCCTATCGCTTTTGGCTTAAAGAAAAAATTTGGTACAGCATTCAGTCCGCATTTGTAGGAGGAACCATTTTCACTGCATTGACCCTCATGTTTGTGGCCGAAAACATAGAAGCCTATTCACAACGAGCGGCTATTGAATTTTATAAAAGTAAATGTGGGGAAGATTGTTTTATCAAAACCATAGGTTTTAAAAGTTTTGCACATTTGTTTTATGCTTGTAAAAAACCTGTCGGAGACAACAAAAAAATAGATGATTACGAGTCCTTATCTCGTGGAAAACTGACTAAAACAGTCTATTTTGTTACCAAGGTAACCACCATCGGCGAAACGCCCCAACTACCCAACTGCCACGAAATTTATCGAAAAAACGGATTCGTATTTTTTGAGCGCAAACCTTAGAAAAACCCATCATTTACAAATAAATATATGTCAAATTTCTTACAAAAAGGATCAAAATCATACAGCATTTTTCAGTTGAAATGCCCTCGTTGCCATGAAGGTGAGATGTTCGAGACTGGGAGTTGGTCGTTCAAAAAATCTTTTGATATGTATGAGCGTTGCCCCAGTTGCAACCTCAACTACTTTCCAGAGCCGGGCTATTATTATGGTGCTATGTTCATCTCATATATATGGACTGGATGGTTTTGTTTATTGTTCGTGGCCTTATTTCATTGGGGACTCGGCATGAGCCAAACAGTAGCATTTTCCATGCTGGGAATTTTTTTGGTATTTAATTTCGTTTATATATTTCGTATTTCCCGCCTTATGTGGATCAATATAAATGTGTCTTATAAGGGCAAGCAATAGGATATTGCTCATATTAGTAAACTAAATAAAATTACAAAATGACTTCATAATTAACTAACTGTTAGTTAATTATGAAGTCATTTTAATTTTATAACTGTGCTTCCAAATTTTTTAACACTCCTCAGTTAAAAATTCATATTGTTTTTCAAGGTTAATTCATCTCAGTTGTTATACCTTCACGCATTAGAAGATATATTCTATTGCGAATTTCCGCTATTTCAAAATTATTTTTGTGATTTTGGGAGCGTTTTGTAAAGTCACTGTATCTAATTATCATACCCTACTCTTTCCATAATGATGTTACACAAATAAACGAGCAACTACTTACATCATTTATTTTTATACAATTTCATGAAGAGAAAACTACACCTACTGCTGTGTTTAATGGCCTTCACATGGCTACAAGTAAAAGCACAAGTAACGCCCCCATGCTCCAACCCGCCACCGCCTGGAGCAGAGTCTTGTCAAACCACCTGTGTATATTGTAATTTTGATGGCTATATGGGCATCAACAATGGTACGCCTTCGGGTGGTGGGTCAGGTTGCCCAAATATTAGTTTACACAATGACCAATGGTTCGCTTTTGTGGCTGGTAGCGAAAGTATTACTATTGATGTATTAACCTCCAATTGCACCACTGCCGATGGTCTTCAAGCAGCATTTTATGATGCTTGCGGCGTTGATGGTATAGCCTGTAATAGTGGATCAAATGGGGGAGCTGGTATCCCGCTTACCCTAAGTTATGGTGCTTTTGTACCTGGTCAAACTTACTACCTTATGGTAGATGGATTTTCGGGTTGTGTATGCAACTACGAAATTGACGTGGTGGACGGATCGGTAACACCGCCGCCGCCTACCCAACCATTGCAACCTGACGGCCCTACTCAACTTTGCCCAGGTGCCACCGCTGTATATACCATACCTGATGCGGATGGAGCAGGCTATTATAACTGGACTGCTCCGGCAGGATCACAAATCAATGGCGGAAGCAACAACATGACTTTCCAGGCACCCAATGGAACCGAAGTGACCATTACTTTTGGAAATACTATGAACGGTAGTGTTTGTGTTAGAGCCGGAAATGCTTGTTTTCCCGCATTGCAAGCATGTTTGCCAGTTACTGTCAAGCCTATTCCTCCAACTGTTTTACCACCAAAAATCCTTTGCTCCAATAGTCTTCCATACGCTTGGGAGGAAGAACCCGGAACTTTTATCACGCAGCCCGGCACCTACAACCTTACATCCACCCCTTACACTTCTTACTTGGGTTGCGATAGTATCATAAAGCAAACCATCATAGCAAAGCCACCTATAAGTGTAAATGCTGGCAATATTTATATCTGTGAAGGAGAGTGTGTTGAGATCAACAATACAACCTATTGCAATAGTGCATCCAATCAAGCCGCTATTTTCCAAACTACGGTAGGTTGTGATAGTATTGTCAATTTCAATATTGTCAAAATACCAGCACTAGCCCTCATTGGGCTGCCTCAACCCATTGATTGCGTCAATCCAAGCCTGATATTAAACAGTGCCGGATCTACATCGCCTGGTTCGGGGGTTTCTTATAGTTGGAAAAACACAGGCTGGTCAAACCTAGGTACTGGCACGACTCAAAGTGTAGGTACTGCTGGCACCTATCATTTAGTTATTGTGAACACTCAAGGTACTAAAACCTGCCGCGATACTGCCGATGTAACAGTAACTTCAAACACTGTACCACCTGGAGCAACCGTATCTGGAGGCAACATCAATTGCACCAACCAATCCACTACCTTGATGGGATCGTCGGCTACCAATGGCGTATCTTATATTTGGACGGGCCCTGGCATCACCCCAGCTAATCAATTCCAGCAAAATCCGTCAGTTAATGTATCGGGTACTTACACCCTAACAGTAACGAACCCTATAAATCAATGTACCTCGGCAGCAAGTGTCACCGTTATGGCCGACCAAACACCCCCTACGGCTAGTGCTACAGGTGGCAACATCCTTTGCCTCCAACCTTCTGTTATATTGACGGCTACCACCAATATAGCAACCCCAATATTCAACTGGGCCGGGCCGGGTATTACACCAGCAAACCAAACGATACAAAACCCATCTGTCACATTATCAGGTACTTATACAGTTACAATAACCAATCCAATCAATGGTTGTCCCGCTACAACCACCGCTTTGGTGATCCAAGATATTGCAGTGCCTACTGCTGGAGCGGGTATAGATAATACGATTACCTGCGACCTGCCTAATATAACCCTAACTGGTTCTGGCAGTACCAATGGCCCCAATCCAGTATTTACATGGACAGGACCCGGCATTACTCCTGCCAATATGAATGTGCAAAGCCCAAATATTTCTGTTCCCGGCCAATATATATTGACAGTATCCAATCCAGTGAACAATTGTTTCAAAAAAGATACCGTCGTTATTGGTGAATCTGTTATACTTCCGATTGCAACCGCAGGCATAGACCAGACCATCAATTGTACCAATCCAATGGTTACATTGAATGGAGTCGGATCAAGTGTAGGGTCAAATTACTTAGTTACTTGGGCTGGGCCGGGCATCAATGCTACCAATATTAATCAATATGCCCCTCAAGTCAATGTAAATGGCACTTATACCATTCAAATATTTAATAATCTTAATGGATGTAGCGCAACAGATCAAATTGTAGTGGCCATCAATACAGCCATACCAACAGCCAATGCTGGAGGCAACCAAATACTGACTTGCACTACCCCCAATGGTATTGTACTGAACGGTAGCGGCAGCCCCGCCAATGTAACGTATTTGTGGCAAGGCCCTGGCGTTGGTGCAAACAACGAAACACAACAGACACCAACAGTGACATTATCAGGAACTTATACATTAGAAGTAACCAATCCGATCAATGGATGTAAGCATACAGATGTGGTTCAGGTTTCTCAAGATGCTGGTGTTCCTATTGCCAATGCTGGTACCGATTTGACCCTTAATTGTACTGTAAGTTCGGTTAGTATTAATGGAGCGGGATCTTCAAATGGAGCCAATTTCACCTATCAATGGTCTGGCCCAGGTATCAATGCTGGCAATTCCAGTATTGTGAGTCCATCCAACTTAAATACCCCCGGCACTTACAACCTTATCGTTACCAATACAACCAATAACTGTATCAACTCAGATATTGTGGTCATTTTATTGGATACTATCCACCCAAATGCCAATGGAGGTATTGATTTGATCTTGAACTGTTATAATAATACGACTGACACCTTAAATGCAGCATTGTCAAGTACCGGAAATAATTATGCTATTTTGTGGAGCGGGCCTGGCATTAATGCTGGTAATCAAACCAGTGCTTCGCCTATTATCAACAACCAACCAGGGGCGTATATATTGACCATCACCAATACGGACAACACTTGTTTCACTACTGACCAAGTGCAAGCAATCCTAAATATTACTCCACCGGTATCGGATGCTGGTATTGACAAGACCATAGATTGCGTTATTACTTCCACCTTGATTGGGGGGGCATCCTCTACTGGCAACAATTTCACATATGAATGGACAGGGCCAGATTTGGACTCTACCAACAATACAACACCCACGCTTAGCGTGAATTTGCCCGGCACATTCAGTCTGGAAGTCACAAATACCATCAACGGTTGCTCTGCAACCAATGATATGATTGTGAACAGCGATGCCATATATCCAACAGCCACTGCGGGCGCAGATGGACTCTTGACCTGCGACAATCCTACCGCAACACTTAATGGTGCAGGCTCCTCCAATGGAGTTGGATTTAACTTGATTTGGTCTGGCTCTGGTATTACGCCCGCCAATCAAAATCAGGTTTTGCCTGTTGTAAGTACTTCCGGTATCTACATTTTAAGTATTACCAATACTGTAAACAGTTGCAATACCAAGGATACTGTTTTTGTAAGTCTCAACCAAGACAAGCCACTTGCATCTGCTGGTGCAGATGTAAACCTTGATTGCCAAACCACCAGCGACCTATTGGATGGAGGTTTATCAAGTACCGGAGCCACCATCACTTATACTTGGCAAGGCGCAGGTATCAATGCTGGAAATGTAAACCTACAATCACCTTCTGTCACAGAACCGGGTATTTATACATTGGTTGTTGAAGATACCGAAAATGGTTGCACTGCCGATGCTACTGTTGAAGTATTTAAGGATGTAGTACTACCTATTGCAATAGCAGGATCTGACATTACCTTGACTTGCGAATTCCCTGATTTAGCGATTGATGGATCTGCGTCAAGCACGGGATCATTGTTTGGTTATATTTGGCAAGGTCCCGGTATTGGCACCTCTAACTTTGATGACCAAAGCCCTACGGTAAATGAATCTGGTACCTATACCGTCATAGTAACCAATAGTCAAAATAATTGTACCGCCACTGATTTGGTATTTGTTGGTGAAAACAAAACATTGCCGCTTACGGCAGCAGGTTCAGATCAAGTCATTACTTGTGCGGAATTGATAGCACAGTTGGATGGATCGCTATCGCAATCAGGAACTAATATCACATATGCATGGTCAGGCCCAGGGCTATTACCAAATCAGGCCACCTTGGCAACGCCAAATGTAAACGCCATCGGTACTTATACATTGGTGATTACGAATAGTGATAATGGTTGTGAAAACACCGATGTCGTGATGGTAACAGAAAACAAGATTTTGCCCTTTGTCAATGCAGGTGGCAATATCGTATTAACTTGTGCCAACAGTACTACTGGCCTCCCGTTAAACTCCGCGGGATCAAGTACTGGATCCAACTATGCTTATCTTTGGAGCGGCCCAGGCATTACACCTGTTACAGCCACACAAGCCAATCCTATCGTGAATGTACCGGGTGTTTATACGCTTCAAATCACAGACTCTGATAATGGTTGTTCGGATGATGCTACAACAGAGGTATTGCAAGATCAAAACTTGCCAACAGCGGTTGCAGGTCAGGATCAAACCATCAATTGTGCCATCACTCAGGCCACTTTAGATGGAACTAACTCTATTGCTCCTGTAGGTGGCTCTATCAATTTTACTTGGACTGGACCGGGTATCAATAGTATTAACCAAAACGATCAACAGCCTATTGTCACAGTATCTGGAGTTTATACCTTGACTGTTGTCAATCCTATATCCTTGTGCCAATCTTCTGACAATGTTACGGTGTTGCTAGATACCCAATCACCCACAGCCACAGCCATAGGTGGGGAAATCACCTGCCAATCACAGTCATTCACGATCAATAGCACCAGTAGTGTGCCCAACTCTACCTACAAATGGGAAGGTTTTGGAATTGTACTGGCCACTGAAACACTCCAAAATCCAAGTGTTGAATTTGGCGGAACTTACACCGTGACGGTCACTGCACCAAATGGCTGTACCGGAACGACAACTGCTGTGGTCACCGTGGATGCCAATGTGCCACAGGGCAATGCGGAAGGCACTACACTCAATTGTATCAACGAGGGTATTTCATCCGTAACAGGTCAGGTATTATCACCACCTAATGCTACCTTCTCTTGGAGCGGCCCAGGTGTCAATAATGTAGCCCAATTGACCGTCCCGGTTACGCAGGCAGGCACTTATATATTTACGATTAACTCGCCAAACGGTTGTAAAAAGGAAATTTCCCGCACAGTAGTAGAAGACTATACCTTACCAACTGTATTCGCATCAGTAACGGAAGAAATTGATTGCAATACACCAGAAGTTACCTTGAGCGGCGCAGGCACTTCTACTGGCCCCAATTTCTCTTACTTGTGGTCAACTGGTACCAATGGCATCGTATCAGGAGGCAACTCCCTTAATCCCAAGGTAGATAAAGCCGGAGAATATACCTTATTGGTCACCGACGCACTCAATGGATGTACTGCGGAGGCAAATGTAGAAGTAGAAATTGATCCTTTGGTACCCAGTGGATTCAACCTCAATATTCGCGACATCTTGTGCTTCGGCCAAAAAAGTGGTGCTTTGGTAATTGAAGGAATAAATGGCGGCACGGCCCCATTCCAGTTCACATTAACCAATCCTAATGGAGTACCAAGCAACCAGTACAACGGTTTGGGCGCAGGCGAATATACACTTGACCTAGTAGATGCTAATGGTTGTCAGATAGATACAGTTATTTTGATCAGCGAACCAGAACAACTAATAGTTGAGTTGGGCTCTACAATAGAAGTGGATCTAGGACAAGAAGCAGATATCAAAGCAATTATTGCCAAAGATTCATTGGTCGGTATTGAAACTATTATCTGGAATTTCCCTAGTGCTCCAGACTCTTCATTAACATATACCTACCTCCCCTTGGAAAGTTACCGCCATTCTATTACTATCGTGGATGAAAATGGATGTACGGCTACCGATTTTGTGGACGTGATTGTCAAGAAACCACGCAATGTATATGTAGGCAACATATTCAATCCTGAAAGTACAGATCCATCTAATTCTATCTTGATGATCCAAGGAAATATTGACATTAAAAACATCAAACGATGGTCAATTTATGATCGGTGGGGCAATGCTGTTTTTGAAATTACTGACGTACAGCCTAACGATCCAGCAGGAGCATGGTCGGGTAATGTAAGGGGACAAAAAGGAGCACCTGCAGTATATGTTTGGGTTGCCGAAATAGAGTTTATTGATGGCGTGACCCAATTATTTAAAGGTGATGTGGCTTTGTATAGATAGATAAATATTGAACCTGAAATAATGATTTCATTTCAGATTCAAGATGTTGAGGTCAAATAAGTATTTTTCGAGGGATATACCCGCCATTCAACGCAAGTGAACCTTGCTTTGAATGGTGGGTATATGCGTGCCAGATTCAAATTTCAAACACGCAATACAATATTACCAAAAAACGTTTTGGTTGCCAACGTAATAATATTTTATGAGAAAAATACTCGTAGTGTGCTTGACATGCCTCGCATTTACCTTGGCAGCCCAGCAAAAAAACACCAGTACTACGATGGACTTCAAAGAGGCCATTCAACAAAAACTACTGAGTGCCGATGTGAAAGGTTTGGGAGGCCATCATGGCGAAAAACTGGTCATTGTCTGCAAAAACCTCAAAGGCCGCACCTTTCAAGTGCGGATTCCGCAGGGGCTATTGATGGAACCCACCGATACCACCGAGCAGACGCTGGTGGTAGCCGAAGAAATGGTATTCTCGCTGAATGCAAAAAGTCCTTTAGAAATCAAATTAAAAACCTTCTGTACCCAAGCCGGAGAAGCATCGCCTAATATAGGATCCCCCTTCACTGCAGGAGCACTGGCTCCAAAAATGGTTTGTGATCTATTAAAGTTTATCCAAGATAATAAAAAAGGAGATGCCCAGACGGCACAGGCTGCTGTTTGGTGTCTCACTAGTGGCCGCAGCCTAGGTGCTATCGGCGATACTGGATTGGCGCAATTTGTGGCCAATCAAATGGGTAAAGAACTACCGGGCTATAAAATCAAATATAAAACCGTCGAACAAGTACCGGGGCGATTGGCTGACCTAGGCGAAGCACTGGTGATAGAAGGCAATTTCATCTATTATCTTGAAAAAGATGTAAAAGCCATGCTCGTATTGCTGGATGAGCATGAAAAATTCATCAAGCAAATATCCAAGGAGGAACTATTGATAGCCGGCGAGCACCGCAGCGGCATCAAAGTAGAAGTATGGAACCTACCCAAAGGCAAATACATCCTTAGGATGAAGACTAAAGGAGGTCGTACGATCAAGGATATGAATGTGGAATTTTAGTAATCACCCGATCCACCACTACCCTACCCTGTTCATTCAAGCGCACCGTGGCGGCTTCGGTTACCGGATCATGCTCAAAAAACAAAATATACCCTTTTTGGGCTGCTTCGTATAGCATTTTGGCTTTTTCTTTGAGTGTGACCAAAGGTCGTATATCATAAGCCATCACGTAAGGCATCCCGATATGCCACTGCGAGGGCAAGGCATCGGCGCAATATAACACCGTTCCAATATCAGTTGTCAACAAAGGTGCCATGAGTGCCTCCGTATGGCCATAATAGAAACGCACCTTGAATCCGGGTAAAAACTCGATATTTTGCTTGACATCTATGAATTTCAGCCGCTTTTGCTCCCACAATGGCAGAAAATTCTCTTTAAGAAACGAGGCTTTTTCACGATCATTGGGTTTCATTGCCCAATCGAAATGCTTTTGGTTGCTCCAATAGGTGGCATTAGGAAAACTAGGCTCAACGATACCCGTCGCCTCGTTTTTCCAGAGCGCACCCCCACAATGATCGAAATGCAAGTGAGTCAAAAATACATCGGTGATATCATCGCGTTCCAAGCCGGCTTGTTTCAATGAATCAAACAGATTTTCAGAGCCATGGGGCATAAAGTGACTCCTAAACTTATCATCTTGTTTGTTCCCGATCCCTGTATCAATCAGAATATTGCGCCCAGGTGTTTGCACCAATAAAGCCCTCAAAGCCCAAGTACAGAGGTTTTGATCGTCGGGCGGATTCATTTTTGACCACATGCGGTGCGGCACCACGCCAAACATGGCACCGCCGTCAAGTTTGCAATAACCACAATGTATCGGTGTTATCTTTAGCATTTTTTAGCCTTTCAATTTTTCATAAATCGTTTGCATTTTCATATTGAAAAACATAAACGAAAGCAAATCTGCCGATTCTTCAATGATCTTGGAGGTTGGCTTACCCGCGCCATGGCCTGCACTGGTCTCTATGCGTGCCAAAACAGGATTAGCCCCTTGTTGGTTTTCCTGCAAAGTAGCCGCAAATTTGAAAGAGTGGGCAGGTACCACCCGGTCATCATGATCGGCTGTAGTGACCATCGTAGCCGGATAGGCTATTTTTTTCACATTGTGCAGTGGAGAATATTTAATCAAGCACTTGTACTCTTCTGCGTTATCGCTGCGGCCATAATCTGTAGCCCAAGCATAACCGATGGTAAACTCGTGGTAGCGCAACATGTCCAACACCCCAACTTGAGGGAAACAAACGCCAAAAAGATCAGGGCGTTGGGTCATACAGGCACCTACGAGCAAGCCCCCATTGGATCCACCTTGGATACCCAAACGAGCAGGTGATGTATATTTTTGAGCGATCAGGTATTCGGCTGCAGCAATGAAATCATCAAAAACGTTTTGCTTTTGGCATTTCACGCCCGATTTGTGCCATTTTTCGCCAAATTCACCACCACCGCGTATGTTTGCCACAGCGTAAATCCCATTATTTTCTAAAAGTACCGCCTTTGATGCAGAGAAGGACGGAGTCACAGAAATATTGAACCCGCCATATCCATACAACAAGGTCGGATTTTGGCCGTCATAGGCAATATTTTTTTTGCGAGTGATGAACATTGGTATTTTCACCCCATCTTTACTGGCGTACCAAACTTGTTCAGTGGTGTAAGCATCGGGGTTAAAATCTAGTTTTGGGGCTTTAAATACCTTGGTTTCCAAAGTATTCATATCCAAGGTATAGATCGTATTGGGGCGCAAAAACGAGGTAAAAGAGAAGAACGCCTGTTGTTCGGCAGGCTTCCCACTGATCCCGCCCACTGATCCTATTTCTGGCAAAGCCACCTCTTTGATGAGTTTACCTTGCAAATCGAAGGCACGGATACTGCTAGAAGCATTGTGTAAATAAGAGCAAATAATTTTGCCTCCACAAACGGAAGCACCTTGCAAAACATCGTTTTGGTCTTCCGATATAAGTGTTTGCCAATTAGACTCTTCGGGTTTCGTCGTATTTACTAAGATGAGGCGTTGGTTGGCCGCACCTTTATTGGTTAGGATCAACAAATTCTCACTTAAATTATCAATGACGCTAAAATCATGATCGAAGGAGGTAGAAATAGCAGTAAACCCGTCTTTATTTCCTTTTAAATCCTTGAAATACAAGACATTGCCGCTGGTGGTTTCAAAACCACTGACGATCAAAAAGCGTTCATCATCGGTAGTGCTGCTACCAAAAGAGCGGTTGGGATGAGCCTTGTCGCTGTATATCAGTTTGTCATCGGCTTGTTTGGTACCCAATTTATGGTAATATACTGCACCATACTGGTTGGCACCAGTGAGTTCCGCCCCTTTTTTGGGTTCTGGGTAGCGGGTATAATAAAATCCATTACCTTCCCAAGCAATGCCTGTGAATTTAGCCCACTCTAATTGATCGGGTAGCATTTCACCCGTTTGGAGGTCTTTTACGACTATGGTGCGCCAGTCTGAACCACCTTTGGAAGTCGTGTATGCCAGATAATGTCCATCTTTAGAGAAATCTAATTCCCCTAGAGAAGTAGTACCATCGGCACTGAATTTATTGGGATCTAAAACCATGTTTGCCTGCGCATTCAATTGTTCTTGCACATACAGCACACTTTGGTTCTGTAACCCATCGTTTTTAAAGAAATAATACTTAGAGCCTTCTTTGAAAGGCGTACCAAATTTTTCAAAATTAAAAATTTCTTCTAATCGTTTTTTTACTTGATCACGATACGGAATTTGGCTTAAATAGCCGTTGGTAACGATATTTTGACGGGTTACCCACTCTTTGGTCTCCGCACCTTGGTCGTCTTCGAGCCATCGGTATGAGTCCGAAATTTTATCATTGAAATAGGTATCCGTTACTGTTGTATCTTTGCGTGTAGCAGGGTAAGTAACAGGGATCTGTTTAAACTCCATCGTTTGTGAGGTCGTCGTTTTATTGCCGTTGTTGCAGGCAGTTTGTAGAATAATTAGGGACATCAATGTAATAATGTAGAAGGCTTTCATCAATATGCAGATTAATATGTTTAGTTCTGTTTAATTTTGCGCAAATTTAAAAGTAATTCATTTAGTGAGAAACACAATAACGCCATACACACGCAATTTGCTTATGAACAACCGACTTTTGTCGTCGTTGAGGCTTTTTATACTTTGTTTTCTTGGGATTGGGGGTCATTTGACGGCCTTCACTCAGGCTGAAACACCTACCCTACCCATGCAAGTGGAGGGGTTACCTGTTATAGACAGCCTTTCAGACCATGCCGTTGCATTCTACACGGCAAAACTATGGAGTGCCAGCCAACTATTTGATTCGATCATTACGATCCGGTATGCCCAAGTGCGTTCCACTCGAAATGACATTGAATTGGAATTGAAATCTGCCCAAAAAGACAGTACTGTTTCCAAACCTCAATTGGCCGAAATAAAGCAACGACTCAAAAACGCAAAAACTATTGAAAAAGTACAAGAGCAACATCAAAAGCAATCCAAACAAGCGTTAGCACTTGCCCAAAAGACCAATGTGCTTGATAGTATTGGGCAACGCAAAAGTCTAACCATCCTTTGGAAAAAGGTATTGACCATTCAGTCAATACTCATACCGGAACCCGCCCCATCAGCACTCACGGAAACCAAACCTGATCCTAAACCAGAAAATATTAGTATATCTGCTACCCCAGCCGTCGCTGATAGCACCACTACCAACCCCAAAGAAGTAGCCAAGGAAAAAGATAAAAAACCGATCAAACCTGGGCCCATATTTAAAAAGTATGACCCGGCTACTGATGTGATGCTCAACCCACCACCATTGCCGTGCCTTATTGTGAGCGATACCCGCGATGAATTTTCAGGGCAACGTATCCGAGAAACCGCCGCCCAAGAATTGTTTCGGTATTCTAATCCGGCGCTCAAGCGGTATTTACAAGGCAAAACCCATGTTATTGGCCAAACTTCATTGCTCGCGACTGGCTCTAATGTAGTGTTGCGGCTCCATTTTACGGTGAATGATCCTAATGCACGCAAGGCATTTGGGAAAATGGATAAAAATGCAGTGGCTGTTTTGGAATTTATAGACGGTAGTAGTTTTACACTTTATAATACCCAGACCGATGAAGGCAGTTTTGACCCTTCTGGACAAGTGGCTACCTACAGAGCCCAGTATAGTCTGGATGAATTAATTTTAAAAAAATTGCGCCGCACCGAATTGGATAAAGTCCGCATAGCCTGGGCCAATGGCTATGATGATTACGAAGTGCAGCAATTGGATGTGTTGATGAGCCAATTAAAATGTTTATAGATGAAGATTAATCCATTCCGTGCCCTTTCGGCCGATTTCGACCAAATACTATCACCCGATACTTTTTGTGACAATGCAAAAAATGCCTATATTGAATATAGATCTGCTGGATTATTTCAAAAAATGCCAAAATCTGCTCTTTATATTTATCAAATCAAGGCTGGGCATCGCTCGCACGTGGGATTGATCGCACACAATGATGTAGCAGATTTTCACGCGGGAAAAGTTAGAAAACACGAAAATACCCTTAATGAACGGGAGCAGGAACAAATAAAATTGTTCATGGAATGGGATGCCGTATTGAAGCCCATACTATTGACATATCCATCAGTACCTGCCATACAACAAGCACTGGAAATACTTTGTAAAAAGCGTCCCGCTTATTCGCATATACACTTTCAAAAAGACCATCAGCGTCACCATATTTGGGCCATCACCGAGCCAGAAGACATTAAAAATCTGCAAGAATTGTTTGAAAAACACATCAAAAATGTGTATATCGCAGATGGACACCACCGTACAGCCACAATGGTTTACTTGCACGAACAACACAAGGGAAAAGCAACTGAATATGACTTTAATCACTTGTATGCTGCTTATTTTGGGTCTGATCAGTTGGATATTTTGGATTATAACCGTGTCATTGAAGGTACTAAAAGCATTGGAATACCACGATTGATGGTTGCTTTGGGACGGTTATTTGAAATAACCCCCTTGGATAGCCCACACAAACCTCAATCCAAGCACGAAATCGTGATGTATCTAGAGAACGATTGGTTTAGCCTCCGCTGGAGGCCAGAACTTTTAGCACGCCACGATGGGGATAAGGTTTTATTGGATGCCAATCTCCTCAATGAGCATGTGATCCAAAATATTTTTGATATTCAAGAGATAAGGACTGATACCCGTATTAACTATATCGAGGGCAGTAAAGGGCTTAAAGGCGTTTGCAAAATGACTAATAGAAAGCGCAACCACCGCGTTGGCTTTATTTTGTATCCGGTCGCTATAGGTGACATGATGCAACTGGCAGATAATAGAGAGAGCCTGCCACCGAAAAGCACCTATTTTGAGCCTCGATTGCGCACTGGGGTATTGGTTAGTCCTTTTCGGGTTGATTCAGTCACTGACGAGCCTACTATTTAGTCAATTTCGAACAAGGGCTTAGGTGCAGTTTCCGAAATTCGACCTCCGAGCCCTCGGCTTGAACGGCGATCTGACCTTTCGATGCCGTAGCACCAGTACCATAATTGACAAGGGTATCATTTACCCATACTTTGACGGTATTGGCTACGCAT
This sequence comes from Saprospiraceae bacterium, assembly GCA_031373665.1. Classification (GTDB taxonomy): domain Bacteria; phylum Bacteroidota; class Bacteroidia; order Chitinophagales; family Saprospiraceae; genus M3007. The sequence goes on along the minus strand of JANMMZ010000035.1, from coordinate 78,419 downwards.
TCAATCATCATCGTATTCCACTGACCCAAAGGATTTTCGGAGCCGTCGGTAAGGTTGATGATGCGGCGTTCTTTGCCTTCTGTAATACCCCAGTCTTTTTTCACACCCCTCCTTTTTTCCATATCAGGCACGGTAATGTCTTCTACAATGCACCAAAAATCGCCTGCATTTTCGTGCATCATTTGCACTTCCATTGATTTTGGGAACATTTTATAAAGTGCACGAGGGGTGGAGGCATGTACCAGTACACCACAGTTGCCTGGAGTGCCCGCAAATCGGTACTGAACTTCTAAGCGATAATTTTCATAAATAGCATCAGTAATCAAGTGTCCTCCTGGAGTACCCAGGCTTACCAGCAAGCCATTGCGAATGATGAACGGGCTTTTCAGCGCGGGATTGTTATCCATATCAGGTACATCAATATGCCAACCACTTAAATCTTTTCCATTGAAAAGGCTTTTTGCACCATTAGATCGTTTTGAGGTGAGGTTGCATGACATGCAGGCGGTGGCTAAAAAAGTCGTAAAAATCAGATATTTCATTGCTGTAATTTTTTTTGCAAATGTACTGGTGTTTTGAGAAAGTATTCAAAAAAAGCCCCTCCCCCAATAAATCGGAGGAGGGGTATAAAATTTACTTTCAAAAATCAATTATTCTTTTACAAATTTCTCTGTCGTCAATATCCGACCTTCAGAAACCACTTGCAGGAAGTACAGGCCAGCAGGCAAGTGACTCGACTGGATGGTTTGCTGTGCGTGACCCGATTGAGCCGCTTGCTCATGCGTAATACGCCCCGTCAAATCTACCACACGGAAGCGCAAGTCAGGGGTGGCAGGTTCGGGCAATTCGATGCTGAAAGCACCGTAGTTGGGGTTGGGGAAAAGACGCACTTTTATGACTGTTTGCAGGTCGGGTCTTACACCTACTGGCGGGCTTAGGACGCTTTCCGTCCAGTTGGTAATGATGGGCGAATTGTAGTCGAAATAAATACCCGCACGGTTTCGGATTACGGTGCCAGATGGGAGGTCTTTTTTGCGTAAAATGGAAAAACTAACATAACCTTGGCTCATGGATTGGCTGGTCATGCTATCGGGCAGATTGATGTCGTTAAAACGGAAAATCAACACATTTTGCTCTTCAAAACGCATTTGCAAGGGATACGAGTGGCTGGTACCGATGAGTTGGATGCTGGTCACGTCCAAATTTGAGTCGAGGGTATCGCGGATTTCGACGGTCGTGGCTGGGTAATTGCCCGTATTCTGAAAACGCACAGTGTAGCGCAATAGAGAGTCTTTTTCAAAAATTTTGCCGCCGTATTCCGTATCACCAGGGCTTACCTGTTTGTCGTTAGGATCGAAAGCAGCGACCACTGTGCGCGACCATTCTTGCTGATTGTCCACCGGGAAAAAGTCGTCGTCAACGGGTAATACCATCGCCGAAAATTGTAGCACCGTGCCGAGGGGAATGCTTTCTGGCACATCAAATGCAAAACTATTGTTCCAGCATTGTCCCGGCCATAGTGTCCCTATGTTCAATGTGGCAGTGTGCGTAGCAGGGTCGTAGGCGTTGAATACTTGCTGAAGCGGCAAGCTGCCCAGTGTAGGATCGTGCTGGTATTGAAATACCACATTTTCGATGGGTTGGTTGCCCTTGTTGCACACCGAGAATGTGACGGAGGTCGTCGTGCCGCGAACAGTTGGGCTGGCCGAAATGCCGACTACTAAGTTTTTAATGGGTTTGGCTTGCACGAAGAAGTCGTTGCCTATCGAAACATCGCCGAAATTAGGCAAATTGACCGAGATGCTGCCCGAAGCGGGGCAAAGCAGCTCGTACAGCAAATTATCAGCAAACCCGATGGTATGCGCACCCGGATTGGCCGCAAACTCGTAATTGCCTTGATTGTCAGAAAATGTGAACACATCGTCGGGCAATAGATGGAGCATAATCTGTGGGGCAGGTTGGGCGGGCCAAGTGTTGTTGCAAACGGTGTTGTTCCATATATTTCCCCTGATTTTGACCTTGCAGACAGGGTTTTCCTGAATTTCAATATTTTGAATGCTGTAACAAAAGTCATTCGTGACGGTCACCGAATACCAGCCTGGCGCCAGCCCAGTGACGGTTTGGGTCGTCGCGCCATTGCTCCAAGCGTAGGTGATGTTCGGGTCGTTGTTATTGTAAAGTTGTGCAATGCCATTGTTTTGGCCACAATTGGCCCACAGCGTTGCATAGTCTGCGATAGTTTCGTCCTGATCCCGAGAAATATACACCGTATCTATCGCGTAGCACCCAGATTCCGGGTCATAGACTTGGAGTTGATAAATTTCGGTTGATAAATCAAGACCGATGGGATTGGCAAGAGTACCATCAGGCAATATTTCATTGTAGTATTCGCCATAAGGTGGAAAGATGAATATAACTCGATATTGAATGCCTGGCAATGCCGTAGAAAGGCTCAAATTGAGTGGAACAGACGCAACGTTGCAGGGCATTTCATAGACAGAAGGCAGTCCAAAATCCGCCACGGGCGGCGGCACAAACTGAATGGTATCGGAAACGGAACAGCCCGATGCAGGATCATTGATGCGCAGCACATAAGTGGAGGTATTGCCTGGCGGAATGGGGTTGAAATTGGGATAAGCATCAATCGAGTTTTGTTGAATGATCGTGCCATCTTTGAACCAAGTGTATTGCAATCCTGGGAAAGTACCAGATACATTAAGGTTAATCCAGCCTTCATAATCAGCATAAGTACATCCCTTGGGCAACATATTTATCACGATGTCATCGCAAGGTGAGGGTTCGAGTTCGTTCACATTGGCGGCCCACGCCACGCCTTGCGACGGGTCGTAGAGGTACATTTTGGTGTCATTAGCAAACATGGCACTTTCGGCAATACTGGGTTCAAAATCAAACCCAGGGTAAGGCGCTTTGGTCGTTTTCCAAGTTTGACCATAATCCAAGGAGCGGTACAATTTCTTGTCGCCGATGTACAAGTACAGGTCATTGTTGAACACCCTCAAGCGGAATGCCGTAAGGTTTTGTTGTTGCGGAACACCCGCTAATGTATTGAATGTGAGGCCATTATCGGTAGAAAAATGAATTTTTTGGTTGTACACATCTGACAAAAACATGCGTCCATCGAAGGCAAACATTCGAGAGAGCATCTGTGGGTTTGAGCCAAATGGAATGGTGCCGTGTGGTGTCCAGGTTTGCCCTTCATTTTGGGAAACCAGCAATTGCGCACCTTGGCGATAGTAAAAATTTCCTGCGTCAATCGCGTATCCAGATTGAATGTCCACACCCGGCGAAATGCCTGTTGATGTCCAAGTTTGACCCACATCCGTGGAGCGATAGATGGTGCCGTCGTTCCAGTCTGTTAGATACAATTGGTTGTTTGATACATCCAATCTGCCCGTTTTTGAGTTCAATAATTGCCATTGTACATCGGCTGCGCCAGCCGTGGCGAGATAAGTGCCATAGCGGCCACAACCGACGAGTTGATTGCCGACTTGAACCATTTGACTCGGGAAATAGGGTTGGTTATCCTGCGTCCACGCTTGGGCATTGCCCACCCGTTCGTACATACTGATGCCCGTCCCGTCATTGCCAAAAAGCAGGTTGTTGCCCGTGCGGCGCAGGAGGATTTGATTGGAGAATGGCTTGCCGTAGCCCATGTCCACCCATTTCCACAGGCCGTTTTGTTTGATTTGTATGCCGGAAGCCAGACCAGCATATGGCACGCCATTCACGATTTTGTAAGCAGACGTAAAATCGGTGTCTATTTCCTGCCAATCGGTGAGGCCATTCCACGAAAAATAAGATTTACCTGTATTTCGATTGATGCCCACAAACGGGTGATCGGCTCGAATCTCAGTGATGCCGAACGGAGCGGATACCGTTGTCCAAGTTTGCCCTTGATCATTGGTGCGGGTCAACATTGGGGTTTGTTGTAAGGAATCTTGGTAATGCACCAAGAGCGTGTCGCCAGAGATAGCAAGATGGTTAGACCAAGTGGGTAGCGGTATGGTATCCCACGAATCCCCCAAGTCAGCAGAGTGCGCAAGGACACTCCCACTTAACCAAACGTGCTGCCCACGCACCACACATTGATTTATATAAAAATCCAAGGGTGTCGATACGGTCGTCCAAGACCAAGTTCCCTGTAACAAGCGCAGGCGTTGCAACATACTTGGGCTACTACTGGCCACATACAAATCCGCACCATCGTAGATCAGGAAACTTCGTGCGTAAGCCGAGATTGATGGAATCCACCCCCAATAAATTTCCTGACCATCGTTTCTGAAAATGCGCAAAATAGGCTGTCCATTGGCATCATTGTCCGTAATTGCTATACGGCCATCAGTGGGGCTTACCGCTCTTGCGTAGCCTTTGGCGAAGTTTTTCCAAATGCTGTTTCCGTTGTTGTAGCGGAATACATTACCGTCAGAAGCAGCGGCATAGATGGTATTTTGCCAAGTGTGGAGTTCCGTGATGAAAGGCCGGCAGGGCAATTGAATAGAGTCCCATTGGGCCGAAATCTGAGCCGTGCAGGTGCAGGCGAGTAAGAGCAAAAGGGCAAGTTTATTGGTCATGTTAGTACTGTTTTAGAAAAATGTGGATGATTATTTTTGGCCAGTTATGTCTGCTGTGTAGCATTTTGTAACCGCTGTCGCGAAGTTTTATTTTAAAGCCCCTCCCCCGAAATATCAGAGGAGGGCCTAAAATCTTACCTTCAAAAATTAATTACTCCTTCACAAATTTCTCCGTCGCTAACACCTTGCCATCAGACAGTACTTGCAAGAAGTACAGGCCGGCAGGCAAGTGACTCGACTGGATGGTTTGCTGTGTGTGACCCGATTGAGCCGCTTGCTCATGTGTAATACGCCCCGTCAAATCTATCACACGGAAGCGCAGGTCAGGGGTGGCAGGTTCGGGCAATTCGACCGTAAACGCACCAGTATTCGGGTTGGGGAAGAGGCGAATGAGATTGTTTTTCGACACCTCTTTCGTTTCCGTGAGCAGTGATCCAGAGCCGCAGATCGTCAAATTATCCAGGGCGACGAGCGATTGTCGGTTCTGATCGGTGTTTCTACAGCATACGATCAAGTACTGGAAGTCAGGGTTGATTTGCATTGGCAACGACACGAAATGGTGTCGCCAGCCTGATTCGCTCGTGTCTGTACTGATCGGATGGGTATATAATACCTGACTAAGGCTGCCCGGGGTCGGTTCCGCATGGAGACGGAATTCGAGTACCGAACCTGCTGGAAGTTCTTCACCTTGTAGGTTGAAATATTCGTACTCCAAGTTGATGAAGTTGTTGCTTGACGAAAGATCAACCTGCTGATATACGGCTCCAAAGTTGTCTTGGCCGCCGCTGAATACGAGAAAACCACTGTCATTACCGCCAGCGGTGGAATCCACAAATACTGACCCATTGCCCTGATTTGGGAACCATTCCCAGTCTGCCAAAGCACCATCGCCATCCAATTCACCAGGGCTTGCCCCATCGCTAAAATCGCCATTTTTCACTACATTAGCCTCACACACTGTCGGATTGGGGAACGTTAAACATTTCACCTTGATCCAACGACATTTGGCATAGTAGCACACTTGACCCGTAAACGGATCGGTGCGCACCACTAGCATACACACCCAATAACCGCCACCTGATGGGAAATTGTACATGAACGGTGCGTTGCCTGTGGTCGTTCCAACGAATGAGAAGTTAACAAACCAAAGTACTTGGTCATTTGCACAAAGCGGTGCTACCGGGGCGAATGTGCGCTTGCAACTGAATATACTACCTGCAACATTGAAACTTTGCAAAGCCAATGGTGGCAAACTAGAGCATTCACAGCGGCATGGCACTACTTCAAACACGAAAGTGCAATTGCAGAGATTACTACCACAGGCTCGCGTCACGACCAGCGTGTAAATGCCTGGCTGCGTGAACAAACCTCCCGCCATAAATATATCAAAATGAGGGTATGGCCCTGATGCAGTGCCACTCACTGATGGCAATGAAGGTCTGGTGAGTGTCCATGTCACTGCACCGGCACAGCTGGCTGCACTACACGGGAAGTCACCATGTACGAAGTAATTTTGACCTTGCTTGAGGCAAGGTACTTTGAGCGGATTGTTGAAATTGTTGCAGGTGATCGGTTGATTCCAATCCCAAGTGCGATAAAACTGTGCCCAAGTCACTTGTCCACAAGAACAGTTGCCACCACAACCTGGCGTTTCTATTTTAATGTCGCAGAAACAAGTATCCGTGCCACAAATGCCCATCAGCGTGAGGGTGTAAACCCCCGATGTAGCAAAGGACGAATTCGGAATTGAAACCAAGAAGCCTGGCCCCGTCATACTGCCATTATCCACTGGAACATTGGCTCCGTTTTTCAATACCCACGACATCGGAATGGTAGCCGGGCAGTTATTGCCCTGACACATGAAATTGCCGCTTAGGTTGAAGGTTGGAAATTGACACTGCCAAATGGCCACCTGACCGCAAGCAATCGGCACGTTCGGGCCGCTGTTCTGTTTGTAACTCATGTTGGTGAACGCATTGGGCGGACAGGTACAACCGTTACCACAACCTGGCGTTTCTATTTTAATGTCGCAGAAACAAGTATCCGTGCCACAAATGCCCATCAGCGTGAGGGTGTAAACCCCCGATGTGGCAAAGGACGAATTCGGAATCGAAACCAAGAAGCCTGGTCCCGTCATACTGCCATTATCCACTGGAATATTTACTCCGTTTTTCAATACCCACGACATCGGAATGGTAGCCGGGCAGTTATTGCCCTGACACATGAAATTGCCGCTGAGGTTGAAGGTCGGGAATTGACACTGCCAAATGGCCACCTGACCGCAAGCAATCGGCACGTTCGGGCCGCTGTTCTGCTTGTAACTCATGTTGGTGAACGCATTGGGCGGACAAGTACAAGCAGGTGGTTGCGGGGTGCAGGCGCGGAAACTGATATCGTCGAGGGCGAAATTATTGCCCTCGAATGATGTGCCCGCCGACCGGAAGGCTACATAATGTGTGCCTGGTGAGGTCGCTGTGTATGAAGCAAGCATTTGTGTCCAACCAAGGCTTGGATTAGCCGCCTCTAGTAGTGGCCCAGTCGTAGCGATAGGGCCACCAATTGGATTTTGCGAAGCATCAAGAATATATGCCTCTACAATTGGGTCGGGTCTGTCCAATTGATAGTTTAGATTTTTTACCCATGCGCAAAGGTTATAGGTTTGTCCGGCGGTCAATGTCACTGCCTGATACCATGCATCGTCGGTTGGTGTTAGGCTGCCATCGGCTGCAAAGAACAACCATCCAGCGGTGAGGTTGCCTGTGGTATGGTCGCTTGATGCCCAGTTGTTGCATACCGTAGGGGCCTGTATCGGATCTGTTACCAAAAACTCTTTTGGACTGCATGAAGGCAACAATGGAAGGTAATCGGACAAAAACCCGGTTGAGCCAGCCTGAAAATTGCCATTCACAATAAGTTCGGGGCCAGGTGTGCCCTGACAGTCACAAGCCCATTGGCCACACGATACGTTCACCGTGAATGAGCAAGTACTACTATTACCTGCCATATCTAGTGCGGTGTACGTAACTGTTGTCGTGCCCTGCATGAACATCGTTCCACTGGCGTCGGCTATACCCTGACCAATGGTTGCACCCGAAAGTTGCCAGTTCACGCCTAACATCGGGCAGTTGTCTGATGCGATGGCTGCGATGTTATTCACCACTGCTTTGCATAGACCTGCGGGATTGATGGCACCAATGACATACACATTTTGCGGGCACACAATAGTAGGCTTTTCCTTGTCTTCCACCAAAAGTGTGTAAGTGCAACTCTGGCTCGTATTATTGCAATTGTCAGTGGCAGTGCATCGGATCGTGTTGTTTCCCTTCGGGAATTGTGTAGCGGGCGTTATCGGGATGAAATTAGTACCGTTGAATAACGAGCACGTAAAGTTCGTCACCGTGCCACAATTGTCCGTCGCGGTCAGGACGGGCAGAGGCCCCGTATAATAACACAGCCCTAGATTGGTCTGGACTGGTACTGGAGTTGTCGGGCAGTTGGTAATCACGGGTGGCACGGTTTCAATCGTCTGGATTCCTGTCGTACAAGTACTCGTATTCCCACACCAGTCTGTCACGGTGAGCGTTACAGTGGTGACACCACAACCCGTCAACACTGTCGGGCTGATACTCAAATTTTGAATTTGGCAATTGTCTGTTGAGCCGCCGTCTATTTGTTGTGGGGTGAGGGTGTAGGTACAATTTTGGTTGAGTGCTACGCCGAAGCCTGGTACTGCGACGCAGGTGGGCGGAATTGGGTCAGATACCACATAAGTCACTGATGCTGTGGAAGTGGTGCCATCAGCACAGGTAGCAGTGACGCAGAAAGTGTGTGGGCCGCAGGGTAACTGCGCCGTGTAGGTGTTCGTCACTGAGCCATTACACCATTGATAACTAACAGGTTGTGGGCCAACAGTGGTGGCAGTGACTGTCACCAAACCGCAGTTGTTTACCGGTGTGACATTGATGGAGACCTGACATGGGTTGGGTGGCACACAAGCGCGGAAACTAATGTCGTCAATCCCTAGGTCGTTGCCAAGAGAAGAACCCGCTGCCATTTGGATGGAAAGCGTTACCGACCCAGTTTGCTGGGCAGTGTAAGTACCACAAAGCCGTTTCCATTGATTGTCCATTTCAGTTAAAGTGAGCGGGCCGGCCACTTGATTGCCGTTGACCCAGAGCGTCACCGTTGGATCAGCGTAGTTTCTGGTGGGTATAACCAGATTATTGAACCACGCATAGAATGAATACGTCGTCCCGGCGGTAACACTAACACTTTGCTGCCAGACTACTGGTGCTGCGTACCCATCTACAACCAAGAAAAGCCCTGGCGCGCTGTATGTGGTATGATCAAGACAGCCCCATTGGTTATTGGAGGCATATGTCTGAGTCTGATTGGCCACAGAGGCATTTCCAGCGGTCATGGGAGAACCCGCAGGTACGGCCGTGTAACCATTGGTAAACCCAGTGTAACCTCCTTGGAAATCAGGATTTACTACCAATTCCGGCCCCCAAGTATTACCTTGTGGGCAACATGGGGGGGGAGATACAGGGGGGGGACATTGGAATGGCCCCGCAGCGCGGGTGCAAGTTTGTGTAACACCACCAGAAGTATAGGTAGTGGTTACCTCAAATGATTGGGCAGAACCACTGCTGGTGCCTGTGAAGAAACACGGCTGCGAAACGCCTGGCGGGATGAAACCTCCCGTGTATGTTACCTGAATTTGCTGTGGACTCACCAAAACGGCATTCCAGCCTGTAGTACCCGTAACTGTATTAAAAGCACCTCCAGATGTGCTGATATTTAATTGCGTAAAACACCCCGCCGGGGCTGTACTCGATACATTCAGAGAGTAGGTACAAGTCGATAATGCTCCAGGTATTTGTACGACTTCAGTATAGATCGAATCACAAGAACAGGCCGGGCAATTGCCAAAATTGCGCGTTACCTGCTGTGAAGCCTCTAAATTTACAGTGTATTGACCATTGGCGGGGACATTAGATGTCCAACCTGGTTTGCTCGCTTCTTTCACGATATACTGCCCTTTGGGCAGGTCATAAAAAGTATATCCACCACCAGCGTCCGTTTCTGTTTCGGCAACGACCGTCTGATTGTCTTCTGCTAACAACTGAATCGGCCAGCCAGAGATGGTTGACTGATTGGAGTAGGGTGATGCATTACATTCGCGGTATTTCACGCCGATAATACTAGCGTTTTCGGGGTCGGGGCATGATTCGAGGGTAAAACCTGGGATAAAAGTACAACTTACACCTTGTCCGCAGGTAAAAGGATAGTTGAGGTTGGCCTCCACGGTTCCCCCAAAATCAAGGGTAAAAAGGAGTGGGAAACTGGTGCCAATCGGTACAAATGACCCAGCATGTGTGAGTAGAATCTCTCCAGACGATACCTCTGTAGCCGTCCATCCACCAGCGGTATTTCCACTGAATGAAGTATAGGAGCCTGCTGGCAGTAATAAAGTGATGCTGGGAATACACTCTGTGGTGTTGACCAACCTCAAGCGGTATTTGCAAGGCTCGTAGTTGATGAAGGTGGGTGTGAGTGAGGCGCATTCATTGCCGCCCTGAGCCAGAGCGGTTCTTTGCAGGCAAAGCAGCAGTAATCCCATCAGCAGATATTTGCTAAAAAAAGAGTAACTACGGGTGGTGGAATAGTGTGTGTGATTCATACGCAACGTTGATTTGTTAGTGAATAATCTGTTTAACTATCAAATGAAAAGTGTATAAATATTATTTATTTTCACATGGCATCGGTAAGGATTTGTCCAGAGGTAACTATATGTTTCGGTTTAGGTAAATCCAAAGTTACAGACATTATTAGCCCTCAGCGTTTATGTTGATGTAAGGGTATTAGGTTACCGCTGTCGCGGATTTTTTTACAGGAGTCTCTGAAATATCGGAGGAGAGGTTGAAAACTTACCTTCTGTGATGATTTATTCTCCAAAAAAATTTACATCTTTAATATCTGACCTTTGCTTTCTTCAAAATACTGGTAGTTAATGCGAGGATTGCTTAGTTTTGGGCAGAATTGCTTGGAGAAAGCCATGTAGCCTTCGGATTTCACCGCTCCAAAAAAATTGGTTTGAGCCATCGCTCCAGGAAAATTCTAAAGACGAATCTGATTCCCAGCATTGGAACGTTATCAGATTTTTCCAATATCGCGTCGTTACACCTTTGGGTAGCGAGAGCCCCGCCCTTGGCGCGTCAAGGGTGAGCAGGGTTTCGTTGGCTGTCAGATAGGATCGCATTTTTTGGAACCTGAATATAGATACCACGAAAGCACCAACAAAAAAGAACAACGTTATCCTGAAATTTAGATTGAGAATCACAAGTAGAAAAATTGCACCCAAAACCCATGACAGGTTGGGTTTTGACGGGGCAGAAAGTGTTACATTGAATCGTCGGAGCAAATCAGCATTAAAGCCATTGATAACAAGCAGATGGTTTGGGTCAGCAGTGCATTTGAACCGTCTTTGAACGGATGGCAAAATAAGTCTAATATTCCATTCAGAGGAGGGGGATTTTTTCATGCCCCTTCTTTTGATAAAATAATGCCCTGCTCCATCCGAAAAAGTTGCATTTGTTACTTGAATAAGGACGCCTGTAGTGACCTTGGTAAACTGAAAATTAACCCTTCCAAGACTAAAAAACAACAGAAATACTTGATTTTCAGTTAGTTTGGCTTGTGTAGTTGTCTCCGTTTCACTACGACATGACAAATTGAGGGATAGGTGTGGGTTCAATATCAGTAAAGTGACAAAGTAGAATTAATCATCCGTCATTCGTCAATACTACCTATCTTTGAGGCTATAACACACAAATATGAAATTTACACATCCTATATCTGTTCGCGAAATTGCGGCACGTTTTGAAGCACAAATTATTGGCGATTCCAGCCTATTTGCCACAGGAATCAATGAAATACACAAAGTAGAGGCCGGGGACATCGCATTTTCGGATGTAAAAAAATACTTTGAAAAAACCCTGCAAAGCGCGGCCACAGTCATGTTGCTTAATGAGGCCGTCGAATGCCCTATTGGTAAGGTTATTCTGGTTGTCAAAAATCCATTTGAGGTATATGATGCGCTCGTTCGCGACCATAGGCCATTTGAGCCATTAAGGTATCCAGTACATCATAGTGCCAATATACATCCTAGTGCCATCATAGAGCCTGGGGTTATGATTGCAGACCACGTAACCATTGGGGCTGATACCTATATTCAGGCTAATACTTACATCGGTGAGTATTCACAAATCGGGGCGGGGGTGCGTATTGGCCCCAATGCCATCATTGGTTCAGATGCATTTTATTTCAAAAAACAAAGCGATGGTTCTTTCGAAAAATGGCGTTCGGGCGGGCAAGTCATCATTGAAGATCGGGTGGATATTGGAGCCGGATCTACTATTAATAAAGGTGTGAGTGGCAATACAATTATTGGAGCTGGCTCTAAGTTGGATTGTCAGATCCATATCGGTCATGGAGCTGTGATTGGAAAAAACTGCCTTTTTGCGGCTCAAGTAGGTATAGGCGGCAAAACTATTATAGAAGATAATGTGGTGCTATATGGGCAAGTAGGCGTAGCCCAAGCCATAACCATAGGGCAAGGTGCCATCGTATTGGCCAAAAGTGGTGTTTCCAAATCTTTGGCTGGTGGTAAAACCTACTTTGGGATTCCTGCGGAAGAAGTACGAGAAAAATACAAGGAATTAGCCGCCTTGCGCCAACTACCCGACTTACTTAAAAGGATGAAGTAATCAATAGATCAATATCGGTACTGCGCAACTGAAAGCGTTCACCAAGATACGCATTGGTCAGTGACCCTTTGAAGGTATAAACCCCATTGCGCAACCCTTGTTGCGAAATGATCAACGCCTCAATTCCGCTGGTTTCGGCACACAGCAATAGACTGGTAAGAATATTGCTGATGGCATCGGAGGCCGTACGGGCTACCCTCGAAGGGATATTGGGTACGCAGTAATGAATCACCCCATACTGTTCGTAGGTTGGTTTTTCAAACGAAGTCATACGAGAGGTTTCAAAACATCCGCCTTGGTCAATACTCACATCCACGATCACCGAGCCAGGTTTCATGCGCTGTACCATATCGCCCGATACAATCATGGGCGTATTGGCTTGTGCAGAATGTATGGCTCCAATAGCCACATCGGCTGTCATCAATTGTTCTTTGAGGTGGATAGGATTGACCACAGAGGTGTGCAGTTGTCTGCCCACCATATTCTGCAAACGCATTAATTTATAGACATTATTGTCAAAAATACGCACTTCGGCACCCAGTCCCAAGGCCGTACGGGTAGCAAACTCTGCTACTACTCCAGCACCTAGTATAATAACTTTAGCGGGTGGCACCCCAGCAATCCCCCCCAACAATACACCTTTCCCACCACGAGTTGTAGCCAGCAGATCTGCCGCAATCAAGATGGCACTGATCCCTGCGATCTCACTCATCGCGTGTACAATCGGAAAAGATTGGGTATCATCATCACGGATGTATTCCATAGCCAAGGCTATGACCCGTTTTTTTTGAAGCCTCATGATATACTCTGCACTCATCATGGGTAAGTGAATGGGCGAAATCAAGACCTGCCCCATTTTCATCAAATCTATTTCATCAAGCGAAGGTGGTGTTACGGTGAGCAGTACATCGGCTTGATATATTTCTTCTGCTTTCAAGGCTATTTGTGCGCCAGCCTCCGAATAGTCGTGGTCAGAAAACCTTGCTTCTTGACCAGCATTACTTTCTACGATGACTTGATGTCCATTGGCAACCAGCGTTGCCACAGAATGTGGTACCAAGGCCACCCTATTTTCTTGTAGCGTGGTCGCTTTAGGTACGCCAATAAAGAGTCGCTGCTGTCGAGGAGCGATATCCAGCGTTTCAGGCTGCGTGCGAGGTATTGCGAGTGTCTCCATATATAGCCGCAAATGTACAATATTTTATCAGATTTTGCCCATCAGGTCTGTACCCGAGGTAATTTTATACTTTTTTTCTCAAAAGTTTGCACCGTTCGTTGGGGCATCATACATTTGCACCCGCTTTGGGGGATTAGCTCAGTTGGTAGAGCGCTTGCATGGCATGCAAGAGGTCATCGGTTCGAATCCGTTATCCTCCACAAACTTAAAGCCGTACTCAAAAAGTGCGGCTTTTTTTTTGGGTAGGGCGTCCCGATTTGCAAGACAGGTAATACATTTTTAATTACAGCCCAACGCATTTGAAAAAGTCCATATTTTTTCAAAAAAAGTTTGCCTATCCAAAAGTATTGTTGTACCTTTGCGCCCCCTAAGGGGATTTTCTAATTAGTAACTAAATATTTTTTACAATATGTTCGCAATTGTTTCCATTGCCGGTCAACAATTTAAAGTTGAGGAAGGTCAGCAGATCTTCGTCCACCGGCTGGCAGCACAAGAAGGCGACGCTATATCATTTTCAGAGGTTCACCTCATTGAAAATGACGGAAGTGTCACTATCGGAACACCGACAGTCGGTGGCGCCAGTGTTAAGGCCAGTGTAATTAGCCACGTGAAGGGCGATAAGATCGTCGTTTTTCACAAAAAACGTCGTAAAGGTTATCGCAAAAAGAATGGTCACCGCCAATCTTTCACGAAAATCAAAATCGAATCCATTAAAGGTTAATTTGGTTCAGTTTAGATCCAAATAACTTCTTTCACCATTACATTAATACTCAAAATCACTTATTGCGTCATGGCACACAAGAAAGGGGCAGGTAGTACCGATAACGGCCGGGATAGTAAAAGTAAACGTCTCGGTGTGAAATTATATGGCGGTCAGACCGCTGTTGCAGGCAATATCCTCATCCGTCAGCGCGGTACACGTTACCACGCAGGCGATAATGTTTATATGGGTCGCGACCATACATTACACGCCGGCATTGACGGCGTAGTAGTATTCAAACGTTCTAAGAACGATCGTAGTTTCGTTAGCATTCTTCCACTAGTGGAAGTACCAGAAACTCCGGTAAAGCCAAAGCGTCTAACACCAAAAACTGAAGCACCAGTGCTTGCTACACCAGCTCCTAAAAAGAAGGAAGTAGCAGCCGCACCTGCGGAAGTAGTTGAAGCAGTTGCAGTATCTGCTCCTGTAGAAGTGGCTGAAGTGGCTGCTGCTCCAGCAGTAGAAGACAAGAAGCCTGTGGCGTCTAAGAAAGGCCCTAAGTTGGACGATCTTAAAATAATAGAAGGCATCGGCCCTAAAATTGAGCAGCTATTGAAAGATGGGGGTATCAATACATGGGCAGAATTGGCAGTTGCTCCAGTGGATCGCTTGCGCGAAATATTGGATGCCGCAGGGCCTCGCTACCAAATTCACGATCCAAGCACTTGGCCAGCACAATCAAAGTTTGCTGCCGAAGGCCAATGGGATGAACTGAAAGAATATCAGGACATGCTCACTGGTGGTCGCGATATGAAAGAGTAATATAAGATTGTCCATCAAAAGGACATCTTATATATAAAAATGAATGGGTCATTCCGAAGTATCGGAGTGACCCATTTTTATTATAACCCTTCCGTCATTAGAGCGGAGGGTTCACACGGAT
Source organism: Saprospiraceae bacterium (assembly GCA_031373665.1). Taxonomy (GTDB): domain Bacteria; phylum Bacteroidota; class Bacteroidia; order Chitinophagales; family Saprospiraceae; genus M3007. Next base: position 63,238 of record JANMMZ010000035.1, on the reverse strand, counting down.
GGTGAGTGTTTCTGTGGTGTTTCTGTTTTGTACCGAGATACCATTTTTACCCCGCGGATACACTTGAAACTTGTGTATTGTTTGATCCAAGAAATTGCCATTAGGTGATTTCCAAGGGAAATATTCCCAAGGCGGCGTACACCCAAACCCTTTCATACATTGCATTTCGGAGGGTTTGCCAGTAAGCGGTCGGAAAGTAAGGGTAAATTTAGCAACTAACCCCGTGTCACGTAACACCTCAAAACGTACGATCTGGATGGTATCGTTGGCCAGTGATCGTCCTTCTGCCCATGCGACCAATTGTGAGTCGGCTGGTGGCAACATAAAGGTGCGGCTATTGGTAAAATCGGTACAAGCAAAAGATTCTAAGTCCTTAGCTGGAGTGGTGAGCATAATGACATCGTCCGAGCCAATAATTATGACATCTTCTCGATTACAACACCAAAAAGCAAATACGAAGGTCAGGATGCAAAAAAGCGGAAAAAGCGATTGTTTCATATTTTAAATGAGTTTTATTGATATATTATTGATTTTATCATCTTGCAAAGGTGCAGTTTTTTGAAAGATTTGCAACTATTTTATGATTTTACAATAAAGAATCTAGCAGTTCATACATTTGCGGCATGATACAATCATCTTTCATAGAAACGCTTTCTCTGTTGAAACCAGCGGAACTGGATCGTTTTCAAAAATTTGTAGTTTCTCCATTTTTTAATGAGGGCTCCTACACCAAAGATACGATTGATTTACTAACCTTTCTTTTGCCTTTTGCCCCTAGTTTTGGGCATCCTGACTTATCTATGGAACAAGCGTATAGGGCCATTTATCCAGATAAAACCTATGTAAAAGGCAAAATAGAAGTTGTGATGAGCAAACTGCATCAATTGCTTAAACAATTTGCGGCTCAAACAGCGGTCAATGTATTTGAAGTGCCAGAATCGCTGCGATTGGCTACCTTTTTCTTAGATCGAGACGCTCCCCTACGCGCCGCGCCGATTTTGGAAAAACTAAAAGAGATTCAAGACAAACAAAGTGTCCATGATATTGATTTTTGGGTGCTGCGTTTTCTCACCCAAATGCAAATAAGCAGATACGATACCTTGCGACAAAACAACCATGACCATGAGAGTTTGTCCAATGCCATTCATGCGCTCCACCATGCTTATTTAGTTCAGTCACTAGACTTGCTCAATGAACTATTTTATTCGGGGCGAAAATCGAAGGTAAACGATTCTTTTGCCGAACTCATTGCCCATGGCATCCCTATTGCGCTTCAAATATCTGATACAGAGAAAGAACCTTTGTTACGATTGTTAGGTTTGGGCTTTGATTTTGCTCGAAATCCTGAACAGAAAGAGCCTTCAGTATTTGAACAATACTTGAAGGATCTCGAAATGCACGACAAGGTATTACCTCGCTACTTATTAAAAACTTTGTACCGCTATGCCCGTAATTACTGTACTTGGCACAACAATCGGGGCGACATTGCCTATTTACCATTATTATTAAAGATATTCAAATACAGTTTGCAAAATGAATTACTTTATGAAGATGGTAAAATACAAGCGGCTACTTTTTTAAACATGGTACAAACAGGGCTTGGGGTAGGCGAATACGATTGGGTGAAAAACGTACTAGATCAGTGCAAAGAACGGATCGCAGGAGTACCAGATTCTTTAGGATTTTACCATTATAACTTAGCCAACTATTATTACCACCTCAAGGAATACAATAAAGCCCTAGACTTGATTCCGATGGGTTCTGATGGATTATTCAATGGGCTGATGTTGCGAAAATTGGAGTTGAAGATCTATTATGAAACCGATTCGGTGTTGCTAGACAGCAAAATTGACAATTTCAAATTATTTATTTTCCGCCAAGGCAAAAAGAATTTGGTAGAAAATATATTTTTGATGAACAACGCCTTTATAGACATGTTAAAGAGTATGGTGACGTTAGCAAACACCGGAAATGATAAGAAAATACAGAAATTGAAGCAAAAGTTGTCTGAAACGCAACTAATTGCAGAGCGAAAATGGCTCGAAGTACAGTTAGAAAGATTAAAATGACCTAATATAACAATGAATCCACAAATTATCTATAATTTTGCCCCGTCTATTCAAACCTAAAATTAATTTTATACTATGTTGGAATTTCGTAAATACCTTCCATTGATCCTTCTTGCACTTGGTGCTATGCTGGTATTCAGTATGTGTGGCAGCTACAACAGTGCTGTAAGTAAAGATGAAAATGTAAAAAAGGCTTGGTCGCAAGTGGAAAGCGATTACCAACGTCGGGCTGATTTGATCCCTAATTTGGTAGAGACTGTGAAAGGATACGCTGATTTTGAAAAAGGTACTTTAGAGGCCGTGGTACAAGCCCGCGCTTCTGCTACACAAATGAAAGTTGATCCAGCCAACCTAACTCCTGAAAACATCCAAAAATTTGAACAAGCCCAACAAGGTTTATCTGGAGCATTGGGTCGCCTTTTGATGGTGACTGAAAACTATCCAAACCTAAAGGCAAATGAGAATTTCATGGCCTTACAAACACAGTTGGAAGGTACTGAAAATCGTATTTCTACGGCTCGTAAGTCATTCAACGAAACGGTTCAAGATTTCAACGCTCATATCCGTCGTTTCCCAACCAATTTATTGGTAGGTCTTTTCGGTTTTTCTCCAAAAGGTTACTTCCAGTCCCAGCCGGGTTCTGAAAAGGCACCATCGGTCAAATTCTAAGATGCTATTCACCAAAGAAGAAGAAACGGGCATTCTACAAGCCATTCGTGAAGCTGAACGCGGCACGAGTGGAGAGATACGTATCTTTGTGGAAGACTTCTGCTTTCGCGACCACCCTGTGGAACGCGCAGAGGAAGTCTTCCGCCTTTATGGCATGTTCAATACCAAACACCGCAATGCGGTACTGATTTATATTGCCGAAAAATCTCGAAATTATGCTATTTGGGGAGATGCTGGCATCCATGAATTGGTCGGTTTTCAATTTTGGGAGGCAGAAAAGCGGATTTTTCGAGAACATTTGCAGCGCGATGAAGCCGCCGCTGGTATCATAACAGTAATCGGCATGGTCGGCACTCAATTACGCAGACATTTCCCTACAGATGAAAACAACGACGACAATGAACTTCCTGACGAAATTCTCTATGGATAATGATAGCGCGTTTCAGAAACGCTTAATTTTAGCGGTGCTGTTTACCGCTTGTTTCTTTGCCATGGCTTGGGCTCAAGGTGATCAAAATCTATTCCCTCCTAAACCAGAGCCAGCGGTCTATGTACATGACTATGCTGGTTGGCTTTCTTCGGGCGACAAAATGGGGCTGGAGCAAAAACTTCGCCAGTACTGGGACAGTACCAGCACCCAAATTGTGGTGATGATTCGCCCCGATATTGGCGGTTATGACAAAGCAAGTTATGCTATTGAACTCGGTAATCGCTGGGGTATTGGTGGAAAAGACAAAGATAATGGCATATTATTGCTGATCAAAAGCGAAGGCGAATCTCGCGGCGCATTTATCGCTACCGGACAAGGTATCGAAGGAGCCTTGCCTGATATTACGGCCGGAAGGATCATCAGAAATACCATGATTCCTTATTTTAGGCAGCAGCAGTATGCCCAAGGGATCAATGCCGGAGTGGATGACATTATTAGGGCCATGTCGGGTGAGTTTAAAAATGACCACCAAAACACCCAAGAACTTTCCTTTACAGAGGCTATGCTGATTGTGCTGTTTGCTTTCTTAATGATATTTGCATTTATGGCCTATATTAGGTATAAAATAAGAAATGGCACTACGATGTATAGCAATGATGGCCAGCGTATGCATCGCAGGGGCGGTGACCTCGGTGGTGGCGGCTGGTGGATCGGCGGTGGTGGCAGTAGCGGCGGCTGGGGTGATAGTGGCGGCGGCGATGGCGGCTCCTTTGGAGGTGGTTCGTTTGGCGGCGGCGGCGCAGGTGGTGACTGGTAAATACTGGTTTAATAATAAACGATAACGAAGTATTCAAGTTTATGTCAAGCAATATTGCGATTTTTGCGTCGGGAGGCGGAAGTAATGCCCAAAAAATCATGGAGCACTTCCAATACGATGAAACCGTAAATATCGCCTTGGTTATCTCTAATAAACGCGATGCAGGTGTTTTGAAAATCGCTGAATCGCTTGGAATAGAAACCTTGATTATTGATAGGATCATGTTTTATGATTCTGAATCATTAATGGAAGTGCTTCGATCCAAAAATGTGGACCTGATTGTATTGGCAGGCTTTCTTTGGCTTGTACCCGCTTGGCTAGTAAAGGCTTACCCCAAAAGAATATTGAACATACATCCAGCGTTATTACCCAAATATGGGGGCAAAGGCATGTATGGAATGCATGTCCACAATGCTGTGAAAGCGGCTGGCGAATCAGAAACTGGGATCACAATTCATTTTGTAAATGAGCATTATGACGAAGGTGATATTGTTTTTCAGGCATCTTGTAGCGTTGACGACCAAGACTCTGCCCATGATATTGCTTCAAAAGTCTTGGCTTTGGAACATGCCTATTTTGCTGAAATCATCCATGCGCAATTACTACAGCGCAAGTGATTGGTGATCAGCATCTGATTGTCTGGGAAGTACTAATACTAAGTACTAAGATGCAACTATTCAAACCATCATCAATTCAAAATAATGTATAAACATTTTATTGTTTTTTTTATCGCAATCTTGATGCTTCCAACTGGGGGCTGTGCATCATTGAAACAGACTAAGTGGCTATCAGCACACCAGAAAAATATAGCACGGCTTGCCACTGGCAGCATGAGTGCCGAAGAAAAATTGGATGGATTACTGGCTGATTATGTGCAGTTTATGAAAGAAGACCTCAAATTTGTGAACCCAGTAAAGGGCGTGAAATACGTCAAAAAGTACCATGACCAAAACTTGGCAAACATGGAGAAAATACTGAATAGCACCGACAAATGGCAGTCGGGACTCAACATGATTGATAAGGTTTCGCTTGGGTTGCGCGTAATTAAAAAGCCTTATGTCAAGGATTTGATAGATCTTACACCCAAATTTAAAAGAAAGTACAAACAATACGCCTTCGTGGCGCAGCTAACCTCAAAACTTACTGGCGGACTTACTCGTTTTGCCGGGAAAGAATTGGGACTCTAATATATGTCAGAAAATTTTGTAGATTACGTAAAAATAATGCTCCGCTCCGGCAAAGGAGGTGCGGGAAGTACTCACTTTTATCGTGGGCCAGGCACCCCTAAAGGTGGGCCCGACGGTGGCGATGGCGGACGCGGTGGGCATATCATTTTGGAGGCTAACCCACAAGAATGGACCCTGCTAAACCTAAAATACACCAAGCACCTATTTGCTAAAGATGGCGGCAATGGAACAGGAGGGCTAAAAACGGGTTCCGATGGCGATGATATTATAATTAAAGTTCCGTTGGGAACGGTTGTAAAGGATGCTGAAACCTATGAGGTGCTCACAGAAGTCACAGAGCGAGACCATAAAAAGGTCTTATTCCCTGGTGGGCGAGGCGGTAAAGGAAATAACTTTTTCAAAACCTCTGTACACCAATCTCCTCGCTATGCACAACCAGGTGAAGATGCCATTGAAAAATGGGTCATACTGGAACTAAAAATCTTGGCCGACGTAGGTCTGGTGGGTTTCCCAAATGCAGGCAAGAGCACATTATTGAGTGCGATCTCAGCAGCGAAACCAAAAATTGGAGATTATGCTTTTACTACTTTGGTGCCACAATTGGGTATAGTAAAAGTACGCGAAGGCCGCACCTATGTCATGGCCGATATTCCGGGCATCATTGAGGGCGCGCACGAAGGGCGTGGCTTGGGTCATCGCTTTTTGAGGCACATTGAGCGCAATAGCCTTTTATTGTTCATGATTCCAGCCGATACAGAACGTCGTATCAGCGATGAATACGATATATTGGTCAATGAATTGCAGGAATTTAACCCTGATTTATTGGATAAACCAAGAATTTTGGCCATCACTAAATCAGATCTGATTGATACAGAGTTGGAAAAGATGTTGCGCCCAACCTTGCCTAAAGGCGTTGATATTATTTTCATTTCTGCGCTCACGAATAAAAATTTGCAGAAAATGAATGACATGCTTTGGGCTAAACTCAATGAAGAGTAAGTCCATAACATAACCGTTGTGTAACTGAAATCGAATCAATTACTACTATATGCATCAAACAATACGAGATCAGTATAATGCCGCTTTTACTCAAGAAAAATATGAGGCATTTCTAAACACGGTTCACACTGCTTATGGAGAGCCGGTCACTTTTCGGGTGAGCGAAACTCCTATTTTTGTGCCTAATTCTTTAAAGACGCAGCTGCTGCAGGGGGTAGAAGATATTTGTGATGTGATCACAAAAGATGACTTCAATGCACTCAGCCAAGCCGCTCTACCTACGCACTTGCAAGTGCCAGGCGAAAATGCGCACACTACTTTTTTGCAATTGGATTTTGGAATCTGTCACGATGCCGCCGGGAATTTAACCCCACAACTGATTGAGATGCAAGGGTTTCCATCCTTGTATTTTTTTCAGCATTTGTTGGCAGAGTCCTATCGCAAGCATTTTGAGATCTCTACAGATTGGAACCACCTCTTTGGAGGATTAGATAATGCGGGCTATGTAGAATATCTACGCCAAATCATCGTGGGTGATAGCAAGCCAGAGAATACCATATTGCTCGAAATAGAGCCTGAAAAACAGAATACCCGGATTGATTTTTGGGGTAGTCAAAAGTATTTAGGTATCAAGGTACTGTGCCTTTCAAAATTGAAGCGTGAAGGCCGCGATTTATATTATTTGGATGATAATGGTAAACGGATCGGTGTGGAACGTATCTATAATAGGATCATTTTTGATGAATTGGAAAGGCGAAACGACCTACCCCGCGAATGGGATCTTACCACTGAAGTAAATGCTCAGTGGATTGGTCATCCAAACTGGTTTTTCCGTATCAGTAAGCATACATTGCCATTTTTGAATTCTAATTTTGTGCCACAGACCTTATTTGTGGACCAACTCAAACAAATACCCGATGACTTAGAAAATTGGGTATTAAAGCCCTTGTTTTCTTTCTCAGGTCAAGGTGTTAAGATCAATGTTACCCGCGATGATGTCAATTCGGTGGATGATCCTTCCAATTTTATTTTGCAGCGCAAAGTTGATTATATCCCTTGTGTAAAAACTACCAACCCCAACGAACCATCAAAATGCGAAATCAGGATGATGTTGCTTTGGGATAAGGACGAGGCTCGCCCAAGACTGGTCAATAATTTGGTGCGGATGAGCAAAGGAGAAATGGTTGGAGTACGCTATAATAAAGGTAAAGATTGGGTAGGTGCCAGTGTTGGGTACTTTGAGCCTTAGTAACGGTGAAACAATAATTTAGACTGTTCCCACTCGTTTACGAAGACATTGAAGGGCTTGGAAATAGCCTAAAATAAACAAGGAATAAAAAAATAATCTTTTTTTGAAAAAAATACACCCATTTTTTATGTTTTTTTTCAACAAAACAAGTTTTTTGTCCGCTAAATGTTTCACTATCTGTTGGCAAATATACTTTTTTTGAAGCAATCTATGAATAAGAGGCTTTAAATCGCTCAAAAGCCTCGCTTCTATCTTTTCAACAAACCTCTTTTATTGTTCTTGGGCAGTGGACAAACTTGCCGCACTTTTGTATCATCAAAGGGAACGAACGGCGGTAGGATGGTAAGAAGCGGCAGAACTTTGATCTTCAATTTTGAAACTTTTCATGAGATTATATACGGGAAATCCGAGCGCGATGCAAATGAGTGTCGCGTTTTTTTTTGCCCCTACCTCAAGTTCTCAACACAATGTGGAAAATTATCCACATTCCTTTTTTAGAATGTTTCGTAACTTCGCAACTCAAACTACAACATAATACATACTAATGAGCAATACAACTAATATAGAGCCAATGTTGGCGGAGAACCCAGACCGTTTTGTGCTATTTCCAATAAAATATGACATTATTTGGGATTGGTACAAAAAAGCAGTAGCGTCCATTTGGACGGCAGAAGAGGTTGACCTAGGTTCAGATATGAACGACTGGGAAAATAAATTAAACGATGGCGAACGTCATTTTATAAAACATGTACTGGCTTTCTTTGCGGCTTCAGATGGTATCGTGAATGAAAATTTAGTCATCAACTTCATGCGCGAGATCCAAATACCAGAGGCTCGTTGTTTTTATGGATTCCAGATCGCGATTGAAAACATTCACGCAGAAATGTACTCCCTACTCATTGATACTTACATCAAGGATCCAAAGGAAAAAGACTATTTATTCAACGCTCTTCAAAACTTGCCTTGTGTGGCTAAGAAAGGAAAGTGGGCCATGGATTGGATCGAAAATGCACCAACGTTTGGGCATCGGCTGGTCGCTTTTGCTGCTGTGGAAGGCATCTTTTTTTCTGGTTCATTCTGTTCCATCTATTGGTTGAAAAAACGTGGCTTGATGCCCGGCTTGACATTCTCCAACGAACTCATCAGCCGCGATGAAGGGATGCACTGCGATTTTGCTTGCCTGCTTTACTCCATGCTTGAATACAAACTTGATCCAATGGAATTGCAAAGTATTATCACGGAAGCCGTTGAGTTCGAAAAAGAATTTGTGACCGACGCATTGCCAGTAAGCCTTATTGGTATGAATGCTGAATTGATGTCGCAGTATATCGAGTTTGTGGCTGATCGCCTCCTCAACTCTCTCGGCAATGAGAAAGTATATGGTACGGCCAATCCATTCCCTTGGATGGATATGATTTCGATACAGGGCAAAACCAATTTCTTTGAAAAGCGCGTGGGCGACTATCAAAAAGCAGGGGTGATGGCCAAGCGTGAAGACCAAATCTTCTCAATGGAAGCCGATTTTTAATATGGAAATAACAGAGGTATTCTATCCTACCAGCAGGACTGCATTGAGAGCATGGTTGGAAACCAACCATTTGGAAAAAACAGAGGTTTGGATCCAGATTTTTCCAAAATCATCGGAAAAGTACTCTCTACCTTACGATGTTTTAGTGGAAGAATGCCTTTGCTTTGGTTGGATAGATGGGATCAAAAAAAAATACGATTCTGAAAGCACGGCTCAGCGGATCACACCGCGTAGGAAAAAAAGTTTCTTGTCAGAACTCAACCGCCAAAGGATATGGAAACTACAGCAACTTGGGCTAATGAATGAATCAGGGATTGCCCCCATTGCTGCTCAAATTGGCGACCCCAATGATGCGTTGGTGATCCCGAATTGGATATTGGAAAAACTACAAGCAAATGAGCAAATTTGGATTCAATTCCAAGCGTTTTCGCATTTTTATAAGCGACTTAAAATAAGTTGGATCACAGAAGCAGGTCAGTTGCGCCAAGAAGAAATGGATAAAAGATTAAATTATTTGCTCAAAATGACCGCTCAAGGGAAAATGTATGGCACGCAACCCTTTAAATAACAGTACGATATTCATATAAACATTAATTTTCATGCCAGTATCACGTCGTAAACTCCTTAAAACCCTTGGCGCTGCTTCTGGCGCTGCTTTCATGGGTAAATTTCCTGATGGATTAGATACCCGCACACCTTATGCGTTGGTTGATGATGAAGCAGATTATCCAGTATTGGCTCGGGCGGTCACTGCAATTACGCTTGGGGCTGGTGCTAGGGGAAATGTATATGGCGGTTACGCACTGGAGTACCCAGGCGAACTTGATATAGTGGGCGTAGCAGAACCCATTGCCTTGCGCAATGACCGATACACCCAAAAACACAATATCAGTACTGAAAATCGCTTCAATACTTGGGAAGACGTGTTTAAACGCCCCAAATTTGCTGATGCCGTCATCATCACTACCCCTGATAACCTTCATTACGGCCCTTGTATGGCTGCACTCAAGGCTGGGTACGATGTATTATTGGAGAAGCCTATTGCGCCCACTGAAAAAGAATGCCGTGATATATTGGCACTGGCTCAAAAGACGGGTCGCGTGGTAGGGGTATGTCATGTACTGCGTTATGCACCATACTTTATCAAGTTGAGGGAACTGATCCATAGTGGCGCCATTGGAGAACTGATCTCTATTCAACATATAGAGCCTATTGAGCATGTACATATGTCTCACTCTTATGTACGCGGCAATTGGCACAATAGCAAGCAGACCACTCCCATTATTTTAGCCAAAAGTTGCCACGATCTAGACATTTTGAGGTGGTTGATAGGCAAGCCTTGCCACGAAATAGTAGCCATAGGCAACTTGAAATGGTTTAAATCTGAAAATGCGCCTGTAGGCAGCACGCCCCGTTGTATGGATGGATGCACCGTGGAGACCACTTGCCCATACTCGGCCTTGAAAATATACCATCGGGGGCGAGGATGGAATTACGTACTTGACCTGCCAGAAGACAAAGAAAAGCATGGCGACGCTATTTTGGAGAAACTCCGTACCACCAATTATGGTCGTTGTGTGTATAAAATGGACAATGACCAACCGGATCACTACGTTGCTTCCATGCAGTTTGAAGGCGGCGTAACCGCCAATTTTTCAATGGAAGCCTTCACTTCTTATTCAGGTAGGCGCACCCGTGTGATGGGAAGCATGGGCGATATTGTAGGCGATATGGATAATTTCACGGTCAGTGATTTCAGAACTAGCGAAAAAAAGGAATACACCAGTAAAGATATCAATGATGTGGCCAACTATAAAAATGCTGGTCATGGCGGAGGTGACTGGCGTTTGGCCCGTGATTGGGTACAAGCCGTCAGCCAACAAAACCCAAGTTTATTGACCTCTACCATTGATGCCTCTATTGAAAGCCATATTATGGGCTTTATGGCTGAAAAAAGCAGAAAAACGCGACGGGTGGAGCGCGTAAAATAAAGAGTGGGTAAATAATCAAGTAAAATGAAGAACGGGTAAATAATCAAGTGTGCTTTATTATTTACCCGTTTTAAAATCGTAAACCTTTTATTTTCTTTTCTTCTTACCGCCTCCCTTAGAGATCGGCTTCGTATATTTTTTGGCCATGATACGCACCCGATCATTGCCAAGGTTCACTTTTTTATTTTTCTCCGTTTTTTCATGAAATGCCCCCGACATATACTTGGGCATGTTGGTGTAATTCTTTTCTGGGCCGCTGAAACGCTCATCATCCGTAAGGTGGGTAGAGATAATGAGGTCATCGGGCAATGGGAGCACGGTAATCTCTTTTTCCATTAATTCCTCGATGGCCACCTTAAAGACTTTTTCTTTCTCCGTGACAAATAGGATGGAACAACCATCGCGGTCGGCACGACCTGTACGACCGATTCGGTGTATATAGGTTTCTGCTGTGTCAGGCGTATCTACGTTGATGACGTGGGTCACTTCCGATACATCCACGCCACGAGCAAGGATATCGGTCGCAATCAAACCCCGTTTGGTGCCATCTGCAAATTGCTGAACAGCACTCATCCTATAATTTTGTGATTTATTGGAGTGAATAATTTCAAATTGATCGGGAAAATTCGCCTGCAAATACTGATGAATCTGATCCGCTATTCGCTTAGACGGGCCAAAGATCAACACTTTCGTCATGGTTTCATCCGATGATATTAACCGCTCTAATAAATTAAGTTTGGTCGTAAAATTGGGTACGTGATACACAAATTGATCAATCCGTGCAATTGGAGTCCCGGCACGGGTTATTTCAATGGTCAGTGGCGCATTGAAAAAGATATTGATTAAGTTATCCACTTCTTCTGTCATGGTGGCAGAAAACATGAGATTCTGCCTTTTTCTGGGCAACAGATCCAATAAATTGGTTAATTGTGTCCTGAAACCTAAGTTAAGCATTTCGTCCACCTCATCAATGACCAAATGCTTGATATACTTGAGGTTGAGGGCATTATTGAGTGCTAAATCTACAAGCCGTCCGGGGGTAGCCACGATCAAGTCCAATCCAGCGCCAACGGTGATTTTTTGAGTATTGATATTCACGCCTCCATAAATACCCGCAATGCGGATGGTCATAAAAGCGGTTAATTTCTTCAATTCTTCCACCATTTGATTGACCAACTCGCGGGTAGGCACAATGATGAGTATGCGGGGTTCTTTCTGCTTAGAAAAAGTATGCATCCGCAACAAAGGGAGGAGATAAGCCAGTGTTTTGCCAGTACCTGTCTGTGCTATTCCTACGATATCACGACCTGACATGACCACTGAAAATGTTTTTTCTTGTATGGGCGTAGGCTGCGTAAAGCCCAACTCAGATAATGCGCTCAACAAAGGGGTATTCAAATTAAAGTCATCAAAAGTCATAATACTGTCCAATTTTCGGCAAAGATAGACAAAATATTCTGGTTTAAGGCGTTTGATTGTGCTTCCAACTTCCAGCGACGCGAAAAAATCGCTGAATGGCCGTTATGGAGCGAAGTCCTGATACTAGGTCTTGCCAGGATGCACTGCATCGAATTCAAAAAAATCAACTCGTCTGACCAAAAAAATGTTTACTTTATTGACTCAAAACCACTAGTTAATTTTTTACATTATTTCAAGTACCTTTGCACCCTTAAAAGTAAATCGCACATGCAATACGACAATATATTAATCAGCAACCAAGACGGGATCGTCAAAGTGACGATCAGCCGTGAAAAGGCATTGAACGCCCTAAACAGTCAAACTATTATTGAGTTACAGCACTTTTTTGGTGAAGGCGTGCATGAGATCGAAGGTTTGAAAGGGGTCATCATCACGGGCGCAGGAGAAAAATCGTTTGTGGCTGGTGCCGATATTACCGAATTTCAGTCTTTGTCGGCAGAAGAAGGGATGCGTTTTGCCAAGCGTGGTCAAGATGTATTTTTCTTGATCGAACATTTGCATGTACCCGTGGTGGCTGCGGTCAATGGGTTTGCATTGGGCGGAGGTTGCGAATTGGCGATGGCCTGCCACTTGCGTGTAGCGGGTGAGAAGGCAAGATTTGGACAACCAGAAGTAAACCTAGGGCTGATACCGGGCTATGGCGGTACCCAACGACTGATACAATATATCGGTAAAACGAAGGCTACTGAACTACTAATGACGGCTGATATGATCGGTGCGGAAGAGGCATTTCGATTAGGGTTGGTCAATTATGTAGTACCTGTAGGCGAAGAGGTAAACAAAGCCACCGAATTGATTGTTAAAATAGGCGCTAAAGCCCCAGTGGCCATCGCCAAAATCATAGAAACGGTCAATGCCCATTTTGAAGAGGGCGTTGATGGGTTCTGGAAAGAGTTGGATGCCTTTGGCGAGTGCTGCGCCACCGATGATTTTAAGGAAGGTGCTGCGGCTTTTGTGGAAAAAAGACCTGCGGTTTTCACAGGAAAGTAATTGCTTTTAGGATAAACATGATAGAAACGGATATAATAATTATTGGCGCTGGGCCGGTTGGGCTCTTTGCTGTATTTGAGGCAGGACTGCTGAAATTGCGTTGCCACCTGATAGATGCGCTCCCACAGGTGGGCGGACAATTGTCGGAGATATACCCAAAGAAGCCTATATACGACATACCGGGCTATCCTTCGATATTGGCTTGCGATTTGGTACAAAACCTGATGCGCCAAATAGAGCCTTTTCGTCCGGGATTTACCTTGGGCGAACGCGCTGAAAGCGTGGAGAAACAGGAGGACGGCCGCTGGATGATTACCACTACTAGGGGACATCAGCACTTGGCTCCGGTGATTTTTATTGCTGGTGGATTGGGGAGTTTTGAACCGCGCAAACCTCCTATTGAGAATATTGCTCAGTTTGAAGACAAAGGGATCGAGTATTTTGTGCGCAATCCCGATATGTACCAAGGCAAGCGAGTGGTGATAGCCGGCGGAGGCGATTCTGCTTTGGATTGGACGATTTATCTATCCAATGTGGCCAAGGAATTGATTTTAGTGCACCGAAGGATAGAGTTTAGAGGGGCGCTTGATTCTGTAGAGAAGGTACAGCACTTGGCTGATCGTAAGAAAATTAAATTGGTGACCAATTCACAAATAGTGGGTCTTCGAGGCAATGGTCACTTGGAAGGTGTCGTTTTATTACACGACACGGAGGGCGAATCTTTTGTGGAAACCGATCACTTTATTCCGCTATTTGGATTGACCCCAAAATTGGGGCCCGTGGCAGAATGGGGATTGAATATTGACAAAGGTGCCATCAAAGTGGATACCCTTGATTATAGCACCAATGTGCCAGGTATTTTTGCAATTGGCGACATTAATACTTACGAAGGAAAATTAAAACTAATCCTCTGTGGTTTTCATGAAGCAACCTTGGCTTGCCAATCGGCTTTCAAAATCATACATCCAGATAAAAAACTTTCTTTTAAATATACCACTGTCACTGGTATAGAAGGCATTGCATCATGATTAATATTAGTATCACAGATCGGGATGATCAAGAACTGCTGCTGGAAGGTATTCCGACAGATATGGGTCTTAATTTGATGGAACTATGCAAAGCCAATGATTTGCCCGTAGAGGGCACTTGCGGCGGTATGGCTCTCTGTGCCAGTTGCCACGTATATGTACTGAGCGACCATGACCTGCCTCAACCCTCAGATGATGAATTGGATATGCTGGATGCTGCTTTTTTTGTACAACCAAACAGTCGCCTAGGCTGTCAGATCAAACTTAGTGATGATATGGATGGGTTGAGGGTGCGGTTGGCTTTGGTGTAGGGATTTCCAGATGGTCAAAGAAGAAAAGATCACTTCGTCACAAAGAAGCATCAATCTTGGATTGATTCCAGCAGGTATTTATTATGTGAATATACAATTCGATGATGGGCAACGGGTGATTTTGAAGTTGGTTGTGTCAAAATAGTGTATTATCACTCACCTCAATTATCCCCAATATTCAAACCCTTATTCCTTTTAAGAAATTTAAGTGAAATGAGTTATTTAAATATAAATATTTAAATAATTCATTTTTATTACTTTACAAGTATTGAAAATATAAATTAATAAAAAGTAGTAGGAAATATTTCCTACGAAAAATTTCCTACCTATCTTTACACCATGAAATTACGGAATACTACATCGGATCAACTTCCAGAGCCTACAAAATCGGAGTTGGAAATACTACAAGTACTTTGGGAAAAGGGTGCTTCAACCGTGCGCACGGTCAATGAATCACTCAATGAGCAACGCCGCGATGTCAATTACTCTTCTACCCTCAAGTTGATGCAGATCATGCTGGACAAGGGTTTGTTGGAGCGAGAGATAACGGGGCATATACATACCTATCAGCCAGCACACCCAAGGGAGGTTATGCAAGAGCAGGTCATCCGCAATGTGGTAAATCAGGCATTTAGCGGCTCGGCCTCTTCATTGGTGATGAGGGCGTTGGGCAGTGCGAGTACTGCCCCCGAAGAACTAGAAGCCATCAAAGAAATGATCCGAAAAATAGAACAAGCAAAGAAATAAATATGTACCAATTGTTTCCACCGCACATCAGTCAAGCCCTCGGCTGGACTATTTTGCACTCCCTTTGGCAAGCCATGCTCATTGCCATCTTTTCCGCAGTATTACTCTTGTATTTACGAAAGAAAACGGCCAAAATCCGCTATCGGGTACTTGGTCTCAGCATGTTGATGGTATTGGTATCGGCAGTTGTTACTTTTGCTTGGTACGCCAATACTCAGGAAATGGTGGAAACCAGAGCCTCCCTTCCAGTGAATGGAGAAGAAATGTACATCCCTTGCATGGACAGTACAATGTATGTGCTGCCACGGACAGCCAATGAGGCAGCCTTGGTGCCATTGGCAGCAGTACAGACCTACTTTGAACCTCATCTATCATTGATTGCTTTGATTTGGAGTTTTGGGTTTGCATTTTGCCTCCTTCGATTGCTCGGCCACATTGGTCAGGTGTATTATTTGAAAACCCAACGCAATTTTCCAGCCGATGAATATTGGGTGGAAATCAAAGATAACCTTCTGGAAAAGGCAGGGCTTCACAAAGCCGTCGCTTTGGTGGAATCGGCCATGGTACGAACACCTATTTTGGTGGGACACCTTAAGCCTTATATCATGTTCCCGATAGGCTTGATCAATCGCCTAGATCCTAGTGAAGCAGAGGCTATCATAGCGCATGAGATTGCGCATATCATCCGGCGTGATTACCTCTTCAATATCTTACAAAGCCTAGTGGAAACCATTTTTTATTATCACCCGGCTGTTTGGTGGCTTTCATCCACCATGCGTCGGGAACGTGAAATCGCTGCTGACGAGTTGGCGATTGCATTGACAGGCAATCCCATAAACTACGCCAAGGCTCTGGTGGTAGTGCAGGAATTGGCCTATTTTCCTCTATCGCCTGCTTTGGCATTTGCAGGGCCTCGCAAAAGCCAATTGTTCACGCGTGTTCAACACATTTTAAACAGCAAGCATTCAAAATCATTTGTTATGGAAAAATTTATCAGTGCCAGTGTGTTTTTATTGTTACTCGTTGGCCTAACCTTTGCACAACGCAGCGAAAACGCTGTAAATTTTAATACTTCAGAAACGTCGCCCACTGAAGGACTTAATAAACCGCTATTCACAACTGCCGATTCGACAGCGGGTATCTGGGAGGGTGAAATGAAAAACGGAGAACTTTGCCTCACCATGACTCGAAGGAGCAAGAACAATCACTGGAGTGATTACAATTGTTATCCAGTGAGTGCTTTTTCGACATTGCCCAATGGGAGTGGTTCTTTTAAACTGACCCGCGATGCAGGTACGGTTACTTTCAAGGGCGAATTTGATGGAAAAACGGGTTTTGGTCGGTTTTCTTTTGTAGAAAATCCTGAATTTCGTAAAATGCTCTCAGAATTCAACATCAAAGGGGTGGAAGAAACGGTGATGATTCACTTGTGCATGAATAATGTAAACCGT
The DNA here is from genome assembly GCA_031373665.1 of Saprospiraceae bacterium. Taxonomy (GTDB): domain Bacteria; phylum Bacteroidota; class Bacteroidia; order Chitinophagales; family Saprospiraceae; genus M3007. The sequence continues at coordinate 46,293 of JANMMZ010000035.1, read as the reverse complement.
GGTTATCTCGAATTTTTAAAGAAAAAGGGCTATAAAAATATTGATGGCGATGACTTAGCGGGGTTGGCGATTCATGGATTGGATGAGAAAACCATTAAGTCTTATCTTGATATGTTTGAAAAACAGGGCAAGAGAAACGTAGGTTTGGACGACCTAATGAGTTTCAAAATACACGAAGTGACGGAGGATTATATCGCAAGTATTGATGCTTTGGGCTTTCAAAACCTTGGTCTGGATGACTATATGGCGGCTAAAATACACGGTATTACGGCTGAATTTGTACAATCATGCAAGGAAATGGGTTATAAAAACCTGAGTTTTGATGATGTGCTGAGTTTTAAAATACATGGGATGTCTCCAGAATATTTGAGCCAGATCAAAAATGCCGGATACGCTGATCTGTCTGCCGATGAAGCACAAAGTTTCAAAATACATGACATTTCTCCCGAATACATTGCTAGCCTCAAGGCAGCAGGTTTTACTTCGTTGAGTGCCGATGATATTCAAGGGTTCAAAATTCACGGGATTACGCCACAATACGTGGAAAGTCTCAAAGCCGCAGGATTTACCAGCCTCGACCCCGACGAGATTCAAGGCTACAAGATCCACGGAATTACCCCCGAATATGTAGCCAGTCTCAAATCTGCAGGTTTCTCCAATTTGGATAATGAAGAGATTATGTCTTTCAAAATCCATGGGATTACTCCCGAATATGCAGCCAGTCTCAAGGGTGCGGGTTTCTCCAACTTGGACAATGAAGACATTATGTCTTTCAAAATACATGGTGTTACTCCCGAGTATGTGGCCAGCCTAAAAGCCGCAGGCTTGGCTGATTTGGACACCGAAGACATGATTTCGTTTAAAATACACGGTCTTACTCCTGAATCAATCACTGCCTATCGTCAAATGGGTTTTAAAAACTTAGACAAGGAAGACATCATTAGCATGAAAATACATGGCATTACCACCAATTTTGTGGAGTCATTCAAATCAGTTATTGACACCAAATTGACCCTAGATCAAGCACTAAACCTTAAAATACACAATTTAACACCTGAATTTATTCGAAATGCTCGTGAAAAAGGGTTTACCGATATGGATGTTGATGAGTATATACAGTTGAAGATTCAGTTTGGCAATAAGTTGAAATCTGCACCGCCTAAGCGTCAATGACATTTTTTTAGTTAGCAGTAAACAGTTTTTTTCTCCTTGCAACTTTTTCTTAAACACAAACTCTTTAGTGAACTAGCATTCACAGTAACTGACTATATCTATGCGATACCTTAGCCTTACCCTATTCACTACCCTGTTTCTGACTACTAGTTTCCTGCTCGCGCAGGAAACTAAGGTCATTGAAAAAAAACAATATAAGACTCAATCTGTCCAAAACGATGCTATTGCCCTTGATGGGCAACTGACCGAACCTTGTTGGCAGAATGTAGAATGGAGCAGCGAATTCATAGAGCGTGAGCCAGACCAAGGCACCGCACCCTCCCAGCAATCTCAATTCAAAATTGTATTTGACAACAAGTATTTGTACATCGGCTATCGTGCTTTTGATACCTCTCCTGATAGTATTATTCAACGCATGAGTCGTCGCGACCAGTTTCCGGGCGATTGGATGGAAGTCAATATTGATAGTTATCATGATTTGAGGACTGCATTTTCTTTCACCTTTTCTGTAAGCGGGGTTCGAGGCGATGAATATATCTCCAACAATGGTAATAATTGGGACGATAGTTGGAATCCCATCTGGAGTGGCGAAGCGCACGTGGACGACCTCGGATGGACGGCTGAAATTAAAATTCCATTCAGTCAATTGCGGTACGGTAGTCAGGCCGAACCCGTTTGGGGTATTCAGGTGCAACGCCGTATTTTCAGAAAAGAAGAGCGTTCTACTTGGCAATTTATTCCTCAAAATGCGGGAGGATGGGTCAGTGAATTTGGAGAACTGCATGGGCTGCGCAACCTGCCCAAAAACAAACAGGTAGAGTTGGCACCTTACATATTGGCCAAAACCGATCATTTTAAAAAAGAAGAAGGTAATCCATTCGCTGATGGCTCTAAGCAGCAGATCACTGGTGGTTTGGACGGAAAAGTAGGGGTCACCCGCGATCTAATCCTTGATTTTACGATCAATCCCGATTTTGGGCAGGTAGAAGCCGATCCCGGAGCCGTCAGATTGGATGGTTATCAGGTATTTTTTCAGGAGCGAAGGCCATTTTTTGTGGAAAGCCGCAACCTATTTGATTATCAGTTGACGGGATCTGAAGCTGGAGGCGACTATGATGGGGATCTTTTATTCTACTCGCGTCGAATTGGTGGTGCGCCGCACGGGTATCCAAATGTAAAGAATAATGAATATACTGATGTGCCGCAAAATACCTCCATTTTGGGGGCTACCAAATTCAGTGGAAAAACATCCAAAGGGCTTTCCATTGGTATTTTAGAGAGTGTCACCCAACGGGAATATGCCCGTATTGATCTTGGAGGCGAACGCCGCAAAGAATTGGTAGAACCATTGACCAATTTCTTTTTAGGCCGCATCATGAAAGACTATGATCAAGGTAATACCATTATCGGTGGGGTATTGAGCGCGGTCAATCGAGAAAAAGGGCTTGATTACTTGCATCGCAGTGCTTATTCTGGAGGCTTGGATTTTCAGCATTATTGGAAAAAACGGACTTGGTATATACGTGGCAATACTATTTTTAGCCATATGGAAGGCTCCAAAGAGGCGATTTTGGCGACTCAAACAGCTTTTGAGCATTATTTTCAGCGTACCAATGCTACCCACCTTGCTGTTGATAGTACGCGCACTTCCCTTACTGGGACGGGTGGCACGTTCAGGTTTGGTAAGATTGGCGGAAAGCAAAATAGTATTGGAGGCGTATTCAAATTTGAAACTGGGGTTACTTGGCGATCACCGGAATTGGAACTCAATGATGCTGGTTTTATGCAGTCTGCCGATGAAATCAACCATTTTACTTGGGCGGGCTATCAGATTCAAAAGCCATTTTCAATATTCCGCAATGCGCGGGTTAACTATAACCATTGGGCTCGGTGGGATTTTGGAGGGCGATTTTTGTACTCCGCCATTAATACCAATTGGCACGCTTGGTTTAAAAATAACTGGCGGATTGGCACTGGCGTAACTTATAATCCACTCGACATCTCCAACAATGCCCTGCGCGGCGGTTCGTCGCTCCGAAAACCGGCAGGTATAGGAAATTTTGTGTATATTAATTCAGACGAACGCAAAAAAGTAGTGGTTGGATTAGAAAGTTACCAAGCCTGGGGTTTTGGAGGCACTACTCGCACTCAAAACATTTCTATGTGGACGGGCTTTCAGCCTCTCAATGCTATGCAGATCAATATCAGCCCCGGATATGGTCGTTCTTGGCGGAAACAGGATCAATTTGTAGCAGAAACACGGCTGGGGTCACAGCAGCGGACTATCGTGAGCGAGGTGACGCAGGAAAATTTCTCGATCACGGCTCGACTCAGTTACAACCTAACGCCTGACCTCACCATACAATACTATGGTCAGCCATTCATATTTAGGGCTGTGTACAAAAACTATGGGTTTGTAACCGATCCGCTTCACCAAGACTATAACTCAAGGTTTCACCGCTACACCGATTCAGAAATTAACTTCCAAGAGGACGAGTTTTTGATTGATGAAAATCGCGATGGTGTATTGGATTACAGTTTTGAAAAACCTGATTTTAACTATATCCAGTTTCGATCTAACTTAGTGATCCGTTGGGAATACACCCCCGGTTCCGAGTTGTTTTTGGTGTGGTCACAAGGTAGTACACCCAATGCATTCAGGGATCTTGATACTCCCTTAGTAAACAGCCTTTTTGACAATGTTTTTGACGAAAAAGCGCGAAATGTGCTGCTTGTAAAGGCCACCTACCGGTTTGTGAACTAAGGTTGTTTCGATGGTAGCTCTTTATTGCAGTGTTATATCGCCAAAAAAGGTTTCTTTTTCACCATCAATGAATTCGACCACCGCATGCCAGACAAATACGGCCGGGTTGAGCAGTTTCCCTTGGAATATCCCGTTCCACCCAGCCAACTCATCGTTGGGCTGTATGTCTTTTGCACTGAATAATTGATTGCCCCAACGGTCAAAAATTGCGAGGTTATGTATTTTGACAACTCCTTTCGCAAACAAAGTAAAATAATCATTTTTGCCATCGCCGTTGGGCGAAAAAATATTGGGGGCATAGAGGTTGCGTTTACGATCTACCCTGACTTGAGTGGCCGCAGTGGCGGTACATCCATCCTCATTGGTGACAGTCACTGTATATTTGGTAGATCGCAAAGGTGTAGCCAATGGGCTTTCGCAATCAAAGCAAGAAAGGGTAGTATCCGTCGCCCATAGCCAACCATCAATTTGTATTGGCGGAATATTGGTCGTGGGCATTAAAAGAATTTTATCGCCCAAGGTAATTTGATAATAAGGGGGAAGGCTCAACGTAGGGATCAACGGGACAGAAAGTTGTATTGATTCTGTGGCAGTACATCCATTTTGATCAGAAATAATCAGGTTATAAGAGCCTGAAGCCAAGTTGCTAAAATCGCCAGATGCTTGATAGGATTGCCCCCCATCCACTGAAAAACGATAGGGTTGGATGCCGCCCAACATATTTTGAAATGAAATAGATCCCAATGGTTCTAGGCAGTCGGGTTGATCAACCAATGTCTCAAAGATGGGGTCTTCTATTTGAGTCACTTCAACCATATCGGTATTTGTACATCCATTTTGAGGGTTTGTAACCACCAATCGGTACACCCCAGTCGCATCCACGACAGGGTTGGGTGTATTGGCTCCGCTATTGATTTGACCATCGGTACTTGTCCAAAGATACTGTACATTGCTAGTACTGCTGCTGCCATCCAACGTTACTTCAGGTTCATTGCAGTTCAATGCATCACCGGCCCCGGCTTGAGCATCTGGTAGTATTTTGTTCTCAGTCACCGTTACCTGTGTCTGAGTACTGCATCCATTGGTTTGGTTTTGAACGTTTAATACATAAGTACCAATTTTATTGATGGTTGGTAAAAGCCCATTTTGCCCTCCTATGATATTTCCATTTATGCTCGTCCATGATGCACTATAATTGGTACCACCGCTAGTGACCGTGGCTGCTAAGGTTAGTACAGAATCTTTACATGTCAATTGTCCCGGCGTACCAATACTCAAGACTGGAGCAGTAGTATTGGTTCCAACTGTAGCAGTGGTGGTTTTAGAGCATCCATTGGAAGTATTTGTAACCATTAAGGTGTAAACGCCCAATTGCCCGACAATGGGCATCAAAGTATTGGCTCCTGAAACCACCTGTGGTCCCGACCAAAGGTAGGTAAATCCGATACCTGTAGAAGACCCCGTTCCATCCATATTTACCTCTGTATCAGCACAAGTAAGTAGGTTGGGAGCATTGGCCGCCGCTAAGGGTATTTGTACATCTTCTGTGACCGTTACAGATTGAGTAGAGGAGCAACCATTTATATTATTTTTTACCTCAAAAACATAGGTTCCAGCCTCACTCACAGTGGCTTCTAGGGTATTTTGCCCTCCTGTGATTTGCCCATTTTGGGTTGACCACCCAAGGGTGTTGTTATTACCCGTGCCAGATATCATTCCAGTCACCACAACTGATTGTACCGTGCAGGTCAGTATTTGTGGCGATAAAATAGATAACAACGGATGAATCGTATCAATACCTATCAATACATCATCAGTAGCAGTACACCCATTTTGGGTGGCCGTCACCACCAATGTATAGGTACCTGGTTGGTTCACCATTGGGGCGACAGTCTGAACACCACTGACGATGTTGCCATCAATGGTTGCCCACTGATAAGTAACTCCGGTGCTACTTCCACCTGCATTCAGGGCAAGTTGAGATAAGGTACAGTTTAATCCTGCCGCGTTACCTGCGTTTGCTGTGGGTGGTGCAATGTTTTCCGGAATCGTCACGGTGGCACTGAAAGTACACCCATTGGTAATATTGGTTACCACGAGGGTATATATGCCGGGATCATTGATGAGTGGTGTAAGCGTATTGGCTCCACTTACGATATTGCCTGTGGCATCGGCCATCCATTGGTATGAAATATTGGCTCCAATGCTACCAGTACCTTGCAAATTGGTTTCAAGCAAGGTACAATTGAGGGTAACAGGAGGCCCAGCATTGGCTAGGGGAGCATCGGCATCATTAAATATCTGTACGAGATCCGTACTGGTACAACCATTGGCGGTATCAGTTACTTTCAGGGTATAAAGGCCAGCAGTAGTGATGGTCGCGTTTGGAGTATTGGCTCCAGCGGTGATCGTGCCTCCTTGGGTGGCTGTCCATAAATAGTTGAGGGTAGAAGTGCCATTACCACTGCCTTGCAATACAAAGGCATTGGTGTTGCAATCAAGGGTTGCATCCGCTCCAGCCAAAGCAGCAGGGAGGGCAGTGTTTTGTAGAACTTGGATACTGTTTGTGGCGGTACAACCGTTCACATTATTTGTAACAGTGATTGTATATGTACCGCCTGCATTGATCTGGGGCATAAGTCCATTGGCACCGCTCATTATATTACCGCCATTGGAGGCTGCCCACGTATAAGTCGGTGTTCCAGTGGCATTTGTATGCTGTGCAGAAAGGATGAACGAGGGATTTACACAGGTAATCACTGATCCCGGAGCAATTTGAATCAAAGGTAGTGCAATGTCTTCCAATACCGTGACCGAGGCCACACTAGTACATCCATTCAGGCCATCGGTAGCAGTGACGGTATAGGTATTGGGTGCGTCAATGACTGGACTTCCAGTATTGCCCCCTGATAAAATGCCTGCTCCTAGCCATTGGTAACTCAGTTGATTACCTGTTCCAGTTGCAACAAGCGTCATGCTCGTTTGAAGGCAATTCAGTACGGTAGGCGTTGCAATAGCAAGTGTTGGCAGGGTTTGATTGGTAATTATTTGCACAGAATCAATAGCAGTACAACCATTTATTATATTGGAAACCAATACTTTGTACCACCCTGCTGTATTGACAGTGGCTTGCGCCATGTTGGTGGCTCCGACAAAGGAGCCGCTTGTACTTGTCCATAAAAAATTAAGATTGGCCAAAGGCGATCCCGAATTAGCAATCAAACTAGCCTGTTGTTGCAAACAAGTCAATACTTGGGTGATTCCAGCCTCTGCAAGGGGCGCGGCTTTGTCTTCCAAAATGGTTACAGTAGTGGTATCAGCGCAACCGTTTTGAGTATTTTTGATGATGAGTTGATACATGCCACTTTGCGAAACGGTGGGGTTGTTGCCGATCAAGGTAGTACCGCTAGGATTATACCATGTATATTGATACGCAGACCCCACTGATGATCCAGTAGTTTGTAAGGTCTGGTTTGGAGTAATACAAGTAAGTGGGCCAGCCACATTGGCTAAGGCGGTAGGTGTACCTGTCTCTATATCCACAGTAGTGGTTACAGTGGTGGTACAGCCGGTATTTAAATTGGTAGCAGTGAGGGTATAAGTTGCGGCAGTACTGATCAAAGGCGTGAGTGTTGTCGCGCCCGATACAATATTGCCACTGGCATTGGTTGTCCAAATATAGGTGAAATTGCCTGTCGGACTTAGATTTTGGCCTTGCAGCGACAAGGTAGGATTTGCACAGGTAAGTTGAGCCGGGGGGGCGATAGAAATCTGTGGATGGATGGTGTCTATGAGTACTAAAGCCCCATCAGTTGCCGAACATCCATTGGCATTGTTGGTGATGGTGAGCAGGTAATTTCCGGGAGTATTCACCGTAGGGTTAGGCGTATTGGATCCCGATACGATAAATCCGTTGGTGGTAGTCCATTGATACTGTATATTAGATCCTACCGAAGAGCCATTGGCATCCAATACTAAAGTGTTCAGGTTGCAGGCCAAGGTATCGTTGGCAGAAGCAATAGCCGTGACTACATTGGTGTCAGAAACTACAGGGATTATGCGGAAAGCCGTGCATCCATTGGTGGTATTGGTAACGATCAGGGTATAGGTTGCTGCTGCATTGACGGTAGGGTTAAGGGTGGTTTCACCCGAGACAATATTGCCACCTGTACCAGCATTCCAAAGATAAGTGAAATTTGAGCCAGTACTGCTGCCGCTGCCTGAAAGTACTACTGCTGGAGATTGGCAGGTGATGGAATCGGGCATTAAAATATTGGCGGTAGGCAGGGCATAGTCCGAAGTGATAGTTATAGAGGAGGTAGCAGTACACATATTGGCTGGGTTGGTAACCAATAAAGTATAGACACCGACGGCATTGATTTGTGGTTGGGGAGTATTTCCTCCCGATACGATATTACCGCCCCCAGAGGCAGTCCAAGCCAAGGTAGCATTAGGCGGAGCGATGGTGGCAAAAAGCCCTAGCGTATCAGTATTACAATCCAAGGGCTCGGCGGTATTGATAGAAAGGGTTGGAGGCGTTAAGTTGGCAGTGACGATGATGGTGTCCTTTGAAAAACACCCATTTACAGTGTTGAGAACCGTCAAAATATAGTTACCTCCACTACCCGCAGTAGCATTAATTCCATTAGTGGCACCGTTGATAGTACCTCCATTATAGGCACTCCATGTATAAGTGATACTGGTTCCAGTGGTAGATCCAGCACCTGAAAGGGCGGCAGTGGGTAGTACACAATTGATATTTCCAGCGGCGGCTACAGCAGTTGGCGGGTTGGTGGCAGTACCCACGGTGATCATTGTTGTGGCGGTACACCCTGTGTTGCTATTGGTTACCATGAGTTCATAAGTGCCGGGCTGACTAATGACGCAAGTGGGTAGGGTACTACCCGATACGATATTGCCATCGGAAGTAGTCCATAAATAGGTTGAGAAGGCGGGTTGGTTACTGATTCCGATCAAGTTTACCGTGTTACCACCACATCCAAAAGGTTGGGGTGGTGCAATTATTGCGACCAATTGATTGGGCGATTGCACTACATTCACCGTAGCGGTTTTGGTGCAAACAGTGCCGTCTTGTGTAAAAGTAACCGTCAGTACATAAGCACCGGCTGCATTGACTACTGGACTCAAGGTCGTTTCGCCCGATACAATATTGCCATTAGATGTACTCCAATCATAAGTTATATTTGCCCCCGTACTAGATCCTGCACCACTAAGGGTTACATTTGCTCCTGCACAGGGGATGTTCACCACCGATGGACTTGCTACGGCAGCAATATTTACTACCCTTATTTTCACGGTGTCGGTTTCGACACACACAGGAGAAAATATAATATCATCAAGGGCAAAATCATTGCCACCAAGGGTAGTGTTTTGATTCAATATACAAATATTGGCACTTGTATTAGCACCACTATTCCATATTTGATAATAATTTTGCCAAAGACAATTGGTACTTGGTGCAATAAAAATAGGACCTAGGGTAGAGCCATTGACCGAAAATTGCAACTGAGCCGGGGAGGCGGACACCACACTTGTCACCCAAGCCGTGAGTATGTAAATGGTATTGGGCGAAGTAGGTACTGATTGACACCAAACGTCTTGTCCGGGTGTGCCAGATCCATTGACCACAAGCATATCACCACCGCCTGTGTGGTCGCTACAAGGCGCGAAACCAGGATGTGAATCTTGTGGATTGGGTATAATGTCGTAGGTGCTTTCAGGTACTAAATTTCCCGGAGTATATACGTAATCGCTTGTAAATCCAGTGTTTCCACCATCAAAATTGCCATTTGCAATCAAATTATTGCTCAAATCTGCCGCTCGCCCAGTCAGAATATAAGTCGCATTTTGGGTGACATTGGCCGTTGGGGTCAATATAGTAGTACTATTCAATCCTTGAGCAGGAGTCCATTGAAAACTAATATATGTCCCATCAATACTACCATTCAAAGGGACGGCCGTTGGTACAGAACATACATAAATATCATCGCCTGCATTGACAGTGATGGGGCATTGCGCGTATGATATAGAAGGAAGGCCAATATAAAATAGGACGATGAATACAAAAAACCGCATGTCGTATCGTAAATTTTTCGTTTGCATTGCATTATTGTTTGGGCAAAAATACTTTTTTGGTAGGTATTGGCAAGAATTATTTTAGGGTAGGGCTGAGAAAAGACAAAAGCCCTGAAAGAGCGAAATTAGTTGTCTGCTTTGAGATCGGCCAAGTTTTTTATTATTTTTTATAGTATTTTTCATTTTTAGCAAAAAGGTATGTTCTTTTGTGGTACTTAACAGAACGATTAGGTGTTAACCGTGTTATAGTAGTTCTGGTGCCATACAACTGGTTTCTCATCAAAATACACGAATCAATAAAATAATGACAGGAATATTAATCGTAAATCTCGGTACTCCCGACGAGCCGACGCGCAGCGCGGTATATCGTTATTTGAAGCAATTTTTATTAGATCCAAGGGTGATAGACATCAATCCCATCGCTCGAAACCTATTGGTCAGGGGCATTATTGCGCCTTTTAGGTCTGGAAAATCGGCTAAAGCCTATAAGGCATTATGGACGGAGCAGGGCTCGCCTTTAAAGTATCATGGAGTTAGTTTGGTCGCTCAGGTTCAAGCAATGTTAGGCGATCAATACATGGTTGAATTGGCCATGCGGTATCAAAATCCATCTATCAGCAGTGCGATAGATCGGTTTATGAAGGCTAAGGTGGATAAAATAAAGGTTTTTACCTTGTTTCCTCAATATGCAAGTGCATCCACGGGATCGGTACATGAGGAAGTCATGCGTATTTTGAGCGCGCAATTGATTATTCCGGCGGTTGAGTTTGTGAGTAGTTACCCAACTTGGGAGCCTATGATAGATCTTTATGTGGCAAATGCCAAAAAATACGACCTATCTAGTTACGATCATATTTTGTTTAGTTATCATGGGTTGCCGCAGCGGCATTTACGCAATGGCGATGCCTTCAATCACTGTTTGAAAAGTACCGATTGCTGCAAAACACTCACACCTACCAATCAGTTTTGCTATTCAGCCCAGTGTTATGCTACCACTGATGCCTTGGTACGAAAGTTGGATCTTACAGATTCACAATATACGGTTTGTTTTCAAAGCCAACTCGGCTCTGACCCTTGGACAAAACCGCCAACCATCGAAACCATAGAAGCACTGGCGACTAAGGGTATCAAAAGGATACTGGTTTTTTGTCCTGCATTTACAGCAGATTGCTTAGAAACTACAGTAGAAATCAGTGAAGAATACCAAGAAGAATTCGTAGCCTGGGGTGGAGAAAAATTAGACTTGGTAGAGAGCCTCAATGATGCTCCGGGATGGGCCTCGGCTATTGCCGAGCGGTTGCGTTGAGGACTGATAGTTACGTCAAATCAAATAAACTTTTCACACCAGGAGTCCTCATACAGGTAAAGCCTTCTGCATAGGTAGTCCCGATAGAACGGGCATATACCCGATTCTTAGCATTGATGAAATCAAGGAAGTCTTTTCCAGAAATGGGGGTATCTTTTTCCATGTTTTCCGGATCATAAAACTGAGATCTGAAGGCCATGATGGCATCCATTTTATGTTGAAAAAAAGGGGTGATATCCACCACAAAATCAGGTACCAATTGCACATCTTGAATATAGTGATACACCGCAGATGGTCGCCAAGCCTGTTGTGGTGTGCCTGAATCATCTAAGGTTTCTATTTTCTTTAAACCTGAGTAAAAGCAAGCGTCTGCAGTCATGCGTGCAGCGCGGCCATGATCTGGATGGCGGTCGTTGATGGCATTACACAACACAATGTCTGGTTGACAGGCTCGGATCACTTGTACTATTTTCAGCCAATTATCGGGGGTGTGGGTAAACAAACCATCTGCAATATCAAGGGTTTTTCGAAATGAACACCCCAATATTTCAGCCGCTTCAGCCGCTTCTTGGCGGCGGATTTCAGCAGAGCCACGCGTACCAAGTTCTCCCCTACTTAAATCTAAAATTGCAAATGTTTTTCCTTGGGCTGAATGGCTCAGTAAGGTACCAGCAGCACTCAATTCCACATCATCAGGGTGGATTCCTATGGCGAGGATATCAATTTTCATCAAAAAATTAAGTTAATAAGTATTTAGATTTAGTTAACCCAAGGAATTTTCTATTATTTTTGCAAAAAAATTACCCTCATGGATGATAGCTGTCTAAACAATCAAAATACAAATTTGTTGCCTGATGAGGCACAAAAGGTGATTTTAGACCTTAAAGGTGAACTAAATTCCTGCGAGCAACGCGCCCAACGCAACCTAGATGAGTGGTCTGCTCAATACGATATGCACCAGTCAATCAAAGGAGAACACCTCAAGTTGCAACACGAATACGAGCGCCTTCGCCTTCAAAAAGGAGGGTTTGGGTTCAAAATGTTGATGGCCTCGGGTATGGGTGGTTTTTTGACAGCATTGTGCTTTTGTTTTGTATATATAAAACTAAAACCCAAAGATGCACATACCATCGCGCTAGAGCATTTTAAACAAAATACACTGTTTAAATATGAGTTGGATCTAAGCCAAGGAAATTATGAACACGTGATGCAATCCATACACCATCAGAGACAGTTGCCTGAAAATCAAATTATTAAACCAGAGTTGGATATTATAGAGAACGTTATCAGCGCGGCAGAAAAGGGGGCTAAAGTAGGCAAATAGTTAATAGACTTGCTATTTACCCACCACTAATTTACCTGTCTCTAATACGATTCCGTTCCGCTGCAATTGAAAAAAATACACCCCCGGAGACCAGTCTCTCAAATCTAATGGCGTAAGTGTTTCAGTGAGTGTATAAGTAGCCATTAGTTTTCCTGATACATCGTATAAAAACAGGTCAGACACCTCCGTTTCTTTCAATAATACGGATAAGCCTTCAAAGCGGCTCGAAGGGTTGGGGAATAACAGTACGGCACTTGTCCCGGTTGACCAAACAGTGATCGTGTCTGATATAATTTGATATTGGTCATATCGCATCACCCTAGCCCTATATACATTGGCGCCTTGATCTATTTTTTGATCCAACGCTGTAAAACTAATTTGAACAGGATCGTACCAATCTGCCAAAGGCATAAATATCCCTTCTTTTTCTTTTTCTATATAGACACTTTTGACACCGGAATAGGTACCCAAATCAAGCCTTAGTTCTGTTCCACCGCTTACATTTTGAACTGCGTTGAATGTAGCAATGTAGCAGCCCACACCTTGAGTATTGATATCAGGCGCAGCACTGCGTGCGCCCAATATACCTCGTGGATCGGTAGGGGCTACGGCAAATCGTTTTTGCGGAAAATCCAGTTTTGATAACAGTAAAAATGTATCTTGAGTCACCAATATAGGTTTCATATTTTGATCGCCAAGCCCATAGACTTGATAATTGGCATTGGCAGCGGCTGGGTTCCAATAGAAATAAACAGAATCAATACAGTTATAGCCTATTTTTATTTGTAAAGCCTTTGATATCAAGAAAGTGTCAGACATATAGGCTTGTCCAGAGCCTAATAACCGTAGTTGCGATGCTCCAAAATACTCAGGTAATATACATCTAACCCAACCTTTGGGCAGGCTAATATCTGATAAAAGGGGCAGCCAGTCTTGGGCGGTCACGGGTTTCCATTCTAAAGAGACGAGACTATCATCGAGGGCTTGTTCCCACCTAAGAATCACCTCTGTTTTGGCTGGAGCATCACTGTTTTTCAGGGGATAAATCCAATCAAAATGCCCAAGGGTATCCCCATCAAATGCCAAGGCAAATGTTTGGGGCGATAGCCCCACCCGGGCTCCTTTTACAGTAATCTGGTACATGCCTGTTTGGGGTAATTGTAGCGTGATCTGTTCCACATTATTGAGGGTGTCGCGTCCGCGACGGGCGGGGACAGACAAAGAATCTAGGTGCGGTGCCGACGATAAAACCCACGGATAAAGTACCAGACCACTTGGGTCAGTCAGGGTCATATCAAGGTCATTAAGGAGGGCTGTTGGCGCATTTTCGGTGGCGGAGGGGTCATTCCATGCCAAAGCAATTTTGAGTTCTCGCATCAGGGGAGGTACTGATAGTGGAAATACTTGCGACTCGCCATTTGATACCATGGCCACCACGTAACGCTGGTGCACTGCATTGTCAAGGCTTCTTTTTGCATTCAAATTGCCAAAACCAGCCGCGTAATCCGGCCCAAGAGGGCCAATATCAACCGCACTATTCAATAGAATGGCTCGAACCCAATCAGAGGGCGGTAAAGTATCCCATAAGTCTCTATATACCTGCTGTAACAGTGCCGCTGTGCCTGATACCAAGGCTGCTGCACCCGAACTCCCATCGTGGCCAAAGGCCACTAAATCAGGTTTGATACGCCCATCATACGTCGGCCCTTTGGAACTAAATACAGGTACTTGCCCCAAAGAATCAATCGCGCCTACGACCAACACATTTTTAGCCATTTTGAATGCGCCACTCAAATTGGAAAAACCTTTTAAGTTGGCATATTTTCCAGTAATTGCGCTGCTGTCGCCTTTATTACCCGCCGAAAAAACATGTACCAGCGTGTTTACAGCCTCGGTAGTCCTATCATAATCACGCGCTGCCGCGCTATACCTTGGGTCTATATAAAAGCCATAAGAGTGGTTTTGAACTTGAATATTTTGATTCCGATACCAAGAAATAGATTCTGGATTCAAGTTATTGAATCCCGTAGAAGTGACCCAGCAAGCGGGGGCTGCTCCTAAGGCCTGTGCTTCTGCAATGCCTGCGCCACCCACTAAAGTCGCCATCAGTCCCGCGTGAGTGGTGGTCGTTCCTTGCTCAAGATGAGAGTTAAAATAACGCGATTTTAAATCAATATCAGCACTGTCAAACGGAAATTCTTTGATGGAAACCCTAATATCGCGTCCATCTACACCAGGGTAGAAGGAAGCGGCTCTGTAAAATTGGTTTATATGCAGGTTTTGTCCCGGTACAGGTTGTTCCTCCATTTGTGCCAAAAGTGGTTGAATGCCTAATATCAATATCAAGTAAAAACAGTGTATCAATCCTTTATCTAGCATGAGCGTCATCAATTATTTATTTCCCTACAAAGGTAGTAAACAATACCCCGTTAGTTTGCAAAAAACACTTTTGCTATTTCTGGCTTTTAAATTCCGTTCATTTTCGTAATTTTGCAAATATAAACATAACAAGCAATGTCAAAGTACATCATTTCCTACCTGTTTTTTCTATTCTTTTTTCCATATCTCTCTACGGCGCAATTGCGCATAACGGAAGTCTCCTCCATCAATACTGGGCAAGTCATTGATGAAGATGGGGACTCACCCGATTGGATAGAAATACACAACATTGGAGGCGATGATATCAACCTTGCTAATTACGGGATCAGTGATAAAGATCAACCCAATCAATGGAAATTTCCCATCTATAATATGGTAGGTGGCAGCCGAGTACTTGTGTATGCATCTGGTAAAAATAAAGGCAATCCAGTGTCATCGGGAGGAATTGACCATTGGGAAACGGCTATTTTTGACAACGATCTTTGGCGCGGTATCATTGGAGCGCAAAACATTAGTGCCAATTGGAAAAATAATGGATTTAATGCCTCCACTTGGACGAATGCGGCAGGTGGATTTGGTTATGGCGACAATGATGACACCACTCCTTTGGCTACGGGTACGGTTTCATATTTCATGCGCCGTACGTTTTCAGTAGCCGATAAAACTAAACTACTTGAAGCCATCGTCAGTATTGACTATGATGATGCCTATATTGCCTATTTGAATGGTGTAGAAATAGGAAGGAGCAATAATATACAAGGTGCTCCACCAGCCAATGATGCTCTAGCCTCTTCAGAACACGAGGCAACAGTATTCAATGGCGGTTTGCCCGAACAAATTACCTTGAGTCAGACTCAATTGTCAAATTTACTTAATGATGGTACCGACAATGTTTTAGCCATACAAGTACACAATGTGCTGCCTACTTCCAGCGATTTTACCGCCCGTGCATGGCTTCACTTTGGGGTGGCCAATGCCACACCGATTTACTCAATCACCAATCCAATTTGGTTTAGCGTAGGTGGCGGCGGTAGCACGTATGCCTTTCATACAAACTTCAAACTTAGTACAGCAGATCGGTTGACGCTTTATAACAGCAGCAACCAAATATTGGACTCCGTCACTATCAGGCAAATGTTGCCTGGCCATAGCACCATGCGCCTCAATGATGATGGACAATGGTGTTTTACGGCTGCACCCACACCCAACAATGAAAATGGGGGTGATTGTGTTCAACAATACTGCGACGCGCCTGTGTTTTCCTTGATTTCAGGGTTTTATACCAGTGCCCAAACCATCAGTATGGCTGGTTCAGGGAGCATCAGATATACTTTAGATGGCAGTACTCCTACGGAAACCAGCCTTTTATACGCCAATCCGATTCAAATACTAGAAAACACAGTGGTGCGGGCTCGCTGTTTTCAGGTTTATACCCTGCCCTCTCGAGTAAGTTCTGGTACTTATTTTATCAATGAAAATACAACCTTGCCAGTGGTCTCTATTTGTTTGCCTCCTTCAGATTTTGACGATGTTTATACCAATTACAATCGAAAAGGATCTGTATCAGTGGAGTATTTTGATCGGAATAAGGTCAAGCAATTTGAGGGTGATTTTGCGGCTTATGTAGTCGGAAACTGGTCGGTTGGTTTTCCTCAAAAATCGCTTCAATTTGATGCTGATGATAAGTATGGTAGCCTTGAAGAGATTAATTATCCAATCTTTAGCGAGGACAAACCCATTGATCAATTTCACGGATTTCGGATTAGAAACGAAGATGATGACGCAAAAGGTACTCGGATGCGTGACCGAATCGTGAATGAAATAGCCGCTGAAACCCATACTGGTTATGCGGCTTATGAAAACGTCATTGCCTTCATCAATGGGGAGTATTGGGGGCATTATGTGGCTCGTGAAGATTTAGATAAGTACTATTGCCGCGATAATTATGGGGCCAATGTTGACAGTGTCAATATGGTAAAAACCCATTTTGGAGTGGGAGACTATGTAGCAGAGTATGGCAGTTTGGATGCATTTATAGCAGATACCGACTTCATTATCAATAACGATATGAATACTGCGGCCAATTATGCAGAAGCCCAAAAACGCTTCGATCTGAATAACTTTATTGACTATTTTGCTACTGAAATTTATGTAGCAAGCACTGATTGGTTTCAAGACTATTTCAATAACATCCGGTTGTTCAAAGCCGATGCCAATGATCCTTGGAAATTCATTCTTTGGGATGTTTCCTATTCCAGTGGAGGCACTTCTTCGAGTTGTGCAGCGTGTGATATTGTACAAACCACCCTTGCCAATGACTCACGATATGCGTTGATGTTTAATAAATTATTGTTGAATCCAGAGTTTAAACGCTTGTTTATCAATCGTTTTGCCGATCTGATGAATACTGAATTTTTGACAGCACGAGTCTTTGATTTGGTGGATGAAAATGCCGCAGAATTAGGCCCAGAAATACAAAGGCATCACCTGCGTTGGGACACTGGCAGTTTTAATACATGGGAGGATGCGGTTTCTATATTAAAATCGTTTTATGCCGAACGCCCAGCCGAACAACGCCAACATTTGATTAATAACTTTGATTTAGACAGCGAAGTTGATATTACCTTGGATGTGAACCCGGCTGGGGCTGGATCTATTAAAATATCTACCATAATCCCCAAAGATTTACCTTGGACAGGCATCTACTTCAATGGAAATCCAGTTACCATCACGGCTATTCCCAATCCCGGATTTACATTTTCTAACTGGGATGCGAATGCCTTTATCAGTGACCTTAATAATAATAGTTTCACAGCGAATATAACAGGAAATAGCACTTTTAAGGCTAATTTCACTGGAAACAGTATCGAAACACGAATCATTGTCAGCGAAATTAATTATCACAGCGATCCAACCCGCAGTAGTGGCGATTGGTTTGAATTGTACAACCGCAGTTTGGGCAGTATTGACCTCTCTAATTACAGTATCAGCGACGACCAGTGGTACCACCGCTATATTGTACCAGTAGGCACGGTCATGCCGCCCGAATCGCACTTGGTTTTGTTTGAAAACGACCTGAAGTTTATATCCCAAAATCCTTCGGTAACCAATAAAATTGGGCCATTACCCTTTGAGTTGAGCGACGACAAGGATCAAATTACTTTATATGATCGCAGTGGCAACATTGTAGCCCTTGCTGCTTACAAAGACAGCAATGATTGGCCTTGTACCCCCGATGGGTTTGGTCGGACTTTGGAATCCATTATCTATGTGGCCAATCAAACCGTACCTCAGGCTTGGTATGATGGATGCATCGCCGGTTCGCCGGGGCTTCCAGCGTTTGAATGTATAGAACTGCCAACCATCTCTGAGATCAACTATCGCTCCGCCGATGATGCCGATGCTGGAGACTGGATAGAACTCTATAATCCAAGCAATACAGCCATTGATTTGAGTGGATGGAAATTGCGAGATGATAATAATAACAATCAATTTACGCTTGGATCTGCTACGATTTTGGCTCCTATGTCGTATTTAGTCTTATATCAAAATACTTCTAAATTCAACCTGCAACACCCATCGGTGACCAATAAAACAGGGCCGTTTAATTTCGGACTCAGCGCCGATGGCGATCTGGTACGTTTGTACAACGCCAATAATATCTTACAATTGAGTTTTTGCTACGACAGTGAAGCCCCTTGGGAAACTGCCGCCAATGGTGGTGGTTATACTCTAGAAAATATTGGTACCGATGGGCGATTGAATGCTGCGATCAATTGGATAGTGGGTTGTGAGGGCGGTTCTCCCGGAAAATCCCTTGATCCAGATTGCGTAGTATCTACAATCAGTGCCAGCGCATCGAATGCTGATATAAATATATCACCCAATCCAACAACGGGCCTCGTGAACCTAGAATATTTGGGCAATGAACCAGCCGTACTAGAAGTCACCAATACCTTGGGTCAAATGCTATGGAGTCAATCAATACAAATAGGGTTGAATAATCTTGATATTCAGGTACTTACACCGGGCATGTACTGGTTTTGGATCAGTGGAGCGCATGGAAAAATAGGGCACAAAGTAATGGTGAATAGATTATAGCGGCGCATCAATTACTGCAATATTTGTCCAATCAAACTAGCCCCAAAAACAGAAAATAAAAACCACCCAATAATGCCCTCAACGACTGCCACGTAACGGGCAGCACCCGTGCCGGGCAATTTGCCAAAACCAAGGGTGACAAAAGCATTCATACTATAACCCAAAGACTTGAAATACAACTTGATAATATAGCCCGCATAAGCGGCTTTCTCTTTGGTCCATGACCAAAAAGAACCCTTACGCTTGAAAAAAACGGCCACCACCTCTTTCCATGTGAAATGCATAGGTTCGGGAGGCATTGCCATATAGAATAGCGCAAAAAAGGCGATAAAAAACACAGAATAATACAAGGCTTTGCCCGGATTGACACCATAATCGCAAAAAGTCCTTAAAAATCGCTTGAGTTGCCAATCCATAAAATGATTGACCGTCGGCTTTTGCTTCCAGTTCCAGTAAGATTTGGCAGTAGTTAAGTCTTTCATTTCAATAAAACACTTGTCGGCACTCTCCCCGTCCCCATTGTTTTTATAAGCCCTTAGCAATTGAGAATAAGACTTAATAATATTGAAAAAGTAGTCTTCACGCTCTTTGTTAAGCGGCATATTGGTCTCGTATTGTATATTACCCTCATGGATTATGGCTAACTTATTGCCGCTAAATTGACTCCAACGAGCATTGGTGTTGCTTTGCGGTATCTTAAAGCCTTGCATGGCAACAAGACTATCAAATTGGCACTGTTCTATATTCACCCGCTCTTTCACCGATACATTGGCTAAAGAAACATTGCAATGGAAAGTATCTTTGAGTAAAGTGAAAAAATCAATAAAACCAGTGCCGCCAAACTCTATAAATGGTTTATCACCTTGCCCTTTAAACGAGGAATGGCTGATACTCACATCACCGCCTTGATCGCTATAAATAGTGGCATAATTGACCTCAAACTGACACCTATCTACATAAATTGACAGCGGTTCACGGGTATTGAAAACCTGAAAACGATCAAATACTATATTCCTGAAAAAACGCAAAGCGTTGACATCGAATTTTTCCCAATAAAAACCCTTTTTAAAAGTACAGTCTTCAAACCCCCAAAAATATGAATTTCCATCAAAACCGGTGAACTCTCCTTCAAAAATACAGTCCCTAAAGAAAATGTCATTATGGGCATCTATTTTCTCAAGGTGGATATGCTTTTTAAAATTCAAACGAGGAATGGCCACCCGCTCACCAAAGCGAATGTCTATCAGATATACTTCCTTGTTTATCTCTGTAAAAGGAATCTCTATTTGATGATTCGTCCACCATAGAGTCCTATTTCTGATATCCTTTAGGTATAGGCTATCCGTTTCTGGGTCAGGAATTATATCTGCTTCACGGAGTACATAGGTACTATCCTTACAATCACGCATGGCATGTATCCACTCGGTAACTGTCAGTTTTTGTCTTGGTTTTGCCTTGGTTTGAGCCTCGGCACTTCCTAGTAATATAATGGTGAAAATGCTTAAAAGAAGATATTTCAAGGTATTATTTCTAATACCTTGAAATATTGAACACCCAATGATACGGTTCCTCAAAATGAAGGTAGGTACGCTATCTTTCCTCAATAAATTTCGGCTTGTTTTTCTCATGTCACAGTGCGGCTTTTGAAAGGCACGCACAAAATTACATAAAACCTACTAGTTTGCATAATTGAAAAATAGCCTTAATATTATCCATTGGCTGCTTTCGCCACAGACCCTTCCCCAATACGAGAAGTGCCAGAATGGCGAGCCCCTTCGTCAACAATCAACGATCGAGCACTGATATTGCCTTCTACGATAGCAGTGTCCATGAGGTGTAAGGCTTCTTTTACGTGGATATCGCCCTTCACACGTCCTTTGATAGCCGCATCGCGGGCATGAATATTGCCCTCTACGGTACTGGTGTCACCCATTACAAACCGCTTATCTACTTTTACTTCTCCGTGGATAGCACCGTCCAAACGAACGTTTTCGGCACAACCGAATTTACCTTCAATGAGGGTTCCTTTTGCGATGACGGTGGTTGTGCCGCCTTCTTTGTCGGTGCCATTTGGTAGGCTGAGTGATGTGCTTACCGGCTTCTTGTCTTTTGTACTGCTTGAAAACATAGATTAAAAAATTCAGAGGGTTGAAATGTATGATGAGTGAATATTGAAACGGTGTATAGAAATATTCTACACTAAGATAAGATAAGAATCATGCCAAACTTTAGAATCTGCGTATCTTTGCCCTAGTTTTATATTTTTATTCATGCCTCATTCAAATATTTCAATTTATAACGATCCATTGTCAGTTATTATTCTTGCCATAGAGTCATCGTGTGATGATACTTCTGCTGCTATTGTCCGCGATGGGGTAGTGCTATCTAATGTAGTCGCCAACCAAGAAATACATCAAATTTATGGTGGTGTTGTGCCAGAATTGGCTTCTAGAGCCCACCAAGCCAATATTATCCCCGTTGTAGATGCCGCCATTCGCAAAGCAGGAATTTCAAAACATGATATTTCTGCGGTGGGTTTTACAAGAGGGCCTGGGCTCTTGGGTAGTTTGATTGTCGGCACTTCGTTTGCCAAAGCCTTTGCTTTGAGCCTTCAAATACCATTAGTAGAAGTCAACCACATGGAAGCCCACGTTTTGGCTCATTTTGCAGAAGA
Source organism: Saprospiraceae bacterium (assembly GCA_031373665.1). GTDB lineage: Bacteria > Bacteroidota > Bacteroidia > Chitinophagales > Saprospiraceae > M3007. Next base: position 24,476 of record JANMMZ010000035.1, on the reverse strand, counting down.
TCCCAAGCCTAGTTTTCCTTTTTTATGCCTGACGGTGAGTGGAGGGCATACTCAAATCGTATTGGTAAAAGACTATATGGATATGGAGTTCATTGGCCAAACTATTGATGATGCGGCTGGTGAGGCTTTTGATAAAACCGGAAAAATATTGGGATTGGATTACCCCGCCGGGCCTATTATTGACAAATTGGCCAAAATAGGAACGGCGCGTTTTCCGTTTCCAGAGCCAGAGGTACAGGGCTTGAATTTTAGTTTTAGTGGGTTAAAAACCTCTATTTTATATTTTTTGAAGAAAAAAACTGCCGAAAATCCGAACTTTATTGCCGAAAACCTAGAAGATATTTGCGCTTCTGTCCAAGAAATAATCATTAAAATATTAATAAAAAAAATCCGAAAGGCGGCCAAGCAAACGGGCATCACCCAAATAGCCATAGCGGGCGGTGTGAGTGCAAACAGCGGTTTGCGTCAAGCCCTGTTAGATCTAGGAGATCAAGAAGGTTGGGAAACATTCATCCCCGCCTTTCAATACTGTACCGACAATGGTGGCATGATCGGTGTTGCCGCTTATTACAAGTATTTGGCTGGCCAATTTTGCGAACAAGATGCCGCCCCTTATGCACGATAAAAAATTCAAAGGCCAGTAATCAACCATCAGCAAAATACTGATAATCAATCACTGACCCTTGAAAATCGCTCACGAGGGTTTGCAACCCGAGTTTTTACTCGCTCACGAGGGTTTGCAACCCAAGTTTTACTCTAAAACCAACATCACGCCTTTAGAAGCAGCATTTTTATCTTCCAATTTCAAATAATACATCCCGCTCGGGAACATACTGATGTCCATTTCACCAGATAGTTCATTAGACTCAAAAATTCGGATCAAACGACCTTGGCTATTGAACAAATGTCCTCGTATAGGCTCGAAATAAACCGTTTCCAATTGCAACTTACCCCATGATGGATTAGGGAACACACGTACGCTCGCTACTTTTTCTGGCTCAATGGTACCCACCAAATTATCAATTGTGATAGGTGCTAATTGTGTCTGGCATCCATTGACATCCGTCAATACCAAAGAATATGATCCCGCAAATAAGTTGGTCAAGTCTTGTGTGTTCGCAAAAAACGCTCCGTTTTTCGTCCAACTATAGGAAAAGGGCGCATTACCGATAGCCGTTACATCAATACTACCTACACCTGCACTATTTTGATCATTTGTAGAGATAAAGGTTGCATCAGGTATTCCGTAAACCGTCACGGAGAATGAACACGATGCTGTATTACCAGTGGCATCTGTTACCTGAAAAACTTGAGTCGTCACGCCATCATCGAAGGCAGTACCGCTGGCTTGGCCACTAATTAATATGGCAGTGGTGTTGAGGTTGCAATTATCAGATACCGTTGGATTAGGATAATCAACAATATTTGCTCCGCAAAGGGCTATACTAGGTGGGCAATTAATTTGCGGTGGGGTAACATCGGTGGACATGATGGAAAAAGAAACCTGATCCATACAACCCTGAGCATCCGTTACAGTGATGGTATAAGACCCCGCTGTTAAGTTATTCAAAAGGCTTGGCCCCGTCCAAGTATAAGGGGCAATACCACCTTCAATGCTTAGTGTTGCCGACCCGGTTGGGCTTTCAAGACAGGGTACATTCACAATATTTGAAATAATGGCATCAAGTATCGCTGGCTGTTGCAGTGTAGTCATTCCAGTAGCAATACATCCAGCAGCATCAGTGATTGTAGCAGTATATGACCCTGCACCTAAGTTAGCAACCGTACTGGTTGTGGCTCCTGTATTCCACAAATACTGAAACGCAGGAGTGCCACCAACTGGCATTGCAGTAGCCGTTCCATTGGTCAAACCAAAGCAAGTTGGGTTTACAGAAGACAAGGTAACTGACAATTGACAATTGAAACTGCTCACTGATACGCTTTGTACCGCCGTACAAGCGTTGGCATCGGCCACTGTCACGGTATAAGAACCAGTGGTAAGACCCGTAATGCCAGCCGTAGTAGCACCAGTATACCAAAGGTAAGAGTAAGGCGATACGCCCCCTGTTGGAGCAGCGGTAGCCGTTCCGTTATTGCCACCTATGGTTGTTTCGCCAGTTGCAGTAGCATTAGGAGCTAATGCCGTTGGTTGGCTTACCGTCGTATTTAAAGTCAATGGGCATCCACTGGCATCAGTGATCGAAACCGTATAGGTTCCTGCCAATAAATTTCCAATATCTTCGGTTGTAGTGCCATTTGACCATATATACGCCACGGGGTTATTAGCACCCTGAACCGTTAGGTTGATACTACCGCTCGCAGCGCCATTGCAAGCGACATTGGTGACGGCCAAAGTAGCCGATACATTGCAACCAAAACTATTCACCGTTACTGTTTGTACCGCAGAGCAATTGTTATTATCAGCCACGGTCACGGTGTAAGTACCGGGGCTTAGGTTGGTGATCCCGCTCGTAGTAGCGGTATTATTCCATACATAACTGTAAGGGCTAGTGCCGCCACTCGGACTAGCCGTAGCAGTACCATCATTGATACCAAACCCAGTCTGACCCGTAGCACTGGCATTAGCAGCCAATACTGGTGGCTGTACCACCACGGCAGAGCCAGTAGCGGTGCAGGCCTCCGCATCAGTCACTGTAACCAAGTAAGTACCTGCCGACAAACCAGTTATTGAATTGGTACTAGCACCGTTACTCCAAACATATTGGTATCCAGGCAATCCACCAGTACCAGTCACAGTAGCCGATCCATTGGCTCCTCCATTGCAAGCAACTGGTTGTGTGCTGAGGGTTGCAGTTAAGGTAGGACTCTGACTCACTGTAGTGGTAGCCGTGGCCGTACATCCATTGGAAGTATTGGTAACCAACAGCGTATAAGTACCAGCAGAACAAACTGTGGGCGTAAGCGTGGTGCCTCCACCAGTAATAGAACCATTATTTGTGGTCCAAATATATGTAAATAAAGACCCTTGTGACGAAGCACTGGCATTCAGCATGATGCAAGGATTAGCACAGTTTAGGTTGGTTGGAGGCGCAATGTTGGCTGTCGGCGCGGTAATATTCAAAGTGACTGTCACAGGCGCAGTACTGGTACATCCATTGGCCAAATTGGTCACAATAGCCGTATAAATGCCTGGATTTGAGGCATTTATGCAAGATGTATTGGCAGTAAATCCATTGGGTCCAGTCCAAGCAATGGCAATATTTGTCGTACTAGATCCTGCGCATATTTGTGGACTAGGATTGGTACAAGTAATCTCTACACTGGAAGGTGTAATACTAATGTTTGGAGTCACCTGATCGCAGGTCACAATAGCGGTAGCAGTGTTTGTGCAACCATTATTGTTCGCAGTCACCACCAAGGTATAACTACCGCAAGCACTCACAATGGGGTTTTGGAGGTTCATATTATTGGGCGTAATGCCTGGCCCTGACCACGTATATGTGACATTATTAGTCGTAGAATTCCCAAATAGGGTCACTGTTGGAGCACTGCATGTAATGCCCCCACCAATGGCCGAGGCATTGGGCTGGGTAGTGTTGGTAGTAACAGTGGCGGTAGCAGTGGACTTACAACTATTAGAAGGATTGGTTACTGTAAGTGTATAAGTTCCTGATGCTGAAACCGTTGGATTCTGAAGATTTGAAGTGAAATTATTAGGCCCTGCCCATTGGAATGTTACTCCTGATGTTGGAGAAGCACCCATTAAAACAACAGAAGGCGCAACACAAGTAATAGTGCCACCTGTGGCTGTTGCCCCTGGAGGATTGACTTCGCAGGTCACTACCGCTACATCAGAAGCGGTACAACCATTTTGTTCATTCGTTACGGTCAATGTATAAGTACCGCATTGATTTACTACTGGAGTCAAGGTATTGACTCCTGAAACAATATTGCCGTTGGTGGTTGTCCAAAGATAAGTAATAGATGCTCCCGTGGATGACCCAGTCCCATTTAAAGCAATCGAGGTGATCGTACAAGTAAGTACTTTGTCTGGCCCAGCAGTTGCAGTAGGAGCACTAAGATTGCTTGTGACAGTGGTTGTCGCTGTTTTTGTACAATCGTTGTTGTCGCTGATCGTGACGGTATAAGTACCTGCTTCCGTCGCTTCTATCGGATTACCTTGTGCGCCATTGCTCCAAACATAAAAATAGGGACCAGCACCACCACTTGCATTGGCCGTTAAAGTGACACTGGTATTGGCACAAGTGATTTGTCCTCCACCAGTGATAGAACCCGTCAAGGCTGGAGGTTGTGTGATCGTAGCCATGGCAGTAGCCATGTTGCCATTAGAAGTAACCGTTACGGTGTAAGTACCCGCCACTAAGTTCATAGCCGCTTTAGTAGTCTGGTTATTACTCCACAAATAGGTATAAGTACCATTTCCGCCGCTGGCTTCTATATCTATAAATCCAGTGTTTCCTCCAAAGCAACGGACATTGACAACTTCAGTGATATTTACGTCTAAAGGTACACCGCCGTCAAAAGGTACTGAAACAGTATTCCAAACAGCCAAATCACCGCCGGAATTCATGTCGTTGTTCGTGAAATTTCCTATGTAATAAAATTTTATATTGTTGCCTGATGCACTGGTCGGAGCTGTCCAATTGAAAGTCCAAGCACATTCGCCTCCAGCGAAAGTTTGATCTCCGCGATGCTCCACATACTCCCTTCCTCCTGCAAATTGAGTGCCTGATTGAGCATTTAAATTGGCCAAGTTGCCCGAGTTATTATTGGCATTGTCCACTACTACTACTTGATAACCACCCGTTATGGGGTTGCCGCCGGTGGTAGTAAGGCGTATTGTGATCGGATAAACAGCACCTGGCATGACAGTGGCTGGCAAATCTTCTAGCACGACATTTCCAGCATAACTACTGGTGGGGTTATTGTGACAATTGTTGCAGTTCCCATCAAAGGGAGCCCCCGTACGCCCTGTAGGTGGGTCTCCAGCGTTGGCTAACCAAACGAAGGCAGCAATAATCATGGAGGAGTACCGTAATAGGCGGTTGTTGTGAAAAAATTTCATAGATGTGAGTTAAAACGAGAATAATGGTCTGAGGAATGAGTAAACTCATTCCTGAAAAAAGAAATCAAGCACAAAAGAAACATAATCAAGGTGAATCGCTGCTTGTTAAATTGCTTTTTTTTGACAAAGGGGGACAAAACAGAATTGAATCCGTATTTTTACCCCTTGAAACTAACATATAATGATAAAAAATAATTTAATTCCATTCGTAGTTACCTTAATATTAGGTTTTATGTTTCCCGCGTGTAAGCCTGATTCACCAAAAAAAACAAGTGCTGATTCTGTTTTTTTCAATGGCGTCTTGTTTACAGCCGACAGTAGTCACCGACAAGCCACTGCCATTGCCATCAAAGATGGCCTTATATTGGCCTTAGGTTCTGATGCCGATATAAAAGCCTTGGCTAGTGAAAATACTCAAATAACCGATTTGAAAGGTGCTTTTGTAATGCCCGGACTGATAGAAGGGCACGGCCATTTCAATAGTTTAGGCCAAAGTATCGAAAATCTAAACCTCCTCTATACCAAAAGTTGGGAAGAAATCACTGGAATGGTAGCGGAAAAAATAAAGTCAGCCCCTGCCGGTACTTGGGTAAATGGTAGAGGTTGGCATCAAGAAAAATGGAGTACCTCTCCCGGTATCACAGTCAATGGGTATCCCTATCATGATGACTTGAGTGCCATCTCCCCCGATCATGCGGTTGTTTTATTTCATGCCAGTGGACATGGTCTTATAGCCAATGCAAAAGCCATGCAGATAGCAGGTATTTCACAAGAAACACCAGACCCAGTGGGTGGGCGTATTGTGAAGGATGCGCGGGGAAAACTCACCGGGGTTTTTGAAGAAAATGCAATGGATTTGATCGGTAAATCATTCGGCGACTGGGAAAATCAACGCAGTGAAGCTCAAAAAATAACCGATTTTGAACGCGCAACGGACTTGGCTACCAAGGCGGCTTTAGAAAAAGGCATTTGTTCTTTTCAAGATGCAGGCAGTAATTTTTGGGAACTGGATCAATACGCCCGCTTGGCCACCGAAGGTAAAATGAAACTCCGACTTTGGGCTATGATGAGCCAGCCCAAACCCGAAGAATTTAGTAAAATGGCCAATTTTCCGAAAATTGGCCTTGGTAAAGGCTATTTCACCTGCCGTGCTGTCAAAGCCTATTTTGATGGAGCATTAGGATCTTATGGGGCTTGGCTTTTAGCCTCTTACGATGACAAATCCAATTTCTTTGGCCAAAACACAACGCCCATCGAAACCATCGCCTCCTTGGCTCCTATGTGCAAAAAAAATGGATTGCAACTCTGTGTCCATGCCATAGGAGACCGCGCCAATCGAGAAATATTGAATATTTTTGAATCGGCTGGAGGCCTACAACTGCGGTGGCGTATCGAACATGCTCAGCACCTCGATCCCCTAGACATTCCTCGTTTTCATAGCCTAGGCGTAATTGCATCTATGCAGGCCATTCACTGTACCAGCGATGCACCTTTTGTGGTGAAACGCCTCGGCGAGAAACGTGCCCGCGAAGGCGCTTATGCTTGGCGCAGTATCTTGGATGCCGGTGGCCACATCGCCAATGGCACCGATGCCCCTGTGGAAGAAGTGGATCCCCTGCCTTGTATATACGCTTCCGTAACGCGCAAACGCGCCGATACAGGATTGGAATTTTTCACGGAACAAAAAATGACCCGCGAGGAAGCACTCCTGTCTTACACACTTTGGAACGCTTATGCCGCCTTTGAAGAAGCCGAAAAAGGATCGCTCACGCCCGGAAAGTACGCCGACCTTACGATATTTGACATAAACCTACTGACTTGTCCTCCGGAGGAAATACTAAAGGCAAAGGTACTCCGTACCATTGTAGGGGGAGTGAGTCAGTATGTTAAAAACTAATTTATTGCCGCTGTTGGCGTCCCCGCCAACAGCAGATGGCGAAGCGAAATAACTAGATAAAAGGGCTCAATCAATGACTTTTGAGATTGTTGGAGGTTGGGGCATCAGAAGACTAACTGAGCAGCCCCTCATTAAGTGCTTTGGCTTAATAAACCTTCAATTTCCATCAATTCTTCAGTACTGAACTCTAGGTTATTCAAGCAAGCCAAAGAATCCAATAATTGAGCACTGCGGCTGGCACCAATCAAAACAGATGTCACCCTAGGGTCTTTAAACAACCAAGCCAACGCCATTTGAGCCAATGATTGGTGGCGTTTTTGAGCCAACGCATTCAGTCCTTGAAGGGTAGCCACCATTTGGGTTGTGATAGTGGTCTCCTGTAGGAATCCGTGTGGTTTGGCAGCGCGAGAATCTGCTGGTATGCCTTTCAGGTATTTATCAGTCAAAAGCCCTTGTGCCAAAGGTGAAAAAGGAATACATCCAATGCCTTCTTCCTCTAGTACATTCATTAATCCATTTTCTACCCAACGCTCCAACATAGAGTACTTAGGTTGGTGGATCAGGCAAGGGGTTCCCAATCGTTTTAAAATAGCCACGGCTTCAAGGGTTTGCTCGGCACTATAATTCGAAATACCCACGTATAATGCCTTGCCTTGGCGCACGATCAGATCCAAAGCACCCATTGTTTCTTCGAGGGGCGTGTCAGGGTCAGGCCGATGGCTATAAAAAATATCTACATAGTCCAATCCCATCCGTTGAAGACTCTGGTCGAGGCTTGCTATCAAATACTTTTTGGAACCCCATTCTCCATAAGGCCCCTCCCACATGTGGTAACCAGCCTTTGTCGAGATGATGAGTTCGTCGCGGTAGGATGTAAAATCTTGTTTTAGAATGCGCCCAAAATTTTCTTCAGCCGACCCCGGTGGCGGCCCATAGTTGTTGGCTAGGTCAAAATGAGTGATACCCTTGTCAAAGGCAAGGCGCAGCATGTCGCGGTAATTTTCATATACATCTACCCCTCCGAAATTGTGCCATAAACCCAATGAAATGGCAGGTAATTTGAGACCGCTTTTGCCACAACGACGATAAGGAATTTGTTGGTAACGGTCAGGTTTTGCTTGATAAATTGCAGACATGTTATGTTATTTAATGATATTAATTTTTAACCCAGCCACATTCAACAATTCTAAACGTGTCATCGTAAATTGAAACAACTGCATGACATTGGAGCAAGGCCGCTGAATAGGCTCCGATTCGTCGCGGACAACGGAAACAGGCCAATATTGATCAGGAAAAATCTCTTTTCCAAGAGAGCCAGACGTAATGGAACTCACGTTGAATATCCTAAAAAGAAAATTGTCTGTACCAGTTTGGGATATATAAATATCGGCGGAGCCTACAAATTGTGGCATGGTTAAAGGGGTTAAACGATTAGAGGTTTCTGCAAAAAAGCAAGTACTAAAGGAGGGTTTGATATGAAATTCACCCTTTCCACCCGCAGAAAGATAATCTAAATACGCATTAATTGCGCTGTTTACAATGAAAGATGGCTTCATAAAGTTACTGACAGCGTGATTTACTGGGAATACAATATTTTCTGATCCTGTGCCTTTCAAAAAATGCCCTAACAATAGATTAATCCAAGCCGATTCAACGCCTTTAATGCTGTCATGTATCACTAGGAATTGACTCATATTGGTAAATTCTCTGTGACATTGACCGGAGGGCAAAGTCCTTAAATCGGGCAGGTATCCAAGGGCTATCAGCGTGACCTCCGTACCTAACTGAGCCAACTCAGGTTGGCGGCCAAATACTTCATCGCCCCCGCTTGCCTCAAATGCCATACTAGCAACCCACAGATGATCAGTCATACCACTAGAAGGCATCAGGCGGGGGAGGACAGAACAACATAAAACGGCAAATAAGCGAATCATACGGTAAAAGTAATACCAAAGTTAAGCGACAAAGGTATTCTGGTTTTTAAAAAATGCAAAGAGTGGGCGGAGTTAAATATTTCTTATTGTTTTCCTTTTGCTCAATCATTCAAAGTCATCAAATTGCAGCCTCGTATTTCAGCAGCATCCAATCGGCCCAATACTTCAAAAGTCTCATCTTTATACACTTTGCCAAGGTCTTCGGTACCAGTAAAACTGCAAGTATCTATATTGGCTAAGTCAATGATATTCAGTACCCCTGTGCGCCCCCAACCAACGCGACAAAAAGGATCGGTAATATCGGTCGTGACTACTTTCATTGTCGCCATAGGGCAAAAGCGATCTCCACCGAAGGGCGTATAGGCTTGAGAAAATAATTCAGTCATACCATACTCTGAATAGGCTGCCGGGAGTTTCCAACTTTCGCGCAGTACTTGGTGCAGTGTTTGCCGTGTCAGTTCTTTCCTCCTGCCTTTCATGCCTCCTGTTTCCATGACCATCACCGCCGATAGATCCATTGGATATTGTTCTGCAAAGTCGAGCAACGCGAAACTAACGCCTAAAAGCAGTACCTTATATTGATGGTCAATACAGTGTAGTATAGTCTTTGCTAGCGCCTCAAAATCGTTCATAAAAAAACCGCTTTCAGGATATCTAGATTTTGAGATAAAATCATCAGCCATGACAACTAATGAGGAGCCTTGGCGTTCTAAATAAGATGGAAGCAAGGCAAGGGTGCACCACTCAGAGGGATCTCCAAAAAACTGTGCAAAACCCTTATAGGCATTCATTTTGTAGTGATCAATGTCCCGTACATAGTGTTTGGAAGGCGTTTGGCCGGTGGTATTACTGCTAGTAAAAGTGGTTTGAGCAACCCAATCGCCCGTTTTGATGTCATGGGTTTTGAAAAAGGAAATTGGTAGAAAAGGAATTTGATCTAAATGCTGTACCTTTGAAGGGTTGATCCTTAGGAGTTCCAAGTATTGGCGGTACAGTACATTGTAAGTAGCCTGATATTGGAATACCCTCAATGCCAATACATCAAAGGTATCTGGTCTTATTTGACCAAGTTCCGACAATAGACTTTCTCTTTCTAACGAATTCACTTTCTAGTAAATATAAATATAAAATATGAGGTATATTATAGTTGTTATTCCCGTTTTACTATGCTCATTGGCTAGTTTGTATTGTGTCAGGCCGCCCGATTACCCTGATGAGCCAGTGATTACTTTCAAAAGCATGAGTAAAAATGTCTTAAAGCAACAGCCAGCCAAAGACAGTATCTTGCTCTCTTTTACATTTACCGATGGCGATGGTGATCTTGGCAACAAAGATAGCCTCGATATTTTTGTCGTGGATGGGCGCAACTTGACCGAAAAAAGCCGTTTCCGGATTCCATTTATTGAGCCGCAAGGTACGGGTAATGGCATTAACGGCGAAATATCCATTAATGTTCTAACCTCCTGCTGTATCTATGTCAATGACCAAGGGTTTTCGGCTACTTGTCAGGATGCAGCCGATCATATTGATCGCGATACGCTGTATTACCTGATTACTATTCGCGATCGGGCTGGCCATGTCAGCAATCAAATACAGAGTGATCCTATTATTTTACTTTGTAAATAATATCTAAGAGGGCTTTTTCCATATCAGATTCAGATGTTGATACCTCTACTATATGTTTGGCTCTTTGGTAAATAGGATCTCGCCAAACTAGGGTATAAAACACACGTTCTTTCAATTGATCCTGATTCAATCCTTTAAGCAAGGGTCGTTTTTCTATTTCGTTTGCGAGCCGCTTGATCAGTATTTCAGGGTCGGCACGCAAATAAATCGTAGTGCCGTGGGCATTCATCCAGTCCAAGTTATTGAAAAAACAAGGCGTACCACCGCCTACTGAAATCACTGAACCAGGAGCATCTGGTATATTACGCAGGTGAAACCGCTCAATCTCCCGAAAGATGACTTCCCCTTGGCTCTCAAAATAGGACCCAACGCTCATCCCTTCCTTGGTTTCGATCAAATAATCCAAATCAAGAAAGGGTAGATTCAGCAATAACGCTAAGCGCATCCCCCAGTAACTCTTCCCACTACCCATGAAACCAATTAAATAGATGTGTTTTGACATACCATTCTGTGTTTTGCCGGTTTATTTTGGAACAAAAGGCAAATATCCACTTTGTTGATAAAATCTGAACCTAATATGCTTATTTCTTTTGAATATTTTTTTGAGTGCATAAAAAAATCCCATTGAAGTAAGTAACGAGGAAACAATAAGTGCTCTTTTTACGTAGATAAGTTTGGGTTCAAACAACTATCTTTGGGGGCAAAAATGGGAGCGACTAAGTTTTTACAAAAAATTAAAAATTCGTTAAAACGCAGCGAGACCTGAAAACTGAACGTACTTTTGTGACAATAAAATTTAATTCAATTATGAGAATATCAAAATTATCGTGGATCATGCTGTTGGTGCTATTGGCAGGCTGCTTGACCGACCTTTCTGCTCAATCCAGAAGCAAAAAGAAGAAAAAGAAGAAAAAGAAAGAAGATACCGAAGAAAGAGCACCACTTAAAGACCATCTTTGGTACGGAGGCACTGGACAGCTTGGGTTCAATAGTTTCAATGGGGGGAGTGTATTTTCCATCGGCGTTGCGCCTATGGTCGGATACAAAATCATCGAGCAAGTATCCATAGGCCCAAAATTTTCTGTTTTGTTCAACTCTTTCAAGGCACAGGGATACAAATCCGCTGGCCTATTTGATTTGGAAGCAGGAGGCTTTGTGAGGGCGAGGGTGTTTCGAGGTTTCTTTCTACAAGGTGAATTATCCAATGAGTGGCAGCAATTCCCAATTTTTGGTATCCCACCAAAAATTGATAAATTCACCCAGGAGCGAGTCAACCAACGGGCAGGCGTAGGTTACAACTGGGGTACAGGTGAGGGGGGCTGGAGTTCAGAAATTGGGGTTATGTATAACTTTGCAGTAGGCAACGATCCCAATTCATTTCAAAATCCCTTTGAATTACGGTTCGGATTTACCTATAATTTTTATTGATTTCGGTAATTAAAAGTAGGCATTCAAAAAAAAATTCAAAAAAAGAAACTCGATGCTAGGTAGTATCGTTGAAGTAGTTACCTTTGCGGCCACAAATTTTGGAACACAGTTGTTCGCTGTAACGGAGGAATGCCAGAGCGGTTTAATGGAGCGGTCTTGAAAACCGTCGTGGGTTAAACCACCGGGAGTTCGAATCTCTCTTCCTCCGCAGAATTTTGAAGCCGTCAAATCATTGTTTACAATGTTTTGGCGGCTTTTTTAGGAGCGGTGAAATAACAACTGTTCTTTTTAAGTAGATTGGTTTTTGACCAAACAACTATCTTTTTGCGCGAATAGTGTACTATTTAAGGGAAAAGATGGGCAGTTTGGGTGAAAACCGATCAGTTAAAAAGGATAAGTTATTGTTTCACCGCTCCTTTTTTTTGCAATGAAACAAATAGCATCGCCACTAGAAGTCTTGCAGCAATATTGGGGTCACGCCGCTTTTAGACCCTTGCAAGAAGATATTATCGGTTCGGCCCTCGCCGGACGCGACACTTTGGCGTTGTTGCCCACGGGCGGCGGCAAATCTATTTGCTTTCAAGTGCCCGCCCTTTGTCAAGAGGGCATTTGTATCGTGGTTTCACCCTTGATCGCCTTGATGAAAGATCAAGTAAGCAACCTCCAAAAAAGAAATATTCCAGCGGTAGCCATCTATTCGGGCATGAACAAACGGCAGATAGATATACTGTTTGAAAATGCTTGCAATGGAGCCTACAAATTCCTGTACATCAGCCCCGAACGCTTAAAAACTGACATGGCCAAGGTGCGAGTCCAACGCATGAATGTCAACCTCTTAGCCATAGATGAGGCCCACTGCGTCAGCCAATGGGGCTACGATTTCAGGCCGCCTTACTTAGAGATAGCGGAATTTCGAAAATTGATCCCCAAAACTCCAGTCATCGCCTTGACGGCCACTGCTACCCCCGAAGTAATGGTTGATATTTGCGAAAAATTAGAATTTAAGGCACCCAATACCTTTCAGCAAAGTTTCTCTAGGACTAACCTATCGTACTCGGTGCTGTACGAAACCCAAAAACGCGAAAAACTAGTCAATATCCTTACACGGGTTCCGGGCTCAGGCATCGTATATGTGCGGAGTAGAGGTGAAACCAAAGAAGTGGCGCACTTGCTCCAACAAAATCGGGTCAGTGCCGATTTTTACCATGCGGGACTCAGTGCCGAAGACCGGAGTGACAAGCAAGATGCTTGGATGAATGGCAAAACTAGAATCATAGTTTGCACCAATGCCTTTGGTATGGGTATTGATAAACCCGATGTACGGATCGTGGTACATTTAGGGCTGCCCGAAAGCCTAGAGGCTTATTTTCAAGAAGCCGGACGCGCAGGCCGAGATGGCAAAAAGGCTTTTGCCACCATGCTTTATACGACAGCCGATGGTGAAGCGTTGAGGCATTTCATGAAAATGTCTTTCCCGCCCATAGGAATACTGAAACAAACCTATCAGGCCATTGGATCAAGCACCCAGTTGGCCATTGGGGCAGGTTTGGGAGAGAGTTTTGACTTTGATTTCCAGCATTTCTGCAATACCTATAAGTTGGATTTCCCCCTCACCCATGCGGCCATCAAATTGCTAGAGCAAGAGGGTTGGATCATGCTTACAGACTCGGTTTCTTCGCCAGCCAAAGTGATTGTCACCGCCGATAGAGAGACCTTGTATGACTATCAAATCAAAAACAAACAGGCAGATTCCATCATCAAGGTATTGCTCCGCGCCTATCCGGGCATACAAAATAACATCACCGATATCAGTGAAAACATGATAGCCCAGTACGCCAAATGCACCATTGAGCAAGTACAGCAATCCCTACAATCGGCGTACAAAGAAAACATACTTCAATACGAATTAAAAAAGGACAAACCCCAACTTATATTCACCAGAGCGCGCGTTGGAGCAGAAAATTTGACTATTGACCAAGTAAAATTCAATTTCAGGAAAGAACGTGCCCAAAAACGAGTAGATAGTGCCATCATCTATGCCGAGCGGTTGCTTTGTAGAAGCGGCTTACTCTTGGATTATTTTGGCGAAAAAGACAGTCCTCCTTGCGGGATCTGTGATATATGTACGGGTCGCAATAAATCTGATATTCCGACGGCGGAAATTTTTAATACTTACGAACGAAAACTACGGGAAGTACTTCGTTTAGAACCACTTACGATGAAAGAAATCCTCGAGGCCTTCGCCATTAAACGCCATTCATTGGTGATTGATACCGTCAGTTACCTATGCGACGAAGGTAGGCTAAAAGAAGTAGCAATGATAGATATACGTTTCCTAAAACGCATAACCCAGAGAAATAGAAGGCAATAGCGACCAGTTAGAATAGGAGTAAATCCTTGGTGATGACGTGCTGGTAATGGTTTCGTAACTGATTGGCAATGCCACTTCCAATACAGCACGACCATACTGAATCTGCTTCCCCCAATTGAACACCATTTGCGTATATCGCTGATTAATGATAACCTGATCAATGGGTGTCGGGAAGGGTGTTGGGAAAAAACTGAATCGTTCTATTAGGTTTCGTGTTCCAATTTTCAGGGCTGGCCCTAAGAAAAAACCTGATTTTCTGCCTGTAAACCGGCCATGCAACATATATTTAAATGTTGCACCGATCTCGTAGCCCGACGTGAGCGTGTAACTGCCAAAAAACCGATTATCTGCATCGTTTGGGTGGAAAAAATTACCCTGCAATCCAACATAATGATAGTGACTCAAGGGGCGTTCCACCGCGATCAAGGTAGAAGAAAAATCATATACTGTCTGATAGGCAAGCCCCGCCCTTACCACTAAGCGATTTGGGCGATCTTTGTCAGGATCAAAAAGAACTTTTTTCTCCTGAGCAAAAAGTGATGAATATGCACACAATTGAATGCACAAAAGGAACAGAACCCGATAAAAGTTTGTTTTCATAATTGACAACCTATTTATATAATGACCCAAAGATGCGCCTTTTGATTGGGTTAAAATAATATTTTTTTATTTTTTTCATAAATTACCAAAATCATCGTACTTTAGAGGCGTTTTTAGGAACAGTCCATTCAAACTTGAAGCACAAAATACAGAACTATTATGCAACCTATTGTCCCTTTTTCAGATCAAGCGGATTTCAAGCAATGGAAATTCAAGGATTTGAAAATATACGCTTCCACAGAGTGGCTTGCCGATAATAAAAAGAAATACAGACAAGTATTCGATAAATTAGAGACCACTTATATATACGCAGAACTTTCTTTCCAAAATAAATATTTCGATATTGAAGATTGGGAAGTCAACGTTGAATTGCGGTGCTTTATCATAAAAAAACAACGCAAAGAACTGTGCGTATTGCCATTCAGACGGAAAGTGAGCAAGTACGACGCAGTAGGTTTTATCCGCGAAGGTTGGGGCAATAAACAAGGAGGTGTTTTTTGGAAAAAAGGAACCTATTGCTGGGAGGCTTGGATCGAGGGCGAAAAAGTGGCCACCAAGTATTTTTATTTGGAAGAGGCTGCCAAAGCGATCACAAAAGAGGAAAATCCCTACTGCCAGATCACTTCGCTGCGCATGTACGAAGGCCCTTACGATGACACCCCTGAGTTTGAGCGAAGCTACTTAAAGCAGTTCAATAGTGAAGAAACCCGCTATGTTTATGCCGAAATTTCATTAAAAAATCTGGTACTAAGCAAGCAGTGGCAATGCGAATTATTCATCAAATTTTACAATGATGCCCGCGAACTAAAAGGCAACGTCGTGCGGATGCATAAGGTAGAAAAAGGCGACGATGGGATGCGAATCACAGCAGGTTGGGGCAGCAATGTGAAGGGATCGTGGCGCAAAGATCACTATACCTGCGAAGTCGTGTTCATGGATCGGCTTGTAGCAGTGATGCCTTTTGAGGTGAACGATTTAGTGGAAGAAGGTACCAATGCAGTGTGGCTGCCGGGTAGCGAACAACAGGTATTTCTACAGCCAGAAGCAGAAGATATTGAGTCATTTGAACAAGTATTGGAGCGTCTGGATGCCTTGATTGGCCTAAACGACATCAAGTCTAAAGTGCGTGAACACGCACAATATATACAGTTTTTGCAACTCCGAAAGGAGAAAGGTTTTGCCGAAAAAGATGGGATCAATGTTCACTCCATTTTCATCGGAAACCCCGGCACAGGTAAGACCTCCGTGGCTCAAATGATGGGGCGTCTCTACAAAAAAATGGGTCTTCTTTCAAAGGGGCATGTACATGAGGTGGATCGCTCTGACATTGTAGGCGAATACATTGGGCAGACCGCACCTAAAATGAAGGATGCCATCGAGCAAGCCCGTGGTGGCGTATTATTCATAGATGAGGCTTACGCGCTGGCACGTTCGGCCGAAGACCACAAAGATTTTGGCCGCGAAGCCATTGAAATATTAGTGCGCGAACTTTCCAATGGCCCCGGCGACTTGGCAGTCATTGTAGCAGGTTATCCAAAGGAAATGAAAACCTTTCTCGACTTCAATCCAGGTATGCGCAGCCGCTTCAAAATGACCTATGAGTTCCCTGATTACTTACCTCAGGAATTAAGCCTTATAGCAGATTATGCCAGCCGTGAAAAAGAGGTATTGTTGGCATTGGAGGCTAAAAAACTAATAGATGAACTCATTACTGATGCTTATAGAGGTCGTGATCGTGCCTTCGGCAATGCACGATTTGTACACGATCTGATTGATAAAGCAAAGATACAGTTAGGATTACGATTGATGCTTGATCCTAATGTAAGAAACCTAGAGCCGGAAGCACTCAAAGTAATCCTACTTGAAGATGTGGAACGCGTGAAAGTAATCCACAAGCGGCCATTGCCCAATATTCCGGTGGATGAGAACATGTTGGCCAAGGCTCTCCACGAGTTGGATAGCCTTATTGGTATGCAAAACATCAAGCAAGATATTCGAGAATTGGTCAACCTAGTCCGTTTCAACCGCGAAAGCGGTCGTGATGTATTGGGTAAGTTTTTCTTACACACCGTGTTTGTTGGCAATCCCGGAACGGGCAAAACTACAGTGGCTCGGATCCTAACTAAAATATACAAAGCCTTGGGCGTATTGGAGCGCGGACACATGGTGGAAACCGACCGCCAAGGTTTGGTGGCAGGTTATGTGGGCCAAACAGCCATAAAAACAACCGAACGGGTGGATGAAGCCATGGGCGGAGTCTTATTTATTGATGAAGCATACTCGCTCACCAATATTGGCCGAGGTACCAATGGCGATTTTGGCGATGAAGCCATCCAGACCCTGCTCAAGCGCATGGAAGACCGCCGAGGTGAATTCTTTGTTTTTGTAGCCGGTTATCCCGAAAATATGGATAATTTTCTTAAAGCCAATCCGGGCTTGGGTAGCCGATTTGATAAAATATTGCGGTTTGAAGATTACGCGCCTGAAGAGTTGCTCGAAATAGCCTTGCACATGTTCCAGCAAGACAATTACCGAGTGGAGGAAGATGCCCGCGAGCATTTGGGTAAGTACCTTGCTTTCTTGCACCAATTTAGAGATAAATACTTTGGTAATGCCCGTGCCATCCGTCAGGTGGCCACAGAGGCCATCAAAAATCAAAATCTACGGATAGCAGCCACCAAAATACTGGAAGATGTCGAGTCGCATACCATCCGGTTAGACGATGTGGCTACCTTTACTTTTGATAAAGACAAATTGAATATCTTTACTCGGCGTGGAATCGGGTTCAATAATTGAGTCTGTTTTGAAGGTACGGGTTTAACATGCCAGATTAAAGTGACAAAGTAGAATTACCTCGATTTTACCACCACACAATCCTTAAATAAAAAACTGAGTGTGGCCGCCACAACAACCACACTCAGTTTCTAATATCTATTATTCCAATAACACTTACAAACGATACGGCACCAATATCCGTTGCCCCGTAATAAGGGGTTTATTGGCTTCCAAACCTTCATTGATAAGGATCAATTCAGATTCGCTCGTTTTATTTTTGATCGCGATGGAGCGGAGCGTATCTCCTTGTTTTACAATATACTCCTTAGGATAATCGTATTTGATTTCCTCCGCTGGAGGCTGCGGCTTCAAGGGCTGGACGCTCTCCTGCTTTGGCACCTCTCGCGGGGTGTTGTTATTATTATTCAAGGAGTTGAATTTCTGGTTACTATCTTGGTACTCCGGTTTCGGGTTTTTATTTTCATAGCCATATGGGACAGGCTTATCCAAATACGTATCCCTGATAGGTTGAGAAGGGGTACCGCTTTCATAAGACGATGGCCTTGGAGTGGTGTTGTACTGAGTGGGGCTATCACTGCGGCTGCCTTGATCCTGAATCCTTGGCGATCCATCTGATCCCTTCTCCCTAGGGCGGCTCACTACTTCACAAGGGCATTCTGGAATCAACAAACGATCGTCTAGTTGAAGTTTCACTTCGCCTTTTTTAGGGAATTTATTCATAACACGCACGCACTCTTCCGAGCACCCGTACAATTTGGAGATACGTCCAAGATCCAAGTTGTCGGGAGGCGATACAATATGAATCGCTTGAGGTGAAGAGTACAACAAGTTATCGCTGTAATTATCAACAGCTCCTGGCGTACTTTTTTGAGATCCTGACTGGTACTGTATTGGCTGCATATCTTCCTTCGATCTAAGGTCTGGTTGAGTGTATTGGTACTGCACCGGACGATCGGGTTCTACTTGCGTGATACGGCTATACTCATTCGGACGCGTGTAGTCTTCTGGACGTGCAACCGCATCAGGACGGCTTGGTTCATATACCATACGACCATCTGAACCCTGCCAATACCCAGACTGATCCTTCACCTTTTCGTTGGGGGTGCTGTGCTGTACCGGTTTCACATTTTCATTTTTGGTTAACTTTTTTTGAGCATCAGCAGGTGGTTTTCTGAGCCAAATTACTTGACAAATATTGATTTTGTCTGCATTTTTGATATTATTCCACGACATCAAATTCTTCATATCCAAGTCGTAGTGCTTGGCAATGGCGCGCAGATTCTCTTTGGGCAATACCACGTGGTAACCTTGACCGGGCTTGACGGCACAGTATGCAAAGGGATCGGTAGGCCCCATATTGGGGTTATGATTGTACTCATTGGGGCGGGGAGGCAGGTTTTGACGCATGGCCTCTTCCTCCTTGTTACTTTCATTGTAAGGCGTATTCCGATAGTTAGTATCGTAACCCACTGGAGGCGTATAAGGCGATACCGTGACAGGAGTTTCTTTGACACCAGCACAAGCAGCCTTGATATAATCATCAAAAAGAAGGCCATTGACGCGCATAAGATCCATTTGATTGCCCAATGCTTCTGCACTGTTCATACCCGCACGATCCGTGATGATACCAATACCGGGGATAAAATCAAAATCGGCACGATCTATGCCTTGACGGGCTGCTTCACGGCGGAAACTATATTGGTAGCGGCAATCCTTAAATTTTACACCTGTAAAATAAACATTAGAAGCCGAGTTAGTGGCTGCTAAGTTGGTTTCATTCACCAATTTGGTCGTATCCAATATAAAGGAGTAATTAGGTGCCTCTACAATATATATGGGGCCACTGCGTGATACATGAATGGCCGAAGTAATCGGCATCAAAAGATAGCCTCTGGCTATTTGATGCACAATATATACCTGCCTAGTTTTGTTATTGATGGCATCGGCAAAAGCACCATTCATATCAAATGTACGGCAGGTTTGAACGCCCTTTTGCAAACTAGGAGATTCGATGCCTTTGGGCGCGGACATCAACAGAAACTGCTCACTATTAGTCAACTGTACACTATAAGCAGGCACCTCTGTGCCGGAGTAAGTATAGCGATAATCCAATTGACTCATACAGTCTTTGGTGTACATCAAATAGAGCGGTGCCGAACTTTGAGCCTGCAAGGCAAAAGAAAAAGCAATTAAAAAAAAGCAAGCGAATGAATGTTTGTTCATTGTATTAAGTTTTAGGTTATGAGCCAGAATTTTAAACAAAAGTAGATAAAAAAAGGTTTCAAGGAATTAATTGTAAAGGCTCCGCATGGACGGTGGGTGAATGCCAAATAGTAAATATTGTTCAAAACAAAGCGCAAGATTAGTAGTTTCTTCTGAATCCAACACTTATTTGACGTAATTTTCTGAAAAATATACACCATTTAACGTTATTAATTACTTTTGCGATATGTCAAAGCCTTTAATTTTAGTTACAAACGACGACGGGGTAGCAGCCCCCGGTATCCGTGCCTTAGTAGAAGCCGCCTCTGAATGGGGCGAAGTAGTGGTAGTTGCACCCGATTCTCCACAAAGTGGCAAAGGCCACGCTATCACGATCCATGACCCTTTGCGCCTTAAAAAAGTGAAAATTTTTGATGGGATCGAGGCTTGGGAATGTTCCGGTACGCCCGTGGATTGCGTCAAATTGGCCAAACACGCCGTACTCCATGGCCGCACCATAGATCTTTGTGTGTCGGGGATCAACCACGGCAGCAATGCCTCTATCAATATCATTTATTCAGGTACCATGTCTGCCGCAATGGAAGCCTCTTTAGAAGGCATTCAAAGCATTGGATTCTCTTTGCTGGATTTTAGTTTTGATGCCGATTTTAGCGAAGCCAAACAATGGGCTTCAGCCATGATCCAGCAGTATATACAGCACCCACCCGAAGGTATTAGCCTTGTCAATGTCAATATACCTAAGAAATCGGCAGTGCCGATCAAAGGCATTAGACTTTGTCGTCAAGGAGAAGCCCGTTGGATCGAAAAGTTTGTAGAAGGGCGCGACCCTAGTGGCCAGCCTTATTACTGGTTGAGCGGTCAGTTTATTGCTGACGAAATGACCGAAGACACCGACGTGTGGGCATTGGAACAAGGCTACATATCGGTAGTACCTTCTATGCACGACCTGACCGACTACAAAGCCTTAGCAAATACGGCAAATAGGGCATTCTTCGGGAACGTGTCCCCGGGCAGGGCAATGCTCCCTTCCGAAATAGATAATCTGTAAGTGTAATTTATTCCAAGATGATTCTGGAAATATTTGCTTGAGGTTACGCTCGGTTTCTACTACGTTTTTACCCGTACTAAAACCCCAACGGGTAGCCAAACGATGGATGTGCGTATCCACCGGAAAGGCTGGAACGCCAAAGGCTTGTGACATTACAACGGAGGCCGTTTTGTGGCCAACCCCGGGCAATGCTTCCAATGCTTCAAAACTCTGAGGCACTTCCCCGTCGTACTTATCTATTAAGATTTGCGATAAGGAACTGATGGATTTTGATTTGACGGGCGATAACCCACAAGTGCGAATAATGGAACGTATTTCCTCTACCGGCACCTTCACCATATCTTGGGGTGTCTTGGCTCTGGCAAATAAATCTGGCGTAACTTTATTGACCCGCTCATCGGTACACTGAGCAGAGAGCAACACGGCTATTAATAAGGTGTATGTATCCTCATGGTCTAATGGAATCGGTGTTTCGGGATATAGGTCGTCCAATATTTGTTGGATTGCCGTTGCCCGTGACTTAATTTCTGCTGTTAATTGCATTGATGGATTGACTGGACACGCTGGAAGGCGTGATTGATTTATTTGTCACGCCTTCCGGCGTGATTGACTTGTCACATATTCGGCGTGATTGGCTACCCTACCCTATCACAGTTCCTTCCCACACCGAATTGGGGACAAATGTAACTTAATTTATAGAAACATTGGTATGATTCGATAATAAGTGATACGAATTAAACAACTTCCTCCATTTTACTTGAATCTGGCCTCTAAAATGGAGGCGATTATTAATTTCCTTCACCCAGTTTAATATGATCCCTACGATTTATCCTGCTTTGTCACTTTTTTTCCGCCGAAAAAAGCAACCAAAAAAGGCCTAGCTGTCGAAAAAACCCGCGATTGTCCGTCCAAACTCCGGCGGCGCGAAAATTTGGTTAATTGCTATGTTTCACAGACCGTACTAAATTCCCCTTTCCCTCAGTCTGTCATGTCGTAACGTAGTGAAGACATCTACACAAGATGCCCAACTGACAACGCAAGATAAATACTTGATTTCCAGTTAGTCTGGCTTGTGTAGTTGTCTCCGTTTCACTACGACATGACAAATCGAGGGAAAGGTATTGGTTCAAGATCATTAAAGTGACAAAGTAGAATTATGTTCAATCCATTCTGGTACTTATCCATCCCTAAAAAATATAAATTCAATATTTTTTCCAAAAAATTAGGTTATATCAAACCAATGTGCGTACCTTTGCAGTCGCTAAATCGCGGGATGGAGCAGTTGGTAGCTCGTTGGGCTCATAACCCAAAGGTCGTCGGTTCAAGTCCGGCTCCCGCCACAACCTAAAAGCCCTTGACTTTCATTAGTCGAGGGCTTTTTTTGTTTAAGTCTTTTATCTATCTACTTCAATGCTCTGGTTTTCCGTCCATTTTTATCCTTTAGAAACTACTGATGTTTTTCTTACCCGCGCCGTAAAGCCATTTTTGGAGCAATACGTCTGGAATACCAAGGGTGCGAGGGCTTTTTTTATACGCTATGCCGATGAAAAAGGCCCGCATATCCGTTTGAGGATACGCGGAGAGGCCACATGGATAGAAGAAATGTTGCGCCCTGCCTTTGAAGGCTGGATGCGCGACCGTGGCACCTATACCGAAGTGCCCTACCTTGCAGAGGTGACGCGATTTCAGAATGAAACCATGATGGCTTGGGCCGAAGAGCATTTTCACATCTCGACTCGTGTGATTTTGGATCGCTTGAACCAGCCCACTTATACTTATGGCGATGCTATGTATGATGCCTTGCGGATGCATACCATCGTGGCTTTCACTGCCAATTTTTCGCACGATCGTGCGTCTTGGTACTTCAACCAACTTTGTGACCAATGGTTGCCCGTATTTTTGCAACCCGCTGATGGAGCGCCTTTTACGCCTGACATGCGGGATGAAATGAAAGAACAATACGAATCACTTTATGAAAAACAAAAGGATGATCTCCGGTTGGCGATTCATGAACTTTGGTTGTCGCTGGAGCGCAAAAAAACAGACACCAAACACGCCGATTGGATCCGATGGTTGAGGGGCAATGAAATGGTGATTCCTGAATTTGGCGATCACTTAGATAAGATCTTACCGAGCCTCATCCACCTCACCAACAACCGCCTCGGCATCCAGAATGCCGACGAACCGTACCTCAACTATATCCTTTCAAGGACTGTGTAATGGAGATATATTTGCTCTGCGCTTTTGCTTTTGTCGCTGGGTTTATTGATAGCATCGTCGGTGGTGGCGGATTGGTACAGATACCTGCCTTTTTTGTGTTGTACCCGCACTTACCAGTACCCAATATCATTGGTACCAATCGTTTGGCTTCAGCCGTCGGTACTTCCGTGGCGGCTTGGAATTACGCTAAAACAGTGGAAATCCCTTGGAAAATCGTCGGTTTCGCGGGTGTTGCGGCTGGATCCATGTCATTTTTAGGCGCCACGTTGCAGAGTTGGTTGCCTGCCGCTGTCTTGAAGCCTATTATCTTGATCCTCATTGTGGGTATTGCGCTATATACCTTTTCCCAAAAGAAATTTGGTCAAGAAGACCAGTTGAAAGTGCCTGAAAAAGACATCCCAAAGTACGCAGCCTTGATTGGTGCCATTTTGGGGTTTTACAATGGTTTTGTGGGCCCAGGCACTGGAAGCCTCTTGGTTTTTGGTTTTGTGGGCATGATCGGATACAGTTTTTTGCGGGCTTCGGCCATCGCCAAAGTCATCAATGTGGTTGCGGATGTCTCGTCATTGGTATTTTTTATTTGGCACAAATACATATTATTCCATTTGGTGATCCCCCTCATGGTTTGTAATGTGGCCGGGTCTTACCTAGGCAGCAGAATGGCGGTTCTGCGAGGCAATGCATTCATTCGGAAAGTATTTATTGTAGTGATTGCGGGCGTGGTTTTGCGGTTTGCTTATGATGTGTTTGGGTGAGGGGGGACTTGAGGGGGCTGAGATAACGCAAAAAAAATTGGGATAAAATAAAAAATTCCTTACACTGTGTGGTGTTATAAAAATTTGGCCTATATTTGTGCCAACAAAATATCATAATGTGATCCACCCACATCAAACATCACTCAATCTTAACTCGCACACCATGCGGATACTCGGTCTTTATGGGCGGGTATCCGCATGTTTGTTGGGAGTGGTTGGGCGGATGAGTTGCGGGAATCCAACTAAAGTTGGTTGGATTCACGCAACTGGACTGGTGACAAAGCGGGTTTTCACGCAACTCGGGAGTATGCGGGGAGTTGCGAGAAACCATAGTTCGTGGCAAAGAGCATAGAAATAAGTGCTGGCCAGCCATCAATCAACTAAGTCTGAGGCTTGGCGGTGGATGGCTTCGAAGAGCAATCGGAAGCGTCAATTCTTTTGCGCCGCGCATAGGAGCGAGAACACCAAAAGCCCTAATGGACAATCTCGCTAATTTTTACCTGTTATGAAAATTAGCAAATTTAATGTTTT
>JANMMZ010000001.1:0-45306 GCA_031373665.1 Saprospiraceae bacterium | reverse complement strand
ATCGTACAATAATTGAACACTTACGCCTGCTATACCGGTCTCGCTTGCGCCAGCCTGTACATTGTCGTCGTTCATATCGTAGAATACGGTAGAACCGATACTCATATTCGGTACTAAACCAAAATCAATCGTTTGGTCACCGTTGCTGTCGTTCGAATCATCCTGTGTACCGCCTTGATTTGGCTCGTTCGAGGTCTCTGATCCACCGTTCAGGTTGACTACGCCACTCAATATCTCTGTTCCTGTACCGCCTGGCTGGTCGCCGTTGTCGTTGCCGTCAACACCGTTGTCGCCTGTTGTGCCTGTTGATGATACTGGTGCTGATCCTGGAGGGGTTACGCCTACCGTGTAATTGCCTTCTGGCAAGTTCGGGAAGTAGTAATTACCGTTTGCGTCCGTCGTCGTGGTACCTACCAATACTGGTGGGGTACTTGGATTGTTGTCCTCGTCATAATATAAGTTCACCACTACACCTGCGATGCCATCTTCCAATGGATTCGTCGGGGTCTGGATGCCGTCGTTGTTTACATCAGCAAATACGGTAGAGCCGATTGACATCGTCGGAACGAAGCCAAAGTCTATGGTCATGTTACCGTTCGTGTCTGCTGCGTCGTCTTGGCCAGCACCCGGGTTAGCGCCTGGTTCTACTGGCTCTGCGCCTGCAAGCAGATTAACGATAGGACTGAGTACAGGATTACCTGTACCAGATTGAGCGCCATCGTCACTCAAGTCGTTGTTATCTGTCGTATTTTGACCCATTGTGGAGGTCTGCCCGGATGCGTCAGGAGATAAGATA
Source organism: Saprospiraceae bacterium (assembly GCA_031373665.1). Classification (GTDB taxonomy): domain Bacteria; phylum Bacteroidota; class Bacteroidia; order Chitinophagales; family Saprospiraceae; genus M3007. Next base: position 44,510 of record JANMMZ010000001.1, on the reverse strand, counting down.
CCTACTTGATAATTGCCCGCTGGCAAATTACTAAATAGGTAATGGCCGTCTGCATTGGTAGTAGTGGTTGCAATTGGAGATAATTCCGCGCCATCAATAACACCATTATTATTAGCATCAAAATACAATTGTACACCTACACCTGCGATGCCATCTTCCAATGGATTGGCAATATCTTGTACGCCATTGTTGTTTGGATCATAAAATACAGTAGAACCAATGCTCAGTGCTGGCGTGAAACCGAAGTCAATGGTCATGTCGCCATCTTCATCAAAAGCGCCAGCATCTTGAGTGCCGCCCGTGCCTGTTTCGCCAGCAGTTGGCTCTGTATCAGGAATCAAGGAGAACACTGGCGAATTGGTCGCGCCGCCCGGTGTTGTTTGCACACCATTGTCGTCGTTGTCCTGTTGGTTATTCGCATCTGTATCTGTTACCGCAGGGCTGCTCGAAAGCGGAGTAGCGGCAGGTGGTGTTGCAATAGAAATGTAGTAATTACCTGGCAATACATTGCTAAACAGGTAGTTACCACCACCAGCAGTTGCAACTGTGTAAGTTTGTACTCCTGCTGTAAATGGATCCTGATCGTAAGGCGAGCCATCGGCATTATATAGTTGCAAAGACACACCATCAATACCAGCATCGGTATTATTCAATAATCCATCGTTGTTATTATCGGTAAAGACTGTGCTACCCACACTCATCAATGGCACAAAACCAAAATCAATGGTCATATCGCCGTCGTCGTCGAGGTTGGTATCGGTAAAGCCTGTTGGAACGGCAGCATTATCCTGCGAGCCTCCTGTACCTGTTTCTACCGAGCCAACTGGCTCCATATCGGGTGTCAGGATGAAATTAGGAGATTGTACCACGGCATTATAAGCCGTTTGATCGCCATTATCGTTGTTGTCCGTACCAGAGTCGCCGTCCGTTGTGGGCGTACTAGAAACGCTATTGATCAAAGATCCCGTTCCCGTAAAGTTGGAGGCTGGGATTTGGATATAATACGTTCCCGCAGGCAAATTGCCAAAATAGTAATCACCATTGGAATCAGTTACATCTGTCCCCACCAGCATCATGGTAGTAGCATTGTACAACTGCACGGTCACACCCGGAATAGGGAGTTCCGTCGCTTGGTCATATACACCATCATTGTTATTATCAAACCATACCGTAGAACCTACGCTGAGGCACTCACCTTGTTCAAATACTGCTGGGCAGCAGTTGCCAGTTGAGCAACCACCTGCGCCATCGCCAGAGAAAGTATAACTGCCTGGGGCTGTTACGGTGTATGTTGGGCCTGTACCTACTGAAACACCGTTACGGAACCAAGTAATATTGGTAGCGGTAGCAGGAGCCGTAAGGGTATAAGTTTGACCGGGGCAGATAGACTGCGGTGTCGGATAAGGCAATACTTCCACTGTAAAGATAACAGGAGCAGAAGCACAGCCTGGCAACACACTAGATACACCAGTAACAGAGAAAGTGTGTACACCTACTGCCAATGGTTGCACCACTGGATTGCCACCTTCCGTGATAGTCAAAGTCGCACCATCAGGATTTTGAACCAAATCTGCCAATACAACTGTTGCACCTGCACCCAATGCTGTTTCACAAACAGTTAGGTTGTTGGCTGTTATATCTGGACGATCTGTGATTGTTATGATAATTTCCTGTGCTGGACGGCAAGTTGCGCCTTGATCAGGATTCAGGATTGCGTATATATAATAAGTGCCAGGAGCCAACGTACCGAACGATGCCATAGCAGCAGTAAGCGTTGCTGTATAAGGATTATTCATTCCCGCCGGCGTAGCCAGTCCCAAAGAGGTAGTTCCCGCATAGATAGCGGCCAATTCAGTAGCTGTTTCTGTACCATTGGTTGCGGTTTGGTCGGTATTAAACAACACAAACTCGATACCATCGGTCATATTATAACCTGTATTTACGGTAATATTGTTACCCGCGTCCCCTTCACAGATGATCTGTGCTACAGATGGGTTGGTAATGGTAACGCAGTTGGATTGGATGGTAGTAATATAGTCCTCTACCTCACCATTGATTGCATAGCCCAGTCCAGATGCCGCAATGGTAGGATCGGTACTGATGCGTACACGAACGCCAATTTCATCGGTTGCAACAGCAGATGCAGGAACTGGAATACTGAAACTATATGTACCTGATGAACCACCTGCTACAACAGTTGAAAAAATCTCGCTTGGTTCAAACACACCATTATCATTAAAGTCAAGCATCAAAGCAATGGTAGCACTCGGACCTACAGGCACCGTATAAGATACAGGAATGGTACTGGTTTGGCCTTGTGTCAAAACAGGGAGCATTACCCCGTCTTCGTCCGCGCCATCACCTGTAGCAGGTGCGCCAGGTTGACCATCAGGTTCTGTATCCTCCGTTGAACCCAGATAAAAATTAGGAACAAGTTCGTGACTTGGGCCTCCATTGGCCAACAAGGTCTGATAATCATCCGTCGCTGCTGCGGCTGTACCATCTTGAAGGTCGCCTAAATCACAACCTAAGTAGGTTCCCGTAGCCGTTGTAGAGCAGCCATTAGAAGCGACCACCGTAACGGTATAAGTACCTGCAGCAACGCCAGTAAGATTTTGCGGATCGTTCGGAATGCCTACATCCACACCATCATTGCTCCAATCATAAGTTATTGGAGCAACACCGCCTGTAACTGTTAGAGTAAGAACACCAGAACAGGCTGCCCCAGCGACTGTTATGGTTGCTGCAACACCATTTACGGGTGCACCAACAACTACTGACGTTGTAGCCGTACAGCCATTTGCGTCTGAAACAGTTACCGTATAGGTTCCAGCAGCAAGGCCGCTTAAATCCATCCCGTCATTGTCTGGTGTTTCTGGACCATCATTACTCCAGTCATAGGTATATCCAGTGCCAATAGTTCCGCCACTGACACTTAGGTCAATGGTACCATCAGGAGGGGAACAACCAACTTGGTTCATCACCACAGAAGAAGTCGTCAACGCCGCTGCTGGTTGGGTAACGACGACAGTTGCCGTAGCGGTACATCCATCATCCTCGGTAACGGTTACAGTATAAGTACCTGCCACCAAACCAGAAATAGTTACCGTAGCATCTCCCGTTGGCGTACCGTTCCAATCATAGGTATAAGGTGCTGTTCCGCCAGTAGCCGTTACCGTGGCTGTACCAGTTGAACCTCCAAAACAAAGGATGTTGGTAGAACTTGTAGTTAAGACTGGGGCAACACAGGTAGGCAATTTGAATCCCATATCGTAAGTATGGTTATTTTGCCCTAAACTTCCTGTTGTTAACGCAATGCTTGGCACAGTACTGATCAATGAAGCATCATTGTCGCTAAAATCGGCCAGACCAGCACCCGTTGCATTTGAAGTGGTTAATACATAACCAGCCAAGTCACCAGCACCAACGCCTCCTGCCCAATCTGCTGCACCAACTTGTACAACATAATTGGTATTTGGTAATAAACCAGTGGCACCATTTTGATTAACATTGCTGTTATTGAAATACCATACACCATTAGCATTGGTAGTTGTTGTTCCAACTAAAACACCATCAGCAGGATTTCCATCTCCATTTGGATCAGTATAGACCTGAATGGCAACATTACCTATGGCTGCTTCACCTGGGTCTTGTATCCCATCACTATCTGTATCCACCCAAACGCGGTTGCCGATTTCGATCGGTGGTGGTGTGAGTCCCAGTTCGATGTCGCCCAAAGAAGCGGCCTTTGAAAAGGTGCCATCACTCGGTATAGAACCTGAATTCCCCGAAAAATTTACTTCATAAGCCCGAACTTCAGCACCCGTTGTATTGCTCAACCATTGTATGCCATAAGAGTCAAATTGATTCGGGTCATACATGGTATGTATAACAGAACCACTCCCGCGCAAAATAGCCAAACCACCCTGTGAAAGCTCTTGGTGACCGGAATTCCCACCAGTTTCGTCGGCAAAATAAAATTCACCACCGCCGGGACCCTGACCATTCCCTGCACCAGCAGTAGCCGGTTTAGAACTCGAGGCACCCTCTTTACCATTACTCTCCCGTTCCCAAGTGCAATCTGATTTGCGATAAGCACGCATAATATCACCACCAGAGAAGCCAATATATGTATTATTATCGGTGACATCAACATTCCAGTTGTACCATCCAATCTGTAGAGCTCCACGGTCAGCAAAACCCAAAATAAACGAACCATCATCATCAAATTCTATATCAGAGAGGATTGGTTGTGGCCGTTCAACTTGAGAAGAAGTACTTTTCAGCAGGTTGAAATCATTCGTCCAAGGATACCAGCCCTTAACTGACGGACCGGAAAAAAAAGAAACCTCACCTTTGTTAAAATCTCCAATCGTAGTTGAAAACATAGCAGAGGGAACAAAGACACCCGCTCCAGACCGATCAAACTCATATATAGAAGCCGATAGATTGGTCTTCAATTGGGAAGATTGTGCATCACAGACAACCCCAACATATACTTTGCCTCGATATGCTTTTATGGCCCAGGGGCGATAATCTCCACCTGTACACATGGGGTTGGGAACAGCCCAAGACCGAACATTTGCAGCGGTTGGTGCGACAGGGTTTGTGGCGTTTGTCAAATCTATTTCATATAACTTTCTATCAAATAGATTGATGACGTAAAGATACCTTCCATCTGCCGAGATATCAATATCACCCAAACCTACCTTACCAATTTGTTCAAAAGCAGCGATATCCCTAGATGGGTTAGTTAGACCTGTCAAGCCGCGTTCTGTATTGGTTCCTACTTGAGGCGTAAATGTAACAACGGCACCTGCAACAGAGGGCGCATAAGCACCTGCTCCTCTTGTAGGAAAACCAAGAGCATCCAAATTAATAAAGTTTGTCACCAAATCTACACCGGTGGGATTTACTAAATAGATGCCTCCAGACCCTAGAGGGCCATATCCAGAGTGTCGACGCAATACTGCTGACGCAAATAATTTATTCGATTGTGAAGAATGTACCATACCCCAACAAGTTCCGACTTTTGCATTGGTCGCAACATTGGTTTCATTTGGAGTGCTACCTGACGCTGTGAATGGAGCAGAAAATATAGCAGTTTTTAAACCCACTGCTGATACAGCTGGATCACCATTAATAAATTGTGGAACATACATAGTAGGATTCGTGACCCCACCCGTGTAATCACCCGGATTACTTATTGCAAAGTTGATACCTGATGCAGATCCTGTAACAAACTGAACCGAAGACCCATAAGCGCTACCACTAGATGAAGTAAAATCTATATTACCATCCAAACAATTGGTAGCAGTATTGGGGAAACTAAATTCTACACGAACTTGTTGTCCTGCTCCCGCAGCGGGAGCCAGTGTATAGGTACCATTGGCGGCAGAAGTTGCCATTCCCAACAATAAGTCTGGAGCACCATTAATATAAGACTTTATCAGTACGCCAGCCACCACTGGTTCTCCTGCTTCTTTGGTACCATTTCCGTTATAATCACGAAAAACAGTACCGGATTGGGCATTTACGGACTGAAAACCAGCCAGCAGTACAGCCATAGCTATAAAAACACGTTTAACCGCGTCCTCTACAGGATACGAATGCTGCATAAATAACAGTACTCGAAGCAGTGGTCGTACAAAATAGTAGAAAATAATGCACAATGGTATGAGTACCATTGTTACCATCTGCTCTAAAGCAGGGCTTGTTGAAGCCGTTACGGCCTTCAGCAAAAGTCCCGCAAGGAGATTTATTGCACAAACAAGCAGCGTTATAAGTTTAAATTTTGTAAAATTACCTTTCATGAATTATGATTATGAATTATGATTATGAGTTAGATATAGTTGACTATACACTGACTATGGAGGCAATGAATGAGCATTCATTATATAACCAGTTGCAGCAAATAGTACAAATTTAAAATATACTAAATTTTTATATTCAATAGCAATATCAACAATGATGATACTATGCTACAGAATGAGCAATAAGCATGGGGATACCCAAAAAATGGACGATAGAGAAGAAAAGGACTTTTCATAAAAAGTTGATTAAAAATACGTAATATATGATACGGCACGAAGGTAGGCTTGAATAGCCCGAAGGATATGGGACAACTTACATCAAGTATTTCTTGTTCCTCTTGAGAAAATGAAAGAAAAGCGTGCAAGAATTTGACGAGTTTATCATGATACAAATCAAATATTCTGCTTTTTTGCATAAAAAGCGATGAAAACCTAGGTGAATTCCTTATAATTTTATCAGACAGTAGGTGTCAATTCCTATTCATCAATATTGATAAAATATTAAGTCACGAACAAGGATTTGTCTCCTTGTCACCCGACTCGAACAGTAGGTGGTAGTGCATACTGGAGAATATGTGTAAGCAATGGCTAATTACTTACTAGACATTAAAACAATATTTACTGTATTCCATACGACGGTGTCCCCATAAATATATGCACAAAACCTAACGACGCTCAGTATAAATGGAGACAAATGATTACCTTTGCAGTATGGAAAAGGAATTCAATGTTACTGGTGCCTGCTTCCCGCACGAGCATTATATGGCTGATACATCTGCCAAATTCAAAGCAATCACGCGATTGGTGGAGCAGGGAAAATATTTCACCATCAACCGCCCGAGGCAGTATGGGAAGACGACCATGTTGTTCGCATTGGCCAATGCCCTGAAACAAACAGGGGAATACGTGGTGTTTCGCACTAGTTTTGAAGGCGTAGGCGATGATGCCTTTTTAAAGGAGCAAAGTTTTTGCACCTTGTTTTTGGATCTGCTGCTCTCCGAGGCGGAAACTTGGGGCCATACAGAACTGGCCACTTTGCTCTCGGAGGCAATGTCAGATACTGTTTCGCTTAGACAACTCTCCAAAAAAATCACCGAATTGGCCATAAAAGCAGACAAAAAACTCGTCCTGCTCATTGACGAAGTGGATAAAAGCAGCAACAACCAACTCTTTATCAGTTTTTTGGGCATGTTGCGCGACAAATACCTACTGCGCCAACAATCGCCCACCTTCCACTCGGTCGTCCTCACTGGCGTGCACGACGTAAAATCACTCAAACTCAAACTCCGCCCCGAAGACGAAAAAAAATTCAATTCCCCTTGGAATATTGCTGCCGATTTTAAGGTGGATATGAATCTACAGCCGACTGAAATTGTACCCATGCTGGAGGAATATACCGTAGATAGAGGTGTAAGGGTAGATACTTTGGCCGTGGCAGATCGGCTCTTTTATTATACGTCCGGTTACCCTTTTCTTGTCAGCAAAATCTGCAAAATATTTGATGAAGAACTGCTGGCTGAAAAGGCAGAAAAAACATGGACGACGCATGATGTGGATGTTGCTGCAAGGCAATTGGTTAAGGAAACCAATACTAATTTTGACGAACTTTCTAAAAATTTGGACAATAACCCCGATCTTTATCGCCTTACCCAATCCATTGCTATTGACAGCGAACAATACCCATTCAATCCCAACAATCCCACCGCCCAATTGGGCATCCTTTATGGCATCTTTGCCAACCGAAATGGATTAGCTATCCACAATCGCATTTACCAAGAAGTCATTACAAACAAAATGATGTTTCTGATGCAATTTGAAAACCGTACCCTCCTCCAACGCTACGACACCGCTTTCGGGTTGCCTGGAAACCGCTTGGACATCCAAAAGGTACTCCTTAAATTTCAGGAACTCATGCGGTACGAACACCACAAGGAAAACGGCAAACTCCTCGAACGAGAAGCACGTCTTGTTTTCCTTGCCTTCCTCAGCCCCATCCTTAATAGTCATGGATACGCCCTCAAAGAACCTCAAACTTCCGAAGAAAAACGGCTAGACGTACTCGTCACTTATTATCAGCACCGTTATGTCATTGAACTCAAATTGTGGTATGGACAAACCGCACATGAAGCAGGTCTCAATCAATTGGCCGATTACTTAGACCGCCTTGGCCTTGACGAAGGTTTTTTGTTGATATTTGACCCAAGAGCCAAGAAGGAATGGAAAAGTGAACCCATCTTACACAAAGGGAAAAGGATCTTTGCGGTGTGGGTGTAGGAGTACATTAAAGTACCTACAAAATACATACACTATACCCTTTAGGAACGGTTCCGAAGTAAAGGTATCTAAAGCGGACTTTCCAACTATCACCTCCAGCACTTGCATTAAATAAGGCGATAAGAACAGAACCTGAATACCAATAAAATCTCACCTGTGCCCCAAAAGCCTTGTGTGAAAAATTAAAATGAAATACGGCTTGCTGAGAACTGGAGGGTAAAAATCAGCAAGACCGTATCTTGGAAATTACTTTCCAGTAATATCAATGACAATGATATTACTGGAATTTAAACCTTGCTGGCTAAGCAATACAAACACGATAGGAAGACTGTGAAGGCTTTTCATAAAAATTAGAGAATAAATAAGATTATAAATAAAATATCATGTAAATATACTAGCATGTTTACAACTTATATATGGACACCTATGCATGATTATTTCTTGTTGGATCAATGCTTTTTTATATACAAAAAAACACAAACAACTGATAACCAGTATTTTACAGTAAAATAACGTACTTGAAATAGTCACTTTCATTTAAATACTAATTAATTAATACTAGTATTTCATGAAAAAAGACACTCATTATTAGAAACGCGCCTAAGAAGTAATTGATCTGAGATAAAAATTTAGTCGCTCCCATTTTAGTCAAAAACCACTAAGGCAGACTTCCCCTGTATTTACGCACAGACATTAAAAAAGCCGACCAGAACTGAATCTGACCGGCTATACCACCATCTATTTTCTAACTAAATTAATTCGATCCAGAGATTGTAATCACGCCGCAAGCGGGGGCTTGTATCGTCACTGTAATCTCTTTTATACTATAACATCCGTCCCCGTTTTCACTGCGCACATAATAGTTTGTAGCACTGGCGGGCGATACATTGGCTAAAATGGTCGGCGCGCCAGCCACTGCGTTGGCATAACTGCTGTAAAAGGTCAGGACACCACCACCTGCGTTGATCACCAAAGTATTCAGGTCAATCGTACCGCCTGCACAGACGGTACCGTTCGTTACTGTTGGTACAGGATTGGTAGAAACCGAAACTGTTAGGGATGCCGTAGCGGTACAACCATTACTTGTCGTGCTGCGCACGTAATAAGTGGTATTGACCAATGGAGTCACTGCACTATTGACTAAAGTAGGGGTTCCGGCAGTCGCATCTGCTTGAGTTGCATAAAATGTCAGCGCACCAACGGGTGTATTGCCTGTGACAAGTGAGGCTAAATCTAGACTCTGTCCACTACAAATACTGCCAGGCTGAGTAGTCAGTACTGGTACAGGCAATATATTCACCGGTATTAGCAGCGTCATCGGACAGTCTGATGAATTTACAGGTGTAAAACGTGCGTAAATATCAACCGTACTTGGTGCTGGATAAAGTGCAGGATTAAGCTCCGTAATGATAGTGCCAGCGGGGTTACCCACACGATAGACTGTGGTGAAACCTGATTGGGCCGCTGGAAGTGACACCGCAGCGGCATTACCGCAGTATGCACTTGCCAGTGCTGGTGCTTGCGGTGTGCTTTTAGTACACAGGTTAGATATACTCAATGTGAATGTACCATCAGAGACTGTTGCCGAATACCCCACACCATTCGTATGTGCCACATGAATCCTATACACACCCAAGGCAGGAATATAAGTCAGGGTGGAAGGAATGGGTAATGGAACGTTCGTGAGGGGATCCACTGTTTCGAGTCCTGTGTGTGCTATTATCTGCCAAGTACTACCCGATGGAGCAGTCACGTCTATATAGTCAAGTAATTCGAGTGGGTCGCCGTTCACGTCATACACAACATCGTGACAAGTACATGGATCACTAATGGCAACTGTGCTAGATGGTCTGAAAGCAATCACTACCTCACAATCAGTTTCACAACCAAAGGCATCTGTCACGGTCACGGTATAAGTACCTGCTGTTAACCCTGTTGGATTTTGTTGTCCATCCAAGGAGTTGTCGCTCCAATCATACACAAATGGGCCAACTTCTGTGGCATCCACATTGATTTCACCATTGTTTCCTGGATCGGTTTCATCTACACCCGTACAAACGGTTGCTGGAGCGGCCACTACTTCGAGCATCGCACTTCCTACGGCGGTACAGCCTGCTGCATCAGTAGCCGTTACGGCATAGTTGCCAGCCGCCAATGCGGTTTGGTCTTCTGGATTTCCAGTGCCTACTATATTATCCCAATCTATATCGTATGGCGAGGTTCCACCTGAAACGGTAAGATCAATAGCACCGTTGCTCATGCTACAGGTACCTGCGGTGACAATAATTACTAATTCAGGTGCCAGAGAATTGGACAAACTCACTGTAAGTGTAGTAGAACAAAATAATTCATCGGTCACCGTTACAGTATAGTTTCCTGCACCTATGCCCATTTGATCTTGTGGATCGGAAGTGGGTGCTAGGTTGCTCCAGTTATAGTTGTATGGCCCTACTCCATCGCCGCCTACTACCTCTAAATCTATCGCTCCATCGGTAGCCCCGCAAGCAGGTTGTAGTACATCTACAGTCATGGCTGGGGCACGCAAATTAAGTACAGAAGCACTGCCTTCTGTAGTACATCCGTTGGCTTCGGTTACGGTAACCCGGTAACTCCCACCAGCCAAACCAGTCTGGTCTTCAGGGTTAGCTGTTCCCGGTACATTATTCCAATCTACAGTATAAGGTGTAACCCCACCTGTGATCGTTAGATTCAATGCGCCAGTTTGATTACAGTTAGCTGGATCAGTTACTGCGATGGCGATCGTTGCGCCAGTATTTACCCCAACTACTGCGGCAGTAACGGCGGTACAGCCGTTGGTATCGGTGACAGTCACCATATAAGTACCGGGAGTCAACCCAGTCAAATCTTCAGTATCAAAATCTGGTGGAGGATGTCCATCATTATTCCAATCATAAGTATAAGGCGTTGCTCCACCTAGCACCTGTAAGTCAATACCACCATTAGTACCTATGCATGAAGTAGCATTGGTAGGCGTGGTGGTCAGCGTGGTAGGGCCTGCTGTATTGGTGATCGTTGCAGAAGCCGTGGCGGTGCAATTATTTGCATCTGTGATGGTGACAGTATAAGTGCCTGCAGCCAACCCAGTCATATCCTGAGCGTTTGATGCGCCTGGCACATTGTTCCAGTCATACGTAAATGGCGCGGTGCCTCCAACTGTGGTGAGGTCAATACTACCGTTAGATCCGCTACAAGTTTCATTCACTTGTGTTGTACTAGCCGTATAGCCCGTAGATGGAGCAATGGTTGCCGTTGTTACAACTTGGCAACTATTGGCATCTGATACGGTTACGGTGTAAGTGCCAGGGGCTAATGCGGTCGGATCTTCGATACCGTCCAAGGTATTGACATTCCAATCGTAAGTGTAACTGGGTGTACCGCCCGATACAGTAATATCAATACTTCCATTATTGAGTCCGCAGGTGGTGTTCACAAAAATAGGTGAAGCAATACTAGGTCCCGTACTATTAGTCAGCACAACGGTGGTAGAAGTAACGCAACTACCTGCCGTCACGGTTACCATATAAGTACCAGGTGCCAGTCCTGTTGGATCTTCTGTGCCATCTAAAGCGTTTACATTCCAATCAAAAGTGAATGGGCCCACACCAACCATTGTCAGAGCAATGCTACCATTGCTATTGCCACAAGCAGGATTGGTAGGGACGGCAGTAACTGTTGGGCCGCCGACGTTACCTATGGAAGGAGAAATAGTAGCCGTACAGCCGTTGGCCTCTGTCACTGTGACAGGATAAGCACCCGCCGTTAAACCTGTTGGATCTTCGGTTCCATCCAAGGCATTATTGGCCCAGTCAAAACTATAAGGCGTGATACCTCCCGTAACGGTCAAGTTAATGCTACCAGTAGATGCACCACAAGCCGTGGTGGTGGTGGTAGCAGTTACAGAAACAGAGTTAACCTGTACCATAACTGAGAAAATAGCCACACAACTGGCCGCATCCGTAATTGTGACGGTATAAGTACCATCTGCCGCTGCGGTTACATTGGCAATAGAAGGCGAAGCCGCCGTAGAACTGAATGAATTAGGGCCTGCCCAACTATAAGTAAATGGAGCAGTTCCCCCTGAAACGTTGGCGTTTAAGTTCAATGTTTCACCTATGCAAGGCGTATTGCCCGTAGGTATTGCGGTAACACTGCAAGCACCACCAGGGCCGAATGCAAAGTCAAATCCGTGGTCATTTTCGCCCGCAGCACCCGTCAGCACTGCTGCTGCAGCACTACCTGGATTATTGTATCCATTGTTGTCGCGTTGACCAGCACCTACTTGGTTTTGGGTTGGCGACATAATGAATGTGGCAGAACCAATGGAGGTTGCATAAGCGGTTAAGCCTGGATCAGTAGCAAAGTTGCTGATTTTTACTTGATATTTTTTATTAGGCATTACTTTTGTATGCCCTAGCTGCCAGGCCTGTGCATTGAGGCCATTGGTGGCACCACTAAAACTAAATATATACCGTCCAAAAGCGTCGGTTGTAGTGGTTGCCACTAGCACTTCATCGCCATTGGAAGGGTTATTGCCTTGAGTATTACCATCAGGATCCAAAAAGAGTTTCATATTTACGCCAGTAATACCTGGTTCACTCGGATCCATCCGTCCATTGAGGTTATGATCCCACCAAACGTAGTTGCCTATTTCGATAGGGGGATTTACACAGAACAATTCGATGTCTCCCAAACCACCATTTTTAGCAAAATTGGGGGCATTTCCCATTGGAGAACCTTGATAAACTTCCAATTTACGGTTTGCCTTACCATTGGTATTGCTAGACCACACCACTCCAGAAGCATAAGGATCAATAGGATCCGCCACTGGGTGCATTACTTCTCCAGAACCAGGTAAAATACCCAAAGAACCGATGTTGGCATCGTTGGGCGCGCCATACCAGTGATCGCCCCAATAGAATGCACGGCCACCTGGGCCTACATTACTGGCAGGGTTGGTTGTTGTTTTAGGGCCAGATATGCCATTGTTTTCAATAGAAAAAGTACCTGTTGCGGGGTTATAATAAGCGCGCAAAATATCGCCGTGGGCAAAAGTCTTTTCGGCAGTGCTGCTTGTTGGCCCAGGAGGTGGAGGTGCTTGGTAGCCCGTTTGCATAGCAGTACGGTCACCAAAGCCCATAATCATGGATCCATCATCGTCAAATTCGATGTCAACCATAACTGGTTGAGCAAATTGTGCATCCGTTACATTGGCATAATTGGCCGTAAAGTCTGACCAGTTATCCATCCATCGAACCCAATAGTTGGAACCAACTGCGTAGGCTTTGCGATAATAATTCAGTGGATAAGTAACTACCGTCGTCCAAGCAGCACCATCATAAGCATATACGGTAGCAGTGAGGTCATTACAAGCGGCAGTCTTGGCACAAGTACTGCTACCGCCATCACAGATGACGCCTACATATAACTTGCCTTGGCGTACCTTCAAAGCCCAAGGACGAGCCGTACCATTGGTACAAGGTGAACCCGTTAACCAAGGTTGATTGGGCAATGCCAATGCGCTCCCCGGAGCAGGGTTGTTCATATCTATGGTATAAACTTTACGGTCGAGTAGATTGGTGACATACATTGTTTTTTCATCCGACGAAAGGTCAATATCCCCCAAACCATTTTTACCAATCTGGCCAAAAGTAGTAGGGTCTAAGTTATCACAAAGGCCACAAGCACCTACTGCGCCAAAAGAGTTGCCCGCGCCAGGGAAACGAGTAGCGTTATTGGCCACTACCCCTGCACTTGCACCAAAATCATAAAAAACAGTAGAAGATGTATTAGTCCCTGCATCAGCACGCTTGTAAATAGCACCAACGCCACCAGGCCCTAGCCCCGTGTGACGGCGCAATACTGATGCCATATATAGGGTGGCATCATCGCGGCGATAAGCCGTACCCCAAGTAGTACCAATAGTACCGAAGGTTACCCAATTCTCTTGATCTCCATGCGGAGATTGACCACTGGAATTATAATTAAAGCGAGCAACGCCAATAGATCCTACATTACTAGCATGGGTAGGCGAACCGTTGGCATACACTGGTATCGTCCATTTAGGATTAGTGAGGCCGCAATAATGGCCTTTGTCCAACAAACCTAGGTTGGCACTACAAGTTCCAGATCTAACAAACTGAACAGATGTACCGCTTCCAGTGCCATAAGCACCTTCTTCAAAAACAGTAGGTATCGTAAACTCAACGCGGTAAACAGTAGCGGCTGCAAGGCCAGAAAAAGAGTAAAGGCCGTTTACATTTGTTAAAACCGCAGCACCTACTTGACCTGTATTGTCAAATAAAGAAACCGAAACATCTTTGATGAATGGCTCTAAGGCATCTTTCACACCATCATCGTCAAAATCTTCAAAAACAGTGCCTTCTATCTTTGTATTTGGAGAACAAGCAGTACCTGGGTAGCCATTCCATGTAGGTGCAGGTGGCAAGGCCGCTATACCTCCAGAACAAGAAATATCTGCTTCCCAACCAAAATTAGTCATGCTAGCACTGGATTGGAAACGGAAAGTCAGGCATGCACCTGTTGCGGAAACGATGCCAGGAGAAGCGGCTGAACCCACCCCAGAGAACGGGCTTCCCGCCACTTGGGGAGAGGAGGTATTGGGGCCATCGTATATATATAGAAGATCGGAACCCGATTGGGTACTGAAATTATTAAAAGTAAAGGTGATTTGATCCGTTGTGCCAGAACAGAATGTCATGGAATAGTTTTCACTGTCCCCATAATTTGCCGATAGGTTTCCAGAATCCGCAAATTTACCCATACACGTATTTACAGTGGTGCCATTGCTCGCGGCATTCAATATATAATCTGCTACCGGTCCACCTGAACAAGATGCAGGCGCAGCATACATGATAGAACCCGTACAGCTTGGCGTTGCACTAAAAGTAGCCGTTACAGTATGAGTGCCTGTTCCCGGGGTCAAGCCCGTGAGCGAATAGGCAATCGGGCTTGTAAACGGCGCATTAAACACCTGCGAAGCCGCACCATCTGAAACGGTCATGGTGCCCGTTATAGGCGGACTGCTAAAAGTCACATTACCCGTTACATTATACAAACTGCCTGAACAGGCAGGTGTAGCCGTGACCGCACTCACCGCACAAGCGGGGACACAACTTATAGTCGAGGCCCAACCTGCGGCATTGGTAATTTGGTCTGCCACAAAAAAGAAGGTCAGGCAGGTTCCTGTACCTGTTACTGTGCCGGGAGAGGTCGCCCCAGAAAATGGACTGCCCGCAATTTGAGGAGACGAAATTGTGGGGCCGTCGTAAATATATAAATTATCAAAACTGGCTTCTGTTGCAAAAGATGAAAACGCCACGCGCGCCTGACCACCATTATTTGAGCAGATATGCGTAATAGTGCCCTGTTGGTCTGAATAATTGGCTCCTACCCCACCTGGATCATAAAAATTGCCACTACAAGCAGTAATGGTGCTTTCCGTAGTGCAATAGAGCAAAGCTTGCCAACCAGCAGCAACAACAGAGGCATTTGAAATAAATTGAACCGTGATTGACCCACTTGTACCCACATATAAAAATGGGTCGCCACTACTCAAAGGCGAAGTAGGAAATTGGGGAGAAGCGGTACTGGGGCCGTTATAAATAGATAAATTATCACCCGCAGCAAAAGTATAGGTAACAAAATCCATCATGATCGGCAACCCATTGGTGGAGGTAAAGGTCACCGTAAGGTTTTGGTTATTTGCGTAGTTGCCCGCTGCACCACCAGGGTCGTAAAAAGTTCCGCCACAGGTTGTAATCGTGGCGTTATTGGTTGCGGGTGCTGTCCCTAAGGTGTAAGTCTGGGTATAGGCCGATTGGCAGTATATCCAGAAATAAAAACAAACCAAAATCGTTAAATTGGTCTGTATCCGCTGGAAATTAAATGAAGGATACAAGTAAATTTTTTTCATAGAATTACGATAAGAAAAACTGCTACCTGTTGAGATAACAATACAAAATAAAATTAAATAAATACTATCATCAGGTGCATGATATTACCAGAGCAATCAATGACTGGATCCCCAATTAATATCACTTCTGATCGAAAAATCTAAGTGATGTGAATTAAATTCAAGAAAAGATACGGCCTGCTGAGAACTAGAGGATTGATAAATCAGCAGAGCCGTATCTCATAGATTACTTTCCAGCAACATCAATGACAATGATATCAGTGGAATTTAAACATTGCTGACGAAGCAATACAAACACGATAGGAAAACAGTGAAGGCTTTTCATAAAAATTAGAGAAATTAATTAAGATTATAAATAAAATATCATGCAAATATACTTATATGATCACGGCATATACTTAGACACCTATACGTAATTATTTCTTGCTAAATTACCGTATTCATGGGCGAAAAAAAAATTAAAACATTGATAATCAATGTTTTATCACATTAAAAACTACTTAAAATAGTCGTTTTTATTTAAATACTAATTAATTAATACTTATCTTTAACCCAAAAAAGCCCCTTATATAGGGTAAAATCGTCCGTATTTGATTCGTTACTACGTTTTATAGATTGTGTTAGATTTTCCCGCCCTCAAAAAATCGCGTTTACAAAGCCTGTCCTGCCCTGCTGGAATGTGATCTGTGCTTTAATTCTGCTTTGTCACTTTAATGGTGTTGAACCCATCCCTACTTCAATGGCTTTATATAAATCCTACGACTCCGCTGCTCAAAAAATGCTAAAATTTGTCTTTTAAAAAAACTCGCCGATTGACTGATAGGAGGCGATGCCCCTAATCTTTGTTATGGCTCTCCCGCCCCAAAAGCAGGATTACAAAAAACAAATTTTGCCTGCGGCCGCATTTTTTTAGCACTCCGTCGGAATTTATATAAGGCCATTGAAGTAGGGATGACTGTGTACCATAAAGCGCCAAAGTAAAATCAACTTTACGACATTGGAGATTAGGGGAATCCAATAATAGCCGGCATAAAGCATCGCTACAAATATCAAATTTCACCAATAGAGCATGCCCAGACGGCATGTCATTTCACACCATCTGAGCACCTATTCTCTATTCTATTAAATTAATTATTAATCTCTCATGAGCGTTGTTATCGCTACAACACATTAAGAGCGTGGTGGAAATAACTTTCCGGCAACATCAATGACAATGATATCACTAAATGATGCAAATGTTGATCTGTACATGACAGATGGTGCGAACAAAAGGCGAAGGCTTTTCATAAACTTTAGAGAAAATATGATGATGATTAAATAAAATATCACACAAATATAGTGTTAACATTGCAACATAGACATGGACACCTATGCGTGATTATTTCTTGCCCAATTGACATATTCTTGTATATAAAATGGCACAATAAGTTGATAGCCAATAATTTACATCAAATAAAATGATATTAAAGTATATTATTTACTAGGTTATTTAATTGGCTTATGCAACCTTGGAGACAAAAAAATCACCCCCTTAACGTCATCGTTAAGGGGGTGAACTTAAAATATCTGATATTGAGAGCCTAGTTCACGTTACTAAAAGAAATATTTCATCCCAATGCCTACCGCAGCAAAACTAATATTAGGATCGGGCAAGCGGAAATAAGCACCGTGGAGCGTTCCTTGCCAGTGTGCGCCAAAGGATCTGACCAATTCAAGACGACCGGTGTAACCTACCGTAGCAGTATCGTTTTTGGGTTTGAAATAACCTGCCCCTATGGCGGCCCTCAAACTCAGGTTTGGAGACAAAGCTGCCACCTTATAACCGACTAAAATAGAAGCCCCTGCGATGTAGTTGGCGTTAGAAAATCCATAATACCCACCCAGTGCTTCTATATCAAACCGTTCACTGATCCGATAGGTCAAGTCTATTTCGGCCATCACGCCAGGCTTGTTCAAGATTCCAAAATTATCCAAAGGAATAGCAGCACCCGCATGCAGGCTCACGCCCCAAGGCTGTGGCTTGATGGGGGCTACGGATACCGGATTCAGTTGATCTATCACAAAGATACTGATTACTGGATTCGTACCCACAGGGGCAGTTAAGGTGGTCTCGTAAGTGCCATCTAATTTGTCTGTAAAACCAGACAAAGTGCCTGGATTGGTCGTAAAACGGATTCGGTCTTCCTGACCAGGGCCCATGCGGCGGCCAAATTTATTGACTGGTGTGACGCGTACAGTATATTGGCCATTGCCGAGGTCAATAATTTCTCGTTGAAGGGTGATGTCTTCTGGGCGTGAAAAATCAAAAAAAGCACCTTCCATCGTCCAGCCTTGCCACTTTTTGGCATAAGGGTGTGTGCCTTTGGCGCGTATGAATACCTCATAGATCCCAGTCACCTCATTGCCCTTGAAAACACCACTATAATTGCCATTTCCATCGTCTTGGAGGGTGATGATCCGCTCTTCGTCTTTCATTTTGAGCAATGTGGCACCGTCGAGGGCATAGAAATCGAATTTGGCTTGTGCCGAAGAACTAAATAAATGCGTTTGTCCTGCCTGCACGGGTGGGGCTTTGGCAACCAAATCGCCTAGGTCGTCGCCTGGGCGCAGCAAAAATGCTTGCACCGTATCACCATCCATGCCTACGCCTCGGTAATCAACATTAAATTTCACATTCAAGTCATCGCCGGCGTAGAGTTTAGATCCATTGCCCAATTTCAGGTCGTGGTGAATCATCTTGTCTTCTACAAAAGCCGCCACATTGTAATTATTGGGTTTAAAATCCCAAAAAGTGGCTACCCATTGACCCGCTGGCGAGGGCAAACTGGTATCTTTGGCAAAATTAAATTGTACCAAGACGGTATGATCTTCCACCCGCTTAATCATAGTTGGATTCACAAACACTCCATTTTTTGTGACAGATACTTGGGCTGAAGTACTCAATTGATCAGAGGTATAAAACTTCAACGTTAAGACGTGCACACTATCGTTGACCGTGAAGGCTTCTACGCCAGGGTTGTCAAATCCACGTGAGTTCCCATTGCGCTTATCTAAAATCCGGGGGCTACTGGTATTGAGCCATTCTTGGGCTGCTTCATCAAAAAAATCGGCAATCCTTGCGGCATCTAAACTCCCAACGGCATCACCGCTGGTACTATTAGTGGCTAAAGCAGATAAAGTGGCTTCCACCTGGGTGGAATTAGCACCTATATCAACGGCATAAAGCCCCACACTTCGGATGGCAGCGGCATTGACACCCTCCAAATTGTAAACGGTGTTACCTATGGCAGGGTACGTCCTTGGAGGGTTTGTAATATCCGTCATGATTTCCCCATTTGGTGGATCTTGCCCTGGGCGTAAGGCCAACCTAAGCGGACTCATCTCTACATAAGGATTTCGGTTTTGTTCTCCATCGGTCAATAGCACGAGCATCCGCCTTTTGCCTTGGCCTATTTGGCCAAGCCCTGTAAATAACTGACTGTATGCAAAATGCAGACCTGCGCCCATGGGCGTCCACCCATTGGCAGGCGTGCCAGTAGGAATAACAGTAGTACTGGTGATATTATTAAAAAAATTGCCCTTGGTGACCCTTGTTACTCCATCACCAAACAGCGCTGCCGTCCAGGTATCATTTATATCCAACCCAGGCTCTAAAACGGATAAAGAATTGATATGGCTTTGAAGATTGGTTTGAAGGCTTTGCCACCGAGAATCGCCATTAGGCAATAGATCGTTCATACTACCAGAAGCGTCCAATACATATACGATTTCTTGGATACAGGGCTTTGCTGTAACCGTGATACCTGCTGCTGGGCAGCCAGGGGTGCCACTTGCTACCACAGGGAGCGTAAACACCTTGGTGGGGCCCGCCGCCGCCGCCCTGATCGTAATACTGTAAGAGTTGCCAACGGGGACCGCAGGTGGTAAAATCCAAGAAAACAGACCCGTGCCAGCATTGATCGAACTACCTGCTGCACCTGAAACCACCGACCAAGTACCCGGTGCTCCTTGAACTTCAAAGTCAATTTCATACCGCCTGCCAGCGCAGGCTGTATCAAGCCTATTCGCATCAACACAGGGGAATGGGTTAAATACCTCTTGGGCAACTAGGTCAGGTGTTGGCATTGTAAAATATACAATGAGGAAAGCGACCCAGAGGGTCATGCTTTTGAGTGATGTGGGAAGTGTCATAATAAGTTGTTTTTTTATCGTTTCTTTTATGCTAATTGGATGATCTAAGTTATGGAACAAGGATCATACTTTGCCCCAATGTCGTTAAGTTAATTCTATTTTGGCACTTTAGAAAATCAGTAATACTTGGATATTCAGAAGCTAGTGGATTCATCCCCCTACCCCCTTCAAAGGGGGCTGGGGGATGAATGTGTACGCTAAAGTACCAAAGTAGAATTAGTTACTTTGACCTTTTTCATCGGTTTTAATGACTACATTCGATGTTTCTCCATTCGATGTTTCTCCATTGGCTCCTATTAAAAATCCGCCATCAGAAGTGGCAGTAATGCAGTTTCCTTCGAGACTTGATATGCTGGCCGCCGTGTGTGCCACAGAACTGA
Source organism: Saprospiraceae bacterium (assembly GCA_031373665.1). Classification (GTDB taxonomy): domain Bacteria; phylum Bacteroidota; class Bacteroidia; order Chitinophagales; family Saprospiraceae; genus M3007. The sequence goes on along the minus strand of JANMMZ010000001.1, from coordinate 23,898 downwards.
GCAAAGCACCCGTGCTAGCATTGAGTTCCACCCAAGCGGCACTTTTGGTCGCAGCGCTTTGGGTGCCTACAAAAATCAATCGTTTGTCAACCGTATAGATGGCCTGTCCTAAGGAAAAACCTGAATAGGTCATATCCCAAGTAGAAACACCAGCGGCATTCACTATCCTAATCCGAGCAGTAAAGTTGTCGTTGCCTACCAAAGCGTATTTTTCATTGTCCAAGGGAATAATGTCTGTGATTTCAAAGTTGGGTGCGCCCCAAGTAGAAATATTTCCCGATTGTACAAGGCCATAACTTGCTTTAAAAAAACAGGCTTCAAGGTTGGCGCCTACCATTTTTTTGCCCGCCACTAAATAACCGTCGGATACATTTAGAATTGCCCTCGCGGAAGCACCTAATTCATCTAAAAATAAGATACTGGGAGATCCAATACCACCCAAAGAGTTTTTATCAGCCTTTGCAAAATACATACCACCTTTGTTAATATTGTTAACAATAGGCCCATCAGACGCACCACAGAGCATAAAATTGCCATCTTCCGTACTGGTAGCATTCATGCCATATTTAGAGCTGATGGTTGTCTGGTCATTAAAGGACTTGTTTTCTGGAAAATCAAAAGAATTATTAGCACGCAAAGCGTATAATGCGAAAACATCGTTAGCCTCTACTTGCCCCAAAAGCAAATATCCATTGGATGTTTTTTTATAATTATTGATTTGAATAGCACCAAACCCCGGACCGCTTAATTTATACGGCGTATTAGACCCAGGTAGTATATTCATTTCTTTATCGGCCTTGGCCATGTAACAGCCTTTGGTACTGCCTACGGCCAAATAAATCTGACCAGTGCTATTTTGATCTATACCCCATAGTTTTTCAGGATCTGAAATATCGGGGGGAGCCAAGGTGAATGATTTTTTGAACACCGGAACTTTGGCCATCAGAGCCAAGGTATCCCTACTGATGACACCAGTGGTGGAGTTTTTGGCTTCCAGTATTACATCGTATTGACCTCCTTTGGAGTACAGATGAGTGACGGTTTTATTGATATTTCCAGTCACCACTACGAAAGAGCTATCGCCAAACTTCCAAGTATAGTGGTCGGCATCTATGGAACTGTGGGTAAAAGTAACAGTCTGGGGTACATCAAAAATGACTGGATTAGCCGTAAACTGAGCCACAACCGTATTGATCACAAAAATAGAATCCAAGTATTCATCAAAGCAGTCATTGCCTTTGGAAATACGCAGTTTGATATAGTAAGCCGTTGACTTGGGGGTGTAGGTTTTGTCCTCGGGACTGCGACCACTAAATCGAGTTCCATCGCCAAAATCCCATTCGTAAGTGGCATCCTGGATATTGGGCACATTGGTGAATTTTACGGTGCCATCATCCGCCAACACGATCGGATCAAACAAGGCACTGATATCGCAGTCTTCTACTACTGGATATTTACAGGCGGTAGCCATAATAGCCATTACTGTGGCAAAGTATATAAATAATTGATTGATTCTCATATGTTTATCTAGTTTTATAGATTTTGAGGTGTGTTGGGTATTAATATGTACGTCCGTTTGTTTCGCTTGCTTCTAGCGATCAATTTTTTGAGACTATAGGTCAATACTACTGTGCCAATAGTACCTAATATAACGGCGCGTGTCAGTTTTTTATCGGCTTCGGTTTTTACTTCGGCACGGGTTTGGTCGCGCTCATTATATATGTCAGCATTTACAAAAGTATTTTGTTTATACACTTGATAGGTTTTCCAACTGTTGTTGAACGTAAGGCCGCCCCAAGTGAGGAGTCCTGCCCCTAACCCAGTTGTACCCCCCCAAAGGATCAATTCTTTTGGGGTGGTTGGAGCAGGATTCTTATCAAATGCGCAAATGCTCAATTGACCCAGTTGTTCGGCTTGTTTGCGGTCGAACCCATCTTTTTTATAATCCCAGATCAGGGTTTGATCGCCTGGCTGGAAAGGATTGGTTTTCCATTTGAAACTGCGAACCCGTTGAAATTGTGGAGCGGCCTGGTCAAAAATGAGGTGTGTGAATACCCGTTGCCGTTTGGGCGAATAGGGTATTTTAGCCGAAAACTCTGCACGATCATTGAATACATTGGCCCAAACGTCGGTAGCCACGTTGATTTTGGCGAGTTTACCAAGGTCTCCATATTTCAATTGCACTTTAGTGGCTCTGTCCACACAAGGATCGGGCACAATGTTGTTCCGAAACAAACTGTCTTGCAATTCCCAAGCACGACCCGTGCGGTTGAGGCGCACCGTGATGGACGGATAATTGGGCAATTTGGGCATGTTTTTGGGCAAAGCATTGAGTCCGGCCTGGGCATCTTCGCGTTTGGCGCAAAGCGAACGCAATACCCTAGCCGAGTATTCATCGGCTTCTGTTTCCATGTCTTTGCGGCGTTGTGGATCAGTGATGTCAAAATCATGACCGCTCACGTGATGCCCTACTTCGTGGGCTAAGACACTGTAGGCCGCCCATCGAGCATTACCGCCTTGCCTAAATTGCTTCAAAAAATCGGGGTTGTACAGTATATAGCGTTGCCCATTCAAGCGGGTGGCTACTGCATTTTTGACACTGTCGGCTATCCGCAATAGGATTGGTATTTTAGCCAATCCGAGTATAGTATCCAAGTACTTTTGAGCATCATCGTTGGGCAAAGCCGAGGCATCAAAACCCACACTTTGAGGCAATGTACCATTGAAAGCGCAGGCTTTCAAGTCTTTTTTTGGGATAATTGTTTTCTTTTGCGCGAAAGCCGTAGTGGCCAAGCAACAAAGGAAAATCATGAATAAAGTGATCGTTTTCATAAAAATTGGAACGGTTTAAATTATGTTTTTATGCTTTTACCTGATCGGTCAGATTGAGGGCCGAGGCCGTGATTTTATTGAGTAAGGTTTGTGCTTGGATCGGTTCCAGCAACCCCAAATCTCGTTGTTTTACGAGGTCGGCATATTGCCCTTTTATCAGTACCAACTCCCGCCATGCACCCTCGTTGTGCTGTTTGAAATAGGTTTCCATCAGATCAAAAGCGTCGGTATAGTGGGCAGTAGCGATACAGTCGCGGCACTGTGATTGCAGTGGCCGCCCTTTGTTTTTGGAGTCGGAGGCCGCTTTGGCGGCCGATTCTTGTATGATTTTTTCATTGGGCAAAAACAAGGCTTCTTTCCGCAAAAAAGCGAGGTAATAGGCCACTATCAGCAATAACTGCAAGGGTGCTAACCACCAAAAAGAACGGTATAACAACGCTATGCCACTGACACCTTCCAAATGGACAGTACCTTGCGCAAAGTGGGTCATTAAGACCAATACACTGTAAACGACGGTGCCGCTCCAAAGGGCTGTATGAATACCGGGAGCGACTATTTTGCCGGGATAATGGTTGAGTATTAAACTGATGAGGAGCAACGCGAGTCCTGGGATCGTATTGGCAATCAGCCAAATCCAGGCTTCTGCCACGGCTCCATCCCAAGCCCCAGCAATGGTTTGTATGGCCATCAGTAGGAATAGTACAATGGTGTAGATTACCCAGATCCAGAAACAAAACCGCCGTGTTTTAGCGAGGTTTATCCAATTAGACATTGTTGTAAAGTTAGGCTCGTTTTCTAATGTTTTTCTTGATTCCCGATTTATCCAAGTGTACATCTGGCTCCAAACGCCCCGGACACTTGGCCTCTGCTTTGTTGGTGCTACTTTTGGCTTCAAATTCATAGACCAATACCGATACTTTATGTTCTTTCGAGAACGAAAGGTTACCGATCGCATCGGGTAAAGTATTGGCTCCAGCCTGCAACCAGGCTTTGCCTTCTTCTTTGGTGATGATCTTTTTGGTATCCATCACGTATGCCTGATCGGTCACCACAAATACAAATATACGAAAATAACCTGTATGGCCATTAAAATAACGTCCAAACATTTCACCCCAGCCTTCCATATCGTTGGGCACGGGGTAATCTTTCCACCGATCGGCATCAGTAGTTTTGCAGGTACCTATTTCGTTGTATTGCTCCAACTGAGTGACCAAGGCAAAGCCATTGGGTACGTAATAATAACTCTGTTGGCCGTATTTACATTTGTCCAAAGCCGATTTCAGAAGGGCATCTACATCTTTGAGTTTTCCAGTTCCAAACAAGGCTTTATCTATTTCTTTACGCCTAGCGCACTGTGGGGGCGGCCAAGGAAACCTAGGGATTGGGATATTCGATAATGCTTTTTCCTCATTGAGGTAACCTGCGTTTTCTTCGGTTTTCAATCGGGCATCGGTTGTTTTCCATCCGCGCTCCAAGTATTTTTTACGGTTATTGGGAGTTATATTGTAACTAAACTCACTAAAATCGGCTACAGCCAAAGTCTTTTGTAAGGAAAATCCCAAGGCTTGGAGGGCTTCGCCCGTGAATATATCGGCCTCGGACTCTTCTTTGAGTCGTTGCTTACCATTGAGGGTGTGGGTAGGATTGGTCAAGTGACCTATTTCATGAGCCAATACTGCAAATCGAAAGGGGGTATCGCGTTGGTGGGCTATAAAAAATTCATAATTGAACAACAAATAGCGTTGCCCTTTGTCTATAATAGCGGCCACACTGGATACATTGCTGTGTACTACTGTGAAATTTTGGGTTCTGTCAGTGGCGGTCAAAATCCGAGTGATCATAGACTGGATCGTGGCGTTGGCTTCAAAGCGGTAGAGTTCTTCGCCAAAATATTTACCCGTGTAAACACAGCGTCCGCTGGTATCGGTCTTTAGTAAATCTTGGGAGAAAGTAGGGAATGGAAAACAGACAACGAGGGCTGTCCATAGGAAAATGGTCGAAATGAGTTTCATTGATTGGCGATTTAATTTGAATAAAATAATTAACTCAAAAAAGAACTTTATATTTTACAAGATAGTTCCATTTGTACAAATTATTACTGCAAAAATAAGCAACTCAGAATATAATGCATTTTTTTTTCAATATTTTTATTAAAAAACATATTAAAATGGATTAAGATAAGGATCGGTGCTGAAATACCGTTCCTAAGGAACGGTACGCGTTTGGAGAGAGCCCCGTTATTTTTTTAAATACTTTTGAAAACGCCCGCCGATCCGAAAATGAAAGTTGATCCGCTATTTCGGTAGTAGAATATTGAGCAGATAGCAAGTACCTAGCCCTTTCTATCCGCAATTGGAGGATGTGTTGGTAAGGAGTGACCCGGTATATATGCTTGTATAGGCGCAGCAAATGATAGGGTGAAATACAGGCTACATTCGCTAAATCGCTCAATAGGAGCGGGCGATCAAAATGATCCAACAAATAGCCATGTGCGAGGCTGACCCTTTTAAAGATCTCATCTTTGGTGATTTTCTTCACAAAGGGTAAGGAAATCAGCCGATTTTGCACCTGAAACAATACATTTACCAATGGTGTCGCGACTTCCAAATAAAAGGCATCCCAATCCATGATGGGCGTATGATCGGTGTCGGAGAGCCGCCCTAATATTCGAGAAAAGTGCTGCCCCAATTCGTTTTCTGAAAGGCTATATTTGTTCAAAACAGTATCATATTCGCCCCAAGGCAGCCTATTGGGGGTGGTATCGGGATCGTGAAAAGGATTTTGTATGGAGCGATACACATCCGAAAGGGTTTCATCCGTCAAAAACAAACACAAACCATCCACAGGCTGGGTATATTGAGCCTCTGCTAAGACCAACTGCCTAGGGTGGTGTACCAAATATTGACCTATATCCACTTTGTGCAGTTGACCGCCTACCCGATAGTATTCGGGGCCAGTCAATGGTATGCTGATGTGCATTTTATGGTTATTCAGCGTATGGTATATTTCTGATACGCTTGATCGCTTCAACTCGTTCCCTCTTGGATTGGGAGTGCTCCCCCAAGTCAGTGTACCACCTTGATCTTGTGCGTGCAACAACGTTCCTTTGAAATAATTTGCCATGAAAAAATCTTTTAAAACTTAGCAATTTTTGCCCCCCTACCCTACCCAAAGATCACCGTAAATTTGTCTTCGAAATGGGAGCAGTATGACAAAAGTAATGCTCTTATGATTGCCTTTCCGGGTTATCGTCCAAAACAGTATAAACATAGACAAAACTATTTATTATTCATGAATTCGACAAAAATGCTCTTGCTAAGTCTGGCTTTCTTGATCCCAGCCAGCCCGTTTAGTGCCCAAACGGTAGATCCAGAACTAAGTGCCAAATTTGATGAAGTACTCAACAATGTGAGGGCTTTACTCAACATTAAATCATTGGGCGCATCTGTCCAACTGCCCGATGGTGCATTGTGGGCGGGAGCCAGCGGTATATCTTCGATAGATCCAGCAGAAAATGTGACCCCCAACCATACTTACCTGATCGGAAGTGTCATGAAAACGGTGACTTCGGCTTGCATCCTCCAATTGGTTGACGAAGGCACTTTGTCGCTCAGCGATAGCCTCCACAAATGGCTCGACACTATTCCGCACATCAATCCCAACATCACTATACGCCAATTGCTCCAGCATAAAAGCGGGATCTTTGATGTGTTGGGCAATCAAAGTTTGAACCAACAAATAGGGACATTCCCCGGTCAGATTTGGACATTGGATGCAGTGGTCAATAATTATAGTATGCCGCCTAATTTTCAACCGGGTGCTACTTTTGATTATTCCAACACCAATTACATGTTATTGGGCATGATTATCAAAGCCGCCACTGGGAATCCTTATTATGAAGAACTCCGAACGCGATTCTTTGTGCCGCTTGGTATGAATACCATGATGATTCCGCCTTATGATGGACTGCCTGATACCATCGCACATGCTTGGGCTGATTTTAATGGCGATAATGTAAGCCTTGATGAACATGACTTTTTCTCCAATTGGAATTCAATGTTTTCAGTGGCGGGCCCAGCAGGATGCTATTTCGCCAAGCCTTCTGAAATGGCTATTTGGATGCGCAAATTGATGGGGGGCAACCTCTTATCACCTACTACTTTGGCCGATGCACAAACCACCATTATCACCAACCTTCCGGCTGCGACAAAATATGGTTTGGGTATGATGGAGCGCAAGTTTTTGGGACTCAAAAGTTATGGGCACGGAGGTGATTTGGTGTACTCTTCTTTGGCGTATTATTTTCCGACTAAGGATATCAGTATTGCCGTGATGGGCAATGATGCCTCCAAAAACTCTTGGGCGTTGGCTCCGGCTTTGACGGTGCTACTAAAAGCCTTTTTAGACTTTGAAATGCAGAGCAGCGTCCACGAATCTGGCTTGATTGCGCTTGATTTGGAAACCGCCCCTAATCCATTTTCGGATCACATACAGGTGACGGCCGATTTTCCCGCATCGTCTGATGAAATTCGCTTGATATTGACCAATGCTATGGGACAAGAAGTGGCAACTCAAACCTATCTCAATACAGACTCGGCAGCCCTCTTGCTCCAAGGCTTAGAAGGCTTGTCAGAAGGGGTTTATTTCTTGAATACCGTCGTAGATGGGCATCAAAGTTCTCTTATAAAAATGGTCAAGGTCAGATAAAATTGTTTATAATTCACTTTCAAATGCCCCACGGAATCGGAAGAATCTGTGGGGATTTTTTTATATTAAAAAAGCCAGAAGAAATAATTATATATTAATGTAAGGAACGGGAAAACAATAACTTGTAATAATCCGCCTTCCGAAAACAGGTCGTTGGCGAGGACGCCAACTACGGCAATTCGTTAATAATCAGGCACTTGCCTTTGTTGGCGTCCCCGCCTGATGATTTGCACAAATCTTATAAGTTATTATTTGCCCGACCCTAATGCAAATAATGGATTGGAAATGGCCTCGGAGAAGTCGCCCATTTGTCCGAGGTCAAGATTGGGTGTTTCGTATGTTTTCTACGAATGGAGGACCTCATCCGAGGTCAAGATTGGGTGTTTCGTGTGTTTTCTACAAATGGAAGACCTCATCCGAGGTCAGATAGCAGGGGCTGCTTGATGCTCGCAAACCAGCCTCGGAGAGGCTCCCCATTTGTAGAATTTACATTTTACCACCATCTCGACCTCGGTAGAGGTCGCCCATTTGTATAGAAAATATTGAAAATAATGCCGAAATCATCAATAAAACAAATGGATTTAACAAATGGAGGACCTCATCCGAGGTCATATTTAGAGAACCAATCAGCCCTGCTTTCTGACCTCGTAGAGGTCGCCCATTTGCAGGAAAATACGCCCCCTTCTGACCAAAGTTGATTGGCTCTCAAAAAACCAGCCTCGGAGAGGCTCTCCATTTGTAGGAGTTTATATTTTACCATCATCTCGACCTCCGTAGAGGTCGCCCCTTTGTATAGATCAGCCGAAAATCAATCCGGGATAAAAAATCAAACATTTGTTTCTTGCCAATTTCGATCTCAAAATCCGCAACCATTTTTAAAAACTCTTCCTCAAATGTTTTTTGTGCATTTAAACGTGAGTATCATGAAAGAGCAACAAGTTCAATTTTTTCAATTTGCTTTCACCAATGGGCTACCTCTCCGAGGTAATTCCAATCCATTATTCGCATATGTAGTATCAACTAGATCCTATTCAAGACCCCGCAAAGCAAACCAAGCCATCAAACCGACTCCCGTCTCTAAGGCAGCCTCATCAATATCAAAAGTACTGGTGTGTACTGGAGAAGTAATATTTTGTGCTGGGTTGCCAGTACCCAGCCTATAAAAGCAAGCAGGCATTACCTGCGAATAATAGGCAAAATCTTCGGCAGTCATGCGCAAAGGCAGATCCACTACTTTGTCTTTTCCGAGATACTCGATGGCCCATGTTTTTGCTTTTGCGGTGAGTCCCTCATGATTGAATAGTACTGGATAACCACGCATGACATGGAAATCACAAGCCCCACCATAGCCTTTGGCGATGCTTTCCGCAATTTTTTTCATGCGCCGATGGGCTTCATTGCGCCATTTCTCGTGCATGGTTCTGAAAGTGCCTTCTAACCGCACTTCATTGGGGATGATATTGGTAGCCCCTCCGGTAGAGTTTATTTTACCAAAAGTCAAAACCGTAGGAATGGAAGGATCTGCATAGCGGCTCACAACCTGTTGGAGGGCTACGATGATTTGTGCCGTGATCGCAATGGGATCTATACAATCGTGGGGCATAGCCCCGTGGCCTCCACGGCCCTTTATCGTTACGTAGAGTTCATCGGCGGAAGCCATATACATGCCAGCCCTAAGCCCGATACAACCTGCCGACAGTGGAGGATGCACGTGTTGACCAAAGATACTGGTTGGTCGTGGATTCTCCAATGCGCCTTCGGCGATCATGATAGAGGCGCCGCCTGGCAGTTTTTCTTCCCCCGGCTGAAAAAGGCATTTTACGGTACCTTCAAACTGATCCCTTAGGGTTTGTAATATTCGAACCGTACCCAATAAGGATGCCGTGTGCACATCATGTCCACAGGCGTGCATAATGCCCTCATTTTTTGATTTATAAGGCACATCATTGGCCTCTAGTATCGGCAATGCATCCATATCGGCTCTAAGTGCTACTACTTTTTTCTTAGCATTTTTGCCTTTTATGAGCGCGACAATTCCATTCCCGGCCACTCCGTGTTGGAAACTTACCCCGATTTGGGTTAACTGATCCTGAACATATTGGCTGGTTTCAAACTCTTGAAATGACAACTCTGGATGCTCATGCAAATGCCTTCTGTGCCGCACCACATCCTCGTGATATTCGGCAGCCAATATCTTTATTTTTTCAAAGTCCCCCTTCATCTGCAAAACTATAATATTGACGATCTGCTATAATCAAATGATCTAGCAATGGTATTTCAAGCAAAGCCCCTGCTTGTTTTAATTTTCTTGTGAGTGCTTCATCTTGGTGGCTGGGTCGAGCATTGCCCGAAGGATGGTTGTGTACCGCTATGAAGCCCGCCGCTCCAACTTCCAAGGCACTTTTCAGTATTATTTTTATATCCACCACCGTACCAGCAGTTCCGCCTGAACTCATACGCTCTCTGCCAAAAATTTCATTGGCGCGGTTCAGCCACAACACCCAAAATTCTTCATGCTTCAAATCTACAACAAGAGATGCTATGGCATCATAGGCATCGCGGCTGTTGCTCACTTTGGGGCGGATACTAATGTCAGAAAGTTGCCTTCGGCGGCCCAATTCTAAGGCTGCTGCCACCGTAATCGCCTTTGCTTCTCCTACACCTTTGAACTTTTGAAGGTCTTTCAATGATCGTTTTCCCAAATCATTCAAGTTATTGCCTACAGATGCCAATATCCGCTGCGATAAGGCCACTGCACTCTCTCCTTTTGATCCAGAACCCAATAAAATAGCAATGAGTTCGGCATCGCTGAGTGCAGCGTACCCTTTTAGCAGCATTTTCTCTCTAGGCCGATCTTCTTCGGCCCAGGCATTGATGGCTATGTAAGACTTTTCCATGAGCGATGTTGTTTTTGTAGGGAGAGAACACTATTTTCTACCACGCATATAAAAATACAAAGCCCCAAAGGCTACAATAAGTATCGCGGGAAACATGACCAAGTTACCTAAAGCAGCCTGCCCAGCCACCAAATCAGCCGCATCGCCAGAAAGTCCACTGGCAGTGGCCTTTGCTTTGGCAGCATCTAACCAACCTCCAACAATGGGCTGTGCAATACCCGTGGCCAACATGCCCACACCTCCTACTACCGACATACCCAAGGCACCCGAACGCGGTATGTACTCGCTGGTAAAGCCCAACATAGTGGGCCAGAAATAGCATACGCCCAATGCAAATAGAATAGCAGCCATGTATATAGCCGGGCCAGTGGTAACACTCATCGTATAAATACCCAAAGTAGCCAATATAGCAGAGATCAGCAAAACCCCCGTTGGGTTGAGGCGATGGATCACCGGCCCCGCAAAGTATCGGCCTACGGCCATCAAACCAGTGGTAAGGGCCAATATCAACATGGGTTGTGCTTGCGATTGCTTCAAAAGAGAGCCAACCCACTGCTGGGTACTCAATTCGGCATTGGCGGTCAAGATCATGCAAAATGCAATGAAAAAGAACAAAGGATTCATCATACCTGATAGGTTGGAGCCAAGGCTGGTCTGACCAGCGGCTTCAGCCTCTGGAAATTTTTGTCCCCAGAACAGGTACGCATAAGCCAAACAGGGAATAAGCATCACTGCGATCTGCAACTGCCAGCCCATAGCCGCGCTGGTCATAAACTGCGATACTAGTGCTCCAATGAATATACCACCAGGAAACCAAACGTGAAATTTATTCAACATCGTGGTTTTATTGTGGCTGTACATACCAGCAATGAGCGGATTACAGGCGGCTTCCACCATACCATTGCCAAATCCAATCAAAAAACTGGACACCAAAAGCATCGCGTAACCGTTGGCACCGATGGTCATCAAGATCCCGGCTAGATGTGCCACCAAGGCAAGCATCATCATTTTTTTAGGGCCTAGGTTATTGTATAGTATGCCTCCTGTCACGGTAGCAATAGGAAACCCAATACCGAGTACCAATAGGTTAAAATAACCCAATTGTTCTTTGGTCAGGCCGAAGTCATCGCCGAGGCTCTCTAAGATGCCTGCACGAATAGCAAATGCAAAAGCCGTGGTCACTAAGGCAAAGCAACTGGCCATAAACAATCTGGAATGGTTGGCCGTTTGCGTGTTTGGTGTATCTAATGTCATAAATTTAAGAAAAAGGAATAGGTTTTAAATATTGTTTCAGGCTGAAAAGTATTTCAACTTTTTGAAATGCAGGGTATTTATTTCATGGATATGAAAAAAATATTGAATTTTGGCTGTTCTTGTTGGTTTTTTTATTGAAATCAGGTAAAATTAGTCCGTTAAAAGTAACCATGCGCGTGGTATCAGGCTCGCCTGTACGAGTGGTCGTTCAGCGGCTACACACCAGTTGATTCATTTGACAAAAATCAAGTGGTAGAGGTTTTGACTCCAGTGGAGGTTTTCAAGGCGGGATATGTGCCGCAGGTGGATTTTAGGATGGGTGTTTGAGTATAAATGCTGGGTATTTTCGGCTGAATCAAACCGGATAGAAACGATCAATTTTTTGATATGTTCCATCAGCCCCTCATTTTGTCGCTGAACAACTTTTCTATTGATTCCAGATTTTCAACTGGTTTCAGAAGTATCTCAAAATCGGGAAGCCTATGGAGCAGTTCTGCTAATTTCAATAATGATTCTAAGGAGATTTGCCCAGTGGACTCAAAGCGTTTGAGACTGCCTAGACACCCCAGACCGCTTGGCCAATTCGCTTTGCGAAAAACCAGCCTGTTTCCGCAGCACCTTGTGCCGCTGTGCAAGTTCCTCCAAGTAATCGTAAGGCCTTTTAGTGTTCCATATCTTGCCATAGTAGATAACATTTTAGCCAAAGGTACAATATTTTGTGCAATATGGACAATATATTGGCTATTTATTAACGACCTAACTTTAGTGCAACTTTGACACTTTAGATAGTGCCAGCAATTCCGCATTTAGTTAATTGCTGGCACTATCTAAAGTGACAAAACTAATCTACGATAATCACCCCAGCGGCTTCAAAAGCCAATTCGCGTTTAGGCTCTGTGATCGCAGCAATCTCTTCTTTTGATTTGCCTCCGTCTTCTGCATAGTGACGCAATACATCTATAGGCGTGACCTCTACTATTGCGAAACCATCCAAGACAACCCGCTTGCCAACAATATCCATAGGCATAAAGAATGCATAGTCTTTGAATGTTACGCGCATGTCAGGTTTGGTCGCATCGTCTGATACAAGGGTCATCCAACAGCCTTTCTTTTTACAAACTTCGCTGATTTTGCCCGTCACTTTAGCAGGCATAGAATCAGTGCTACTCATTTTAGTAAGCAGATCTTCATACGAAATAGCATTTTTTGAATCAATCTTGGTACCAAATTGTTTGACACCGCCACTGCTCTGTTGGGCACGACTGCATGAAACCATGATCAAAATGACACATGCAGCATAAAAGAAATTTTTTAACATGACTTTAAGTTTTTACTCAAATGATTGATAATCAAAATATTACCCTAAAAAGGGTAGGCACAAAGGTACATTTTTTTCTGACACCCGTCATCTCTGGCACAATATTAGAATAATTAAAAATGTTCTTGTATCGCTAATCCGATTTTACCCGGAATGAGCAAGTCTCTATGAAATATCCAAGCCGGATTGGGCGTTTCATAGGTTCTTTTTCAAACCGTCTTTTTTCACGATACAAGAGCCCGGTTTTTTTTCCGAGTTCTACGCGCCACAAACTTTAAAGTAGTGGGGTATGTAATCCAAAAATTTTAAAAATACTATGCTTACACCCTTCTTTTACTCTTATTTCAACATAAAAATTTTCAATCTGTTAGACATGAAGGGGTTTAATCTTAATTACCGTCTTTTCGTACCAGTTTTGTTACTGGTTACTTTTTCTTTCCAAATGCAAGCACAGTGCATCAGTGGAAACTGCCAAAATGGCAATGGAACACTTCGCTCTGGCAATGCCAAATACACTGGCCAATTTCGCAACAATCAAAAACATGGAAATGGCAAGTTTACCTTGGCCAATGGCAATGTTTATGAAGGCCAATTTTTAAATAACCGAATGCAGGGTGAAGGCACTATGACTTATCCCAACGGCGATAAATACGTCGGCAAATGGATCGGTGACCAACCCAATGGTCAAGGCATCTATTATTTTGTCACCAAAGAACGCTATGAAGGCAACTTCGCCAATGGCGCTTTTGAAGGCCAAGGTGTGATGCACTATCCTGACCGCTCTTATTATAGCGGCGCGTGGAGGGCCAATAAGAAAAATGGAAAAGGAAAATTGGTCAATACCGATGGTAATGTCACCAATGGCACTTGGGCCAATGGCAAGTTTGTAGGCAGAGACAACAGTACCACTGCCAGCACTACCACCAATACTAATAAACCAACGAACACCACTCCGTCTGCTCCCAAGCCCAACAAACAGACCAAACCAGTCAATAGTACCAAGCCTGATGTAGCAGGTCTGCGCAATTGCGGCGTTACATACTGCCGTTCGGGCAAGGGCTATTATGATTATCCAGATGGATCACGTTGGGTTGGTGACTTCAAAGAGGGCGTACCCAATGGCCGTGGCGTTTGCTACTACTCCAATGGTGATCGCTACGAAGGCGAATGGGCCAACAATGCACCCTACGGCGAAGGTGTGATGTACTTTGTCACTGGCCGTGTATATGGCGCAGTATGGGTAAATGGTGCTCCCGTGAAAGAATTGGACTCCGAAGAAAATGTACCTACCGAACCCGTACGGATGGAACAAACCAAATCTGTAAAAGTCTGGGCAGTAGTGGTAGGGGTCGGAAAATATACCGCCATGCCTTCCCTTAAATTCACAGACGACGATGCTTGGCGTTTCTCCTCGCACCTCCAAAGTGCGGAAGGGCTTGGACTGCCAGAAGAGCAAATCATGGTACTGATAGATGAAGCCGCCACCCGCGACAACATTTTAAGTGCCTTGCGCAAACAGTTCTTGAAGGCCGATGCCAATGATGTCGTGATGATGTATTTCAGCGGACATGGCTTGGATGGTTGTTTCTTGCCGGTGGACTACGATGGTTTCAACAACAAACTACGCCACGACGAAATCAAGAAAATATTTAAAGAGAGCAAAGCCAAACACAAGATTTGTATCGCCGATGCTTGCCATAGCGGCTCCTTGGATTACAGTGGTACGTTGGCCTCAAAGGGACCATCTCCTGTCTCTATGAACCGTCTCTATCAAGCATTTGAAGACTCTGATGGTGGTATTGCCCTCTTGATGTCGTCCAAATCGGAAGAACTTTCGCTTGAGGATCATGGGTTGCGCCAAGGCGTATTCACCTATTATCTATTGCAGGGCATGAAAGGTGGTGCCGATAGAAATGGCGATTACTTGATTTCGATCAGGGAACTGTACAACTTCGTGTATGGTAAAGTACGTGATTACACCGCAGGTGCTCAAACGCCCGTGTTGACAGGTAATTTTGATGATGATATGCCGGTTTCTTTGCGGAGATAGTTTCTAGCGTACACATGGGAACGCGGATGAAACGGATGCAAGCAGACGCGGATTCAACGGATTTTTTTCTCGTCGTGATAAAATCTGTTGAATCCGCGTTTCGTAGATTCGTGTCATCCGCGTTCCCATCTAAGTTCCAAAAGCAACAGCCCCAAAAACAAACGAAAAATAGAGCCAAATAAAGGAAAAGAAAATATGCACCACGGTTTCAAAGGTTTTTCCGCGCCAATGTAGCGGCGAATAAACAAAGAACTGAAAATACAAGCGTACTGCCCAAAATAAAAACATGCCCGCTGCAACCCGATGTCCCAATGGTGTATGCACAAGATCGTGCCCAGAACTGAGACACAACACCCCCATCAAAAGCACCATGAACGCTACAAAAAAGGTGTGGACATACATCAATTGGCGATCCAAGAGACACAAGGAGGCTAATGCCTGTTTCCATTGGAAATAACGCGGAAAAATGACATGTATTAAGGCTAGGGCAACCATCATTGCGCCCACAATGTTAAGGTGTAACTCCATGATCTTTAAGGGAAAATACTGAAATAAAAGGGGTGATCTTCATAGTTTGATCTATGACCAAACCGGCACCTTGAAAGGTATCGAGCCATACTTTGGTAGCGTAAAAATGTAAAAACCCAATGTTATAAGCCAAAAAATTAGGGATATCACGGAGGTGTTCCACCACCACTATACGGCCATTGGCCTTGAGGCTTCGGCGCAAATCGGCAAAAAAAGCGATCCTTTCGGCGGTATTTCTGATCTCATGTGCTGCCAATATCAAAAAAACTAGGTCGGTAGAGGCAGGCTCTAAGGGCAGGGCTTGGGTTTCAATATGTTCAGTGCCTGGGTACGGCGGGTTTACTTTTCTGGCCCGCTCTATGGATATTTCTGTGTGTTTGGAGGGATCATAAAAATCAAAAACCCGCAGGGCAGCATGGGGATACTTGGTAGCCAATAAGGTACTGGTTTCGTCAAATCCAGCGTGGATATTCACCATTGTACTGCCAGGACTGATGTTCAAACGATCTAGCCATTTTAACCGATACAGACCCGACACATCGTAAACATAATACGATACTGCCAGCGACAATACTGTTCCTAAAAGCGTAAGGGCTATTAATATTTTAAAAAATAATACTATATAAAAATTAGAAAACCAAGTCTTTGCAATAAGCAACACGCCGATCAATACTATTGAAAAGGCATAAAAATGCCAATTGAATCGCAATATATTGGTGACTCCTTCTAAGGGTTTTCTTACTGATTGTTCCATGTTTCGATCTTACCTTTTTTCCAATAATAAGGAATGTCTTTGATCATGAATGCATTGGCCAATACGGCGCCTTCAAACTTGGGTTGTTGCACAAAATCAACCGAGTCATGCACCACGGCCACGGGCTGTGGCATCCAGTTTTCGCGAACGCCTTCTATGATTAATACTTCTTTTCGATCTTGATGATAGGTAAAAGTGAATGGCAATGGCCCCGCATAACGCCGGGCGGTTTTCCAATCTGGAAAAGGTGATCCAACCGGAAGGTCAATGGTGTGCTCTGTGGCATCAATGCCAACATCAATGCCCGATTTGGCAGAAAAAACCTTGAAAAAATCGCCTTCTTTCTGAATATTTATATCCGTGACACTGTAATTATAATGCGTGAACACATTGCCCATTAGGGCCATTTTTTGTTTATTGGTTTCAGACTTTAGGATATAAAGCCCTCGTATTTTTTTCCCTTGGCGGGTGGTATAGCGTACAAAAACACGATAACCAATCAACATAAAATCATTGCCCATCCACTTGGGAAAACCCTTGGGTCGTAGGGAACGGGTTTTTACGATGGCCACCGCTACAAAAGCCCATTGATCGTCGAAAGTATCAAGGGTGAGGCACTCCGGGATCAGTGATTCCAGCATAGCCTTGGGTACTGCATAGGTCAATACGAGTGAGTAGTCAAAATGGGCGGCTACCGCAAATGGATGGTTTTTAAGATCAAAACTCATGTGTAAGTTTTTTAAGACTTTTATAAAGTCTATAATTCCAGAATACCAAGCCAATGAATAATGTTGCAAAAAGGATATTGGCTTTGCCAAATAGGAGTAAATCGGGGACAAGTATAAATTCCATAATATTCATAGTGGCCACCACAATGATCTGAGTCCAAGCGCACCATTGGGGGCGTATGCGGCTCAGAATCCAGACAAACATGCCGATTTCTAAAAAACCAATGCCTACCGTTGCGATATTTGATATACCTTCGCCCAATATACGCCCCACGATCATTTGATGTCGCGGTACAAGATCCAGCACTTTACAAAACAGGCCATTTATAAGCCATACAAGGGCGATCAAGATATGTGTTATGCGATAAGCCATCGGTATTTTTGTACAAAGATAGCAGGTTTTATTGATATTTGATTCAGGAACAGATTATCTGACCACAAAGCAGCATTTTTGCATCAAAAACGTTCTGTACTCTATACATACAATATAAAATGAATAGACCACTACCTATACTTTCCATTCTTACACTCCTGCTCCTTTGGATCGGAGCCTGCAAGCCAGCACCTGAAGAGCCAGATATAGTGGTGAGTGTAGCCCCTGAATTTACGATAGACTTATATGAACAACGCGGTGCGACCGATGGGAAGGCCACTTTTGGGCTTTGGATCGAAAGCATTGCGGCCTACACCTGTGCCAATCCACAGATAGAGGCCACTGCTACCGTGGTAGGCGATCTTATCAATATCAATATTTTAGGCGTTCAAATGCCTAACCCTTGCATTAGTGACAGTGCAAAAGCACGCCGTTTTTTACCCATTGGAGTCCTCCAAGATGGCGATTACAAAATCAAATTGACCTTAGGCCCCGTGGATGCTATTGTGAATGAAGGCACGATCACGGTCAAAGAAGGTGTGTTCACCTTGACGCTTCCCGATGTACAAGGCATTGATATTCAAGAGTATGTGTTGCGGAGCATTCCTGAATCTATGGTTTGGGGATATGCCGCTACACCCGATCAATCCGCTCTAAATGCGGCAGATCAGTTTTTAGCCCAAGTGAAAAACGTTACCACCGAAAGCCTTCTCCCACCGGGATTTTATGGATATTTCACCGTAAGTGGCACCGGACAATTGAGCCTCCACAAGAGTATTGCACCCACGAATTCCGCCGAATGGTTTGTCCGAAAATTCGGCAATTTCACGGTATTGAAAAACGTAATCACCCAGTTTAGAAACGCCCCCGATGCGCCCTTAACCATCCGCTGCTTTAGCACCTTGGGCGATATTTAGGAGTAAGTAGCGATACGGCTATTATTTCACCGCTAATAAATAAAAATAAAGTTTAATCCTCCATTAAACTTTCAGACCTTCGCGTCGTCTTATGTTTGATAAGTACCAGAATACTACATAAAGTTTCTGAAAAACGCCGCTACATTGAGTGTACAAGCCAATACATTAACGGACGAAAAAATACTTGAATTGCTGCGCGACGAACGCAGTTTTGAACAGGGTTTTCGGGCTATGATGAAGCAATATAAAGAGCGTTTATATTGGCAGGTCAGGCGTATAGTGGTACACCATGAAGATGCTGATGATGTTTTGCAGAATACGTTTATCAAAGTGTATCGGGGCATATTACAGTTTGAAGAAAAATCGAAACTCTATACTTGGTTGTACCGCATCGCTACTAATGAGGCTCTGACCCACGTCAGTGCCCAACAGCGCAAAGCCACCACCTCCATAGATGATGTGACTTCTGCTCTGGAAAATAAACTCCGTGCCGATGATTGGTTTGATGGTGATGAGGTACAAATCCGGCTTCAAAAGGCCGTCGCCGCACTACCAGACAAACAAAAACAAGTATTTACATTGAGGTATTTTAATGAAATGCCTTATGAAGAGATGGCGGGCTTGCTGGATACTTCGGTGGGGGCATTGAAAGCATCTTTTCACCACGCGTCCAAAAAAATTGAAGCGTCGTTTAAAGAGGAAGTATAAATGGACTATCTTTCTCCACCTTTGTGGCGAAATGGAAACCTCAGTTTTACTCAGATTTTCTGTTATTAGTGGTGAAAAAACACCACAAAACAGTAATTATTATGGAAAAAGAAAATTTTGAAGACTTGTCTCCTTTTTTAAAGGACTTGAAACGCAAAGGCGAAGATCAGCGCGTACCAGCGCATTATTTTGATGGATTGGAAGATGCTGTATTTGCCCAAATCAAGAATAAAGGCTTGGATCGCCAGACGGTGACACCAGCCATGAAGGCCAGTCAAGGTGGCCGATTCAACCGTATTTGGTTGGTAGCAGCAGCAGTGGTGTTATTGGTATCGGCAGTTTGGTTTTTGCGATTTTCAAACAATAGCCAATCATTGGCTCCTTATGCTCAGATAGAACTCACCGAAGAAGAGGTAGAAACCTATCTACTTGACCATGTGCATGACTTTGAATTAGAAGCCTTATCAGCGATAGGAGCCGATCTGGAAGATTTGGATATGCCCAATAAAAAATCTGGTAATAATCATCGAAAATCCGATGATCTGACCCCCGAAGATATAGAATCGGTCATAGATCAGATGAGTGACGAAGAACTGGAAGACTTACTCTGATAGCACAACCATTAATAGACAATTACGTATTTAACTTTAATAATCGAACACACTTATGAAAAATGTATGGTTCATCTTGGTTATGATAATGGGCTTTTCCGCCCTTGGATCGACACAAACTGACAACCCGAAGCGCGATGAACGCGTCAAAAAATATAGGATTGCATTTTTAACCGAATCGTTGCAGTTGACCTCCACCGAGGCGGAAGGATTCTGGCCTATTTACAACGAATTCACCAACAACCGCGAACAAGTAAACAAGCAATTGAAATCTGAAAAAGACCTGAGTTTGATGAATGATAACGAAGTAGAAGAGCAAATAAAGCGACATTTTGAACTCAAACAGCGAGAACTTGACCTCGAACGCGACCTTTTCCAGAAATTGCGGAAGGTATTGCCGGCTCGTAAAATCGCCAAACTATCAAGCGCGGAACGCGACTTTAGAGAGGTTTTGGTTCAAAAACTGAAAGAAGCCAATCAGGAAAGAAGAGACGCCAAGCAGGAAAAAAAAGAGCGGCGCAATGGGAACAATTAATATCATTGGATATACAAGGAACGGTATCGTAATAACTTATCCCTTAAACTGATTGCTTAAAATGCGTACTTTGTATTTTGTATTGTTTGTTTTTAGGACAATACAAAATGCGAATTGCGCATTTTGTATTTTTTTGACTAAAAAAAACAACTTTATTTAATGCAGATAATTGATAATCAATTATTTAAATCAAAAAATTTTTAACTTAATTTTTTCATTCAAGGCTTTTAAAAAGTGTGCGAAGTGCGTATATATACGAGTTGCGCCGCAATCCCTTCAGGATCGCGGCGTTATCGTCAGTTCAAGCCCTACACCAATTTTTAAAAAATACGGCCACCAAATCAACCGCTACCGCACCACCGCTCTTGGCATTTTAGGATCATAAGAGCAAATAAAAATACAGATAACATGGGATTTTTGTAATTTTTTAATTGGGCAGCGGTTCTGGGCAGACGATTTTCAAATTCCCAAAATTCGCCAAGCCCTATCCATTAGCGGCAAGATTTCAACAGGTTCTTTTCTAAAATAAATTAACTAAAAATGAATATAAAAAATGAACTCATAACAAAAGGATTTGTTCTCTCTGGATTGACGAACATTTTGGGAGTATTAATTTTTTCGAGGTTTTTTAGCAATGCTGTTATTCCAGAATTTGATACTCAAGCAATGTCGAATTTTGGGTTGTTAATGATTGTGGTTTGGGGATTTGTTTTTATCTCAGTCTCCAAAAATTATCATAATGTAGAATGGCTAATAGCTGTTTTTATCTTCGAAAAATTGATTTATGCTTCGCATTGGACAAACTGGATAATGAACAATAATCTTTCTGAAGTATTTGCGAAAGATAAAATGGCAGGAATATTCTACGTAATTTATGGCATCAACGACTGGATATTTTTTGTCTTTTTTTTGGTTGTTTTTGTACAGTTAACTCATAAAAATAAATAATAATTTAGAATCATAATTAGCGTGAGGTGAGTGCTATCCAACTTATTTTTCTCAATTTTTTGTCCAACTTATATAAACGCCCCCAAAACTGAACCGTCATAAGCATCAAAATAAGGTGATAAAAAGTACCTTTGCATGGTTGGACGACAACAGACCAGCAGGCACCATCAGTTTGGCAATATGGCGGCTGATCCCGATAAAAAACCGCGACTGGCTGTGCTTCTTATGAAATATTTGCAAGGTTCAACAGTAGGAATTCTATTGAACTTTAGTGCTAAAATTCCGCCAAAAGGCTATGAAAAAATAACGTTTCCTTTTTTATAAGTAGGCCGTGGAAATATCGTGTAAAACGTGGTGGATTCAAAAACCTGATGTATCTTTGTCCATGCGTTTAGTTGTTAGGTGACCGAGGTGGTAGGAGCGCAGATAATCTTGCTGGATAAGAGGGATGGATAGTGCGCATTCTGTATTGTTTGGGCTAAAAAAAACGACTTTTTTTATTGCAAGTAATTGAAAATCAAGTCTTTAAATCTAAAATTATGCCAACCCAATCTCTTCTTCAAGACTTGTGAAAAGTGTACGAAGTGCGTATATATACGAGTTGGCCAAAATTGTGCGCCCTCCGTTCAGACAACTAATTTTTCTGTACCATTGTAAAGCCGTGTCAATCTGATTGATAATGGCTTTACAATGGTACAGAAAAACCGCAAAAAAAACCTTCATAAATCACACATTTATGCAATTTTTTTTCGCTTTATTTATCCTCACTGTATTCTGGAGTTTTTTGTTTGGAGCTTGCGCATGCACAACTTCGGCCAACATCGGCTTGGCAAAAGGCGGGCTTATGTGCTTCGGCCAGAAATTTGTTTGCTACTTCCCGCCCTTCGCCAAACCGAAAACCGTTGTACGCCACTTTAATATGATCCGTTTACTAATCATACTATTTTTTTGTTTTGCACTAGTTGACACTTCCTATGGACAGAAGCCAAAAGGGAATAAGTCAAAAGCAACTGTAATAACCAAAACTGTTGACAGTGTACAAAATCCACTCAAAGACACTGCTTTTTTAAATGAGTTTGCAAAGGTTTATGGAGACAGTATTCTGACCATTGTTGACAGTTTATTAAATGACACTGCTTTTTTGAAATCAATAGGCGACACTTCTCTTTTTGGTTATGGAGAATTTGATTCATCACAATATAAAGTTCAATTTCCTATAAAGGCATTTGGTTGGATAAGCGATTATGAACACATTTTTTCAGGCAACCAAATATCAGAGTTGGACTCAATTATTACCGAATTTGAAAAAGAGACAACAAATGAAATTGCTATTGTAACCATTGAGAGTTCATGGACAACAAAAGAAAGTTTTGACAGTTTAACATTGGCGATTGCAAATAATTGGGGCGTTGGTAAAAAGGGCAAAAACAATGGAATATTAATTGGTATAAGCACAGGGCTAAGAAAAATAAGAATAAATAACGGCTATGGTATTGAAGCAAAGTTGACAGACGCTGAAACAAAGAAGATTATGGACGACATTATACTTCCTGAATTTAAAAAAGGAAATTATTTTGAAGGAACAAAAAACGGATTATTAGCGCTAATGCAAAAAGTCCGTTGACAAAGCGGCGTACAACAAAAGGTTTTGTGCAATTGGGGCATGACGTTGAAGCAATCATCGGCTGTACATATTCAGGCTTTGGTTTCGGCGGACGTAATACTGCCGGGCAGTAGTTCTAAACTTCGGCTTTTAGTTATAAATTTAGCTTCGGTTCCGGGCGGACAGTTGGTTAATTCCCCAACTGCACAAAGCCTCGAACGTTGGCGGAAACCCTATGACGACCCTACTAAACATCAACATTCGTGCTGACAACAAACCAAGAAATGCCAACGCTTCGCAAAATAAAAAGAGAAGCAACCCAACCCAAAAAGCCGACCCAATGTTGCTTCACATTTTATTTTGCCCAGCCGCACCCAAAGCCCACCCACCACCCAAAGACAAGCGTGACAGAAATAATTACGACCACAATTAAACTTTTTCAGATTTGAGTAATCAAAACACTATGATAAAAAATCTTATTCTTATTTCATTGCAGATTTTTTCAAGTATCTGCTTTGCACAGACCAATTTTAATTGGACAAAAAATCTTGCACTACCCTTTACTGATGTAAATAACATTAGCTTGACTGGAACTGAAGTTATTCACTTGGTTCCTCACAAAGGAAAACTTTATGCAGGCAATAGTTATTGGGCTGAAAATACAGACCCAAGACGTGGACAGATTTGGGTAAAAGAAACCTACAATGGAAATTGGAAAAGGGACTATCAGATGCCTATTAAAAACTCAAGAGTTCCTTCATTGTATTCATTTGTATTTAGCAAAGATTTTAATGCTAATACAATTCCCAACGATACTATTTTATTTGCAGGTGCAACCTATGACAAAGGCTCAAACATAAACGGACCCGCTGTAGTTTATGTAAGAGATGATAATTCAAACTCTTGGATTACTCATAATCTTGGTTTTACAAGTCATTCTTTTGCCTACACACAAATACGAAGTATGGGCTTTTATAGAGACAAAGTGACCAATGTGTACCACCCCCTTAAATAGCCAGACAAAATTACGAAAACAAAACTGTAATTTTGCAACATGGAAAAGAAAAAATTTAACCGGGAGGATAAAATGATGATCCTCAAAGAAGCGGAACGGGAAGGCGTAGAGTTGACGATC
>JANMMZ010000102.1:0-23877 GCA_031373665.1 Saprospiraceae bacterium | reverse complement strand
TTCCAACTCGCGATGGACACCCTTGCCTCCGACTATAAGATTCCGGTCATAACGGCTCTTTCAGGACTAAAAGTTTTACCTTCGCACCTGTTAGAGTAGTGGCATGCCCGGCACACCAAATGGGGAGCCTCTCCGAGGCTAGTTTCAGAGAACCAATCAGTTGCTCCACTTCGATACTTTTATTGCATCCGTTTCATTTATTTTCTTAATATTTAACTCCCAGAAATCTCGCCTTTCTAAACATTTGTTTGTCAGGTATTGTTTGGCTACTAAAATATATAACAATGGATTTATCAAACGCAAAAGTACTCATCACCGGTGGCAACTCAGGAATAGGGGCAGCCGTGGCCGAGTTACTGGTCACCGCAGGTGCCAAAGTGGCCATATCAGGTAGAAATATCGAAAAATTGGAGGCCGTTGCGTCCAAATTAGGCGTAATAGCCATCCAAGCCGATGTGAACGACGAGGCTGCTGTGGAAAAAATGACCAAAGAGGCTGCCGAAAAATTGGGCGGTCTCAATGTACTCATCAACAATGCAGGCTATGGCTATGTCGCCCCTTTAGTTGACATAGATCCAGCGCAGTTTGAAGCCGTTTGGCGTACCAATGTATATGGAGCCATGTTAGCGGCGCAGGCCGCAGCGCGTATTTTTGTGGCTCAATCCTACGGAAACATTATCAACATTGCTTCGACCGCTGCCTTGAATGGCGGCGCAAACGCATCACCTTACAATGCTACCAAATTCGCTTTGCGCGGTATGACGGAGGCTTGGCGGGGCGAATTGCGCCCACACAATATCCGTGTGATGCTCGTCAATCCGAGCGAAGTGATGACTTCCTTTGCCGAAAATCGGTTCTCCCCAACGGGTAAATCCGCCAAAAACTACACCGATAACGAACAAGCCACCAAACTGCGCGGCGAAGAAATAGCCCACGTCATCAAGAGCCTTCTGGAAATGGATGACCGGGGTTTTGTGACGGAAGCCACTGTGTTTGCGACCAATCCTAAGGTGTAGGTTTTTGTTTTGGTGTTTGTAATGTTTTCGCTCTGTGTGAAATGGGAACTAAAAAACTCCCCGACAGTATAGACCGTCGGGGAGCATAATTGCTTTATGGTACTAAAGTTATAAAATATTATGTTTGAACCTAATTAGTGAAATATTTCATTTCGCCCCCACAAACAGTGGTGTAATAAACTTATAATACTCCAAAGAGAGATTTCCATCTTCTTTATCTGGAATGAAAGGCATGAATGCTTTCTGCTGAGTATTGGCAATAAAGAGGAATGTACCACCAACTTGATCCGTGGAAAAAACATTTTGTGGAATATTATAAATCGGCAGGTCTAAATGGTTAATTCGTTTGAATACGGCCAAATCTCTAATACTGTTATAAGTAGCCAATATAATGATGTTTTCTTTTCCGATATTTGATGCTACTTGCTTGAGGTTGGCTATTTCACGATCAATGCAAGTATTGCAAGAGAATTCACTGAATCTGAATACTAACTTGCTGGTAGCACCCAATATTTTATTGAGATCATGGTTATTGCCCAATTCGTCCGTGACTTTTTGATCGTTGCTCCACTTGAGCAACGGGATGATAAGGCCAGCCTGAAAAACCTGTTGCAAAGAAGCCGTTGGAGAAAGTATCATTGTGTTGGATTCCAGAGGGTTGTTTGTTGATTGGGCAGCAAGTTCAGGTGCATTGGTTTTGTAGGATATAAAAAATAGATTGCATGCAACAAGGATGACCCCAGCAATCAGCAAAAATTTGTCTGAAAAAAGGTTTTTCATATTTATGATTTTTTTATTTGAGCAACAACAATGACAGGATTTGAAAAACTAGTCGTTTTTGCCAAAATTTCTTTAAAAAATGGATGCATTGAATGATTTAGATTCTTTTGATTTTGTTTGATTTTGTCTAGTGCAAAAGGCTCAACGATCAATAATACTTTGTCATTGGGCATGATTCCATAAGGAATGAACCCAAGGGTACCACCAAAAAGGTTATCGCTGGTTTGATCAATTTTTGAGACCTGATGCGTGGGTTTATGGTAGTAAATAGAGGTGTATTTATGATCTCTCAAATACACAAAGTGTAAGTAGTTTTCGGTTTCATAGACTATATCTGTTCCCAAACTGAGGTTATTTGAATTAGCCATTTCATTCAATGACTCATAATCTGAATTTATAGAAAACAGGTTAGGAAAACTATTCTTAAGGCCATATTGAATATAGTATCGCGCCGAAAAGCCTTGTTTTTCAAGGTGATAGATTGTATCATTTGCGAAGTTTGAATATACATAAAGCCCTGACTGAGCAGTGCTATTCAGGTTAGAGATACAGTATATGTCTTGGGTACATCGAGAAGCCATCGAAATATGATTAGACAAGAGGTCTCCATCTTTGTTGTATAGGGCTATTGCTGATTTTTTGTCGGTGTTGTCAAAAAATGAATACAGAAAAAAATCATCTGCTCCAAGGGTTGCTAGTTTACCACTAGACCCCTCCATTGCGAGGGTGTCGAGTGCGCGTCCATTTCGATCAAACCTATAAATTTTAGACTCTTTGATCACTGATAATTGATATGAGTCAGGGTCAACATCAAAATCATTTAATTCGATTCTGGTCACTGGCATATTTAGATGGCATTGCCAAAGTAACCTACCGTCTATATGGTAACAATATACATCTTTGGTGTTTTTAAAATCACCTACATAAAGCAAATCACCTACGCACTTAATTTTGCTAATAGATCCTATCAAAACACTCGTGTCTAATATGATGTATTGCTTTAAATCGTACATGGAGTCATACGAAGTTGCTTGTAATGTATCTGGGACAAATATGGGTACCAAATTAGGGTCGCTTTGATGCTGCAATGATACTTTATTAAAATATTGGCAGGCACCTAAACATCCAATAAGGAGGAGAGAAAGGACATACTTCATGATGAACGTTGAATTAGGCAGTAATTACTTGGCTCAAAAAATACCTACTGCACCAGATTTGGTGCAGTAGGCGTGGTGATCTTCAGATTAATCAACAGCAACACAAGGATTCATAATCCTTACTTTAGGGGTACATACAGAGCCACACAAAGGTTGGCTGGTATCATGCGACCAAAGGCATTTTTGTCTGAAACCTGGATGCCCTTCTGGCGTAGTACAAGGCGATAGTGCGCCTTGCCGCCAACATTCTATCAATTGGGATGACGAAGTACTAGAAAAAGACTGAAATGTCAGTGCTGAAAGCACTAAAGAAAGCGCGAAAAAGGCTTTTACTGATTTTTTCATTGTAAAAAATTTATAAGTGAATAATAAAGAATTCTGTCTTGAAAAACGGTTTCTTGCCGTTGTTGGCGTCCTCGCCAACAACAAATTTGTGCTCATAGATCTAATGCTGTAAATTCCCATTGCAAAAAGGTCTATTATTAAACGAGCGTCTAAAACCAATGGACGGATTGCGTCGTGGTGCTGACCGCGGTTCCAGCCGCATCATAAAGCGTCACCGTGTAAATGTAGGGTGAAGGAAGATTGTCCACTTCCAAAAAAGTACCACCGGGGCAGCCGTCATATTTCGTAATTCCGCTTGAATTTCTTACAACTTTGATTCTTGGGCAATAATTAGAATTGGCCTGAATGGTTATTCTTCCCGTAGTATAATTGTAGGATTTAAACGCTACGCCCCCAGTCGGCGCGCCTTCAGAATAGTACAGCCGGGCAGACCAAGCATCGTTGTTATTTATCGCGGTGAGCACGGTGCCGGAAGTCGTAGAGCGCATTATCGAAGTCCCATCGTTGGTCGGAGTGCACGGAATCCAGGCCGGCGCGCCAAGCATTGTGCCGTCGCAGCTAATAACGTTGGACTCACCGTTTGCTACGCTGTCGCTGTGCCGAAAACCGAGGGTATGCCCGATTTCGTGGCGCATAATCGTCAGTTGTCCGCTGGCGTTGGGAGACATACCCAAATTGATAATTATGAGCGATCCCACAAAACCTCCCATTGGAAATTTGGCGGTCGCAAAAATCCCAATTGGAATCGTAAAACATGCGGTTGGCGCTCTGGCCAAAGCGGCCGCATTTGTCGTGTTTTGAGTGGTAAAAATTAGTCCGGTTCCTGCCACCGGTGGAGCTGTCAAACGCGTAAAAGTGATGGAACAGTTGGTAAGGCTTGTCCAATCGGCCGCCGCCGTAGTGATGGCGGTCACCCAAGTTGCCGGAACGATTGGATCAATCCAATAATCGATATCCACGTTGTCGGGGGCGATGAGACCCGCGCCCGAGGTATATTGCCTGTCTTCGACGTGGTCGTGCGAATGAATCGCGTATTTTTCGGGATTCAAAATCATATCTTTTTCAAAAATAATATCCCCTTCCACCAAAACCGTGTTTTCATCTAACATTTCGACTTTGTTGTGATCAAAACCGAGGCAATCCAATTTGTCAATTAAAATGTTCGTGGTATTTTCGTCTTTTTTCGAACAAGAAAAAATGAAAATAAACGCTGAAATTAAACTGAATTTTAAAATTAAATTTTTCATAATTTTATTTATATTATTGTGATTTGTATTATTGTGATGTAATTCAAAACCTCGCATCCAAGAGATATGAGTTGATAAAAGAAGTCTAGGCTTTCGCCTGAATAACCGCTGAAAGTGTAGGTGTCACAAGGTCGGTTTCGACTACCTACACCTTCGACGATTGTTACAATTATTACCGAACGATTAAATGGCGGATTCAAGTAATAAATGCAACTTTTGTGAAAAAATAAAATTTGCTGCTTCAAAGTACCACAGCCCTATTCATTTGCATGAATATTGCTATGGTACTTTGTTACAGTTGTTCTACTCTTTCTCCACCACTAACTTTTGGGTATAGATAATTCGGCCAGTATTATCTCGAAGACTCACGAGGTACAAACCTGGGTTCCAGTCTTTCACGCTTGTTGTCCATGCTCCAGAGGCAAGATCTGATTCAAAATGGCTCATTAGGCGCCCGTTGAGATCATATATGTCTAACTGAGCAGTTTGGCCTTTTTTATCCTCCAAACTATATTGGATTTGGACGATTCCATTGCTTGGATTGGGACTCAATGTAATGTTTTCTGGTGCAGTCGAGTTGGACGACGATAAACTTCTATTACCTGAACTACCACCAAAACAGGTTTGGAGTTGGATTACCAGTACTACAGTCCGTACCGTACCTGCGGCATCCGTTACTTTAACCCTCAACTCAATAACATTAGGAGCACCATTAGCATAAGGAGGTGCGATAACAACAACAGAAGGCAGATTGCCCGCAAAATCCCATGTCTGGGTGGTATAATTACGTATTTCCCATAGGTATGTAATAGGAGCCACAGGTTGAGGTGTCCCAAATTCAACGGAGTATTGCGTCTCTTGTCCATAACAAAGTTTTGATTTCCCGACTATATTGGCGGTAAAAGGGCCGTATGGGATAGGTGGATAAACTTCTCCTCTTCTAAAGCAAGCAACTTCGGGTGCTCTGAGCTTTAACCGGAGTGAATTGTCATTAATAAGATTTCCAGTAGATTCGCCGAAGAAAGTACCATTTCTAGATGACCAAACACCAACCCTTGTAAGGGCACTACCCTCCCACGTAAAACAATCTGACATGATGGTTCGAGCATTGTTAGTTGGCATTTGCCAAGCGTGTGCATAATCTAAAGGATGTGTTGAAGATTCCTGTTCCCAACTAGGCCCACAATATGGGTTATGATTTTGATGTCTGGCCCCCATCACGTGTCCTACGCCATGGGTTGCCTTGAGTGACATTCTGGTTGCTGTTGTGGTAGCAAGGCAATAAGGAGACTCGCTATCGCTATAGCGATCCGCTGCGCCTCCTGTCCGTTTAAAAGAGCCCCCACAAAAGAGAACAACAATATCCGCAAAGTTTGCATTTCGAAGGGCTATAGCATTAGCATTTTCTCTTAGTTTTTTTAAGGTCCCCCAAGATCTTTTCTCCTCAACAAAGTCTGGTAATAGCACGGTATTTGCTTTTTTAAAGAGAATCTGAGATGTTGAAAGACCGCTGCTGCTTGTACTAGCGTTTAATTGGCCAATGACAAAATCAGCAAGCATATCCATATTACCCTCTAATTTTGCTTTTTCAGTGAAAAGAAATAGTACACTGATTATGTTGTTGTCACAAGCTTCTCTTTCATGAGGTTCTTCTTCTCCGGAAACTTCAAAATCATCAGGGTTTTCAAAGTCAGGATCCTGATCATCATGACAATAATCCTGACGACGATCCATTATTTCTGAATTATACCGAATTAACAAGGATTTATCAGGCGATAATACATATAATCCGTATCCTGTCTGCGTAGCATGGATGTAAAATTCACCCTCAGTTCCATCTCCCGATTTCCAGATATTTGCTGTACTACCATCCGTAGTATAGCCTTCCCAAAAAAACTTAGTATTTTCGTCGGCTGTGATGTTTTGCATGAAAAAAGTCGTAGAAACGCTGGATCCAGGAAAACTGAAACTCAGTTGATTTGAATTTAAACGACTAGTCAATTGGGCTACATTGACAATCCAATATGCCTCATGTCTATCAGTAGCAAGCAGTTTATTTTTGAGGTCTTCTTCTTGAGAATTTAAGGAAATATCCATGGCCATCACTCCAATTTGACCACCACTATTACCTTCTGTTGGAATAGTAAAATCATAAGTAGTCAGATTTTGCGCAAATAGACCTACACTAAAGGTACATAATAGAAAAAATAGAAAAATTTTTATCTGTTGCATCGTAAATTTTTTATTTAAACAAGTGGTGAAATAATTGATTGACATGGTAAAAAAATATCTTCATTTTGCAATTGGGCGGTTTGTTTTCATGTAACTATTTTCATGATGAAAAAATGCGCAATTTTATTCATTTGAATGAATCATTACTCGAAGGGATTTAGAAAAAATGTCAGATGAAATTGACAGATAATAAATCCCAGTGGATATCTGCGCACTTACGTTTATAAGATGAAATGATTCTTTTGTTGTTGTCTCATATATTAGTCGCCCATTAATATCTCTAAGGAAAATTGTAATACTCTTTTCATCGGGATTCTGCAAAACAAATGCACCGTTACTGGGATTTGGGAAAACTGACATATTAGGGAGATAGGTATAAGAATACTCCAATAAAGAGCAGTTGAAGTCCAAAGGGTTAATAAAATTAGGTAGATAAGTCTCTATATACCAGTGCATTCGTTGAACTTGGCCTTGAGTAAACATAATCATACATGGGTCATCTACCAAATTCATAAAATTATTAAAGTTTGCATACGTCCCACAGCCTTCTACCCGATTAGGACATCCAAATATGGCATCCGATTGATCAGGGGTGTCTTCTACCAAATCTCCCTCTTCACATTCACCAGTATTATTACCCCAAACGTGTAACAAACCTAGAAAATGCCCGATTTCATGCGTTAACGTCCTTCCTAAATTGAAAGAAGTATTTGATAATGCTGCACCTAGGCGACCCACATAACGGTAATCAGCTACTATACCCGTTTCTGTAATAGGAGACTCATGAATTGGCAAGGTATAAGCAACAGGATTATTCCTCAATTTAGTTACCCAAATATTGAGTATTTGATCTGGTTTAAAAGCATCAATTCCGCCTTGATCTGAGTGGAAAACAGAGTAGTCTTCATCCACTATTTTTCTTCTCCTAATGCCAAATGGGGCATCAATACCCTGATATAGACAAAAATGTATTCTTGCATTTCCAAGTATAGATTTCCATGGTTCCTGAATTAGATGAGCCTCTATATTTAGCGCATTAAAATCTTCATTTAATACTTCTATTTGAGATAATATCTGATTGTCTGAGATGTTTTCTTCTTCCTCTTCATAGAGTACATTGAACATGATAAATATATTAACAGGAGATCTATCTGATACTATATCATCGGTAGGTTGGATGAAATTATGAATCAATATTGTATCCTGAAAAATGCACCGCTGTCCAGATGTGACATTTTTCAAAAAGCCAATTAAAAACAAGATTAAAACCACGTTTCTAAATATTAAATAATTCATACCAACGGCTTTAAATAGAGGCTGTCTCATCACTCGAAATCCCTTGTTTATTGAACCTGGAATCTATGCTAATAAGACAGCCTCATGAAAGTTTAAATTTGCTTACCTTTCTATGACAACCTTTTGAGTACTAAAATTATCACCACTTTTCAGCGTGAGTATATAGTTCCCTGGCGTTAGATCGGCTACAGAAAGCGAAGCATAAGGTGCTATCGTTGTATTTAACACACTTCTGCCTAATACATCTACCATATTAACTTCAATTTCATTAGTTGCCCAAGTCTCTAGTCCATCAAAACTGATAGCATCGCTTGTTGGATTTGGATACAGTTTGACTTCTATGTCATCTGTTTCACGGCATCCAGAAATCACTTTGAATTTCTTCTCAACACTTACCCAACCATTACATGGCATTTGAGAAAGTGCCAACTGCACAGTGTAGGTATAGCCAGGCTCATAGCCTATAAGTAAGTCTTTCAAATTAACAATACTAATCTTACCATCTACCCAACCCGTACCATCGTAGTCTGCTTCGACCCCTGTCGCGGTATTGTTCTTCCATACTGATAGATGATAGCCACGTTCACCGTAAGAGGTTTCTCCATTAAGTAACAAGAGTTCATTTGCATCATCAATCTTGCTGAAACATATAGATCCAGGATTGCCCGCAGTAGGTGTTGGGAAGATTATATTACTTACCGTAGGAGTACCAATTTCGATTTCATCAGAGTAGTGATACTCTGCAAAACCAGTCGAGTGATTCCATCCAACAAAGGCTCCTCCGCAGGGATTAAGTTGGGGAAATACAGGATTTCCATTACTCATCCTCACAATCAACCTAACCTTATAGATTCCAGAAGATAAATTATTGAAAGTATGTGTATTTGAACCACTTTCTATAGTGGTGACTACTGTAAACCCGGTTGAATTCTTTTTTTGAAGTTGGAATTGAGAACCCGGTATATAAGCACCCGCCCGCAGCCTAGAGGAACCTCCGCAATTAACTGGACTAAGAGCAGTATAAAGATTCTGTGGAATCCCACCAGAAAAAGTCACCTTAAAACTACTGCACCCCAAGTATTCACTGTCAAGGGATTGGGATTGAAGACTCAAAATCCCTAAGGTTAAAAAAGAACAAATAAATAGTATTTTTTTCATCGTTGATAAGTTTGTGCATATCTCATTTTTTTGAAAGATATACGTTTTGAAAAATTGATTGACATGATAAAAAGTATGTTTTCAGTTGGCAATTGGAGTCTTTGTTTTCATGGTGAAATAATTGATTGACATGGTTAATAAAAGTGCATTTTAAAATACCTGCATTTCCCTAATGATCCAAACCCCACCCAAACGTGACATCAACAGCCTGAAAAAAAATTATTTTTATTTTTTCTTACCAAATCTGTCACATTTAGGTCAGTTCTGGGTTTTATAGGTGCTACACCGAATGTCAAACCTAAAATGTAACTTAAAAGCAGTTTTGATATTTGTTCGAGTGCTTAGCAAACAATGGCTTAACTTTGCGACGAAGGAAAGAAATAATTCTACATCACTTTATCGCATCATATGCCGACAGCAATAGACAATAATAAAAATTTTGGCCTAACACAAACACAGTTTGATGAAATGACGGAGCAACTGCAACAAGGCGATGAGACGCTGTTCGAAACGCTATTTTTAAGCCGTTTTGAGGCTTGTATGGGTATATTGATGCGAAAGTATCGTGCATCTCACCCAGATGCCTATGACTGCGTCATGTGGGCCATGCTCCGGATGCGCCAATTGATGATGGAAAATAAAGTTGCTTTTGGAAACCTGGAGGCTTATGTCGTTCGGATGTCCGTCAATAAATACCTTAAACAGGTGGAACGAAACCGAGAGTTCCCAACGGAAATCATGCCAGAAGGAATTACGGACAGCAATGAAGAACTAGAACTCGAATCCTTGGAAACATTGGATTCCGCTTGGTCAAAAATGGGCCAAAAATGTCAAGACTTGCTCAAAGCATTTTACTATGACAAAATCGAATTAAAACGCCTAACCGAAATATTAGGCGACAGTTCGGAAGCCAGTACCAGAAAAAGAAAAGAACGATGTCTAAATGAACTTAGAAGACTATTTTTTGAATCTGTACATTAATCCTTCATATTTGTCATTGACAAAAGAACAAATCCTTATTGTATGAAACTTAACGAATATAAAAAAAAGCACGATCAAGGTGTGCTTAAAGAGGAAGAGTGGGAGCAAATGGCTCAACAACTCCTGAATGCTAAATTTGATAAAGAACTGGGTGCTGAGTGGGAAAAAAAACTTCAAGCGAAAGGAGTTTATCGAACACCCCCGATTCAGGGCAGCAGAAGCCTAAGAACGGTTAATATCCGCCAGTATTTATCTGTGGCAGCGGTATTTTTGTTGATTGCGGCTGGTACTTGGTTTATGTTTTTCAGGTCTCCGCTCTCTCCGACCCAGCAGTTGGCCAGCAGTCACCTCGAACAACCCTTCCGCATGAACAGCGGCAATACCCGGGGTGACGATTCCATCGAAAAAAATCGGGGCATGGCCCTCGAAGCATTTAGCAACCGTCAATACGAAAAATCGCTCAACTACCTTCAAAAAGTAGAATCTGAAGGGCAAGCAAAGGCTTCCGATTATTTCCAAATGGGACTCTGCCTCATGTATCAGGTCAAGCCGGACTATCAAAATGCTTTGAAAATGTATGATTTGGCCACTGCCTCAGATGCCATGGCTTATCAGGATGAAATTCATTGGTTCTCCGCTTTGTGCCAACTGATGTTGGGTCAAAATCAAGCGGCTAAATCAAACTTGGAAAAAGTAATAGCCAGTAAAAGTAGCCGTAACCAGTTGGATGCCCAGAAAATATTAGACGCGCTCCTTTAGTTGTGCTTTGACACCTTCTCGTACCCAAATGTCGTTAAGTTAAGGTTACTTTCCACTTTAGAAAAATCAGGCATAATTGGGTCATCAACTTTTCATACAGTTTTTATTGGTAAAAGGCTGTTGCCATTTACCCTACTTCAATGGCCTTATAGAAATTCCGACGGAGCACTCAAGAAAATGCGTGCCGTAGGCAAAACTTGGCTTTTTAAAAACTGTTTGAGCCATGACCAAGTGTCGGGGCAAAGCCCCCGCTCCATCATGCGGCGAGTTTTTTTAAAAAGGTAAGTTTTAGCATTTTTTTGAGTAGCGTAGTCGTGGAATTTCTATAAAGCCAAGTCTTTTGGGTTACTTTTTTGACGAAAAAAGTGACAAAAGCAAGGAAGCCTGTAGTGACCTTGGTAAACTGAAAATTAACCCCTGTCAAGACTGAAAAAGCAACAGAAATACTTAATTTTCAGTTAGTTTGGCTTGTGTAGTTGTCTCCGTTTCACTACGACATGACAAATCGAGGGGAAGGCGTGATTTCAACAGCCAGATTAAAGTGACAAAGTAAAATTAACTAAAGAGCATCACTTACGCCGCCCAAAATAACGCCAAAAAACCCAGCCCAACAACAGAAGCCCAAACCCCATCACCCCCCACCAAACCCAACTCCAACCTCCAGAAAAAGCATCAGTTGGCATCGCATCCATATCCCCAATGGGCACAAAACTTGCCCAAAAAATTGGTTTAGCATATTCCGGAGATGCCTGCTGCAAATACTTCAATTTGGCGGCTCGAAGTGCCTCGTCTTTGGGCAGGCCCGCTTTTAGGTTTCTGTAAAAACCAAGCATCAAATCAGCCGTTGACTCATCTGAAACATTCCAAAGACTCATCACCACGCTCGGGCAGCCCGCAAAAGCAAATGCTCTAGCCAAACTCATCATACCCTCGCCTCTCTTCCAGGTGCCAGTGCCAGACTGGCAAGCACTCAAGACACTCAGACCCGCCTTCAATTGTAGATTGTACAAATCAGAAGCATAGACAAAAGGGTCTTTATCAACGGCAGTGCGGGAGAACAATAATTTGGAATGCAATGGATTTTTTTCATCCACAAAACCATGCATGGCCAAATGCAAAACGCCGTAGTTGCCGGCATTTTCTAGGAAATTATCCCGAGTTGCATCTTTATTAAGCCAAAAAGCACCACCCAGCAAATTGGATATGGCCATGATTTCATCATCAGCAAAAGGGAGTTTCCCAAAATTCCGAAGGGCTAAACCACTGTTATTGTCCTTTGGTTGCTCTATGGCAGAAAGCGTCTCATCATCATATTCCAATCCAAATCCACCCCAGCCCTTCGTAGCCTTGTGTGGAGACGAGGGTTGTTTACGCGCTGAAAAGCGATAACTCACTGCATGTGTTTTAATCAATAAAGGCACTTCGCGATCTACCCAATGTCCATCATATTTTTGAGTGAGCAAAAGATCAAATGGAACCAGGCTGAGTTTACCATCTGGCACTATAAATAAGCGTTTAGCACTCGTTTGAGCCAGGGCTTTTTCCAGCAGTATTTGATATAAGGCATGGCCATTTTCCTTAAAAACAGCCTCTGCCTGCGCGGCAGAATCAGTGGCGAATTTCCAATTATTGACACTGTGCAAAAACTGGCTGAGCGTTTGATCGAAATGAGGTGGCAAAGCCTGCTCTTCCGCCCAGAAACCTTCTTTAGAGATCAGAAACACATAGATGCTGGAATCGCCCAAAAAGTATTCCAACAGTGCCGTGTCATCTTCTAATTGTTGGCGCACAGTATCTGGAGAGATAGCAGCGCGATAACCGAAAATAGCATCACTATAGGCCGGGTAGTTTTGTAATATCTGCTGTTCGAGGTCTTCTTTTGCCCGCGTCGCAGTGAACAAACTATCTTTGGCCAAGGCTTGATCGCTTGGATTGTCGGCTTGGCTCAACTTTAACTCTAACCTTGCAATGTTCGCATGTGCGGTTCGCTCTTTTTCTAAAAGCGCTTCCGGAACACCCAACAAGCCCTTCATGTCTTTTTTGAACAATGATTCGGCCAATACCACCGCCTTGGTTTGCTCTGAAAGGCTGAAAGCACGTTGCGCATATTGCACCTCGCCTGTCTGTTGCCTGAGTTGAAAAGCCGTGTGCAAGGCCGCTTCAAGGGAACCAAAATAATAGTTATTCAGCGAAAACTTGGATTCGTCGTCACCATAGCGCAGTTTGATTTTGTTCAGGTAAGTCAATCCCAATTCAGAGCATTCCAAAGATTGACGAAGGTTTTCGATATCTTGGGTTTGATTATATTGCGCTTGGTAACATTGTGCTTTGCCTTGCAATGCCTCCAAAATCCACAAACTGGTAGCAGTACATTCGGCTTCTGTGGGGTTTTGACCAGGGCTTGCGGGCACAAAAAGTGGGAGTAAATCCTGAAGTGTTTGATTATAAGCAGCCAAGGCGGCCATATATTTATTTTGCGCTCGTAGTGCATGACCCTTGAATACATATATTTTGGTGCATTCCGGGTGGTGTTTACCGTATCCTTTTTCAGCGAATGGCAAAGCCTGATCATAGTAGTTTAGGGCTTGTTCATGCTTTTTTTGCTCAAAAGAAACGCGGCCTAATTGGTGAAGAGCATCCGATTTTTCTTCATCGGCTTCTGCCAGTTTCAAGCCTTGTTGGGCGGATTTCCAAGCCTCAGGAAGGTTTTTTTCTCCTTCCAAATAGGCTTTTGAAAGGAGCGTATGCGCTTCTGCATAATCTGGCATGAGCTCAATGGC
The DNA here is from genome assembly GCA_031373665.1 of Saprospiraceae bacterium. Lineage (GTDB taxonomy): Bacteria > Bacteroidota > Bacteroidia > Chitinophagales > Saprospiraceae > M3007. The sequence continues at coordinate 10,126 of JANMMZ010000102.1, read as the reverse complement.
TCGCAGGTAGATGGATACTGATCTTCTAGGATCTATAGAACGCCATATATTTCCAAAATTGATAGTATAAATGGCCAAACGTGCGGTATCCTTCTTCAAGGAAGCCAAACTGAGCGCCTTCTCATCATATCGTAAGGCTTTGTAATCGTCACCTAAAAGCCAGAAAAGACTTGCAGCACTATCATAGTACCTCATTAGTTGCAAAGTATCTGCTCCTTGCTCTGCATAAGGTAAAGATTTGTCATAGTAATTTGCTGCGAGTTCATAATTTCCTATTATATGATTAAGAAACGCTATTCGCCCTAAAATCACAGCCTTACTATGAGGGTGGATTGGGCTGTTTTTTGAAATTAATGCATCTCCATCAACCAAATTAAATTGAGATAACATCCATTTGTATAAGGGAAGGGAGTCGCACAAAAGAGCGCATTGATATGCTTCTTCATATGAATCACCCCATGTGTCCCAATCTCCATCTGAATAAAATATTTTGGCAGCTTCTATAGACTTTTGGGCTCCTTCGCGATATCTACCAGTTTTTTTAAGATTTGTGGCTTGCTCCAAAACACCAATGCCCAGGCTAATTGCCTGGGTTGGTGAATCGCTTTTGGGCGTTTGTTGCCCCATGAGGATCAAGGTTGAAAGCAAGAATCCTACTCGAATAGAATATGATTTCCACAGAAAAATCATAATCAGATTTTGATAATTTTTTTCACAAATTGCGTTTTTCCTTGTGAAAGATAAACCAGATACATGCCAGGAATTAGATTTTGGGTTTCCAAAGAACATTGGAATGCTTGGCCGCCACTCATGTTGAACATTTGTGATGTATGTTCTATCCCATTCAAATCACGGACGCTTACATTCATTATACCGTTTTCGTTGACCATCGGAATTTGAACTTCTAAACGATCTTCGACGGGCGATGGATAACATACGGGAGCAGATGTTTCTGATAAATCAACACTATTGTCATTTATAAATTGCGCTCGTTCTCTTGGACGGCCACATGCTGGGTCGGGTTCGCAGGATTCCCGTAAGTGTTGAATAGAAAAGCCAGTTTGAATTGTTTCAGAAAAACTATTAGAGGGATTCTCAAATGTTATTTCTGCATATGTAGCATTAATTCCCGCCAATGCATCCAATGTTTGTTGAGTATGAATACCAATACCGTAAGGGTCAATAGATGACGAGGTATTGATGCAAGGCACCGAATGTACCGTAAATTCTACCCACCCTCTGGTTTCGTCATAAAGTGGCTGAGGATAATTATTAAGACCTTGAAGGTCAATCCCATTGAAATTTATGGTTAAAGTGGCTGGATGAATGGTACTAGTGGTAGTAGAACTAATAGGATGACTAAATTCAAGGAGAGATGGCTGCGGATCTGCGACAATTTTAGGGTCAAAAGTTACTTTTACACTGACATTTGTAGCTTCCCCTGCTCCCATATTTTGAAAATCTACCCTGTACCGAAGGTCTTGCGCTACACTTTGCCCAGGGCAAATCTCATCCTCAAATGCATTAAGTGCATTAGGGTCATGAGGGTTTTTTACGGTTGTCAAGGACATGGAGTGACTTGAATGTTTTGTGTGCAGCCCGCCATTTCCTTGTGCATATATAGAGGATTCAAAAAAAAGATCATCTCCTATTTTTGTGCTTGTTTCTAACACAAGATAAAGATTAAATTCTTGTCCACTTGAAGCACTGTTTAAATCTACTTTCAACTTGCCTGGTAAATTTGTGAAATTAATTACATGAGGATCGGGATTAAAAACGGGGCTCGATGTATTAAATGAAATCCACTGGTTTTTTAATAAGACACCAGTTACTGTTGCACCTGCTGGAATTATAATCTCAGCATAACCGCCAGTTAGAGGGGTTTTCAAAGCAATGGATAAAATGAACCAAGGTTTATTAGGCGTAAAAAAAGTAGGAGTTGTTTTATTGTCTGTTAATACGGTTGGCATTGCAGGATCAACAAAAGGACGCCAACTAGAGCCCTTGAGTTTGATATATTGGCTCGCTGATAACACATTAGGCAATGTGCCAAATGTGGCACCTTCAATTGTTGTAGTGCCTACTACAATATTTGAAGGACCGCCTTTTCGAGCAACATAAGCAGATACTGAAAGATTGGGATTAGCGTAAGTAATAACTCTTTTGACAGCAGCACTACTGTTCACTGGAGTTTGCATTTGGGATATTTCATATCCATCAGAAAAACGATAGAAAACAAGATCACCAGCATTTAGCCCTTCTGTGTAGAAGGTATACTCATTACTCCCAGAGGAAGAGGAGGGAGCATTATATTTTACAGACACAGCAGACTGCTGCGCGCTTAACCCAACATGAAATAAAGAAATAAGTAAAAAAGCGGATAGCACTCTTTTGATTGACTTCGAAAAATTCAAAAAATTCATAATAAAAAAATTAAGTAATGATGTAATATTCCAAAAACCCATGGGTACACGCTGTGTGACATTTATTTTGAATTATTTTTAAATTTAATTTTATGCAATACTTAAAACATTGACTTACAATATACAACTAAAACCTTTAGTCCTTGTTTTTTAATACTCACCTGCGAAAATGTCCCCTCTTAGGTTCTAAAACTATGCACCTAATACCGAAATCGGTCGCAAATATCTGATAATTAACTCAAATATTTTATAACAATCTCTAATTGTGTTGATGGATGAGTGCTTAGTGTCAAATCATGCCAAGATTTCGGAAGTTCGAGAAACTTCCGAAATCTAACAGCACAACCCATCAATAATTTTATTGATACTCAAATTCAGGCGCATTAAGCAGCCGCTTATTGCTCAAATAGTCAAAAACAATGTGGCGTTACCGTTCCACAAACACCCGTTCCCACCGAATCTGCCTTTTTTTCACAGATCCAGCCTCATAAGCCACCAGTATGCCGCCCGACTGCAAGGGTAATAACACCGGAAGTTTGGCCTGATCCTTGGGTACCGTGAGGGTTTTATCTTGGGTGGATTGACCATGATATTTAGGTATGGTTCGGAGCATAATGACCGTATTGTTTTCAGCCGTCTGCAATTGATCCCACGCCAACACCAAACCATTTTTACCGGCCATCAACTGCGGGTGCTGTGCTTCGCTGCCTTCAATGAACGTCAGTAACTGCCCCGATCCATCCGATACTTTTACGCCTTGCAGCGAGTCAGCGCCAGTGTACCAGGCCGTATAGATCGTAGAATCCAATTGCGCCGTGCTTGGCCCTGTGTGTGGACATCCATCTATGCGCCATTTATCTTGGTGCAGTACCGTATATTCCCCAAAATGAAGGCCGCCATCACTAGAAATGACATGCCCAATATCGCGGATACCACCCGGCAAAATATCCCTAAAAAAGATATGCAGCCGCCCAGACTGATCGGCAAATAAATTGGTACGGCAGCATTGGCAAGCCCCTTCTTTGGCCGTGATTTCTGGCCCAAATCCTGAACCCAGTTTTGTTTGAGCAAATTTTACGGGTCGGCCACTGTCTTCGTCGGCACCACGCTCGCCCAACCACGACATACCTACTTCCCCATTGGGAAGGGTTTGGAGATCCATAAATGAGCGACTTTTTCCAGCACTGGTATCCGTGTGTACATACAAAGGGGAACCCCAGTTTTTGCCTCCATCGGCTGAAAGCCTATAGTGAATATTCCCTGCAAAACGGCTCTCCGGCGTGGGTCGTCTTGCTTCGTAAGCCGCGACGATCGTACCATCCGATTTAAACGCAATTTTGGGCATTCCTTCTGCATGGGCTGATATGCCCGCTACGATTGGAATTTCAGTGGGCGTGCCAAATGAAGTGCCCCCATCAGTAGAAGTCGCAAATGCAAAACGGACAACCTTACCCTCTGCGTCGCGCTCTACCCACGATAGTACGGGCTGAGCCAAGTGATTGGTCGTGAGTCGTGGAGCAGTCGCATCCAATTTTGTATTGGAAATAGTGTGACCCTGCGCGTCAGCCATAAAGGTACAGCCACACAGAAATAATATTAATAAAATACGCATGTTGTTTTTATTTTGAGGTTTTCCCAGTGAAATTATACTGGATTCCCCAAGTGAATGTCCTCGGTGCAGCCGGCGTATAAGTCGTACGCTCCGTGGCTCCATTGTTGCGGGTAGCATTGTGCGCGTATAATTCGTCGGTGAGGTTCAAAATATTCACAAACAACTCCACCCCTTTGAACTGATACCCTGCGCGGTAATTAAACACACTCACACCCGCCAAACCTAAAGCACCTTTTTCTTCATATTTTACGGTATTCACCTGATTCTGATACCAAGGTGTGAGGCGTTGCCACTCCATGGAAGTCCTAAATTTGGGCAACCACTTAGGATAGTAACTGATCTCTGTATTGAGCAACCACCGTGGCGCGCCCGGCATATCCTTGCCGTTTACATTTTTAAGGGCATCATTGGGGCGTTGGCTCAATTCAAACTCCTCAAAACGATGGATGGCGTAAGAGCCCCCAAACCTAAAAAAGAACTCCTTGGTAGGCTTAGCCGTAAGGCCAAACTCGACCCCACGGTGCAAGGTTTTGCCTGCGGATTGGTAATCGAAAGAGTTGTCGGGCTGACGGATATTCAACAATTCGTTGCGGCCAGCCAAGTTATAGACCGCAACATCAATATAGATTTTATTTTTCCAAAAAGCAGCCCAGCCGCCTACCTCAGCATTGCCAAAGGTAGCAGGCTCAAGGTTGTAATAAAACAAATCGCCATTGACTGCCGGAGCGGGTCTTTTACGGAAAATAGCCGTAAGCCCAGGCGGTGAAAATCCACGAGAATAATTGGCATATACGCCAATATTCTGCTTTATTTCGTAAGTGGCTCCTACTTTTGGCGTAAATTGTCCATACGATTTGCTTCCGCTGTCATTGCCCAGAAAATTAGTAAAATCAAAGGCCAACTGGTCGTAACGGCCTCCCAAGGAAACCCTAAACCGAGCAAATGGCATGAAGTCAAACTGCGCGAAAGCCGCAGAATTCCTTAGTTTAGCCTCGTATTTGACTAAAAATGAGTCGGGGCGTTCTTGTTTGATGGAGTATTTTTCCACCGATTTGCCATCGGGCCGCAATTGAGCATCCAGCAATAAGAAATGCGCGTAATAATCGGTCGGTGAATAATCAAAGGTAGCACCTGCCAATAAACGGCTTTTCAAAAAATTGAAACGTTGGCTGTGCTGGGCCACTACCCCATAACTTTTAAAACGATTGTCATTGACCTCTCCACGGGCGGTGGTTTGGTTGGTCGTCCATCGGATGGCGTACGAGGGGTTTTGGGCAATGGAATTGTCGCGGGCAAAAGCCGTGATGTATGACTGTGAACCGTTTTTCCAATCTTTTTCCAAGGTAGCGCGGGCACGTAGGGCATATACCCGACGGTAAGTGAAATCGGCTGAACTGGCATACGAACGATTGAAAAACGCAATACTATCCACCGAGCCGCCCGTTTGGGAATCATAATTGTTATAGGAAAGCGTCGAAATGAGCCTCGTGGTTGGGTTAAAGTAGTATTCGGCACGACCATTAAACGATTGTTTGTCAAAGTCAGAGCGCGATTGCCAAGAATCGCGTTGGCGGGCAAAAAAGCCCCCCGCATAGAGGCCGATTTTTTTACCGATCATACCGCCCAGTCCGTATTGTACACGGCCATAACCAAATTGATCGCCTTGCAACCCAATCCGTACTGTTGGCACAGCAGTGGGTCGTTGTGTAATCAAGTTCACCGCTCCACCTACAGCCTCTGGCCCGTATAGCGACGAAGCAGGCCCTTTGATGACCTCTATGCTAGAGACCGCAAATACATTCATCTCGATCAAGGCATTGTGATTAAATACGCCCATAGGTCGCACTGGCAACCCATCCTCCAAATATTGGTAATATGCATTGGTTGTGAATGGCTGACGAATGGCCATAGAGTGCTGCTCATTATTGAGGTTGACCATATATACCCCACTCACTTTATTGAGTGCTTCATAGATGTTGGTAGCCTTGGTTTCATCAAGCACTCGTGCCGAAAGTTTACTAATGGCTACTGGGGCAGCAGTGCGTTGCCCTGCCTCTCTATTGGCGGTCACGATCACACCTTGGAGGCTGTGTAACTCCGTTTCCAAGGCTATGATTTGTTTGTCGGTGGCTGTAATAGTTCGAGAAATAAAACCCAAATAAGCGATTTCAAAAGTTTCATTGGCTTGAGTGACAGCAACCGAAAAACGGCCGTTGGCATCAGTAATGGCACCCCGTGCAGCATCGGTAGATTTGATAGTTACGCCAATCAGAGGCTCTTTGGTTTGTGCATCTATTATAGTGCCGGAAACAATATTTTGGGCACACAGAGATAGCGTGTTTGCCACGCAGGCAAACAAAATAATATATTTATACATGTTTAATTATCAATTATTTATGAAAAATGTTTTTGCGTTGAGCACGCAATACCTGTCTGTAAAGCAGGTCGTCGCAACACACTTTTCAGGAGGGCGGCTTGAAGATACCCGACACAGGAGGATCAGGGTCTAGTCCACTCCAATAAATCGCCCCAGTAGCAGAGGTCTCCATTGAGTCAAGATACTGGCGATGAGACAGGTTTTGTGGAAGGTCACAAACCATCTCTTCCAACTGTACTAATACTTTGGGCATGAATGGGAGATCCTCTTCTTGGTCTTCCATTCGATCCATCAAAGCGCATTTGCCATCACAATGCAGTTCTGGTTTGTCGCGATTGATACAGGCTTGGACAAACTCCGATTTATAGGCATAATAATAAGCAGTCCATATACTCCTAATGGAAGTATGGCATAGCGTGCTGATTATTACAAAGCCTATTAGTAGTTTGTGTTTCACCTTGCAAAGGTAGTGTCGCACGAGTCAATAGCAATATTATTTTTTTGCCAGAGAAGGACATTTAGGGTTACTAGATTACATGCTCAGATAGATGATTTGGCCGTGTCAACAGTGCGAGCCATTATAAATCGATCATTTTCGGTTTCAGTATTTTCAGCCATATATACCAGATAGTATGAAAACACCGCCATAAGTATCATATAAGTGAAAACTTCTTCTACTTTAGATAAGATTTCATATATTTGTCCCTTCTTTTTCTTTCTTTCATTTTTCAAAAAATTGTATCATGCGCTTTCTGGGTTTCACTCTTTTATGCCTATTTACCAATCTTGGATTCTCTCAAAATGTAAACGTCACTTTCCAATCGAAAACAACCTACACCGGCCAAACCCTCTCCAATATATGGGGTTATGCGGCTGGAGGTCAAGAATACGCCTTGGTTGGTGCCAAAAATGGAATGATTGTCACCAATGTCACCAATCCAGCGGCACCAGTACAGATTGTTCAGATCGCTGGGGCTTCTAGCGATTGGCGCGAGATTAGAACTTATCAAAACTATGCCTATGTGGCAACAGAAGGTGGAGGCGGACTCCAAATCGTGAATTTGGCACCTTTGCCAAGTGCATCTTTGCCTGTCGTAACTTATACTGGTGGTGGTACTACGCCCGGTACTATCAATACCATCCATGCGCTACAAGTGGATGAAGCCAAGGGTTTTTTATACCTATATGGCTCTAATTTGGTGGGAGGCCGCGCCATGGTATTCGACCTGAATACCAACCCCGCTGCACCTATCTATAAGGGCTATTATAACCCCATCGGTTATGCCCACGATGGTTATGTGAACAATGACACGATGTATGTCGGCCATATCAATGCAGGCAAGGTTTCTATTGTTGATATGACCAATAAAACGGCGGCACTCAATCAAATTGGGGTTACTTTGTCAACGCCTATCACGACGCCATTGGCGTTTTCGCACAATACTTGGCGTTATGGAAATACCTTATTTACAACCGATGAAAAGCCAAATTCTACCCTTACCTCTTACGATATTAGCGATTTTTCGGATATTAAATTACTGGATCAAATACAAGGCACTCCGGGCTCTAACTCCATTGTACACAATACCTATATCAGGAGTGGATATGCCATTACCTCTTGGTACCGCGATGGATTTACGATCACAGATGTAAACCGCCCTGCCAATATGGTGCAGGTGGGTAACTATGACACCTCTCCCCTGTCGGGCAATGGATTCAACGGTGCTTGGGGCGTGTATGCGTTCTTGCCTTCTGGCAATATTCTGGTATCCAACATAGATGGGGTAAGTGCTACCAACGGTGAAATGTGGATCCTAACCCCTAATTTCCAACGCGGATGCTACGTAGAGGGCGTGATCACGGATGCTGTAACTGGTAATCCTATCACCGGAGCTAAAGCCGAATTGCTTTCTACTACTACGACCAACAATACCACCGCGCTAGGTAATTACAAAATGGGACAATTGCAGAGTGGCACCTACACTTTTAGGGTATCTAAGACGGGTTACACGACTTACAATCAATCTGTTACTATATCCAATGGCGTGTTGACTACTGTCAACGCCGCGCTTACACCAAGCACAGGCTGTACTTATGTAACGGTCAATAGTCAAAACTTTGATGCTTCTTTAGGTATTTGGACGGATGGCGGCACTGATTGCGCCCGGATCAACAATGCTACTTATGCCAATTCTGGTACATACAGTATGCAACTCCGCGACAATACGACTTCCTCTTTAATGACGACTTCGTCTTTAAACTGTGCAAGTTATACTGAAATGAAGGTTTCTTTCTCCTATATCGCAGTAAGTTTTGATAATAGTGCGGAAGATTTTTGGTTGCAGGTTTCGACCAATGGCGGCTCAACTTATGTGACGAGGGCTGATCTAAATTATAGCGTAGAATTCACCAATGGGGTGCGCCAAAACGTAACCGTCACCATACCGGGACCGTTCACTGCTACCACTCGTTTCCGTTTCCGCGCCGATGCTTCTGACGACGACGATCAAGTCTATATTGATGATGTAGTCATCACTGGATGCCAAGTCCAGTTGACCAGCGATGGTGGCTCAGAGAATATCACCAACCCCAATACCAGTTTCTTAACGCTAGCAGGTACTGACATATACGACCTCAAAAGCGGTCCAAATCCTGCTTCCAACGACTATATGGTACAATTCATGGCAGGGTCTGACCTGCGTATGGAGCATTACCTAATAGATATGACTGGCAGGATCGTACTACAAGACCAGTTCACTTGCGTGGAAGGATTTAACCAATTGGGTCTCGATCTTTCGGGTGTCCCAAATGGTACTTATTTTCTTCGTTTGGTGACCGATAAAGGGCAGGTTGTTCAGAAATTGGTGGTTTCTAAATAGAAAATGTGTGGGTGTGTGAGAAGCAGAAGCACTGTTCTTTTTACGCACCCACACTATCTTTTCTCGATCTAAAATGCCCTGTAAAATCCAGAAATGAGCCCTATTCCAAAATGCTAAGGAACAGGGAAATAATAACTTAGTAGATTCGGCGAAGAATTGCTGTTTATGAGTTTTTCTTCAATGGTAACAGTCGGTCTCAAACCTTTTGGACTTCACTCGACAGTACAAGTGTGTTTTGCATGGATACTGCGGATTGATTAATACTGATTTACTTAAATAGTTTGGAGTCGCGAAATATTCATTTTAAACAACAAAATTTATGACACTACTACACCAAAAGTTAATTCTATTAGTTCTAGTATCTGTCTTATTTAATCACCTGCTTTCAGGGCAAATGCTTATTGACTCTAGTTTTGAGAGTAAGTACACAAACTTACTTACTAAGTAGTGGTAAAAAAATAACTTAACGATTTTGTTTTAGGAATGAATAATTCCAATTAGGCAAAACAGGGTCAAAATAGACGTAATCGTTAAGATTCCTTTAAATTGGGCATCAACGATTCTTTTAGTTTGGTAGGTATTGGTATTAACTCTGACCTTCACTCCTAATCCTGTTTTTGTTGCTGTTGTTTCTGCAAGTTCTTTGACAATTTGGATATTTTGAAAAACCGTCCCATTCCATGCCCTGTGTACATGAGAGAATAGTTTATGTTCTATTGGATTCCATTTAGAACAATAGGGAGGGTAGTGAGCCACGACAATGTTCATATCAATATTTTGAGCAAGTTTATATAAATCTTGTTTGACGATGTAATGCCTACTATTATTAGATCCA
>JANMMZ010000058.1:0-101688 GCA_031373665.1 Saprospiraceae bacterium | reverse complement strand
CAGAGAAACGAAAACGTGGAAAAAAAGAATCACACAATGACTTTTATATATTTGTTAATTCCCAAACCTGATACGCATGGTGGTAGCGGGATTAACTTATTTCTTTGCTCAAAAGCAGGATTCAAACCCGATAGAGCCATCCCCGATACAATCCCCTCAGAACCAAGACTCCATACGCCGCTCCAATGAAAAGGCACCAGATACCATTAAATCTATCGCAAAAGAGCCAACCCCTTACAAGCCTAAACCCAACAATGATCCTAGGTACCTTGCATTGGCCAACGACATGTACCAACTCCCTGACCTAGAGACCCTCCGTGGCACGAGTCATAAGGTTTCTGATTTTGAAAAGGCTTGCGATGCATTCCTTGAACGAGACTATGAAACAGCCATTGTAGAAGCCCAAAAAAACGACAAAACCTCGCCTAGATACTTGCCTGCTCGGTATTTGATGGCACATGCTTACTTCAAATTAAGTAAATTCAATCAGGCCACTGCCATTTTTTCGGAAATTGCGAATACTAAAACTAGACCCTACTCTGAAGATTCGGAATGGTACTTAATCATATCCATGTTAGCATCTAAGCCGCCACATACTGCTACTGCCATCAAAACAAAACTAGATCTTATATTAAAAGATGCACAGCATCCATATTTTGATGATGCGCAAAAAGTGATGTTGAAGATTTAGGTGACTTATTCGGGCATCAAAATGCATTGATTATCAATCTTTTACACTTAAATACTTGTATGGTTTCGGACAAAACATGTGCGAGAACGGACGCATAGAGCATCGTATCGTAATAGACAAAGACGGTATCCTACACCTCATACTGATTATCCATACCATATACCTGCTGCTAAACCCTAGTTTTAATAATAAAATAGCATTACGTTAAAATTTATTTTAAAATCGGAAATAACCTGTTTCAGAATATAAATTAAGAATATGGCTTAATTCAATTTTATATTTCTTTGTTTTAATTAAAAAAAATATTAAATTCCTTTTTTTAAATTTCAGGAATTATTTAACATTACTAAAAAATAAAAAAACAATGTCCACAACAAAAAAAACTGCTTAGGTTTGCGCATCAATTGTTTGATATTAATCCATTTTTTACATAAAACAATTCTATTTATGAAGCACAAAAGTTTACTAAAGACCCTCATGCTCTTCGCCATCCTATTCGTAGGTGCGCAAGCAGCCAGGGCACAGTTTGCAGCCACAGGCCGCGTAACTGATTCCAATGGAGAAGGATTGCCGGGTGCTACAGTGGTTGTAGTAGGCTCTACTTTGGGTACTACGACCGATGTTGACGGCAATTACCGCCTTCAAATTCCGGGCACTACCGCCCGCCTGTCTTTTTCTTACACAGGTTTTAAAAATGTTACTGCTGAGGTAAGTTCAGCCGCTAGTCGGACGGATATAACGCTTGAAGACGACTTGGCCGGCTTGGATGAGGTGATTATCAGCGGTTTGGCAACATCTGTTAAGCGATCCAACTCTGCGAATGCAGTGGCATCCATTTCATCTGCGCAGTTGACTGGAGTCACCGCACAGCAGACGATGGAAGGTGCTATGTACGGTAAGTTTACAGGTGCTGAAATCCGTTCTAACTCTGGTGCTCCAGGTGGTGGTATGTCTATCCGGATGCGTGGTGTGACTTCGTTGTTCCTTGATCAACAGCCGCTATACATCATTGACGGTGTATATTTGGACAACTCTACCATTTCTTCTGGTACCAATGCTGTGTCTGCTGCTGCTGCTGGTGGCAATGCATCCAATCAGGATGACTCTTCTAACCGTGCTGCGGATATTGATCCAGAAGATATCGAGTCTATCGAAATCTTGAAAGGTGCATCTACTGCGGCTATCTATGGTTCACGTGCTGCTGGTGGTGTGGTTATTATCACTACTAAGAAAGGTAAAGCCGGTAAAACCCGCGTAAGTTTGGCACAAACTACTGGTTTTAGCCAAGCCACACGCCTTTTGGGCGACCGTGGTTGGGATGCTGCCAAAGTAGAGAAAGTATTTGGTGCAGCAGATCGTGCTCGTTTTGAAAAAGATGGTCTCACCGATTATGAAGACCTACTATACGGCAATACTGGTATTGCATCCACCACTCGTTTGAGTGTGGCTGGTGGCGATGATCGCACGACGTTCTTTATTGGTAGTACCTACAAGGATGAGTCAGGTATTGTTACAAACACAGGTTACAACCGTTTCTCTGGTCGTATCAACGCAACACATCGTCTTACTAATAAATTGGAGATAGCGGTACAGAATTTCTTTACCAATACCACTGCAGATCGCGGTTTCTTCAATAATAGTAATACCAACACCACTGTGGGTTATGCTTTGGCATTTACAAAACCTTGGGAGAAACTACAAGCCAATGAAGATGGCATTTACCCTGCGCTGAACTCTGTTGGCTCTAACGTATTGGAAACAGTAAATACCGTAACCAACCGCGAAGGAATCAATCGTTACATCGGTGGTGCTACGGCTACTTGGACGATACAGTCAACTGATAAATCGAATTTAAAAGCGATTTTACGCGGAGGCTTAGACAATTATACCCAGCGCAATACTGTTATTTTCCCGCGCCAATTGTCATATTTCCGTGCTGAGGGTAGTTTGCAAGGCGTAGCAGTAAGCACTTCTACCATTAATAAAAACACCAATTTGGAGGCATTTTTGGTGCATTCTTATTTCTTGAGTGCTAAAACATCATTCCGCACTTCTTTGGGTGTACAGCAGTTGGACTTCGATCAAAATCAGGTACAAACCACTGGTAATCAATTGAATGGTTCACAAACCAGTCTAAGCCAAGCCAAGAATATTTCGGTGGCTCAAGTAGAGACTGTTTCTCGCGACAAAGGTCTTGCTTTCCAAGAGGAAATGACTTTCAATGATCAGATTATTGCAACGGTAGGCTTCCGTGCTGACAAATCATCGAACAATGGAGATGCCAACAAGTTGTACTATTATCCAAAGGCTAACTTAGCAATTAATCTTCACGAGTTTGACTTTTGGACGCTTGATAATACCGTATCTAATGCAAAATTGCGCGTAGCCTACGGCCAATCTGGTCGTTTCCCAGGGTTCAATGACCGTTTCTCTCTATTCGATGGTGCTGCTATCGGTACTCAGTCAGGTTTGTACTCCAACACACTTCTGGGCAATGGTGATATTCAGCCTGAGCGTCAGTCAGAGTTGGAATATGGTGCTGATTTTAGTTTCATGAAGAATAGAATCAACCTTGCGATCACTTTGTACAATAAGAAAATAGACGACCTCTTGATCCGTGCGCAGGTACCTACTTCTACGGGCTTTACCACACAAGTACAAAATGCAGGTGCATTGGTGAATAAAGGGATTGAACTATCGTTGGACATCACACCCATTAAAACCAGCAAGTTTATTTGGAACACTGTTATTAATTTCTGGAAAAACACGAGCGAAGTGACTCGTTTGGATGTGCCTGCTTTCAATGTAGGTGGTTTTGCAGCATCTTTGGGACAATACCGTATTGAGCAAGGTAAATCTGCCACTCAAATAGTAGGTACCACCAAAGAAGGCCCACTAAAAGTATATGGTAATGCCGAACCTGATTTCAATACCTCATTAATCAACAGTATTGCTTTTGGCAATTTTGATTTTAACTTCTTACTACACTACAAAAAAGGTGGAGATGGTATCAACCTTTCTACACTTTTGTATGATTTGGGTGGCTTAACATGGGATTATGATGATAAGACCCTTGATCCAGCAGGCGTAGAAGTGAATGGAGATTACCGTACCAATACTTGGTTTGCTGGTAATGCTGGCCCTTGGATTGAAGACACTGGTTATTTCCGCTTGCGCGAAGTTGGAGCGTTTTATACGTTCCCAACCTCGGTAACCAAAGATAAAGTGAAACTGCGCATTGGTGTTTCTGGTCGCAACTTGATCAATATTTTCACTTATAACAGTTATGACCCAGAGGTATCTAATTTCGGAAACAACGTATTGGCCAACACGGTAGAAGTAACACCTTTCCCAGCGGCTAGGACTGTTAATTTCCATGTGAATGCCACGTTCTAATCTACACATTAGAACAATCAGTAAATACATAAAATACAAAAAGTATATGAAATTCATAAATAAATCTTTGCTTATTGGCGGTATGGCATCTGTGATGATGTTGTTTACCCCTGCTTGCAATATAGATCCAATTCCTAATCCCAATGCACCTACCATTGGCAGTTTGCAAGAAGGTGCGTCATTAGATGATTTACAATTGCTTACCAGCGGGCTCGAAGCGATTCTTCGTTTCGATATGGAGTACTACTACTGGACTACCGCTATTGTAGGGCGCGAGTACTATGATCTTCGTGGTACCGACCCTCGATTCACTGGAGAGTTGGTGGGCGCACAAGGTGCACCATTGGATAACAATGGTTTCTTAACGACCCGTTCTTGGGCTACTCAGTACCGATCTATCCGTAATGCTATCAACTTAGCTAACGCAACGTCAAAATCGCGGGCTGGATTGACCGATGCGCAGAAAAACGGCATTATTGGCTATGCTAAAACCTTACAGGCTTACAACCTTTTGCTGATCTTAAATCGCCATAAGTCTTGCCGATTGGATGTAAATGATCCCCTTAAACTAGGACCACTCGTGGACTACACAACAGGTATGGCAGGTGTCGCACAATTGTTAGATGAGGCCAATACGGCTTTGACTGGCGCTGGTGCTGAGCTAGCGGTCAAACTATCTAGCGGTTTTACAGGGTTCAATACCCCAGCGAGCCTTAGCAAATTTAACCGTGCATTGGCTGCTCGCGTTGCCTTGTACCAAGGTGATAAGGCAAAAGTTAGGGCTGCTTTGGGAGCATCATTTTTGGATTTGAACGGCAATATGGGTGCTGGTGTTTACCATATTTTTGGTTTGGGTGGCAATGATGAGCGCAATCCGCTCTTCGTAGTACCTGATAAAGAAGTTTATACCGTGCATCCATCATGGCCCGCCGATGCCGAAGCGGGAGATCAGCGTGTTGCTTCAAAGATTCGCAATTTTGACCCAATGGAGGTTACTATTCCAGTAACCTTGGATGACTTGAGCGGTTCTCAGCAAGTAGCAATTTTTGATGATCCTACCGCATTGGTATCCATCATTCGCAATGAAGAACTGTTGTTGATCTCTGCGGAGGCCAACATAGGATCTGACAATGCTGCCTCTGTGGCAGCCATCAATAAGGTGCGCAATGCCGCTGGTTTGGCTGATTACGGTGGCGCCACTACTGATGCTGCTTTGTTGGATGAAGTGGTGAAGCAACGTCGTTATTCACTCTTTGGTGAAGGCCATTACTGGTTAGATATGCGCCGCCTCGGTCGCCTAGGTCAATTACCGAGAGACCGCACTGGCGATATCGTACATGAGTTTTTCCCTGTACCATTGCAAGAGCTGTAATTGATTGGTCTATTACCTATTGATCGTTTTGGGAGTCATTTCCGCGCCCAATCAGTGAGTAATTTATAGCATTAACAATTCATTAATTGGCAAAACAAAAGCCATCTCGACTTGTCGGGGTGGCTTTTGTGCTATAATTTAAATAATATTAACCTAAAAACAATATTTAATTAACATTTAAGTTATAATTACTTACCTTTGTATTGAAGATTGATCTAACAAACAATATTTTTCCCTTTTACGTCCTCCTGCCTTGTTAAACTTTTACTTTTTTTACCTTTAATTTGATTCACTTATGTGCAAACAAATTTTTTCCCTAATTCCTTTTTTCCTCTTCCTGACACTCAATCTTTCCGCCCAGATCGTCGCTTGGAACTTTGATGCTACTGACAATACAGCACTTGCACCTACCACGTTAAGTAACAATCTTACTGAAAGCAATATTTCTTTTGGGAGCGGTGTAACTAATTTAGGCAATCAAAGCCCAGGTGGTGGATGTGGACAAGCCTATACTTCCGATGGATATACCACTAGTGCTAGTCCAGGTATTGATGATTACTGGGAATTCACCCTAACCCCAGTTGGATCCACAATGGACATTACGACCATTGATTTTGTGGCTCGTAGAGGGAACAATGGGCCTGATGATTTTAGTATTCGATATAGTATTGATGGATATGCCTCTGATATTGGTTCGGGTACAGGTATTGCAAACAATACTTGCTCTACCTCATCTATTGCGATCACTATGGCTGCAACAGGAGTACCAGTTACGTTCAGAGTTTACTTTTTTAATGCCAGTAACACCAATGGAAATCTAAGACTTGACAACCTAAGTGTTTCTGGGGTACTACTACCCATCACCCTAACCTCCTTCGAGGCCAAGCCAACGGCAACAACGGCCATCCTTAACTTCACCACCGCTTCAGAGCGCGACAACGCCTACTTCAGTATAGAGCGCAGCAATGATGGTGCGACTTTCTCCGAAATAGGCCGAGTAACAGGCAGCGGCACCACCATTGAAAAACAAGACTATATTTATACCGATGCTCAGCCGTTCAAAGGAATCAACTACTACCGCTTGAAGCAGGTGGATTTTGATGGCAAGTTCACATTTAGCAATGTTGTCAATGTTAAATTCGGAAAAGCGGGTACTGTTGTGATCTTTCCAACACCTGCATCTGAGACTGTCACAGTCCGCCTCAAAGAGAGTCTTGCTACGGATGCACCATGGCAGATTATGGACATGACGGGTCGTATATTGAGCGAAGGTATTTTCGCTGCGGAGCAACTGGATTACAGCATACCTGTTTCTACTTTTACTCAAGGTGCTTATGTGTTGCGCGTGACTGCGGATCAAGTGGTGTTGACCCAACAGTTTAGAAAACAGTAACAATATGTACATCCTGCAGCAGATATTTTAAGGATAGATGTGAAAGGACTTGAATATATTATATGTAAAAAGCCGCTTTGGGATAGACCCAGAGCGGCTTTTTTTGTATCGTGTGGGATCGATAATTCACCATTACTTAATGTAAAAATCCGAGATGTCTGGTGATAGGGAAAGAACTTTGCGCCTCTTTTTTATTTTAAAAAACATCGATATGAAACAGACTATTTGCACTATTTTTTTTGTATTAATAACCAGTTACACAGCGCTTTCGCAGTTACTTATTCAGGATTTTTCATCATCATCGGTCATAGCAGATTACGTAAGTGCTTCCCCAGACAACGGGCAATTTACAGAAATAACCAGTTCTGGTTCTGGCAGTTCAGTAGCGATCGTCTCTGGCAAATTGGAACTTGCACGTACCTCAGGTAATGGCTGTTTTATTACTCGCACTGCTGATTTTTCCCCAGAACCAACACTGCTTAAAATTGTATTTGATCTCGCAGTGCCTACCGTAACAACACCTCAAGTGTCTGGTGCTATTCTTCGTATTGGTTCAGGTTTCACCAATGGAACTGGTATTCCCGCGAATACAAGTGTGCATACCCGTATCGGGATAAACTTAACCAGCAGCGATAATTTTCAATTGCGTAATATAGCCAGCAGCACTAATTCTGCTAGTTTTAGCGGCGAACAACCTGTCACATGGTGGATCAACAATAGCGGATCTACCCAAAGTTATATGGCTCCAGATGGGTCTATACAAACGGTTGCCAATGATAAAAGTGACGTTTGGGTAGAAAACTCCATCGTATTCAATGAAATGAACCCAGCTACTGGTTCAGTATCCCTTACAGACCTAAAACTTAACTATATTGATGGGTTTGGCACCATTACATTTGACAATTTTTCTTTTAGTGCTGAATCTGGATTGCCCATCGAACTAGCAAATTTTGATGTAACCATCGTCCAAAACGCTCCTCTACTCTCCTTCACCACCGCTACCGAGCGCAACAACGACTACTTCAGCATAGAGCGTAGCAATGATGGCGCGACTTTCTCCGAAATAGGCCGAGTAACAGGCAGCGGTACCACCATTGAAAAACAGGACTATACCTACACCGATGCTCAGCCCCTGAAAGGTATCAACTACTACCGTTTAAAGCAGGTGGATTTTGATGGCACTAGCACTTATAGTAATGTGGTATCTGTTGTGATGGGACGCCTTGGTACTTTTTCAGTATCACCTTCTCCTGCGGCGGATCTATTGAAGGTGCGGTTTGAAGAATCCACAACCGAGGCTGGCTGCTATGAGGTATTTGACCAAATGGGTCAGTTGGTATTGACAGGTGAAGTAGGTGCAGAATCCAATGAGTTGAATTTGGACGTATATACCTTAATAACAGGAATCTACATACTTAGAATGACCAATGGCCGTGAGACGGTATCGGAGCAGTTCTATAAACAATAAGTAGTGCCAAGATTTCGGAGGTTTTTAGAACTTCCGAAATCTCACGACTCAAATCCATCACTAAAGATTGGCGACATTTCTTATTGCAACTCAAAGCCTGGCTTGTGCAGCGATCTCAGGACAAGTTTTCCAATTTTAGCCTAAAAATGAATTTGTCTTGTTACTTTACATAATCTTAACGTAGTTTACAGGGGGGTGAGAGGTTGAGGGGGTGTACCTTTGTATGCGGTTATTAAGTTTTATGTCATGTATAATTTCATACAGAGATATATGTCACTCATTTTAGTTTTACATAAATATTCGATGAATATATTCCAGTGATTCTTCAATGCCTTAGTTACCAAAAGTATCGTTTTGGGGTGTCTTAATTTTTACGTTTATTTATTATATTTACTCAAGTTTCAACTCACATTATGAAAAAATTATTATTTTCGATTTTCTCTTCATTTTCTTTTATTTGTTATCTTAGTGCTCAATGTAGTGGTTTACAAATAAATGGTTACAATTCTGATAATCCTGATCAGATTAGACTGTTAGCAACAGCAAACATTCCAGGTGGAACGGTTTTCTTTCTTACTGACAACGAATGGGATGGGACATCATTTAATTCAGGTGAAAATATAATTTCATGGACAGCTCCCGCTGGAGGCGTAGCAAGTGGCAGTACAATTCTGTTATCAGGCACAACTGCGACCTGTGGAACTTCTTCTGGTACAGTGCTTCCTTTAAGCACAGGTGATGAAGAGATATATATTACAAGTGTAAATCCTTCGGGCACTGTAAATGTTACAAATATTTGTCACGCTGTTGTTTTTGGTGATGGCACTAGCTCAAGCTCAATAGCTGGCATACCAGGTGCTATTGATAATGGAAATTTTGATAACTGGGATGGTACTACTACATCCGATAACATTGTATCAATACCAGCGTCATGTACGCTACTACCTATTGATCTTGTAAGTTTCGGAGTAAAAAATATCAATATTGCCACCACCCTCCTTACCTTCACCACCGCTTCAGAGCGCGACAACGCCTATTTCAGCATAGAGCGCAGCAATGATGGCGCGACTTTCACAGAAATAGGCCGAGTAACTGGCAGTGGTACCACCAACGAAAAACAAGACTACACCTACACTGACGCTCAGCCCCTCAAAGGCATCAATTACTACCGCTTGAGGCAGGTAGATTTTGACGGCACCAGTGCTTACAGCGGCGTAGTATCCGTTATGATGGGTCATACGACTACTTTTGTAGTATCTCCTTCTCCAGCGGCAGATCTATTGAAAGTACGGTTTGAAGAACCTACAAACGAGGCTGGCCGCTATGAGATATATGATCAGATGGGTCGGTTGGTATTGACGGGTGAAGTAAGTGCAGAATCTATTGAGTTGAATTTGGAAGTGAATGTACTCACCACTGGTACTTATGTGCTACGGGTAACCAATGGTCGCCAAACAGTGACGGAGCAATTCCGTAAGTTGTAAGAAATTGTTTTCTTCAACCTAGTTACATATACAAAAGCCACTCCGTTGTTGCGGAGTGGCTTTTGTTGTATTGTGCATCGTAACAGTCCTAATTCGGCTTTCAAAAACAGATTTTATATGGAAGCCCTGCCAAATATTACTGCTTCTTCTTAGCCTTCAATTTCAAAGAAAGGCGCACCATATCTTCTATTAATTTGTCTTTTACGGTACCTAGGATACCCGACTGAAAGTTAATCCCCCACTGGGTGCGATTGATCGCAAAAGTGGGAGACTCAGCAATTAATTCATTGCCGTTTACGGTGATCTTCACTGGAATATTTACTGGATTGGTTTTTCCTTTCATGGTAAGGTTGCAAGTAATCACCCAATTGAATTCTGGAATATTGCTGGGTAATACCTCCGAAAACTTGATTTCCCCTTTGGGAAATTTGGCCACGTCAAAAAAATCGGAATCCTTTAAGTGCGACTCTAACTCGCGGCGTTCGCCGGGATCTTTGATATCCGTCACCGCGATGGTATTCATGTTTATCGAAGCCAATCCGCTCAACACCTTGCCTTGATTGACGATGAATTCCCCACCATTCTCGATCGTAACCGACCCTGTGTGTTCACTGCCGGTTGCTTTTTTGGCTGCCCAAAAGACGGTTCCTTCTGTGATAGCGAAGGTAGCAGCACCTGCCGTTGGCACTGGAGCCACCCGGATAGTGTCTATTTTAGGGGTATTGGGGTCAATAGGTTTAGGGTCGTTTTTGCAAGCAAAAAGCGACAAAACACCTAAAAAACAAGCAAAAGATGCTTTGATATTTGAAGTAGTCATAAAAAATGGATAAGTGTCTGAGTGAGTGTTGGAAGGTAATAAATTTAAAAATGCAAAAGTAAACATAACTTATGGTTGAATCTCTGTATTTTTGTTGCAAAAATTATTAAATTTGTGATGGAAATCAAAACTAAACACCCTTCTGGATTACCCTATCTATTTTTTTCTGAGATGTGGGAACGCTTCGGCTATTACCTCATGATCGGTATCTTCACCCTCTACCTCAAGGATGTAAAAGATGGCTTCGCCATGACCGAAGCCGAAAGTGCCGATTTATATGGCACCTTTATCGCCTTGGTTTTCCTAACTCCATTTTTGGGCGGGCTTTTGGCCGACCGTTACTTTGGCTATCGCAAATCTATTGTGGCTGGTGGCCTTCTCATGGGCGTTGGTTATTGCATGATGGGTATTCACAGCCTGCCGATGCTCTATGTATCCATGACCCTAGTCATATTGGGCAATGGCCTTTTTAAGCCAAATATTTCTACCCTTTTGGGCAATTTATACTCTACTGATGAAAACAGACACCTGAAAGACGATGGATACAACTATTTCTATATGGGTATCAATATAGGAGCCTTTATTTGTAATTTCTTTGGTGCAGCCCTTTACATCATGTTGGGTTGGGCTTGGGCATTTTTAGCGGCGGGTATCGGTATGTTTTTGGGTGTCATCATATTTTTGGCTGGTACCAAGCACTATGCCGCCCACGATGTCAAAAAGGGTGTACAAGAAGGCGATATGTCATTTGTCAAGATTGTCATGCTGATTTTAGTTCCTTCTGTGGTGGCAGGCGTAGTGGGTTGGCTCCTGCGCGGTGATGGCGATTTTTTTGGCAGCAATAGTACAGATGCCTTTATTTTTGCTTGTGTTCCAGTTTTATATTTTTATGGACAGATCTATTTCACCGCCGCACCCCATGAGAAAAAACCGATTGGGGCTTTGTTGGCCATCTTTGCAGTAGTGGTGATGTTTTGGGCGGTATTCAAACAAAACGGCAGCGCGCTCAATACTTGGGCTGACCGATACACCGACCGTGAAGTGACGGGGACTGCCAAAGAAGTATGTAGCACCTTGTATTTTTCAAAAACCTTGGAAAATACAGCCGATACGATGCCCAAGTACGATGCTGCTTTTAGGTTGATTAAAGAAAATGGAAAACCGGTGGAAGAAGTGAATTACCCAGTGTATTTTAGAAACATAGCCGCCGATAAAAAACCGGCCGAAGGGGCTAAAGTAAGTGTGTGGAGCACCAATTTGAGCCAATCCATCAACCCTGGATGGGTGATTTTGTTGACCCCATTGGTGGTGGCCTTTTTTGCATTCTTAAAACGTCGTCGCAAAGAACCCACCACCCCCATGAAGATTGCCTTTGGTTTGCTGATCTCTGCCTTATCGGTATTGGTGATGGTAGCAGCCGTAAAAGTAGGGGGTAATGGCACTGAAAAAGTTAGTGGTTGGTGGTTGGTTGGTAGTTATGGCGTTATCACGATTGGAGAGTTGTTGTTGAGTCCGATGGGCTTGTCTATTGTATCCAAAATGAGTCCACCACGCATCACAGCCCTGATGATGGGCGGGTGGATGCTCGCCATATCTATGGGCAACAAATTAAGCGGGGTCTTGGCTAGTCTTTGGGATAAATATGAAGATAAAACCGATTTTTTCTGGATTAACTTTGCGCTGTTGTTTGGTGCCACAGTGTGTATGTTTGCGATGCTGCGTTGGCTTAATAGGATATTTAATGAATATGCGAAGTAATATTAATAAAAATTTGCATACATGACATCAATGATTCGAGTGCTGTTTTTTTTACTGATGGGGTGTACTTTACATGCACAACCAGAGTTCGATCAAGTACTTGATTTTGAGCAAATTCAAGATACACTGAATGAAGGACGCAAGGAGAATTCTCCCCGAAAAATAGCCTTGGCTTGGTATCATTGGGCCCATTATGACGAGCAGCACAGCGGGATTACTGATACGGCATTTCAATATTTTGCCCGCAGTGCCGACCGCTTTTTAAAGGCCAAAGACACCCTGTCTTATTTTAGAGTAAGGGCAGATGTGGCAGAGCGGCTTGCTCGATGGGGATTGCTTGATGAGGCCATCGTGATCCAAGAAGAAGTACTCAACTATGCCCAAAAAACGCAAAATCTATACTTGCAAACGCTCGTATTTCGCGATTGCTATGAGACCTATAAAAAGAAACATGATGAGGCTAGTGCCAGTTATTATTGGCATCTTTTTTCAGAACAAAATAAGATACTTGGCGACACTGTTTTTGATATTAAAATAAAGATTGAGGCAGCCAAAGATTTACAGAAAAAACAACGCTATATAGAGGCTCGAACCATGGCATTCAGGGCATTAACGTTGGCCGAACGAAAAAAACACCAAGAATACATCGGTCGGCTCAATCATTATATCGGATTGCTGAGTTATTTGAAACACGATTATCCCGTAGCCATACAGCACTTAGATATTGCGGAAAAACTAGCCCTTCGTGCCAATGTGGCACTCCGACGTGATATATATCATGAAAAAGCAAAAACTTATGCCGCTATAGACAGCCTTTCAAAAGCCTATTACTATGCCACCCGCTACGCAGAAGCAGGTGATACCCTCCTTAATCGAGACAAAGTGGCATCTCTTCAAAAATTGACGCTTCAATATGGGTCTAATAACAGAATCAAGGATTTAGAGGAACAAAAAAAAACCTCCGAACTACGCGCCAGAGACCAGAAGTTGACCTCTTGGATTCTGGGTGTGGCCTTAGTCGTATTGTTGCTTGCGGCATATGTTTTTTTTCGTGATTTAAGGCATCGCCTCCAATCAGGTCGAGTGATTGCTGCCCAAAACCAAAAGATTACCCAACAAAAAATCAAAGAATTGGAAGATAGCCTTAGTATCGAAAATATGCGGAGTATGTTGAGCGGCCAAGAGAGCGAACGGCAGCGCATCGCACAAGACCTCCACGACAGTGTCGGCGGCCTATTGGCTGCCATTAAAATACGATTGGAGGGATTGTCCGCGAAATTCCCCAAAGTGAGCCTTCACCAAGACTACGGTAAGGTAACACAACTTTTGGACGAGACTGTCATTGAAACCAGAAATATAGCCCGCAATATGCAGCCCGGTACTTTAACGCGCTTTGGATTGGTAGCCGCGATCCGCGATCTGGTCGCTCAGTTGAGCAGCGACGGACAGCCGCTGGTGACTTTTCAACATTTCGGCACTTTTGATAAAATTGATAAAAATACCACCTTGCATTGCTATAGAATCATACAAGAGTTGCTTCAAAACAGTATCAAACACGCCAAGGCCACTACGATACTCGTACAAATCACCCAAACAGAAGACCAAATTGATCTACTTGTGGAGGATGATGGCGTGGGCTATAATCCAGATACCGTGCAAAAAGGAATGGGTACTGGGAATATGGCCGATCGGGTGCAGTTTTTGAAAGGGGAAATAAATGTACAAACGGAACCTACAAAAGGGGCTAGTGTATTGGTTAGTATTCCTTTGTGAGGTGCGAGGGTCACTCTATAACTTTGTGAACCTCAGCGCCTTGATGTTATAAAAAACATTCATACTTTATCATGTTGGTAGCACAAATAAAATTTCAAGATGATCCCAGAACTTATACGATAGATCTGGAACAGCCGAAGGACTTGTCTATTGGACTGAGAGAAGGTTTTGAAAATCCTAACTGCTTTTGGGCAGCAGCACCAGTTTTTGAGCCCGTACGAGCGGGCGATTTTGTAGGCAGTACAGCTGAAGGCGGAATCGTCAATTTTTTTGATGTAAAGTTTAATCCACATGGCAATGGCACCCATACCGAATGTGTTGGACATATCGCAAAAGCGCGATTTGTGCTGGGTGACTGTTTGAACCACTATCATTTTAAAGCAAAGGTAGTCAGCGTTTATCCTCAAAAAATGGACGACGGAGACCGGGTTATTTTACGAGAAACAATAGAGGGCTTGCTATTAAAAGATGAATGCAATGCTTTGATTATCAGGACACTACCCAACGATGGCTCTAAAAAAACCAGAGGGTACTCAGGTACTAATCCACCCTATATACACCATGAAGCCATTCAACACCTCGTGGATTGTGGCATCGAGCACTTGCTGGTTGACTTACCCTCTGTAGATCGGGAAGAAGATGATGGGCAGTTGTTGGCGCACCGTGCTTTTTGGCAGTATCCATCGGATATTAGAAAACAGGCTACGATCAGTGAACTGTTGTTTATTCCAGATCATGTCAAAGATGGATACTATTTGCTCAATTTGCAAACGGCATCTTTTGATTTGGATGCTAGTCCTTCTAAGCCTGTGGTTTTTGAGTTGAGGGAAAAGTAGCCCCAAAAACACAGATTCATCAAGCACTGAAATGTTTTCAAAGGAATCTATGCTTTTCTATATCTTTGCCACATTATGATGACAGTAATCCAACTATACGAAATATATAAAAAACATCCCGTGGTCAGTACAGATTCTCGCCAGATCACGGAAGGGTGTATTTTTTTCGCGCTTAAAGGAGAGCGGTTCAATGGCAATGAGTATGCCACAAAAGCCTTGGATCAAGGTGCCGCCTATGTGGTGATAGATGAAGCACAATACCAAACAGATCCACGCTGTTTGTTGGTGGCATCGGTCTTGACAGCCTTGCAAGCATTGGCCACCCACCACCGCAAACAATTTGACATACCGATCATCGGTATTGGTGGATCCAATGGAAAAACCACTACTAAAGAGTTGATTTCCACCATATTAACCAGCCATTACCCATGTCATTTTACGAAAGGAAACCTGAACAACCACATTGGAGTGCCATTGACATTGCTTTCTATGCATGATAATACAGAGGTAGCAGTGATCGAAATGGGGACGAATCAAGCGGGGGACATTGACCTTTTATGCCAAATTGCCAGTCCTACCCACGGACTCATTACCAATATTGGTAAAGAGCATTTGGAAGGTTTTGGAGATCTAGAAGGAGTAAAAAGAGCCGAAGGCGAATTGTATAAATATTTATCCCGCACCAATGGGTGCGCCTTCATCAATCTTTCGGAAAAGTACTTGCAGGGTATGGCAAAAGCCATCAAACGAAAGGTGGCTTACACCCGATCAGATGCCTTGAACAGAACCAATGATACCATTATTGAGGTACAATTGTTGCGTGAAATGCCTTTGGTAAAGGCGGCATTTCTGGCCGATGACACCCACCAACCCGTAGAGGTAAATACCCACTTATTTGGGCGGCACAACTTCAACAACATCATGTCTGCCATCGCCTTGGGTATCTATTTCAAAGTACCTTCTGCCAAAATAAAACAGGCCTTAGAAGCCTATAAACCTTCCAACAATCGCTCACAAATCGTGAATCGCGATACCACCACTATCCTCTTAGATGCCTATAATGCCAATCCCTCCAGTATGAAACCAGCCTTGGAAAGTCTTGCTGCCATGGAAGGAGGCAAACGAGTGGCCATCATGGGCGATATGCTCGAATTGGGGCATGATAGTGTCAAAGAACATGAGGCCATGTTGAGGCTTGCAACGAGATTAAAATTGGATAAAATTGTGGTGGTAGGCCATGAATTTTCTCAGACATCTTGGCAAAAACACAAAGCCCTACATTTCGCAGATACGGCTACTGCCAAACGCGAGTGGTTTGATCTTCAAAACTTTGACAACACCTTGATACTTATCAAAGGATCAAGGGGAATTGGATTAGAAAAATTATTGCAATAATAAAAACACTATGTTTAGATATATAATCATTGTACTAACAGTATTTTATACTACTTTTTTAAGTGGTCAGGTTGTTGATTTTCAAACATCCAACCTGCCGATTGTACTTATTGACACCGACGGTGTACCCATACCCAATGAGCCAAAAATCACCGCTGGGATGAAGGTTATAAATAATGGCACGGGTCAAATCAATGATATCTTAGATGCGCCCAATGAATACCATGATTTTATTGGTATTGAACTTAGGGGTTCTACTTCTCAACTTTTTTATGACAAAAAGCCGTATTCCATCGAATTGCGTGATGACACAGGCCAAGAGAACGATGTCCCCTTGCTCGGAATGCCTGCCGAAAGCGATTGGGCGTTGATTGCTCCCCTAAATGACAAAACTTTAATCCGCGATATGTTGGCCTACAATTTTGGCCTGCAAGTCATGGATTGGGCGCCACGAGCCAGATACGTGGAGGTCGTCATCAATGGATCTTACGAAGGCGTGTATATGTTGATCGAACGCATCAAACGGGATAAAAATCGGGTGGACATTCAAAAAATAAAAACGTCTGATACTACTGGAGTGGCCCTTACTGGTGGATACATCCTTTCTTTTGATAAGGTCAATGGAGGTTTTGGTGGAGATTGGGTATTGCCCAATGCCGCCATTGACGGTACTCAGAAAGAGTCATGGGTACAAGTGGTATCGCCTAAGGCAGAAGATATTAAGCCCGCACAGCGAAATTATATAGAAAATACGATCAACCAATTTGATAATGACATGGCTCAATGGACACCCAACGAACCTGGGACACCAGCGTACGAAAATTGGGTGGATGTAGATAGTTGGATCAACTACCTTTTGGTGAATGAGATCACTAAAAACGTGGATGCCTACCGCTTGAGTTCTTATTTTTATAAAAACCGCGATTCCATAGATACTAAAATACACATGGGTCCTATTTGGGATTTCAATATCGCCCTTGGACTTGGCGATTACTGTGGCGGCAATGACTATACGGGCTGGGCCAAAGACTTTAACGAGATCTGTGGTGGCGACCAATGGGTGATCCATTTTTGGTGGGAAAAAATTTGCCGTGAATATACTTTTCAACAAAAAGTAAAATCGAGGTGGCAAACCCTCCGCGCAGGTGTCTGGAAAGATCAAGCACTGACCCAAATGGTGGATTCATTGGCTCAAACATTGGCTCAAGCCCAAGTGAGGAACTTCCAACGTTGGCCGGTTTTGGGTCAATATATTTGGCCAAATGCCTTTGTTGGCAATACCTATCAAAGCGAAGTAAACTATCTAAAAACCTTCTTGCTTAATCGCGCCGCTTGGATGGATGACAATATAGCTAATGTCGGCCCTGTACCAGTGCGCAATATTCTCGGTATCGAAGGCCCCGTCTCCGTGTTCCCCAATCCGGTACATGATGGTATCATGATGCTCGAATATGACTTCCCAGAAGGCACCCAACTATCCCTTCAACTGTATGATATATCTGGCAAATTTGTAGATGAATACAAAGAACTTCCAGTAGGTCGCCCTATGCACTACGACCTGCACCTTAGAACCCTACCCTCCGGTACTTACCGCTTGCATATATTCCAAAATGGTAAAAATATACAGGTTTTGAAAGTCGTAAAAATATGAAAATACGCATAAAAGGGAACTATATAAGATACAGACTGACCCAGTCGGAGGTAAAACTACTCTCGGATCAAGGACAAATCGCAGAAACTACTTGTTTCGGGTCTCATCCTTCGCAGGTATTTACTTATGCGTTGGTCGCTACTGATAAAGTGATTGATTTATCTGCCGATTTTGATGGCCAAAAAATCACCATGTACTTACCGATAGAGGCCGCCAAAAATTGGAATCAAGAAGATCGGGTCGGTTTTCAACACAGCCAAGAGGTGGCACCGGGTCAAGTACTACAACTATTGTTAGAAAAAGACTTCGTTTGCCTCGACGACACAGCGGAAGACCAATCGGATAATTACGTAAATCCTAAGCGATGAATACTAGTTCATCACCAATGAATCGCAATTATTAAGCCCCTTTGATTAAGCCCAAAAAATATAAAAAGCACAATTATGTCAGACCAACCAATCTCCAACGCTGAAAATCCTGAAACATTCACAGGATTAACCCTACGAAAGCCTGCCACAGTAGCCGGAGGCTTCAAGGCCGTATCCAGTAGTCTGAAACATGTGTTTGGTGCAATGGGCATCAGGCGAGGCTTCCAAGCCTTGGCCAAACTCAATCAAAAAGATGGACACGACTGCCCGGGCTGTGCTTGGCCCGACCCCGATGATGAGCGTTCAGGTATCGCTGAATACTGCGAAAATGGAGCAAAAGCCATAGCAGAAGAGGCCACTTCCAAGAAATTGACGGGTGATTTTTTTGCTCAAAACAGTGTACACGACTTATCGCTTTTATCCGATTTTGAGATCGGTAAAAAAGGCCGCATAGCAGAGCCTGTATATCTGCCACCCAATGCAACGCACTATCAGCCCATAACATGGGAATTGGCATTTCAGAAAATGGCTACCCACCTGAAAGGGTTGGCATCGCCTGATATGGCACTGTTTTATACCTCTGGCCGAACCAGTAACGAAGCCGCATTCTTATATCAATTATTTGTACGCCGATTTGGCACCAATAACCTGCCCGATTGTAGCAATATGTGCCACGAATCGAGCGGGGTTGCACTGGGTGAATCGCTTGGGATTGGCAAGGGATCTGTCACACTGGAAGATTTTTATGAGGCCGAAGTCATCATCATTTTGGGTCAAAACCCTGGTACCAACCACCCACGCATGATGACTGCCCTTCAAAAAGCCAAGCAAAAGGGAGCAAAAATCATATCGGTCAACCCTCTAAAAGAAACCGGACTGCTGGCATTTAGTCACCCACAACACGTAAGTGGTATGTTGGGAGCATCCACCACCCTCACCGATGTATTTTTGCAGGTGAAAATAAATGGAGATATGGCCTTGCTCAAAGCCTTAGCTATATTGATGTTGGAATCGGAGGAAAAACACCCCGGATCAGTGTTTGACCAAGCATTCCTCCAAGATCAAACCCAAGGCAGTGCTGCTTATTTAGAAAGTCTTCGTGCTTATAAAGTCGCAGATCTCGCCGTGGAAAGCGGTGTCCCACTTCCATTGATACAACAGGCGGCTCAATTGCTGATTGGCCATAAAAAAATCATTGCCTGCTGGGCAATGGGACTCACCCAACACAAAAATGCAGTGGCCACCATCCAAGAGATTGTCAATATACTCCTCTTAAAAGGAAGCATTGGCAAGCCCGGAGCAGGCACCTGCCCGGTACGTGGGCATAGCAATGTGCAGGGCGACCGCACGATGGGTATCAATGAACGCCCCACCAAAGAGTTCTTAAATCATATAGAACGGGTATTTCGATTTACGCCCCCCCAAGAGTACGGTTATGATGTCGTAGAATCTATACATGCCATGCACCAAGGCAAAGCAAAAGTATTCATTGCTATGGGTGGTAATTTTCTTTCGGCTACTCCAGATACCACGTTCACCGCAGAAGCCTTGCGTCGGTGCGACTTGACCGTGCACGTCTCAACCAAACTCAACCGTAGCCATTTGGTGCACGGAAAAGAAGCCCTCATTTTGCCCTGTTTGGGTCGTACAGATATTGATATTGTAGAGGGGCAACCACAGTTTGTGAGTGTCGAAAACTCAATGGGTATTGTACACGCATCCCAAGGCAATTTAGAACCGATTTCTACGCAATTGCTAAGCGAACCCACCATCGTATGCCGCCTCGCGGAAGCGGTATTGGGCAATGATTCGAGTATTGATTGGAAACTGTTTTCAAAGCACTACGATCATGTACGAGAGGCGATAGAGGCCACCCTTCCTGGATTTGAAAATTACAACGAAAGGGTACGAGTGCCGGGCGGTTTTTACTTGCCTAACGGTAGTCGTATCGGAAAATTCAATACCGCTACCACTGGGAAAGCCCATTTCAACATAGCAGGATTACCCCAAAACACGCTCCAATCAGGCGAATGGATCATGATGACGATCCGCAGCCACGATCAATTCAACACCACTATATATGGATTGGACGACCGCTATCGCGGCATTTACAACGAGCGGCGGGTGGTACTGATGAACCCTTGGGACATGAGCCAATCCAACCTAAAAGAAGGCGACTTGGTGGATTTATTCAATGATTATGAAGGCGTGGAGCGACTGGCAAGGAAATTTATTGTCATTGCTTACGATATTCCCGAAAAATGCGTGGCCACGTATTTCCCAGAGACCAATGTCTTAGTACCGATCAATAGTACAGCGGAAAAAAGCAATACACCTACCTCAAAGATGGTCATTGTTAGGATACTACCGCACAATCACAATTTGATCAGTTCTAAGTAATGCTTGCCGCTTGAGGCGCAGATACAACTGCACCGTAGCCAATACATCTTTTTCACAGTAAGAAGCGATGCGATCCAAATCGCGGTCTTCCCAATAAACGCCCGCCACATCCGAACCATCAATATCATCTTTGGGCGATGGGATATTAAACACTGCCGTCAATAAGCGGAGGGATGTATAATTTTTGATGTCTCCAAATTTCCACATCTCCAAGGTATCAAGCAAATGCTTGGTTTCCCAAGGCTTTTTGCCTGCTATATCAAGCATTTTAGGCAAAGGCAATTGATTGATCAACATCCGACGGCACACATAAGGCACGTCAAACTCCTTGATGTTGTGGCCACAAATAGCGAACTTATCGGGGTTATTGAAATGCTTGGAAAGCAACTCGCTGAAGTCTTCGAGCAGGCTCCGCTCCATGTGATTGGAAAATGATTTTAAGCGGAGTATCGGCTCTGGATTACCAACCTGTTTGGTCAAAAAACCAACGGAGATACATACAATTTTACCAAATTCGGCATAAATACCCGCCCGATCCTTGTAAGTCTCGGCCATTTCATCAAATTCTATTTCATCGGCGGTCTTCCGCAAAATAGTGCGGCATTTGATACCCCAAAGTTCTTGCAACTCTTCGTCCAAATCATCGAACTCGGGGTGCCCCGGCACGGTTTCAATATCAAGAAAGAGGATGTTGTATGGATCAAACGTTTCTAAAGCAAACATGGGCAATATAAAGATATAAATGTGTGGCACAAAGATAGGGGAAGGACTGGAAACTGGGTGATGATTTTTATAGAAATTTGAGTAAGTAGTCTTTTCGCAAACAAGAGCCTTGGTTTATCGACAATTATATACATTTGTGGTTTATAGAACTCGTAGAACAATTCCCAAAACAAATATCAAGAATTTAATTTTATTTCAATACATACAATTGCTTCCTATGAAACAATATACTTTCCTCGTACTCTCTCTATTGATAGCCTTTCCCGCACAAGGCCAATCTCCCAATTATTTGATGGAGTCAGCCAAAGATAAAAACAAACGAATGGAATGGTGGCAAGAAGCGCGGTTTGGACTATTTATCCACTGGGGTTTATACGCCGTACCAGCAGGTGCTTGGGATGGGAAAGACTACTATGGAGAGTGGATCATGGAGGAAGCAAAGATTCCCATTAAGGAATATGAAAAATTTGCCCCCAAGTTTAACCCTACCCTATTTGACGCTGAAAAATGGGTATCCATGGCCAAAATGGCGGGTATGAAATACATCGTCATTACCTCAAAACACCATGATGGGTTTTGCCTTTGGGACTCTCAAGTCAGCGATTATGACATTATGGATCGCACCCCTTTCAACCGCGATATTTTGAAGGAATTGGCCGCTGCCTGCAAGAAACAGGGGTTGAGGATGTGTTTTTATCACTCCATCATGGATTGGCATCATCCCGATGCCAAAGGCAACAATTTTGAAAAATACCGAGACCAATACCTCAAGCCACAACTCAAAGAATTGATCCAAAACTATGGCCCAGTTGGGGTACTTTGGTTTGATGGGGAGTGGATTGACGAATGGACCGAAGATCAAGGCCGCAACCTATATCAATATGTCCGCAGCCTGCAACCCGATATTATCGTCAATAACCGCGTAGGAAAAGGCCGCAATGGGATGCAGGGTATGACCCAAAACAATGCTGTGGGCGATTTCGGCACCCCAGAACAAGAAATATTAGGCGAAAAAAGCAACCTCGACTGGGAATCTTGCATGACCATGAATAGCCATTGGGGATATAACCGTGCCGATAAAAACTTTAAGGCTGCCGAAGACCTCATTTGGAATTTGGTGGATTGTGCCGCCAAAGGGGGTAACTATTTACTCAATGTAGGCCCTACTGCCGAAGGTCTTTTCCCTGAAGAGAGTGTGGCTATACTTGAAAAAATGGGCGAATGGGTTCAGAAAAACGGAGCGGCTATTTATGATTCAAAGCCGTGGGTTCACCACGCCGAAGGCGATGGTATTCGCTATACTGCCAACAAAAACGGATCTGTAAATGTGTTTATGAAGCCTAGTGTATGGAAGCCTATTATTGCGGAGCATATAGCCCAGACGAGTGATATAAAGCAGCCTCATAGCATGATTCGAGGCGCACATGCGTTGCTGAAGCAAGCACGGTTAACCAACGATTCGCTCCGTTATTTTGAGTTCAATAATGGGATTGGTGCTTTGGTTCAAACAACAGAAGGACTTAAGGTACAGTTAGGACGAATTCAATTACCAAAATCTGATGAAATCATAATGATTACTCTGCCGCTTATCCCAGCATCGGTGGCAACTAAGCCGATCATTGGTGACGGAAAACGGACATATGTCTTTTCAGAAAAAATGGATATACCAATTCATCAAACGGGTACTGAACAACAAATACGGTTTACACTTGATGGGACAGAGCCTCATCCAGAAAGCCCTCTTTATAGCACTCCTATTGTCATCCAACAGTCTGGCATCCTCCAATCACGCGCTTATGAGGCTGGAAAAATTTCCAGCCCAACAGCCGTTGCCCGTTTTGTGCGTGCTGATGCAGGTATCAGCATCAATATGCCACCCGCCACCCAATATGCTGGATCAGGAGATATTACCCTCCTCGATGGGCTGTATGGTTCTATTGATTTTCACAAAGGCAATTGGCTTGGATTCAGTGGAAAAGATGTGATCGTTACCTTAGATTTTGGGCAAAAAAAAGAAATCAACCACTTTACTGCCAATTTTTTACGCCGCCAATCATCTTGGATATTTATGCCGACATCCATCGAGTGGGCCATATCCGACGATGGGGCGCATTGGCAACCCATCCACACCGAGCAGATGCCCATTGCGACGGACACTGCCACCGATTCAGTACAAAAACTTGAATTTACCCAAAAAACGACCACCCGCTTTGTGCGCCTCGTAGCCCACAATCAAGGTCGTTGCCCCAATTGGCACCCTGGAGCGGGCGGGGAGGCTTGGCTCTTTGTAGATGAGGTGGAGGTGCGGTAGGTCATACTTATAGCCATTCAACCACAGCCCACAAAATACAGAAAACCCCGCGAGGGGTTGACACCGAGATTCCTTTTATACCCCGAATTGCATTCGGGGCAATTCATGTTCGACCGCTTTGCGTTCAATGATCGTGATTAAATAGTTGCTAGGCAGAATTAGTAACGGGTGAATAATAAAGTGTACACCTTATTACCCACCCGTTACTAACCAGAAATAAATTCTGTGTATTTACTCCTTTATTTTAAACCTCAATTCACCTCCACCCACTTACCCGGAGCCGCAGCCCGGATTCGATTGTCGTACATTGCTTCACAAGCCACTGTCGGCAGGTAATAACGCCCTGCGTAGGCAGCATTGAGTTGTATCCGGTATATACGCGATTGCTTGGTATTGGGACTATTATTCCAATTAAATGGCAGGTCAAAATAAGTCATCACCCGATCATCGCGGACATCCTGATAATCCATAGGATCAGAATTGCTACCGCCGACCAAGTTCATGCGGGTATTAAGAATCTCCCAACCAGAGGGGAATACTTGAGTCAAGGCCAATTCATTGAAATCAAAGCGCATATCGCCTGTGCGGGTCACGGTGACCTCCGCCAAGAAATCAGTTCCTTGAGCCAGTTTACTGACATCCATCACCTGACCTTTCAGATCAGTGTAGCGAATATTCAAGGCAATATTTTTAGATTCAGCCGTTTGATCGCCCTGAATAGGGCGGCCATTCAAGATGAGCCTACTATATATCTTGTATTTGCTATTGTTCTTGATAGACACTTTAGAAGACCCACTTTCCGTGAAGGTATGGATATAATAAGGTGTCGTTTGGTTCACCCTAATATCTTGATCCCCAACTTTCAGTGTGAAGTCGGGTTTGTCAGTCACCCCATTCATCTTCGTAAACTTACTCAAAGCACGCAAGCAAGTGGCCACTTCTTGGGTAGAATACCATTGATTGGTATTGCCCAAACTAGTAGCCACTTGTATGGCTATATCATCGGCTTTTTTATCTTGGATACCCACTAAGGTCTCTAAGCGTAAAGCCATATCACGGAGATTAGACCCGTAAGTATATCCCCACCAATCGTATTTAAAGGCGCGTTGCGACTCTTTCATGAGATCGCGGGCTACCTCTTTTTTACCAGCGGCACCATAGGCAGCGCCCAACAATGAAAGTGTGCTTTCATATTTGTTTTTCAGTTCTCGAAGGCGGTTCATATTGGCCAAATCAGGTTTTCCGGCCAATGCCAATGAAAACAAGCGGTAAGCCTGGGTATTTTCGACCCCATGATAGTACCAGCCATTATCATCCGCTTGAGGATTCCATCTCCGCGAAGCCTTGGTCTGATTTTCCATCCACCGATCCAGCATTTGCTGCGGTACAGCAAAACCCTTCGATTTGGCCTCCAGCAAAAAATGCCCAGCGTAAGTACTGGCCCAATCGGCCACATCGTTGCCGCCTGGCCAATAAGAGAATCCACCTGTTGAATTTTGGAAATTCTGCATCTTGACAATAGCAGCCTTGATATTTTTCTCAATGGCTGCCTTTTGTTTGTCATTAAGCGGCGCAATCGCATCCACGTACAATTGAGGGAATGCCGCAGAAGTAGTTTGCTCCACGCATCCGTGCGGATACTGGATCAGGTAGTCCAACTGCTTAGATAAATTGACTGGCGGGATACTGCTGATTTCAACATACACTCCGGCAATTTCCGCAAATTGACCTGTATTAGGTGCTTGCGACCAACTTTGACCGGGTTCTATGGTCGCTTCCGCAGCCACTGTGATCAGTGGGTTGGGGTTGCGTACCTCCAACTCTATCTCTTGAGTGGCGGTTTCGCCGCCACCTTCGGCGGTAATAACAAATTTGGCAGCGCCTGATTTTTGGCCGACTTTCAAATCAAAATAAGCCATTTTTTCGCCCGGCTCACTAAAATTCAACGTATTTTGTCCACTACCAGCTACTGAAACCAATCCCGATTTTTCTCGAACCGAAATGACGGCATTCTGCACTGATTTTTCCATTGCGAACACATTCACCGGAAGTTTCAAGGTTTCGCCAGGGCCCAACACACGCGGCAGCGTGGGTAATACCATGAGTGGTTTTCGTACTGGACACGTTTTTTCAGCATTGCCATAAGCGCCACCTGCCCCTTTCTCGGGCGTATCTGATAATACAGCCATCACCCGAACCGAACCAACATAATTGCTTATTTTGAGACGGTGTTTGGCTGTTTGTCCTTTTTCTAGTTTGAAAGGCCCTAAGTGCACCACGCAAGGCTTAAAACGGTTGATCTGTGCTGCCTTCGCTTTGGTATTGATACCGTCGCCGCCGATACCAAGGATCCGCTCCAACTCAACCCCGTAAGCACCCAAGACGTAGTCATAAATATCCCAAGTTTTCACCCCAAGCGCTTCTCTAGCATAGAAAGCCTCCCAAGGGTTGGGGGTTTTGAATCGAGTAAGGTCAAGCAAACCCTCATCCACAACATCGAGGGTATAAACACAGGCTTTGCCGCCCAATTCCCGAAGGGAAACGTTGAAAAACTCGTCGGGTTTCAGTACATCAGGCATATCTATTTGCGCCTGCAACCGCGAGCGTGGATCTTCCACATTGATCGGCAATACACCATACATCCTAATCGGGAGGTCATTTTTAGTTTGGGCATGGGGCTGTATCAGGCTTACATGCGCATAAATGGTCGGTGCCATCAGTTCTTCTGCCTTGAATCTCAGCAGGTTATCTCCTGCTTTGGCATCAAACCAAAGGTGGCGTGCCACACGCGTACCATTTTCGAGGGTTAAGAGTATGCGGCCATTGTCGGAGGCTGGCACTTTCAAAACCACCTCATCGCCCACGTTGTACTTTTCTTTATCTGCGGTGAAAGGCAGCATAGCCGCCGCATTCCGCGATTGCATGTCGTTCTGGTCGTCGGGATATCCGTTCCAGAAAAAATCGCCCGAAGCATGGCCACTTTCTGGGTCTTCTATCCGTACCAAGAAACGCCCCCATCCACTTGGTTGCACCTTCCATTGTACTTGACCACGGGCATCAGTTTTGAGCGTAGCCTGATCCAATGCATCATTAACTTCTCCAGAATTGAAATTGGCGCGACCGCTGGATTGGTCTTCATCCCACCACCAACGCCAATCAACGCGGTATAGTGCTACTCGTACTTCCTTATTAGCCAACGGCTTTCCTTGGTCATTGACCATTGCAAAATTGATATTGGCACCGCGGCCATCAATGGATTTACTGCCCCATTTGTTGGCCGGTATGAGTACGCCCACATAACTATTGAAGGGCGATAACTCCATTTGGAAATTGTCAGTACTAAAGTCGCCGCCCGTTTCAAAAGCACGCACCTTGAAGTTGGCCGTCAATTTCCCGGGGGCTTGATCCATTTGTCCAAATTTCAAAGGAACGGATGCTTGTCCGTTTTGATCCAAGTTGGCATCGTACAATACTTCCGGTTCGGAATAGAAGTGACGAGATGGATCATCAAATATATAGCCTTTGTAATTGCTAAAAGTGGTGGGTTTTGACGCAATTTGCATGTCCACCTTGGCTTTCAAACTTTTGGCTACTGCACCGTGAAGCCAATTGACTTTCAAATTGCCCTTGGCATTGTTGTCGGATACACTCAAAGAAGTTTTACCAAAATTCAAGTCCATTTTAAGGCGATTAGGCTTGACGGTTTCTATTTTTAGGCTTTGAGTAAACGTAGCACCGCCCACTTTCACGGTGCAAAGCCAATTGCCCGTAGGTGCTTCGGCGCGGGTAGCGCAATAAAACGGATACACGCCCTCTACACCGATGGTTTGTACCGAGCGGTACTGCATGGCTCCACGCGGATCGGTCAGTTCCATCACCACGGGGTGGCCAGCAGGCAATTTGCCCGTTTTGTCTTCCAACACAAAGTTAAGGAACAAAGAATCACCGGGTCTCCAAACACCGCGCTCTCCATATATATAGCCCTTCATACCTTGTTGTGCTTCTACACCCGCTACATCAAATCGGCTGAGCGAAAGGGTATTTCCATCGGCCATACGGAGGTATCCACGGCGACTTTGATCGCCGGCTACCACCAAAAATGGTATTTCACGTAAGTCTTCAATCAATACTGTACCATCAGTATTGGTTTTGACCAAAGTAATCGGCTGCAACTGATAGTTGAATAACTGGATATCAATACCTGCCACTGATTGGGCGGTATGCAGATCGGTGACGGCTACAAACATGGAGTGGTCTTTGCCGCGCTTGGCGGTAAGACCCAGATCGCTTACAAATACATTGCGCTGTACGAAGTGCTGATAGTAATAGTATTCTTTGGCGCAGGGATCTTCCCTCCGATTCCAACGGTATTGGTCCGGATTGGCATTTGTATCCTCTCCATCTTCTTCACCACCACCCCACCACCAAGGGTCGTTGTCAGCCCAATAAATACCGCGCTCACCGCCTAGAATACTGCGCATCATGCCAGGCGTAACATCTTCTTTTTCAAGGGCAGTTTTGTCATCGCCAGCCACGATGCCCGTGCAAGTTTGAGCAGCATAACTGCGGCGGAATGCCAAACGCACTTGATAAATGGCTCCTGGATCCTGTTTAATCATGTCTTTAAGATCAATGGCGTAGCGTTGCCAAGTCTTAGAAGAGGCATTGGGATTTACGTCCGCAAGGCTGATACTTTTTTGTAAAACAACTTTTCCTACGCGATCAAGTTCGGCATCGCCTTCTATTTCATTGACTTGTAGGTATTGTAAAATATTGGAATTGAATATCTTAAATATTTCAACATCCACTGCACTCAGCCCTACGGCCTCGAAAGGAAATATAACACCTCCATTGGATTGCTGCGGGATAATGGCTCCCCTGCCTACCAAGCGGACACCGGGCTTGAGGTCTTCAAAACCAAGATTGACCTTGTAATTACTTTTCATACGCTGCCCCGATTTGCTTTGTACGGCAGCATCCACCACCAGTTGGTGGTCGCCTGTGATGCGGTCGGCGGGATACACGCGGACAAAATTACCATCGGCCACAAACCGAAGTTTGCCTTCGTAACCTTCTATACGGATGAGGCCGCTCAGGTCTTGACCGGGAGAAACGGGGTCTGAAAAATTAATAAGTATGTATTGTTCTTCCAACTGAATGGCTCTGGCACTCAAGACTCCAAAATCATCGGCGGCCGGAATCGGCTGCACTTCTTTGAAAGCCCTAGCAACACCAATGGCTGCTCCAGCCCATTGAATATCCACCTGCGATGCCACATTGGTGCGCTCTACACCCGATATCATCCATTCGTGGTTTCTACCGTCTTCGCTGTGTTTCCAAGAGACCAATAAGGCTTTATTGCCCTGTTTGGCTGAAAGCATTTGTTTGACTTTGGCGGCTTCGCAAGGTTCATTGACCTTTACCCGGCCTACGATGCGCTGTTGGCCAGCCAACTCTGGGTCGGTATCAATGCCATCAGTGACTACCTCGAAGGAGAGGGGGCGCACATTGAAGTCGAATTCGAATACTTTGGCAGCCGAAGGCACCTCTGTATAAATGTCTCCCAATGCAACGCGAGCCGTGTATTTTTTGCCGTAAGGCAGGGGCTGATCGGGCTTTAGGAGTATGGTACGGTCATCTTCCCAGATGATCGAGGCGGCGATGCTTGGTTTTACTGAAAAAACATCGGCATCTACGGTTTGGCCAATCTGTTCTTTAGAGACGGCAGCATTGACAAAACGAACCCTGATGGGATCGGTGCTAGAGATGGAACCACCTGTAAAGGCATACACATAATGGCTGATGGCTTCGTAATAAGCATCATCTTTGGTTATTTTCTGATTTTTAACAAAAAGAAAGAGTCCAGTAGCGAGGGCTACTGCAAGGAGGGCATAAGCAAATTGCTTCCGCATGGGTTAGAAAAAGTGTAGTGAAAGGTTGGTGGATTGTTCGTAAGAAACCGTCGTAAGAAAGTTTATTAGGAAACGCAAATTTAGGGTTTCTATTTTGGAAATTGGAAATTTATTAAAAAAAGTAGTTTAATTATTGTGAATATCAAAAGTGTCCGTAAATTTGTCCGCATCCGTAAAAATGTCCGCAATATGATAAATGTCAAATTTTACTTAGATAAGGCTGATAAAAGCAAAAAATTTCCAATTCACTTGGTATTACGTCAAAAAGAGGTACAAATAAAGGTATCAACTGGCGAAAAAATAAAAAAAGAGGATTGGGATAATATAAACCAATTGGTGAAAGAAACGGAGTATAACCATAAGACCATCAATAAGTTTTTGACTTTTTTGAAACAAGCGGTTGAAAAACACTTTGAGACAGTGCCACATTCTAATTTTACGGAAAAAAAGGTCAAAGATAAAATCCTCTCTTTGGTCAATAGTAGGAAAGAGAATACGGATT
Source organism: Saprospiraceae bacterium (assembly GCA_031373665.1). GTDB lineage: Bacteria > Bacteroidota > Bacteroidia > Chitinophagales > Saprospiraceae > M3007. Next base: position 71,438 of record JANMMZ010000058.1, on the reverse strand, counting down.
TAAACATTGTCTGTGAAGCCCCTGCGGTGTACCAGAGGATGAAAAAAATAACTTTTGTCGATTTATTTGCAGGTGCAGGTGGATTCAGTGAAGGCTTCTTACAGGCTGAATATGGGGACAAATATTATGATTTTAAACTGGCTAGTGATATAAATGAAAACTGTGAACTAACCCACTTGGCAAGGTACAACTACCAACTGGGTCTTGATGCCGAATTTCTCCGCCAAGATATAACTGAGCCTGATTTTTTAGATAATTTTCTAAAGAAACTAAAGGGGCAAGAAGTTGACATTGTATGCGGTGGTCCGCCTTGCCAAAGTTTTAGTTTGGCAGGGAAGCGGAAAAAATTCGATAAGAAAGATGACTTATTTGCGCATTATCTCAAGGTAATTCGGCAATTGCGCCCAAAATATTTTGTCATGGAAAATGTGAAAGGTATTTTGACCAAGGAAGAAGGCAAAATTAAAGACATGATCCTACAGGAAATTCGCTCCATTGTTGATTTGCAAGAATTTTATAAACTTACTCACTTTGTTGCACAATTGCGAAAAGTAGAGACGGAGCAGCCCTTCATTTTAGAGTGCTACAGCCTTAGACTACAATTTGAAAAATCAACTGATAAAGAATACGAGCAGGCCAGAGATGCATACATACAAAACGTAGAAAATAAATTCAAGGTGCTTACGCCCAAGATTGTTGATTATAAAACAAGTAAAACAGATAAAAATATCAGCACCATAAGGCACGGCTTTAATTTACTAAAAAGAAGTAGGGAATTGGCCTATATCAGAAAGAAAGTAATTAATGAGAAATCATTTTCGGATTTAGACAATGATTTTTTTGCCGATGGTTTTGATCATTTCTTGACTTCTATTGAGGCAGAAACCATTGTGGATAAAATGCAGGCTGCCTTCAATACCCTAAAACCAAATGCCAATTTTACAAATGAGATAAAGCAAATCATTACTGCCTTAGAAATTTTTGCTTATTCTTTTGACGAGTGCATGAGTGAACTACATGAGTTTGTAGTAAAGGCAAAAAAAGAGCAGGAGTTTGAGGAAATATTATCACATATTAGGTTGTACAATATAGAGCAACCTTTTGTTGCCTTGGCATCTAATTATGGCGTGCCACAAAATCGTGAAAGGGTATTATTTATTGGTTGTAGGAAAGATCAAAAACTAATACATGAGGTACCACCAACGGTAACCGGCAAGGATAAAGTAACCGTATTTGAGGCGTTGCACGATTTGGATTTTATTGGCAATGATGATGAGCGTTTCGATTATGAAAAAGTTGATCTTAAGGCAAAATACAATGGTTCGACCGAGGCAATGTTGTCCCTTGTTAAAAAACGTGATGCAGATGGAAAACCAGACGAAAAAAGGGGTCTGACGTATGCCGAGTGGTCAAAAAAAGGCCGATTAAATGGTAGGTTTGTGAATGCGAAAAACCCATTTTATGTACGAAATTCTGAAGAACTTGAAAACACGCTTACCCATATCGTAGCACCTTTACACAATCACAAAACGAGCAAACAAAATGAGGATGTTGTCAAACGATTAGATGTTATTTTGACTGCTGGCGATTATGATACTGCCAAACAAACCTTGAAAGAGATAGGGCTGGATTCAGAAAAGAGAAATTATAATGTATTGAAGCCGGATTCTCAAAGTTCAACCATTATGACCATCGCCGACGATTATATTCATTACTCCAACCCAAGGGCGTTAACGGTGCGTGAAATGGCAAGGCTACAATCCTTTGATGATTCATTTGTATTTCAAGGAAAACGCTCCACTGGAGGTAACAAACGAAAATATGAAGTACCCCAGTTTACTTTGGTTGGCAATGCCGTGCCGCCACTGATGGCTCGTGCCGTGGCGCTAGAGATATTAAAAAAAATAACATAGTTTCGTATGCGCCAACTTACCACTATTGAAATAGAAAGGATCAGAGTGCTCACTGAAAACTCGGTTGAACTTGCTTTGATTGAGCCAACGGGTACTGGTTTGGAGAAATCAATTATGGATGCAACTGGCTCGGTGAGAAACTATTTGAAACATCAAAATATCCATGATTTTAACACCCAGAAACAAGGCCCAGAAAACAAGGTTTTAGTGAGTGCGATTTTACTGGAGCGTGATCGCGAAATACAATCGGTCACCTCGCTGTATCGCCCAAACACTAAGAAAGGCGACCCAAGAATTTGGTTTAAAGGACTTGGACAATATGCGGTAGCAAATGACATTTTGGGAATTATTGTCTTCCAAAAGATGGTGTATATCCTGAATATCACTACACTTGACTTGGAATCATTGTTGCATTCATCTCTCGATAATCCAATCCAAGCATTCATCACCGAGATCAATCGTCAATCAAATAAAGTTGCTGATGAGCTCTTGATGAAACTTAAAGAAATTGGGTCAAGAGGGTTTATTCCGGCCACTTTGAATGCTGATACAGCCATCGGCAGGACACTTGAAACACTGCTAAACATAGATATTAACTCATCGAAGAAGCCTGATTACAAGGGAATAGAACTAAAATCATTTCGCGACGAACGTAGCAATAGAAAGAACTTATTCGCCCAAGTCCCTGATTGGAGTTTGAGTAAATTTAAAAGTTCGGCAGAGATTTTGAAACACTTTGGATACCAACGTGAAGTTGATTTTAAATTATATTGTACGGTCTCAGCACTGATGAGAAACTCGCAGGGGTTAATGTTGAAGATGGATACCCAAGCCAACCAATTATTAGAAAATTCTGATAAAAAAGACATTGGAGATTTTGTTATTTGGAGTTTAGAGATACTGCATAAACGACTACTCGAAAAGCACAATGAAACATTTTGGATCAGTGCTGATTCTAAAATAATAGACGGAAAGGAATGCTTTCAGTACAAGAAAGTAGAACATACTAAAAAACCGATCGTATCACAATTTGACATTTTACTGGAGCAAGGCATTATAACGCTTGATCATTTGATCAAACAAAAACCAACAGGGTCTGTCCTTGAGAAAGGGCCCATTTTTAAAATAAAACCCAATGCGCTTGACTTATTATTCCCTCCAAGCCAAACATATTTCCTAATTTAACCCCTTACCCTTTCCTAAAGCCTTAACCATATCTTTTTTCCTATTTTTAGCAGTCACAAAAAAAGGAATAGATACTCCCATCCCAACGACACCCAAACCAATAAATAATCTTGAAAAAACAGAACTTACTTCTTTGGTGAGTGGTTTGTCTTGTTTTGAAGCACCTAGCGCAATACCTATGCCAGTGTACGCCGCACCTAAGCCAAGGACAACACCTCCAATAATAGTATTTCTTTTGCGTTTTTTATGCGAAAGAGCCGCCGCGTACAGTGCTTCATTGAGGGCGGCATTATCAAACTGATAATTGGCAATGGATAGGTCGTGAGAGAAAAACAAATCCTTTTTGGATAGAATAAGCATTTTCTCTTTTTCAGGAATAGATGTTTGCCCCATGACACCCAGATGTGCAACAAAGACCATCGAAAATACAATAAAATACCTCATAATATGTTTTGTTTTGTTTAATGAACAATAAACCTTTCTTAATTAAATTAAACAAAAACCTTTATTCCATGTTTATACACTTAATAGGTTTTCACACAAAGGTAGGTACTTTTTCTTTGATTTTTAAATATTAATGATACTTTTGCTTTCCAATCCGTCGGAACACAAAATTTAAAGCAGACCATCAAAGAGATAATCAATGTATAAATCGTTGCTTCATGTCATCATCAGATATTCTTTGGCGCTAATAGTCATGAATATTCCTATGGCTGCTCAAAACGAAGTAGCTGTCTTGGACGAAAACATTCTTACCGTACAGTTTTCCCTAAGCGGTCTTCAAATGTCGCTTCCTTTGGTCAATTTAAATGCTCCAAATGGTATTTTGAGGTTTGAATTTGATCATTTTGGCACTGATTTGATGGATTACAACTATACAGTTGTACATTGTAATAGTGATTGGACTCCGTCTGACTTACTCGAAACAGAATATATCAATGGTTATACAGAAGATCGTATCCTGAATATCGAAAGTTCGTTCAATACACTGGCTCAATATACACATTACCAGTTGTATATGCCCAACAACAACTTACGTTGGACTAAATCAGGCAATTATTTACTCAAAGTGTTTGATGACAACAATGACAACCAATTGGTGATCGTGCGCCGATTTTGCGTAGTAGAACCCAACTGGAAACTCAATGCGCAGTTTGTGAGGCCAGTAAAAGTGGATAAAATAGATACCCACCACGAAATTGACTTCACCGTAACAGTGGCTAAAGATCGGGTGAATAATCCGCAGAATGATATAAAAGCATTTGTGTTGCAGAATGGTAGATGGGACAACATGATAGGACCCATAAAGCCATTCATCACAAGGGGCGAGGATTTGGTGTTTGATTTTCAAGATAAAATAGTGTTTCCGGCAGGTAAAGAATTTCGTTATTTTGATATTCGTAGTTTTGATGTCCGTAGGGAACGAGTAAGAGCCATCAATGAAAAAATAGATTATTATGAAGTGACGGTTCAGCGTGACGAATCTAGGTTTAACCGACCCATCGTATATGAACAAGATGCTGATGGAGGTTTCATTATCGAAAACAAAAACGCCAATCAAACACTTTTACAATGTGATTATGCCGAAGTATTGATCGCCATTTCGCAAAATACGCCTTTAGAAGATGAAGATGTATATGTCTTTGGAGCTTTGTCAGATTGGCAACTCAAAAAAGAATTTAAAATGGAGTACAATTCGGAATCAAAAGCATATTTTTGTGCGCCGTTTCTAAAACAAGGATATTATAATTATCAGTATTTAGTTGTAAACAGAGAAACCAAGGCGATAGATTTGGATGGATTTGAGGGAAATTGGCATGAAACTGGAAATATTTACACCGCATTGGTTTATTTTAGACCTTTTGGAGCCCGATTCGATCGTTTAGTAGCAGCCAGTAGCATTGACTATAAACGAACAAAATAGTTTAGATTATTTTGAAAATCAATGACTTACAAAAGGGGAAGAAAAAAATCAAACCAAACCGTGACTAAAATGTGACTAATGAAATATTGTTCCGTATAAATGACACAAAAACAGAAAATCCAAATAAAGAATTATAGAATACGGTAGGAAGATTGTTTTCATTTGGTTTTGCCACGCGACGTAAGTCGGGTGGCTTTTTTTTTGCCCCAAACTCTTAGGGATGGTTTCGGGATCAAATGAAGGAACTTATTTCGACACCGTACCTTATACTTGCTTATCTTTGCGAAGATTATGATACATTATTTACTTGGGCTAAAGCATTCGACCATCAAGCGTGGCAAATTCACGGAGTTGAAGGCTCATACATTGCTGCACACGATTAAAAAACTGGAGCAACGCATAGGGGAGCGGTTTCCAGAATCTGGATTGTATAGGGTAAGTCAAGAATTTTATGAACTCTCTGTAGAATCGGAAGAAGTAGCGCGGAAACTATCCAAACCGCTCTGGCCCATCAGGATAGCCATCATAGTGGCTACCTGTCTGTTGTTGGGTTTGGTAGGTTGGGCTATTATTCAGGCCATGCACCATTTCCAACTGAATACCGATGCTGTCCACGACCTAGTACAGGCCACCGAATCGGGTATCAATGAACTGATATTTCTGGCATTGACGCTATATTTCTTGGGGAGTCTTGAAAATCGCCTGAAACGGCGCATTGCACTAAAGGCTATGCACCAATTGCGTAGTATTGCACACGTGATAGACATGCACCAATTGACCAAAGACCCTGCTCAACTTTTTGCACGACTAAAAGATACCACTTCTTCGCCTGAGCGAAAATTGGATAGGTACCAACTCAACCGTTACTTGGATTATTGCTCGGAATTGCTGGCACTTACGTCAAAAATAGCCGCTCTTTTTGCTCAAAATATGGACGACGAAATCGTACTCCAAGGAGTAAACGATATAGAAACCCTCACTCAAGGCTTATCAGTCAAAATATGGCAAAAAATCATGATTTTAGACTTCGCTGAATCCAGAGATGAATAACCCAATCCGTCCATTTACTGCCTCGCACCTAGCATTTTTGGCAGCCTCTACCTTTGTAGTTGGGCTGACATGGTCGCCTTTTTTGCTAACCCTGAGCCAAGCACTGACGGTGTTGGCTTCTATCTGGCACGTCATAAGTACCGCTGGACAACAAGGGCAAGCCCCCACTTGGGGCAAAGCCTTGGGAGCATCCTTCAAACGACTCTGGCACCAACCTACTTTTTTGCTGATGTCGCTACTATTTCTAGTGCCTGCGACCAGTTATTTTTGGAGCGACTACTTGCCGGGGTGGCGCAATTTCACGCGAATCCGACTTCCATTCTTGTTTTTGCCTTGGGCTTTCGCCAATATGCCTCCCCTATCGGGCCGACAAATGAAAACGGTCTTATTCCTATTGCTGATTACAATGGTCGTTATTTGTATTGGAGTAGGGATCAATTTTGCTATCCATTATACCCAAATGGTCGAAGACCTCAAGCATGGCCGACCCATACCAGTACCGCGCAATCATATTAGGTTTAGCCTGACCTTGGCTTGTGCTATATTTTCGGGGGCTTGGCTATTTATGCAAAATTTCTATATTCGCTTCAAGTGGGAGCGTTATATTCAGGCTATTTGTGTGCTGTTCTTGTTTGGATTTATTCACCTGTTGAGTGTCCGAAGCGGGATTGCTGCTTTGTATGCTGGGCTTGTATTTACGGTGTTTTGGTCGGTGTTCCGTACTGGTCGCTGGAAAATAGGTTTGGCAGCCTTGGCATTCATAGTTGCATTGCCTATAGCAGCCATTAAGTTTATACCAAGCCTGCAAGAGCGGATCAATTATATGGTGTATGATTGGCAAAAATACCGAAATAATGAAGGGGGAACTTATTCAGATTCAGATCGGTTTGTGTCGCTACACATTGGATATTTGCTTTGGAAAGAACAGCCAATCACGGGTACTGGATCGGGTGACCTTCAAATGGAAGCCCAGCGCATGGCCAATGATCGGTTTCCGAGGTACTCGTTGGATCCAAAATTGCCACACAATCAGTTTGTATATATTTTAGCGGGTACAGGACTTTTTGGAATCATCTTGAGTCTGGTTGCTTTGATTGCCCCGTTTTTTCTGCCCCAAGCGCGGCGATTTTATTTATTCATCTTGTTTCAAATCATTGTTTTCTTGTCATTTATGGTTGAATATACCTTGGAAACAGCCATTGGTGTCGGATTTTACTTGTTTTTCACTTTGTGGTTTTGGAAAATGGCAACACTCGAAAACGCATCAAAGAATTTAGAATAAATGCAGATTATTAAGTACGTTTTTATAGGGCTGTCTCTATTACTGGTGATCCAGTTGGTGTATCCAATGCTAACCATACTGTTGGCATTGGCGTTTGGAAAAGAGCGAACCAAACAGATCCAAACACCTCCAATCCTGTTTGATTATGGCTGTATCATCACAGCATATCGGAATGCGGCCATTGCAGAGCCCTTGGTACAATCGCTCCTGCGGCAACAGTATCCACACCTACATATCTATTTGGTAGCCGATGAATGCCCCGATCTTGATGTAGTGATCACGGATCCACGCTTTACTTTGCTCAAGCCAGCAGCACCGCTGCGATTGAAAGCCAAAAGCATCATACATGCCATTGAAAACTTCCAACGCAACCATGATTATATTGCAGTATTTGATGCCGACAACTTGGCTCATCCCGATTTTTTATCCACCATCAATGTATATGCTAACGCAGGGCATCGGTGCATACAAGGGCAACGAAAAGCCAAAAATTTGGACAGCACTTATGCTGCTTTAGATAGCATGGGCGAGCATTATAAAAATTATATAGAGCGGTATGTGCCGTATTTATTGGGTGGATCATCGGTCATCAGTGGATCGGGCATGGCTACTGAATCAGCCTTGTACCAAGCCTATTTGAACAGTCCAGCAATCAAGGATGGCCAAAATCAATGGAAAAAAATGCTCCAAGAGGATAAAATATTGCAGAATTTTTTGATTTGGCGCGGTGAAAAGATTGCTTATGCTCGAAAATCAATGGTCTATGATGAAAAGGTGGAAACGGGCGCAGCCGTAGAAACCCAACGCAGCCGATGGTTGTTTTCTTATTTTCAAAACCTACCCAACTCCTCCGGTTTATTGCTAAAAGGCTTGGGGCGACTCAACCTCAATCAGGCTTATTTTGGCTTTGTCACCTTGGTATTGCCTATGTTTATCCAACTGGCAATGGCAGGTGTATTAGCGGTGGTGGGTTTGTTGATCGCTCCAGTCTGGTCTTTGGCTCTTTGTCTCGCAGTGGTTATTTTTATACTGGGTATCCTGTTGGCCTTGCGCTTGGATGAGGCACCTCAGCCTATTTGGGATGCGCTTGGGCAAGTGCCTCGATTTGTGGTGCGCCAGTTTGGGGGACTGTTTAAAATGAGGGATCCGAATAAGCATTTTAAGCATACGGAACATACTCGAAAAGTGGATCTTGATGATGTGTTGAGGGGGGAGAAGGGGGAGTTATGAATTATGAGTTATGAGTTATAAATTATGAGTTATGAGTTATGAGAGGGGTGGTACCACAAAGGGGGGCTTCATGTGTAGAGGTTTTTTAATTACTGGAGGGCTGGGGATTTTTGTGAAAATATACATTGATTGAGAGGGCTGATTGGTTCTCGGAATACCAGCCTCGGAGAGGCTCTCCATTTGTAGCGTTTATATTTTACCACCTTCACGACCTCTGTAGAGGTCGCCCATTTGTGTAAAAAATGCTAGGAATGATGTCGAGATTATCTATAAAATAAATAGAGTGAATTAGTGAATCGTGTATCGAATATACTTGATAGTTTTGCCGTTTTTTAAGTGCTTCATTTCGTATATAGTCTTGATATTCAACTCTGGATACAGTAGATCAGAAGCATATATATCATCGTTGGTATAGAGTAGGTGGCAGAGAGGATCGGCATCTATGACTTTTTTGGAGAATTTTATGAAATCAGGATCATCGTGCTTGAGGTGGACTAACCCACTGGGCTTTAGTATTTGGCGGTATTTATCCAGAAATATCGGGGAGGTTAGGCGGCGATTGACTTTGGTGGGGCGAGGAAATGGATCGGCAAACGTGATCCAAATTTCGGCAACCTCGTCTTGGTCAAAAAACTGCTCCAAGACTTCGATGCGGGTGCGCAGAAATGCAACATTGGTCAACCCTGCATCTAGGGCTTCTTTTGCTCCTTTCCAAAGTCGGTTTCCTTTGATGTCAACGCCGATAAAATTGCGATCAGGGAACATCTTACCCAGCCCAACGCAATATTCTCCACCACCACAGGCTAATTCTAGGGTGATGGGCTGATTATTTTTAAAATGCAGGGCATTCCATTTGCCTTTTAGATCTACAGGCTCCATGTTGGATGAAACCAAGGTGGGCGATTGTGTATCGTAACACTCATACACATTTGGAAATCGCAATATATCCGCAAACTTTTGAAGTTTGTTTTTCCTTCCCATACTATTTGAAACGTGCTGCTACCACCAAATCTTTAGACCCAGGAGTATATGTGTAAAAACCTTCTCCACTTTTTGCGCCTAGCTTACCCGCTGTGACCATGTTGACCAGCAACGGACATGGCGCGTATTTCGGATTGCCAAACCCATCATGGAGTACCCTCAATATGGACAAACAAACATCCAAACCAATGAAATCGGCCAATTGAAGAGGACCCATCGGGTGTGCCATTCCTAATTTCATGACCGTATCTATGCCTTCTACACTGCTTACGCCTTCGTAGAGCGTATATATGGCTTCGTTGATCATCGGCATTAGGATCCGGTTGGCTACAAATCCGGGATAATCGTTTACTTCCACTGGGACTTTTTCCAATTTGCGCGAAAGATCCATGATCGTACTGCACACGGTATCGGTGGTAGCGTATCCCCTAATGACTTCAATCAGTTTCATAACTGGGACGGGATTCATGAAGTGCATACCGATCACTTGCTCCGGGCGTTTGGTAGCGGCGGCTATCTGGGTGATGCTGATACTGGAAGTATTGGTGGCCAATATGGCCGTAGCAGGCGCATATTGATCCATATCAGCAAATATTTTGAGTTTTAGGGCTACATTTTCCGTAGCGGCTTCTACCACTAGGTCTGCGCCTGCTACCCCTTGCTCTAGGTTGTTTATGGGACAAATACGGTTCAAAATACTAACTTTTCCCTCTTCCGTCAAAGTGCCTTTTTTGATTTGGCGCTCCAAGTTATTACCAATCGTAATCATGGCTTTTTCAAGAGCGGGTGCCGAAACATCCACAAGGGTTACAGGGTATCCGTACTGTGCAAAAACGTGGGCAATGCCATTGCCCATGGTGCCACTACCGATTACAGTTATATTTTTCATAATATATAAATTCTAGTTGTTGAAAGCAATATCTAAAGCGACACAAATTTGAGTCAATGCAAAGTCAAGATCCTGACTGGTATGTGCCGATGAAATAAACCCGACTTCATAACCCGAAGGGCCGAAATATACGCCTCTTTTGAGGCATTCTAAGTGCATTTTTTTGAATATTTCCATCTTAGACCCATCTATTTCATCGCTGCGTCGGATGCGCTCACGGGTGAATGTTGGCCAAAAAATAGACCCAATGTGCGGAAAGGTGGCTTCGTAGCCACGACTGTCGCAATGTTGTTGTAGCGCAGCTGTGAAAGCAGCCGTTTTGTGTTCCAATTGTTCATAAAAACCGGGTTGGAGCAGTTCGGTGAGGGTAGCCAAACCAGCAGCCATAGCCACGGGGTTGGCACTCAAAGTACCAGCCTGATAAACGGGGCCCATAGGCGCAACGTTTTCCATGATCTCTTTGGAAGCAGCATAAGCCCCTACAGGCATACCACCACCTATGATTTTGCCGAATGTAATAATATCAGGTTGAATATCGTAAAGGCCGGCGGCGCCTTCAAAACCAACCCTAAACCCTGAAATGACCTCATCAAAAATGAGCATGCAGCCATACTTGTATGCTTTGAGGCGCAAACAGCGCAAAAACGATGGATCTTGTAGCAACAAACCGTTATTGGCGGGAATGGGTTCCACAATGATGCAGGCGATGTTGTGGCCGTGTTCTTGTAGTGCCAACTCCAAAGCATCGGGATCGGCCAACGGCACGACAATGGTTTCTTTAGCAAATGATTCGGGAATACCAGCAGAGGTACTGATTCCAAAAGTCACCAAACCTGAACCTGCTTTGACAAGTAAAGAGTCAACGTGGCCGTGGTAGCAGCCTTCAAACTTGAGCACTTTGTCGCGTTTGGTAACGCCACGAGCCAACCTAATGGCACTCATCACGGCTTCTGTACCGCTACTCACAAAACGGATCATTTCGATGTACCGATGGTTGTCTAATACCAATTTGCCAATGCGGTTATCATGTGGGGTCGGTGTACCAAACGACATACCATTGACGATGGTTTCCTGTACTTTTTGTACCACCGCTGGGTGCACATGGCCAAGAATAAGAGGCCCCCATGAGCAACAAAAATCTATAAATGCCTGACCATCAACATCATAGAGATGGGCACCTTCGCCTTTTTCAAAGAAAATAGGCGGACCTTGTACGCTTTTGAAAGCCCGAACGGGGCTATGGACTCCGCCTGGAAAATATTGTTTTGCTGTTTCAAACTGCGCAGCACTGTTCGTTCTATGGAAAGTATCCGGTGTCGGATAAGCATACTTTTGATTCATGGTGCAAAAGTACAACTTCCTTGGTTCTAATCAAGTAAAGTATGTTGAAAATCCAATAAATCAAAGCCGACTATTTTAGCCCAAAGGTTCGTTTCTGACACTTGGAGTAATATAAAAAGCAAGCCGCCTTTAGTCCACATGCGGACAATTTTTCATTTTTTACAATTCTATAAAACCCTTAGTCTAAGAAACGACGTACATTTGTTTCACAAATAAACTTTTACTACACAACAACTACGTTAATAACATGAAAAAACTACCCGTTTTCGCCCTCTTGATGGTACTTAGTACCCTTATCACGGCTCAAAATTTGCCCAAGAAATACGTGCTCATAGAGCATTTTACCAATTCACGCTGTGGCGTTTGCGCTGGAAAAAATCCTGCGTTTTTTAACCTAATCGAGCAAGCACAATATGCCCCAGAGGTACACCACATTGCTATCCACCCCCAGTTCCCTTATTCCAATTGCGTCTTTTATCAAGCCAATACAACCGACAACACTGCTAGGGTGAGTGCTTATACAGGGATATTTGGAACGCCAACGGTAGTACTAAACGGAGTCGTCAATAGTGGTGGTAGCCAATTGCTTACTGCCGCAAAACTAAACACACTGATTGGTCAAACCAGTAGCCTCAACTTAAAAGTGACCGAAACAGGCACTGGTAGTAATCGCAGTGTCAATGTGAAAGCACGCACGGTAGGCACTATTGCCCAAGGTAATTACAAATTGTATTTGGCATTGGTTGAAAAAACGGTGACCCAAACAACACCCAATGGAGAACCCGTACACCATGATGTACTGCGCAAATTATTACCTGCTGCTGATGGTTTTGATTTTGTACCAGGTGTAGATGGCGCAACCATTGAGTTTAATGCCGATTACGCGATAGCCAATACTTGGAATGCTGACGAAATGTACGTGGTTGCTTTCGTTCAAAACACAGTAACCAAAGAGGTACTCAACAGCGGTACTAAGTTTGATACTGATTTTACGAGCGGTACTGAAGATCTAGTGGTTAGCAACGTTAAAATCAGTCCTAATCCAGTGATAGACCAAGCATTTGCCCAACTCTCCGATGATCAAGTGCAGAGCGTTGTTGTATTTGCTTCCAATGGTCAGCGCGTTTCTTTGGAAACGGAGATTGACCAACAATCATTGAGTATTGCTACTGCAAATCTGCCTTCTGGTGTTTATTATGTGAAAATCACAGGCGAAAAAGGCGTTTATGGTGCAAAATTTGTGAAATAATTCGTTTTTATTATTGACGGAGTGAATTTTGAGGTAACTATCCAGCCGCCCTAAAATTCCCGTAGGGAATTTGGGAGCGACTGGATCGTTACACTTTGAGTCACCCCGACAATTTTCATGTGCTGTTGTCGGGGTAACTCAAAGTTCTAATGTCGTCAATTTTTATCGCTTATTTCTCGTTTATACTTCCCTTTAAAAAATCCACCAAACCTGAAAAATAATGCCCTTGGTCATCCCACATAGCCATATGACCTCCATTGGGACAAAGCAAAAATTTGCCATTGGGCAATTGTTTCGACATCCACTCCATGTAAACGGGATCCATCGTATCATGCGTAGCACCGATGACCAAAGTACGGGTCTTGATATTGAGTAGTTCAGCACTAACATCCCACTTTTCCAATTTACCAGAAACCCCAAACTCGCTAGGGCCTTGCATAGATACGTATATCTGTTGGTTTACCTTTGCAAAATTCCGAGTGACCGGATCAGGCCACTGCGCCGATGGTAGCCGAAGGATGTGTTTTTCATAAAAATGTGGGGTCAATAGACCCATATACCTCGGATTGGCATAATCGCCCTTGGCCTCTATATCCATCAATTCTTTAAATACTTCAGGCGGCAATTGCTTGCTCAATACATCATTGGCATATTGATCGTATTTGGGGCAACTGGCCATCATGTTGCTGATAATCAAACCCTTGAGGTTCTGCTGGTACTTGAGGGCGTATTGCATGGCCAATATTCCTCCCCAAGAGTGCCCAAGCAGGTAAAAATTATCTTTGTCTAACCCCAATGCCAACCGAACCTGTTCTACTTCTTCTACAAAACGCGGCAGATTCCAGAGGCTGGTATCATTGGGTTGGTCAGAAAAAGCCGATCCCAACTGGTCGTAATAAATAAACTCGATGCCTTCTTGCGGCAAAAAACTTTCAAAACTTTCAAAATACTCATGGGTGCAAGCAGGACCTCCATGCAGCAACAATACTTTAATGGTAGGGTTGTTTCCAAATCGTTTGGTCCAAACTTTAAAATTGCCTTTGGGCGTAGTGATCGGTATTAGGCGCACTCCTCCAGCCTGTATTCCGTTTAGGTTGCTAGGAAAATAGTCTTTCAGACCTAGTGCTTTACTGGTGGCTGTGGAGGAATCAGATGAACAGCCAATGGCTGTTAGCACCATAAAAAACACATAAATAAAGTATTTCATAATGTATCTATTTTGAATAAAAATATCACAAAGTAACACGAATTAAATAAACTCCTCCATTTTACTTGAATCTGGCCTCTAAACTGAAGGAGGTTATTCAATTTCCTTCACAAAGTTAAATGATTTATGGAATTGATCCGCCATTAAATAATACTTTTGCGGTCTATACCAAAACACATCCAATACAACAAAAATCATAGTGGCTAATACTATATCAAAAGACGAAGCACTGATACTAGCATTGTGCAGTGGCAGCAATGAAGGTTATGCTGCGTTGTATGACCGATATGGTGATATGTTATTTGGTATCATATTGCGTATTGTTGTAAACCACGGCGATGCCGAAAATATATTACAAGATACTTTTGTGAAAATATGGAAACGGGTAGGTACTTTTGATCCATCTAAGGCTCGTTTTACGACTTGGATCATCAATATTGCTCGCAATAGTGCGATTGATTTTACGAGATCAAAAATTTATTCGCAGCGAAAAAAAAACCAAAACATAGATTATCTCGTAAGAACAGATAGAGAACCCGTCGTTCAGCCGCTCGATATCAATACTTTGGATATAAAGGAATTGGCACAAAAACTCGACCCGGGGCACCGTCAGCTGATAGATTGGATGTATTTTGAGGGGTTTACCCAGCAAGAAATTTCTGACAACTATGGGATACCCTTAGGAACGGTCAAAACACGAACCCGCGCAGCATTGATGGCTTTGCGGAAGCATTATCAGTTAGAAGAATGAAAAAGAAGTTGCTACATATTACCCGCGAAAGTTTGTCTGTGCTTTTGGATGATCCTTTGCTCAGCAATCAGGATATGGCTGCCTTGGAAGCGGCACTGGTGGACTATGCTCAAGCGCACCGTGTATCCCCTGCTCCCGCGCTGAAAGATAGAATATTGAGTAAAGTGGCTCAGTTAAATGCTCAAAACGAAGGAAGACAGCCTATTTCACTCACCGCAGTACCATTGCTTGGGTCACACCTCAATTTCTTGGATTGGGCGGAGGCTGTGCAACACATACCTGCTCCTGACGATTATGAAGGCATTCATTTACACCCCATCAGAATAGATGATACTGTAGAAATCAACATCGCTTGGGTCAAGGAAGAAGTGCCAACGGAAGTCCATTTTGATGTATTGGAAAGTTTTATCCTGTTGGAAGGATCTTGTGAGTGCCACATACACACGCCCGATGGGCAAAGCCGGGTAGTGTACATGACCCAAGGGGATTATATTGTGTTTGAACTGGGCGAAGTACACGATATTCACATTACGTCTGGAGCGCCTGCTAAGGCCATTTTGCAGTGGTTGAAATTGGCGGCCTGAGTACTCCGCTAGGCTTTTAGCCGCTTCATTACCTCCTCCACATAAGTCTTTCCGATAGGTATTTGTAGGGTTCCTATTTCGATATCCGTAGCCGTATAGGCCGTCAAGTGCTTTGTATGAATGATGAAGGAGCGATGGATCCGGATGAAATCCGGAGAGGAGAGCAGTTTTTCCATATCCGATAAAGTTACTTGTGTCACCAACCGCTGCGAAGTGGTATGGATTCGGCTGTATTCCTTCATACTTTCTATGTATTGTATCTCTGACACCACCACTTTTACTTGCTTCCGATTGACATTAAAGTACAGGTATTCAGGGGTTGTAGTATTGAGCGGTATTGAGACCAATCTACTCTTGGCTTTTTCCACCGCCTGTAAGAAACGCACATAACCAATGGGTTTCATCAAATAATCAGCAATTTCATATTCATATCCTTCCAGCGCGTATTGATGATAAGCCGTGGTGATGATGACCAAAGGTGGTTTTTTGAGCAGGTTCAGAAACTCCAATCCTTTGAGTTTGGGCAGGTGTATATCAAGGAATATAAGGTCTATTTCTTCCTTTTTCAAATGATCTAAGGCATAGATGGCGTCCGTACAATGTCCAGACAACAATAAGCCAGACGTTTGAGCGATGTACTCTTCCAGTATTTGAGCGGGCAAAGGCTCATCCTCGATGATTAGGCAGCGAATAGGCATAAATTAAGTGAGCATTACAGTCAGGTGGACACGAAAATATTGATCGGTTGATTCGATGTTGAGTTGATGTGTTTCGGGGTAAATCAATTCCAATTGTCGCTTGATATTGGCTATCCCTATGCCCTTTGGAGCACCATCGGCGGGTGGGTAGTGCCCTTCGTGGGTATTTTCTATAAAAAAATCCCATTTTTGATCTTTTAAGATACTCGACAGCCTTATTTCGGGGTTAAAACGGCTCTCGCTCGCACCGTGTTTGAAAGCATTTTCCACAAAAGGCAACCATAAAAGTGGGGCAATTAACTGATCTGGGTCATTTAATTCTATCTGATTAGTAATGGACAAACGGTCGCCAAATCGTATTTTTTCGAGGTCTAAATAGGCATTTAATATGGCCATTTCTGATTTGATGGGCATCCGTTCTGCTCGACAATCATAGAGCATATACCTCAATAAATTGGATAATCTCAATACCACATCTGGGGTCTCTGGCGCATTTTTTCGAGAGAGGGCATAGACATTGGTGAGTGTATTGAACAGAAAATGAGGATTGATTTGCGCCCGCAATGCCTTTAATTCAGAAACCGATTTCTCAATGATCAGGGCTTGCTCGCGCTTTGATGATAAGAAATACCTCCGCCCAAATCGCAAGGCCAAAGCCAGCGACAGCACGAAAGCAACGTCGAATATACCCACCAAAATCCGATATCCATTCCAAAACTCCATCGTATAATCAGCATACCACTGGGGGTGTATCACGTAATACATCATCAATCTATTCATAAAACCACCCAAAAAAACAATACAAATCAAGGCAATAACCCAAAAAATCAACTGCTTATTGTTTCTTGGTATCCGCATCGAAAAAACGGTGTAAACGGCCACTAAGTTCACTGGCAATTGCCATAACTCCGCACAATAAGCACGAGCAAATAGGAGGTCGTATCGCCCCGATACGTATCCATTCAGGATGACAAAGGTGATCCAGAAAAAGCCATGATATTGCCATCGCGTTATCTTATTCATGCTGCGAAGGTAGCAAAATATTGGCTTGATGGCTAGTCTCTCCGGCTGAAAGGGGGATAACTTGGGCTGAAAGGGGCTATTAGTGGTTTTCTTGATGCGGTGTTGAGGGGGACTGTTCTAAAAAATGTAATATAGTTTATGCAACCAACCTTTTCTACTATTTTTACGTTACCCATACATACATAAACTAAAAACATACAAATATGTTAAAAAGCATACTATTTTTTGCCTTCCTCCTTGCGATGGCTTTAAGTGCTTGCAATAAAAGCGAACCTTTGCCGCCTAAAAATAACACATTTAATAACCCTTGCCTGACCCAGACATTTTCAAACCGATTGAAAAAAACGATCGCTGCTTCTAGTCAAGGGAATGGGTTCCCGACATTCTACCAGACTACCGAATATTTTTACGATATCCAAGGTCGGGTTGACAGTATTCTCTACTACGATAGCAGTGCTAAAGTAGGGTATGATTCTGAAGGCCAAGTCGTTACTTATACTACCTATTGGCTAGGTCAAGGCGTTAGTAGCATTAGAACCTACACCTATGAAAATGGCCTCTTAAAGCAGACAGTAACCAAACAGTTTGATCAAGCCGGAAATTTACACAATTGGGTACATACTACTAATTTTGAATGGAATGAACAAGGGTTTATCAAGAAATTTTGGCAAGAAAATGGAAATGATGTAACTGTACTCACTTTAGATGACTGCGGAAATACCTTGGAATCTCGCGACTTTTATAACAGTACTGGAGTCGAGCATCGGCTCAGTCAATCGGCCTACACCACCACGATTAGTCCTTATTTTTTGATAGGGTTGCACAAGGTCTTTCCCACCGATTACTCAGTAAACAATTGGGCTTCATCTGAAATTGTGCATTGGGACTGTGGTGCCGATTACATCGGTGGCGTTTTTAATACTGAATACGAATACAATTCCGAAAACCTACCCACAAAAGCCACTAACTACTTTCATACGGTTGAGTTTATTTATGAGTAAGTAACGGTGAAATAATAAATATGCAAATTCTGAATAAGTTTCGCCGATTATACTACGAATGGAAATATCGTCGTATGATACGCCAACGCAGCTTTGAGCATAAAAGCATTGCGCAAATTTTTACGGAAACACACGCGCAACGGTACTGGAAAAGTAAAGAAACCGCTTCTGGTGCTGGATCCGAACTCCACCAAACAAAGGCGCTCCGTAGTGCATTGCCATTGCTCCTGCGCCAATATAAAATTGAGCAATTGATAGATCTACCTTGTGGCGATTTCAACTGGATTCAACACACTGATTTAGAAGGTATTCACTATATTGGAGCGGATATTGTACCGGCGCTGATCGAGCAAAACATACAACAATATGGGAGACCTGACCGACAATTTATGGTTTGCAATTTGTTGGAAGATAACCTCCCCCAAGGATCGTGTATTCTGGTTCGTGATTGCTTGGTACATTTTTCCTACCTACATATTGGAGCGGCGGTGCGCAACCTTAAACGCAGCGGTATTCGCTATCTATTGACTACTTCTTTCACCGATTTAGACGTTAATAGTGATATCATCACTGGATTTTGGCGACCGATTAACCTCATGGCACCACCTTTTTGTTTTCCGCCGCCTTTGTATGTATTGAGTGAGGAATGTACCGAAGGCCAAGGTGCTTATGGCGACAAGTCACTGTTGTTGTGGGAAATAGAAAACTTGCCGGATTTTAGAGGTTGACCAATTATACACGCACAAACAATACACTCTTCCAATAGAAGTCAAGTCGTGTGAATCAGGCACGCTGCACTCCTTACATCAGTTTATGGAAGCATGTGGAACCCCTTATGTCATTCGATTACTTACAAAAATCAAGTTTCCATTCTTTAAATTCACCTTTACCCTTAAAAAATTTTACGCTTTCATTGCCCTCTTTTTTTTTGATACTATCTCCGATTGCAACAAAATCACGAAACTCTTTATCAACGCAAATGGTGCCGTAAGTAAGATCAAACTTATCTCCTAAATTTTTTATTGATAAAACTATCATAAAGGGGTTGCTATCAAATTCTGTTATTGACTTCAACACACCATTGATTTCTTTATCAACATATTCTTTTTCATACCAGTCATTCTGGGATTTAGCCAAAGTTATGTTGAATTTAACCCAAAATGCTCCGTAAAGCATTAAAAAAATAAGCATAGTTGCTGTTAAAAAAATAATGTCTTTTTTTTTCATTTTTCTGTTGGGAAAGTAGGCTTTGGAGCCTTTGACATTGCTGGAATATCTTTCAACACATCATCGAATTTCGGATCATTAGGAAAGTTTACGTGTGCATTAATACCCCCAGGTAAAGGAATTTGCTTATCTGTTATCACAAAATTCTTAGTTGTTGCATTATTGTATTTTTCTGTACCTCCAGCTATATTAACTACATCATCATTCTCATGTATGATTTGGTAGTGGTTATTAATTCCATTTGCTGCGCCTCTTGGGTCTTCTGAATCATATCCACCGCCATAAGCATCATGTCCATCAGTATTGTATGCGGGGGCAGATATTGTAATTAAATTGACTTTGATTCCTTTTTTGCCTAGTTTTCTAGCCGCTTGAATCGCCACATTGCCACCATGACTATATCCAATTAACGTAATACCTTCATCCTCGCTAATCTCACCTTTTTTTATCATTTCATTTCGTTTTTCATAAATATGTTTTATCAACTTCCTCGCTGATGTGTTTCGCATTATTGCATTATTCCATGTAGGTGCATTCCACTTAAAGGTATTATCATATTTAGAATTTCCAGAAATACGCATTAATTGAGTTTTAGCCTCTGAGTTAGTACGCTCCCCATACTCCATTTCATTAGTTCCATGTATAATAAACGCTTCAAGACCATCTAAGTCAATCGCTTGAATAGGCGTATTAGAAGCAAATTGATATGGAGTAAGTTCAGGAAATTTTTTTGTCAAAGGATCCACACTCAAAAACCTAGCAACCTTACTTGGGTCAACCTTTTCTATTGCAACTAGGCTATCTTGTAAATCATAGATTGCCAGTAACCCAAATTCAGGGCTATAAAGCCCATAACCAATTGGCTTCAAGGTATCATTATCAAATACCTCTTTGTGTGTATCATCATAATGAAGCACATGCTCCTCAATACCTAAAGCAGCATAGGGGTTTTGGGCTTGAATCTGTGACAAGCCTAGCACTAAGATGGAGCATACTAACACTACTCTTTTCATATTATTGAAGTTTAATTTGAAGAAATTTGTTTATGAATGGATGCTTTGGCTTGCATTTTGGTCACCCATTCGGTGTATTGTGACTGAGGCATCTCCTCATAACCTAATTCATCTGTTTGTTTATAAAGTGCTTCAACCTGCATGTTGAGGTCTTTCAGTTCTGGGATGTCTTTTGCGTCCTTAAAATTTACAATGTTTCGTTTTTTGCATGCTTGCAAAAGTTGTTGGCTCAACACATTGGATTTACTTGCGATAGCGACAATATAAATGGGGTTCGCCTTTATGGAAGCATCTAAGCAGCGCAGTACAAACTCATCATTATGGCCATAGCCATATTTATTCAGGTAAGCCCCCGCAAGATCCTCCATACAAATAGCAATGCTTTCTTTTTGGTTGAGTGCGTGCATATAGACCCTGTTGACTATGGCTTCCGCTTTAATATGGCTGGATGAAATTATCCAAGCATCCGTAGAAAAATGTCCATTGGTCAATTCAAGGTTATACCACTTGTTATATTCATCCTTGTGCTTGATATAAAGGTGGTTTGGTGCAACGGCCAAGTGCGATGTTTCTCCGCCGTATTCGTCTGTCAAAATTTTATAGAGCAAAGGTAAGGAATGGCAGGTTCCTTTCTTGGTCTTTAATAATTTAGTAACGAAGGTTTTTGAGTAGTCTTTATCACCGTACGAGTCATCAAAATCATACATATAAGGCAGATTGTTATTTTCAGGTATTGATTTGCATAGATAGGTATGGGCAGCCCAATTTCCGGCTGTTTTATAATGATTAATACCTTTGGCCTTGACCATACGTCTTAGTATTTCCACCGTTTCGCTTATCTGACTACAATAACGCTCATATAATAAAGTGTTGTCGAGCCAAGCATTTTCGACTAGGAAGACGGCTCTTTTCAAATCTTGTGGGTGATTCCCCTCTAGCATTTGGTTTAACTCCTCGTATGCACTTTCAAAATTGGTTAATATTATTTTTGATATTGTTTGGATCTCTTTATTTTCCTGATTTGAGGATTCGCCTATCCATTTTGATAGGTTACTTGAAACGTCAGACAATTGGACAACGTCGTTTTGACTTTGTGCCAAGCCGTTGTATCCATTCAAAATCACTATTAGAGCCATGATTTTATATATTGCCATTACTTTATATTTTCAGGTGGAATATTATTTGGTAACGAGTAAACAATATATTTACCCGTTACCAAAAAAATCTCAATTACTGCGATATCACATAATTAAAAACATATGCTTTATTAGGATCTAAGGCCGTAACGGCCCTGACCGTAATACTTGCATTGGTTTGGCTATTAACCCGCCACCGTGTTATTTGAGAAGCGGCATTATCGTCCGCAGGGGTAACGGTTGCAATAACCTTAGTGCCGCCATAAGGCTTATTGAATGTCATGGTAAATAAATCACCTACTGCCAGACCAGAACTACCTGTGGTAAGGGTGAGGGATCCTGTCACATCATTGCTACCAGCACCTACTGTGAGCACAACAGTTGCTCCTACTCCTGCAGGACCTGATACCGCTAAGGTGGGAGAGGCTAATGATGTCAACCGATACCAAATACCTTTGCTGGGTTCTCCGAGTTCAAACCCGCCTATTTCTGAATTAAACCGAATCATACGAGGCGCACCAGTAAGCACCGGGCGCTCAGCAGTGATACCAGAGGGCATACCTATGGCTCCAGTACCGCCAGCGTGTAGCACTACAAAAGGTGCAGTGGTACCGACACCTACGTTTCCATTGGTCTGAATGGTCAAAGCCGTGGAGGTAGCGAGGGCATTGCTGGCTGATATTTTATATTTGTCGGCATCACTGTTATCTAATCCTGAAGACCAGGTCTGAACGCTTGGCACTACAAACTGCACCATTGGATTGCCTCCCGCTGCACCGCCTACTTCCACTTGTACTTGGCTATGGTAGGTCGTTGCTCCGTTGTTGGTATTGCGAAAACGATGGATCATATTGCCTGTGGCAGAACCATCTATGTCAATGCCAAATAGCGTACCAGTAGTACTGGTTCCAGTGGCTTTTATGATGGCTCCAAAGGAAGGTATGGTTCCACCAGTGGCCCTAAGACAGGTGCCATTGAAGGAACCATCCACTGTAAATTTAGCACCATTAATACTAGTGGTACCCACTGAAACATTGCTGAGTCTATATATATCAGCACCACTCACCGTCCAGTTAGAACTTCCGCCAGTAGATGCAATCGTGATAGTCCCTCCATTGGCAGCGGGTGTTTCAGTAAGCGTGATACCTGCTCCCGCCGCGAGTGTCACCCCCGTAGCGCCTGATGAATTGGAGGTAATAATAGAGGTGGTCGCACCCCCTGCTCCTACCCCAACTACCCCTTCGTTGGTAGTGTTATCAGTACCATTGATCGTGATGGTGCTGCCAGCGGTAGAGACGGTATTCGTGCCAGTGCCAGCAATCGTAAAATTACCTCCACCATTGCTCAACGTGACTGTATTAGAAGCAACTGATAAGGTCTGCAATTCATTGGTGCTGCTGGCATCGGGTAAAGTTACCGTAGTTGCATCGCCTGTGAGCGACAGGACACTACCACTTAGGCTGAGGTCTTGAATCTCATTGGTGCTGCTCGCATCGGGTAAAGTCACCGTAGTTGCATCGCCTGTGAGCGAAAGGGTGCTACCAGCCAACGACAGGTCAAGGGCAACCGCCCCAGTCAGACCATTTACACTGGATACTGGTGCTGAAGGAATCGTGACGGTGTTGCCGCCCGATATAGTCAGGTTGCTGCCTACTACTGATAATGTCTGAGCATCGGTGTTGTCTAAATAGGGTGCTAAGTTAACCGTGGTCGCATCGCTGGTCAGCGAAAGGGTATTGCCGGTTAGGCTTAGATCCTGAATTTCATTGGTGTTGCTGACATCGCCTGTATTGGTGATGATATTGCCAGCGATACTGATACCAGCACCGGCGGTATAGGTGGCACCATCATCAGTGGCAGGTGCCCATGCAGTACCGTTCCACTTTAGTATCTGGCCGGTGGTGGGTGCTGTGGCAGAAACTGGTCGGCCTTGCAATCCATCTACAGTAGGGCCAGGGTAAGTACCGGCTAAATCTCCACTTGCAGTTCCTGACGGATTACCACTTATAGGTACTTCTGTAATGCCTGTAATACGGCCATCCGCGTCAACACTAATGACAGGAAGGGCATAAGTACTTGGATAGTTGCCAGGTGCAATACCGGTGTTGGCTAATTCTGCTGGGCCTACAACACCAGCATTGATTTGCAGGTTGCTGAATACACCACTTACATCGCCTCCAGCGGTGGTGGCAGTGGTGATATCGTCTGCGCCATTAGTATCGCCTATATTGGTGATGACATTGCCTGCAATGCCGATCCCCGCACCAGCAGTATAGACATTGTTATCGTCGGGAGATGGCACCCAGGAGGTGCCATTCCACTTCAATACTTGGCCAGTGGTGGCACCATTTTGGGCGATTTTAGTGCCAGTCACAGCACCATTGGCGATTTCAGGCGTGCCTACGGCATTGGGCACGATCTGTGCATTGCTCAAAGTGCCGCTGAGATCACCCGCTATGGTACTCGCACCTATGCTGGTGGTGGTTAGGTTGCCAAGGGCATCACTGACGGTGACGATGTGGCCGGGGGTAGTGGCTGCCCGCCAACGGAGGGTGCCATCGATATCTAATTTGGCGGTAGGCAAGGGCGTACCAATACCTACTTTGCCGCCCTCGATCACCTCTACCTGGGCCATCATTAGGGCGGGCGCACTCAGGAGCGCGCAGAATAAGAGCCTGAGCCCAGGCTTGAAAAATGGAGTACGTTGAACTGAAGTTATCATAATAATACTGTTAATTTATGAACGATTTTTTAGAACGTTGTGAGCAATGGACTCCAAAGCACGGCCAGTGCCTGACCATGAGAAGTCATGGGGGCGTGGTAACAGTTGTTACACCTTGTGCTACTGGAAATAATATTAGAAATCGTTTTTTAAACGGTTTCTTAGGTTTTTGGGGCGGTATTATATTTTCATTTTTAGGCGCGAGTATTCAACCTCGCGGTATTTTGGGCTTTGCACTTTTATTGTATGTATGTCGGGTTAGAACCCGACTGGATCAGTGGCGCGGTGTTGGAACATCGCGCCAGCACTACAGCCTCGCGCTAGCGGGGGGGTAGGACAAGCCTTGCACTAGCGAATGCGAGTTCTATCCTTGGAGCCAGCCGGGGATTCCTTTATTTTTTCTTAGGCCAGACAGAATTGATACTTTTTTTTAATTTGAAAGGGTGCGATGGCTTGGATTTAGGTAGATCAACATCGTAAAATTTTAATGTGTCATTCTGTACTTCGACCAGAAGTCGATTAGTTTTACCAGTTAATATATTACCATGGCTACATCCAAATGAATCGAAATTCCTCCTCAAAAATGTATCCATAGCAGGACTTATATCATATCTGTTCAAATAAGGCAGGAAATATTTATAGGTCAAAGTGCCTAAATGCAAAGACGATCTAACCTCCGTTTCGAACTGTGATCTAACAAAAAGTGATGACCTCCCATTGATGTTAACATCTAATGTATCATTCTCTCTGAGATTAAACTTAAATCGCATGTTTTGAACAACATATTCAATACTGTCCCCTTGTAAACTTGAAATAAAGTAACCGTTATCATCATTCATTGCTAAATAATAAATCTTGAATGTGTCATTACCAACATGCGAAATAATATATACTAAATCATTATTATGTTTGTAGTGGCAGGGCAGAACGCCTTGTTCAATACTGTCTTTGAAATTAAGATCAATCCATACTCCGACTATCTGAGTATGCTTTGGAATATTACTATTAAAGCAATAAAATTGTGTTAGCCCCAAAAGGCAAAAAATAATTTTATGAACCATATGTCAAATTTTTATTTATTTTTTCTTACTTCAGTTACTTCATATTCATCTATGTTACGATTACATGGATCGTTACCATTAACTAATCTTCCGTTCGTTAAACCAAGATTCAATTTATTTCCTGTGTCAGTTACACAAGATGAGGAAGCATTATCGATGTATTGAAAATCAATATATTGACCATTATGAGAAATAGCGTTAATTACAACAAAATGTGCTGTATTTTGGTTATGGTTAGGTGTCATTCCATCATCTGCTATGTTGACCACTGATCCATCTAGAAGTGTCTCTTTAAGGCCAACCATTACAGGATTTCCCTTTTTAATCTCAGTAATAATATAAATAGCACCGCCAATTTTATTTTCAGTTAACTGATTATCATCGGGTTGACGAGAGTTATCAACATCCGTTTGAATTGCTTCAAATTTCGATAGTGGAGTAATGCCAGCATCATCCATTTGTGCCAAGGCTGCTTTATTGCAATTATCATAATCAGCCCACAACCTAGGTGTAGCACCATTTGTAACATCACTCTTTACACTTGCATAGTCCTTTAAACTAGTGCTATATTTTTTTGCTTGTGCAGTGTTATATGGCAAATTTAATATATTTTCAATTTCAAAAGGACGGGACAGATTGTAATTAGCCCACTCAATATATTTTTTTGCATTGGCCAAATTTTCATCTGTTACGACCCTAATCTCGGTATCTGCGCCAACAGCATTAATGTAGGTACCATCTGCTGCATAATATTTCTCCAACCCATCCAAGTCCACCGCCTGTATCGGCGTATTACTAGCAAACTGATAAGGAGTCAACTCTGGATACTGCCTCGCTATTGGATCCACACTCAAAAACTTACCCAATCCCGCATTATAAATCCGCATCCCGTAATCTTGGAATTGATCATCTCCATAGACTTCATCGTCGGCCTCTTTTCCATTGAACCCGTATCGGTATTTTGAATTGCCAAAGGTAGGGGTTTTTCTATTCGGCATGAGCATCCCGAATGGATAATATTCTCGGGCGGAAGCCATGCGGGGTTCGTAGTACTCTGCTATGCCATTGTTGTCCATATCCACCCCATCGCGCATATCGGTGATGGTGGCTAGTACATTACCCAAGTGGTTGGAGAGTTCGTATTCTTTTTTATTGGTATAGTTAGGTGACAGTGGGCCTCCGCCTGTATCGCCAGTATTGGCCCGCCACATGGTGGCATTGGGCTTGTATATACCCAATCGGGCAGATCCATATAGATCCAACTCCCGCAATCGCAGGGTACTCGTTCCGGCTATATCTTTGAGTTCGTAAGTGGCCATGGCATTGCCTTGGGCATCATAGACATAGAATGTTTTGGTTTCTATGCCTGCTTTCGTCACTGTTTTGACCACGCGTTTTTGCATGGCATCATAGCGGTAGTATAGGTTCACATCATTGGGAAGCCCTTCTACATGCTTGAGTTTTCCGTACATAGACCACCTAAAGCCAGCACCTTTGGATGCATCGTGTTTGAGGTTGCCTGATCCATCGTACTCATAGTTATCTACCCCTTGAGATTCGATGTCATCCGGGAAGGAGGAGTTGCTGACTGCGTCCGTAACATGTCTGAGGCGGTTGCCACCAGATTGATACTGATAAGTCAGATTGTCCATACCTACATCATTGCCTTGGGCATCGGCTGCATGGCGCAGATAGGTCAGTATATTTCCATTGGGGTCATAACTGACCCGCTCTTTATAAGCATCGGTACCACCCCAAGTGCCACCATTGGGCCTGCGCCAATAGTCCATCTCTAAGAGGCGGCTGAGTTGGTCATAGCGATACACAAAACCAGATGCCGTGAGGGTTTTTACCTGTTGGGCTATGTGGCGTATATTGCCATTGTAAAGACTAGGCGAGGCCGCTTGGAAGCCTGGATACAATTGAGATACCTCAAAATTGGGTGCATTGGCATTATTTATGGATACTTTTTTGTAGTCCTCGTTGAAATAACCAAGGGTATAGGCCATTGCATCGCGGGCGATCAGGTGGTTTTCTGGAGTGCCATCGCGGCCCATATCTACGATGTCAGGCTGTGGGCCTGTGATTAATAGGGATGGATCTACATTTGCCTTGAAGTGAGATTCGGCTTTGAAAGTGCTCTCCTCTAATTTCACAAACTTACCAGCCAGCATTTCTACATTGCCCCCATCGGGTACTTTGCCTTGAGAATAAATACCGATCCGAGCCTTATAAAGGCCATCTTGGATGGGATCATCATCTAGGTGTAAGAATTCTGGAAGGTCACTATCATCCAGAAACGGGGTCATGGCGGAGGCATTGACCCCTTTGATCCAGCCTTGCAAGGTATGGGCATAGTCGGTGCCTTGCACTTTGCGTTCGCCCAGTATGGTGCGAGCCAATGGACCATGGAGGTAATATTGATATTCCGCATCTATTTCCCAACTGCCAGGCGTACCAGTGGTACTGGTTTCTGTTTTGAGGAGTCGGTTATTGTCATCGTAAGTGTATTGATGTATGAATTGGTCACGTTGGTCTTGTTGATACACGACGCGATTGACCTTACCACTCACGATGTCATATTCGTAATCTATCCGTTTGTAACGGTTGGTGCTATTAGACCCCAATTCTAATTCTTGGATGTCTTGGATTAAGGTATTTACATTGCCCGCTATGTCGTAACTATAGTGGGTAGCAAATTGATAATCACTAGCGGTCAGTGGATTCATTGGATCTACGTAGTGATCCATGAATACAACAGCCGCTATGCGTTTGCGCAGGTTTTCTGGCGCAAAATTGGGGATTTGAATTGGGGCATCATCATAGTAACTACGGGTCACGTCGGTGCGGGTAGAAGTGGCATTTTCATCGAGCCAAGCCCTAAACAACACTGGATCAAGAGCCATATAATCTTCCAACAAACCACTTACTGGCACTTTTTCACCAGTCTCTATAGGGCGACTCAATCCATCGTAGAGGGTATAGGAATATAGATTGGGGGTTGATTCTGCCTGGCGTGCATCTTGAGAGGCAACTGGACGACCTAAGTAATCATACCAAGTACGAGTGACACCACCATCGGGGGTGGTTTGTTCTATTTGATTACCAAAACAATCATATCTATAATTGGTCTTGAATGTATGCCCACCAGGGGTACCTGCCGATACGCCATTGGGCGGTACGGTTTGAGTGAGAAATCCTGCCCTGTCGTAGTAGTAGAGGGTGTAGTGATGCTCGCGCAATCCGGCATTGGTCGTGAAGGTTTCTTCCAATTGATTGATACAATGGGACAGGTAATTGCGCTTGAATGCTTCTGTTCTGTCATATATTTCTGACCAATAAGCATCTTCGGCGGCACTGGTAAGTATTTCTTCTTGTACCACCTGACAATCTTCGTATGCTACCGGTGGTGCGGGACTGCGAGGGCATAGTATGGAGGCATCTTTACAGACTTGTGGGTCGGTGGTGTTCAAATGATAGTTGATGAATGCTTCGTATTCAAACCATTCGAGATTGAGTCCTAACGTGCGATTTAGGAAGGCAGCCTTTAGTACGGGCGAAGCGTTGCTACACCCCATAGCACTTAAACTTTCTGCTACTTCTAAATATGTTTTGCAAACCCCACAGTTGAGTTGGGGCGGCACAATGAGGTTGGGGTCAATAAAATTGCAACCTAAATTAGAAGGGCAGAAACTAATAATCTGGCTTAAACCAGCGGGAGTTATCTTAACGTCCGAAAAGGAGTTGAAGTAGTCTAGAAAGCTAATTGACCCAGGTGGGAGTGCTGCATGGCAATCCTGAAATTTTTCTAGATTGGTACAAAAACATTCATTTTGAGCCAACGGAAAATATTGGCTATAATCTATAGGAAATTGTGGATTTTCGGAAGTGCCTGGGAAGGTAACGAAGAGGTCATTGCAGACTTCATCACAATCAGAAATAGAGATATTTAAAACCTGTTCTAATGCTGCTCGTATGGTATTAGGGCCTCCTGTATATCCAGGTGCATTAGTGGCTCCGTATATATGTGTTTCGTCGCAGGACTCTGTACAGATAGTCATCAGCAGCCCTCTTAATATTTCTATTTCATCTACACTGAGGTTGGCTACACAAGGACTCTCCTGTAATTTCAAGATCCAAGCATGGACGGTGCCTTCACAATTGATGGCGCAATTCTCCATAATCCCCGCTTGGGCTTCGGCTTCATACTGAGCATTTAGTTGCTGTATATTTGAGCCAACAGGTACAGGATTTTTGACGATCCATCGCTTGGTTTTAGTGGCATATATGTTGTTGGGCGCAGGACAAGCCGGAGTCACTTCTACACACTCTGAATTACCGCATTGGGTATCATTGATGTATTTGGAGAAAAAGGCGTATTTTCGGCCTAGATAAGAAGCCTTGAAAATTGTCCAAAACCGTTTTTTATCCGTTGAACACAAGGAGGCATAAGTCGTAGTGCATGGTA
This sequence comes from Saprospiraceae bacterium, assembly GCA_031373665.1. Taxonomy (GTDB): domain Bacteria; phylum Bacteroidota; class Bacteroidia; order Chitinophagales; family Saprospiraceae; genus M3007. The sequence goes on along the minus strand of JANMMZ010000058.1, from coordinate 41,503 downwards.
GTTCGCTTTCGCAGGCAATACTCGCAATAATCATTTCGATCAAAGAATAGGTGGTTGTCCCATCCGTTGCAAACTCCGTCATATAATCCAGCATGTCCTGTTTGAAGGGCATACCCTGAGGAGAATTGAAAAAAGGATCCTGATTAACGATGCCCTCGCCATTATTTGCCAAATAAGAGGTATTGCCTACTTCTGGTACGCGGAGTAGCAGAGAGTCAAACCTGACACTTAGAATCTGATCATGGCAAGCCAAATAAAGGCAATATTCGGGGTGGAGTTTTATCAAGGTTTTAGCCCAAGATGGATTCCAATTTGCTATAAAATCGCAGGCATCCAGCACTTCTGGTTTGTATGGGACTCCCTGAATGGTGACAAAATCTTGGTTCCCATCTTCATCTAAATATGGATTGCCTGCACCGGGGCTTTTATATTTCGCTGTAGCAGGGTCATTGTTAGTAATGAAGAAAAAGGAAGCTGGATCAGTAGTGGTACAATCTTCTTCTAACTGCATGTATTGCCCAAGGGGAGATACATCCATGAGAAGGGTTTCGTAGTAGATAGCGCATTGGTTGGTGGGTTCTTCGTCATCGCAATCACACTCGGCTACCAGCGCTAAGTATTCGGGGGAGGTGGGTGGAACCATGTTTGCAACCCCCCAATCTCTCACAGCACCCAGACAATCCTTGCAACTTAACCCGCAGTTGGGATCTAAATATTGAGTCAAAAAAGAAGTGGTCAGTTCGCTTAGAACTGGCATACAGGTATTGTTTGCCTGATATAGTTCGGCATACTTTTCTACCGATTGGAGGCTTACGCTGACTTTTTTACTGACGGTATATTCGCCTGGGGGTAAGGTCAGGTCGAATACCTCTGACAGCCCGTGGGTGGCAGGGTCGCAGGTGCCATCAAAAAGTTTAGTATTGGGCCTGACGATTTGGTGCAGGGGGGAGGTACTGCCTCCACAATTGTCAGAAACAGTAATGGTTAAGTCATACAGACAATCGTAACACTGATTGGAGGCAACCAAGCAGGGTTCTGTATAGTTTAGGCCTTGTGTGTTATAATTAAAATTATAATTCCCTTCATCTGTGACCAAAAGGTTATAACTAGAAACCTTGGTGGCATCTTTTAGGATATTATTGAGTAAATCAGTATTGATCGTGGAGGCTTGAGGCCATGACTCCAAGGCTGTCAGGTTCTCAGGAACCTCACCAGCCAAGGCCGTCGCGATGGTACGTCCATTGGCATCCACATAACTGACACTGTACTGACCATTGGGGTCTTTGGCCATGTTTTTTTGGTAGTGTACGGATTTTCCGACATCGTCGGTATCGAACAAGCGATTGAGTTCTCCTTGCGATGCGGTACCATAAAAATAATTAGTGGCATGTGTGCCATTGCTCTTAAAGGTAAGACCAACCCCACCTTGTCTTTTGATCCTTCCAGTAGCATCAGGTGTGTATTCTGTTACCGCAAAAGGATATTCTTCGGCATCTGGGATGAACCGATGCACCGATAAAGGATCATTGGCTTTGGAATTATTGCCTGAATAATACCAAGACGCACCGTGTGTTTTTGACATAGGATCCACTGTAAAGATATCGCAGTCTGATCCCAAATCAAAATTACTGGCATTGTAGTGATTACCATTATGGATAGAAAAATCTGGGATGTAACCAAAGTTATTCGGATAATTATGTGAGGGAGTAGGCATGATCTGCATCACAGGGCGACCATGAAGGTCATATATCTTTTCACTTACTATTACTATGTCATCGGCACGAGATAAAGACATTTCTTGACGGGCACGTGGAAGGCCGTCAGCATACGTAACAGACTGTACATTTCTTCCATCTTCTGCAAAGGTGGAAGTGGTTTGCCAGTTTAGGTTGCTCTGGTGAGCCTGTTCGACGGCGTACCGATTTTGAAAATCAATTAAATTTCCGCTGCTGCCATGAGACCAAGCCGTATTTTGGCGCAATCCATCCAGAAAGTGTGCTCCCCTAACCCTGTAAAAAATATAGCCATTAGGGAAAACCAAAGGTAATTCGAAGGTTGACTGGCTGGTGATTAGTCTGCTAGCATTGTCTTTAAAAATTTCGTTATAGTCATCTAAATTTATACCCGTGTTATTGGCTATTGCTTGTCCCCAGACACTTTCCCGATCATAAAAAGTCCACTCTAGTTCGTACTCCACACCGGGATCAAGCATACTCCAAAAAATACGTAACCTGTCATTATTGCTTGATTCAGCATCAATACCAAGTTGCTGTTCACAATTAAAAAAGAGAGATCGCTCTATTTGCAGGTAGCCTGTCAGTTTCAGGATGGCAGGTAAATCTATTGGTTTACCCCCCTTATCTTTGGTTTCTATATCGGTGATGGTTACCCGATACTCGTGGGCTTGGTCAAATTTGATCTCATCGCGGGCGATAAAATCCTCCTTCCCTGAGGGATCGTAAGATAGGGTCATTTCCTTCGTGAAGGAAGTAGAATCGTCGGCGCTGTTCCATTGGTCTATGCGTAGTTTGACTACACATATAAATGGGTCATTGACCACTATGGGGGTATCGTCATTGACAGATAGGGCCACATAAGATTTTACGGCATAGTTTTTCTGAATATCTTTCCATGATTTATCCCGGAAACGGTCGTCCGTTACCATAAAAGATTTGTTTTTGGCTATATCCTTGCCAGAGAGTTCATTGTAGAACAGGTCCGTCCCTTGCCCAAATATAGGTAAGCAAAAAAGGCATAGCAGGAGATAAACCAGCGTATATTTTGTCGCAATATGTTTCATATTGTATAAGATCTATAATGTATTAGAATAGATTTAGTGTCCTCATGATCCAAAGTCATAGAGGGTGTTTTTTTAATCCTTGTTTGATACAGCCATTATTTAGATGACATATCATAAAATGCATACTTTTTATAAGCCATTTTTAACTTATAATCCTTACCTGATTTGCTCAAGACCGCTGCGATCAGATCCGATGGTTCGGCAGGGGGTAGGTACTCAATACTCATCTCTAAACGAGATGATTTGTAGTCATCTCCGTACAGTTCCTGAGTTTCCTCCTCATCGTAATAGGTGGTGACCGTGAGTACCCGGTTTGTCATTTTATCAAACAGCAAGGCATAATCCTGGGCCTTGGTCTCTTTGTTAAAAACTTTGATCAAGCCTGTTTGCGCCGAGATGGTTTCAAGCGTAAGAGACTTCCCCTGGGTTTCCAGATCAGATAGGACTGATTTTACATCCATCGAAACCCGATATTGATCATATCGGTCATCTTTGTCTAGTACTACATATTTGTCTTCGTGATTGACAGTGATGACCAGTTTTTCGTTGATAAACTGCTCTATATCGCCAAACTTGAAGTATCGGCGATTGCCCAACAACTGCGAGGCACCATGCATGGTCTGCAAGGGCGTACTTTGCCCATCGCCATAAAAACTATAGTTCATTTTCAAATGATAACTTTGTAAGCCTTTTTGGGCATCTATTACCTTTTTGAGTTGGTCTTGAGCTGATTGAGCCTGAACACTGACCAATACTAAACATACCCCAAAGAGGAGTAATCCATATTTTTTCATCTTATGCATGTTGTTTAAGTTATTATTGATTGTTAGGCTTCAAGTAAGAGCGGCTTTCGGTGACGGTGATGATGCCTTTTTCTGTTTCGCGCTTGGTACGCACCAGTAATCCAGCATCGTCGTATTCATAGAAAGTGGCATAATTCCGCTCATCCAAGGTAGCCATTAGTCGCAGTGATATGGGGTCGTATGCAAAAGTTTGCATACTGCCATCGTAGGGGTGTACCCGAACATCATCTAAATGAATTTGCTTTGTCGGGTTGAAAAATTTAAAAGAGAAGGTTCCCGTACCACTGGGTATTGTGACAATTTCTTCAATTTTTCTCCACCCATCAATGATGGGGCCACGAGGTTTACCCCCTTCTGATAAGGTTAATTCATTCCCATCATTATAAGCAAACAGCATCTGTGGTGGATCATTTCTTAAGTCTGTGGCACAGTTGAAATCTGCTGAATAGACCCAAGCACTGATCACATATTTCCGGTCATTCGTAGCACTGATAGGTTGGAAAGTCCCAATGCTTCCGTTTTCTCCCAGTAGCCAATTTCCATTCCCATCTTGTGATATGATATCGCCCAATTCATTGTTTTCTAAACCTCCAGTATAAGTAATAGAGGCTTCTTGGGCTAGTCGCATCGCGTTTTTACCCGTGTGGGCTGTTACGGTACTGCGAGAAACATCTCCCATTATTTCGCTTGACAAATGACTTGTATGACAAGGCCGTATGCACTCTGGCAAGGTGGGCAATCCATCGTCCTCATATCCGTCATAAGCAATTTGTGTATATTTACAATTAGAAGATGTGGCCAACGGCAGACTGTGCTTAAAACCAAACAGGGCAGATTCGTAGTTATTGATAGCATCTTTTTCTTCAATAGGATTGCCTGCTTTGTCGTACTTGGTCACAGTATTGGCCAGTACCCACTTATCCGTACTAGATACAAGTTTACCATTGCCATCCCAGTACCAGAATGGTGAAAACTGGCTAAAGTAACCTCGACCTTTGAGTGTACCACTATTTTCTCTACCATTTGGATGTGCGTATGCATAACTGAGTTGTGGCCGCCAGTTCCCAAATATTCCATAAAAATACGGATTTAACATGTCTCCAATATTCATACTGGCCGCATTGGTACAACGTGCGGTGTTGCAAGTCAAGCAGTCAAAATCTACTTGAAGGCAAGTATTGCCGTACCCTATAGCACTTGGTGTCGCATCTCCATCAGACCTTAAAGCACCACCACCACCACCACATTGGCCACAGGTCAGGTCATTGGGATTAAATGGTGACCCATCAGGCATAGCCAGTGTCAAGACACAATTGCCTATTTGAGCCTGATATTCGTAAACCAGCCCATATTTAGGCTTCTCCGTCAAGGTATAGAATGGAATAGTATTACTTGGAGCACCATTCAATGTAAAACTACAGGTTGGCATTCCACCCATCGCGTCACAAAGAGTCTTATTCTCCTCTATGGTGGTGAACCAAGCATCGGTATTGACCAAAGTACACAAAATTTCATCAAGTTCATTCCGATCATAACCTGACGTACAATTGAGTCGCTTGTAAGGTGCAGGTATTTGCCAGGTATTATGATAGGTAGCAGCCGAAGCCTGTAATACCTTAGTGGCATCATTTATGCTCAAACTGTTAGCACCTGGCAATCTAGGATTGACCAATGACTGGAAAGAACCGACGGAGGCGGTGGCCATATTCCTTCTACCGCTGCGTTTAACTTTAATGCTAAAAGATGAACTAACTAACTTGCCTCCGTCCTGATTTAGGATAAAAGCATCATCCCCAATTTTGTTGACATGATAGGTTTCAGGAGATGAAAAATTTAGGGTTCCAAGTTTTTTATACCGAATGATTTCATCTCCATCGCTCAACATGGCAGCCACACCCTGAGGCAGTAACTTGCCTTGGGCATCCAATGTTATGTTTTTGAAAAATGCATCTTGGTTTTGATAGGTTTGTCCCATCCCATCATAAGCCCAGTGTGCTGGATAGTTAAATTGATATACGGGGCTACCATCATACTCACTTTGTACTTCTACCAAGAGCGGCTGCCCAGTTTCGCTATCATACAATAGGTTTTTAGAAGCCAAGGAGGCTCCATTTTGCATTTTTATAACCTCGTCTAAGATCCCAAACCGCTTGATAAATTTAGTGGTTACGGAAGACCTCAGCATAGATTCATCTTTATGGAAGACTGGGATTGCATGTAAGAATATGGCTGGTATGGGCCCCCAAGCACCAGCGTCTACCCCAAAATTGACCCCTGCTCCATAAGTCACCACTTCTTCTTGTGACATATCTTCCCAAATATCCATATCTATGCCCAATACGCCCGATGCTATTTGGTTATCTGATTTTATCACCTCCACCTCATTTTTCAGACGGCCATTGGTTTCTGTTCTATATCGGTACTCTGTGGAGGCGATCAATGACCCAGCCTCATTGTAGGTTTCTTGCGTTTTGGGCTTTCCGTGCATATCATTGACTTCTACTACAAAGCCCTGTGTCAAGCCCAAACTCGCTTTAGCAAAAAACTTGAATATCTTCAAGATTGGATTGGGCTTATGCTTTTTGTTGTGGAGGGTTGTATATTCTGCACGGGTTGGAAAATCTTTGGCGGTATAAAACTTATTGATTGAATAACCAGTAGCAGTACGTTTATTGTTGGGATCAGCGTTCAAAGGCGTTGAACTTACTTTTACCTCACTGTACCCAACCGTCGGTCCAGGGAACAAGGCTTCTCCCACGGGTAGCTCTTGGTACATTTGAGTGCGTGGCCCCAGCACAAGGTTTTTATTGGAGTAGCGCAGTGGCTGTCTCCACAGATTTTCATCATTGCCCAATATGGGTTCATAAGATGCTACCCCACTGCTGATGGTTTCCCCATTTAATTGGGTGGTATATTCGTAATTGGTGCTGTAACTGGATGAGCTATGTCCATTGCTCTCCATTTCGGCCCATTTGTCTGTAATGGAAACCCGCTTCACCCGACTGCCGCCTCCGTACTTGTTATAGGTGGGATTGCATAGGCGTACCCATGAAGACTTGGGTCCATTAAAGGAGACATCAATACCTTGGGCATACTCCGCATTGATCCTTACTTTATCGAATCCAAGGATTAAATCACCAATGTTTTGTATCATTGGAAACAAGCCTTGAATGGCTTTTCTAATTTCACTAACACTGGTATTGGGTGGTGTTACATTAGGCATACTTGGAGCATTTGGATGCGCTATTGCGGGTAACTCTATCCGCATCGTTTGCAAAGCCGCCTTTACAATAGGATTGAGATTGACCCCTCGATCACCTTCTACATGATTTAGTTTGATGACTGCTGTGGTATTATTGTCTTTTAAGGTTATATTATTGATATCATAGTCTGCATATCCTGTTATATTTTCGACACTATTGGAGGCCCCCCCTTTAAGTTGAACCCTGCAATTGAAATAGATATTTTCAATGCCTTCTAAATATCGTTTTTTGAAATCGTCTAAATTAGTAACAGCCGATGGGAGTGCTACATGCATGTAGTAATGCATATCAGGATCACCTATAAAATTGATTGAATATAATTCGTCTGTTAGTCCATCATTAACCTCTTTGGTAAATCCTTTGATAAACAGGTGCTGCCCAGCCCGTTTGTTCATGACATAAGCATAAGTGTCAGATTCATAGTCAACACTAATCTCCGCACCAGTAGGTAGGGTGATTTTATTGAGGTTCCAAGCCGAAGCGTAATTATCAAGCTCGGAACCACTGATGGTTCCATCTGGCTGATAACAATAGGGAAATGCATTGTTAAGCGGGTATCCTGCTTTCTGCTCCTTATACATACCCCACCGATCCACATTGACCATGTTGTAGTTCATTACCCCAGCACCAGAAGTGCGTACATAGTCAAATTTATAGACGTTTTTAGTACCACGGTCATTCTTTCCGTAGGTAAAATAGATTCGTTTTAAAGTGAGTTTGCCCGTGATGCTAGGATTCACGGCATTTTGTACATCAAGACACAAGCTAGTGTTCGGTTCTTCATACTGAAAATGTACGGTTTTAAGTGGTGTCGCATTCGAGCCATTGGTTACAAATTCAGTCCTAGAGTACAACTCTATTCTATCTAGTTTTTGCAATTTTACGGCATTCGTGCCGTTATCAAGATCGCCATTCTCAAGAACCCCAAGACCATCGCTGCGCTCACTGGTATAAAAACGGGCTATGTAGTTTTTAGATTCTATAGAATGCATGTACCATAGTTCCCGCTCACCACTGGTATAGCTGGCTTTGTTGTCGCGTTGGTTTGGTAGCAATATTTGGTCTGCCCTATTACCGGGGTTGTAACGGCCTGTATTATTCCCTACGGGTGTTCGCCATTTATATAGCCCTCTTTTAGTGTAGTTAAACTTGACAGCAGTCCCCATATCGTCGTCAGAAATACCATTTTTAGTCAAATCAATGTAATCTGGAGACAACAACCCACTCAAAAGATAGGAAGTGGCATAAGGGGGCGTTGACCTTGCCTCGTAATAATGATCCAAACCAGATGAATTATCTACCGAGTTTTCAGTACCGCTGAACGTTGCCAATGGGCCATCCTGCCCTCCAGGCGGAGTAGCAGAAGTGTTCATGGTCACTTCTTTTTGCTTGATATTATATACAGGAATCCCAAAAACATAACGAGATCCGCCTGGTTGTGTAACGGTGATTTCAGAAATATGATGCCGAGGTCTAAAATTTCGTTTAGTATCGGTAAAAACAGTATTACAGTCCGAATTTAAAGCATCATAACTTCTAATACTTTTATCTAGGCCAAATCGGCTTGCCTCATAACCATTGAGGTAACTAAACACGGCATTTTTACGGTCTCTTTTGTCCTTTTTCAACACAGAACCAACAGCTACACTACCAGCGGCTTGTAGATTTCTTTCTTTATTTAATTTGCTTTCTGCACTAATGGAAGCTGCCACTTTGGTCAGTTCTACATAAGCGGGGTCGGAGTTGCCCACGCTATTGTAAAAAATTTGGTTAGCAACGATTGTAGGCTCTCCTGCATCTTTGAAGGCAACAGGTTCATACAGACCCTGATCATCTAGGTCAGTAAACTTAGCATTGGTTCTAAAGTTGTTTCTATCCGTCCATGCCCCACCGTTTGATTGAGACCATGGAATATTAACGGAGCCTCCCGCATGTGCTATATTACCAGATCCAAGTTCTAGTCCAATATTAGCACCCAACGAACCATTTTGAGAAGCGGCATCCCTGAATATACCTACATCTCCCCTAAAGGCTCGGAATTGGGCTGACAACCCTTGAGCATTAGCGGAATAAAGGTCATAGGTGCCATAAGACATGGGCAATTTTTTCATTTTGTCACTATAAGGGCTTGCCAATCCTTCTTTGTTAAAATCCAGAAGATTGTCTGCGCTCTCTGATTCGCCAAGGGTGCTATGCAAATATCCATAAGCTGCTTGACTCATGTGGTGTTCAGCCAAATATTGCTCCGTATAGAACCCTCCAACACTGCCATGTGGGAAAAGTGGAGAGACCTCTCCTCCAAAACCAACATTGAGTGAAATAGACCTTGTCTTAAATTCTAAGTCCGGAACGGGCGAGTAGGTCGGCGTGCCGAAACTCACCCCACCTTGTAATGCAACCGAATTTTTTGTTTTATCGGTTGATTTGCTTGCGCTACCACTAAAGTTCAGGTATTTCACTCCCTCTCTTGAGTTGAGTCCAGTACTAAGGCTTAAATCAGAGCCTTTTTTTGTCGTGGTACCACTTTCCGAACTCAAACCCATGCTTAACCCTATATCAATACCGCTCTGACTGTTATAACTCAAATCAGGGCCAGCCTTTAGTGTTTTGGTCTTGGACTTATTCAGGTTGGCTATAGAAAAGGTAGGTGCTAAACCAAATTCAAAACCAGGGCCTCTATAATTATTGTAAAATATTCCAACATTTGCTGCAATTTTACCCAGTTTGAATCCAGCTACTTTGGTGCTATACCCCCCATTTACCCCAAAGGTGATATTGTCTCTGATGTTTACATCCCGCGTGATCTTGTCCCCTTTGAAATCGTCGGGAAGGCCTCGAACATTGCGGTCAATGGCGCCAGGATTTAGACTCCAGCCCAAACCCACCCAAGAAGCCTCGTCTTCCATGCCAATATTGGCTTGGTAGGCTAGGTTGACGGGGTAACCATCCAGATCAAGCAAGGGAATATTGTACTTAAAGTCGCCTGTGAAAACGTCCACCAGATCACTGGTGCCTGCAGGCTCAAAGCCCTGTGTCTCTGGTTGTGAGGGGCCGTTTGTCAATGCATAGGAACAAACGGGAAAGGCTACTTGAAAAAGTAACGTGAACACCATAAAACTGGCGATCGGTCTAGTGTATCGTATAGGTATTAGTTTCATCAGAGACTAATTTATGAGTTGTATGAATTAATATAGATGGTAGCGATGGCGGCAAACTGCCCCTTTCTAATTATTTTATTTTTTGATGGTTGGCACTTGGTTCAATACTTGGGTTTCAAACCGATGGGACATTATTTCTTGGCCAAATATGCGGTCAAAATAAAGTACCGATATATCACCCTTGGTCTTGGATAGATCCAAATCAAAATCGCATAAGAATAATAAGTGATTGGTACTGCCTCCCAATTGTACTGGATGGTAATTGACACAATCTAAGGTGTCTCCACCTTGCACGAGTTTGAGGTCTCCCTGCATTTGGTAATTGTAGTACTTAGCAATAAACTCATTACTTTCATGTTCCTTGATCCTTTCTTGAATACCAGCAATGTTTTTATCATAAAGCCTCAACTCAAATTGAGCAGTGGATTGATAGCCTTTTTTGTAATCTTCAAAAGATACTTTTTCGTCACCGAGCAACTCGTAGTCTCTGTAAGCAACCATATCTGGGGGCAAGTATTTTAGGGTAGAACGCAGTTCTTTGCCTTCATACGCTTGCTCTAAACTGGTTCGATGTTCCTGGCTGTATTCGATCAAATTTTCGATAGAGTCATCTTGACCAAGGCATCCTCCAAGGCCAGCACAGGCCAGCATTATCAAAGTAAATAGGTTAGTTCTCATATATAAATTCAATATATTGATCGTTTGTATGTTCGTGATGGATACACAGTGAATATTTGTTTCCTGCCTTTAATGGAAGCCCTTTGCTCAAATCAAGGTCAATTTTGTTCATCCCAAGACTTAGTTTTATTTCGGGTGTTTGCGCTTTCGAGGCTTCGTCCGTTGATTTTACTCCGCTTAGTGATTTGACACTATAGGTCAACTTCTCTAAACCATATCGGTTTTGGTAGGCAAACCGCAAGATTCCTTTTTTAGCAATATATAGATTGCCATCGGGCTTCGCACTCAGGATTCTGTAACTATCATTTTGAGGTCTGGTTTTATCCTCTACCACCTTAAATGTCCAAGGTTCTGTAGTACCTAAGTGAAAATCTCCTACTTTAGCATTGATCCGCCAAGCATAAGTTATTCCCAACTCTAGGTCTGGTGCGCCTCCGGGGTAAACCATTTGCAATTGATCCCTAATTCTGGTGCTTACCAGCGGGCGATTCCTTTCCAAGGCCTCTAAAGCCGCTTGGCCAGTCTTTACCTCTACCAATTGCAATCCATAGTCTATAGGATCGCGGGTATCAGGGAAGGGGGCTTTCCATAAGAGCAGTGGTCTTAACACATAAATTTCCTCTTCATCGTAGGGCTGTAACAGTTCTGGTGGAAGCATTGGGCGGATGCTCTTTTCAGCACAATGCTCACCGACTAGACTATTGGTTTTTGAGTCATTCAAAAAATAGCAGATAATATACTCTCCATAGGGCAAAGATCCTATCCGTCTCAGGGTGTGGGCAGAAGCCGTTGATCCAAATTGGATCTCGGCATCGGCTGATTTTATCTGTTGCAAATCACTCGCACCAGGCCTTACCAATACATTGACCATTGTGGCCGAAAGTATCATGTTATAAGAGCCGTCTTTAATGCTCAATACTACGGTAGCATTGATGGGACTAGTCCCGGTATTTGTGAGATTCACCCGCCAAATATCTTCCAACCGCAACACTTCAGCCGGACTGGGCATGGGGGTCAGTATGACCTGTGCCCGTAGGGCAATACATGCTGCGTATTGCAGCATGGCAATACTCAATAGTCTAATAATCATAATATATTAGTTTTTCAATATTTCATATAAACGGATCAGAAAAACATCCTTACCGTACTGTTTCCATAAAAGCCGTTGTTTTCATTGGTTTTAATGTTTCCTAGTTGTCGTAGCCAAGTGGCTCTAATACCAATATCGCCCCATTTGCGAAGTTTTGCCGTGAATCCCCATGTGGCACCATACCTCAAATCAAGATCGAATGGACGTTTGAGTACCTGTAGTCCTGTTTCTATATTGACAGCCTTTCTAAATAGTGTGGCTGTTAGCCCAAGTTGTCCTTCTTTAAGTTCTCCCCGTTCAAAACCACCGTAATGGTTGCAGCCCAACATCCATTTCCCTCCTATCAGCGTATGGTAACCCGTTAGGTACTCCCGCCCCGTGACGAGGGCGGTATCGGCAATACTCGACTCTTGTCTAAAATTCATGGCTTGCCATACCGTGTTCCATTTGAGACGCTTGGTCAGTTTGCCTCCAGCCTGTATGCCTAAAATGGCCGTGTTTAATTGTATCGCGTTGGCGGTTTCCCCAATTTTTTGAGCAAAAGTCATCGGCTGGTATTTCAGCCATACCCGAGCCCCTTTTTTATTGATCCGATAGGAGGCATCCAAAGTATAAAGATTTTGCTGTGTTTCAGGCGTAAAACCATTGTTTTTACTAATATTAATCCGAAATTCGCCTACCAATGACAGGCGTTCTTTCAGCAGTTTTTGTTTGAGTTTGATGCTTGCATCGTTTCGATTGGTGATTAAAAATGGGTTCCCAAGGGTCTGATATCCACCGCCGATATAACTGTACCCTGTTTCTAGGGTGCTCTTTGATTTTTTAGAATGATAACCTATATGGTACTCCAAAGCACTGCGCGATATTTGTTCTCCCGTATCAGACTCCAACAAATTGCCTACTGTGGATGCTCCTATCATATCTGTATTGCTCAATACCATTTGCGTTCCCACAAAAAGCGACTTTCCGATATACTGTTTTGCCGTAAGCCCCACCAAAATATTTTTGGCTTTAGTTGGGGTTGGATTCTCTACCAATTCGTCACTCCATCCTGCCTTTATATGTGTAAATGAAACCGCCATATTAGAGGTTTCTTCACTACCTACGCCTGCCTTTAGGTGTACTACTTTTCTATTCAGTCCAATGCGGTTGGTATTCCTCGCAAAGTCAGTGGCCAAATTATTATTGGCACTGGCCTCTTTCCCTATAGCCACCGCGCAGTGGTAGCGTCCGAGAGCCCACGCTGTATTGATACCATTGATCGGTACTGCTGCTAGGGTTAGGCGCGAATCATTCAGCACATCTGTTCCGATATTCAGTTTTTGAAATCCTAAGATCATTTTTTGTAGCGGACTCAAATGAATATTACTTTCTTTAACCTGCATTCTTAATACATCAGGATCAGATAAACTGTCCCACGTTTTTCGCTTTTCTTCCAACCAATTGCCCATCTCTTGATGGTAAGCCTGAGCCTTTTGAAGGGTATCATTCCATTGTTCTACCTTGCCGCCATAGGTTCTGTATTTTTTTACATTAAATATAGAATCTATGTTTAAGTGCCTTCCAATCAATGTATCCAGTCCTGCTGGGGCTGTTTTGGTAATTTCGGGCATTTGACCGAGGTACAGCAAGAAATCTTCCGAGTTTCCTAAGCCGTCCACCGTGTTTTTTTGTTGGGTCGTCCAAGTTTCTAGTTCCGATACCTGATTTTTCCAAGTAGAGACCCGCTTTTGAGCCACTTGGAACAGTGAATCAGAACGTTGTATCTTTTTTTTCAGCCCCATAAGTCTTCCAACACGATCCAGAGAGTCCGAAGTAGCCCCAAGAGTATCCTCTTCACTCCTTTCCAACGGCTCGGCCATTTTATCCAATGAGTCAAACAACATGTCTTTGGCCCTGCCCCATTTATAAATCCGCTCCTCGGTATTCTTTATACTATCTGTTACTACCTGCCGAACTTTTAGTTTTAGTTTTTCTAGTTCTTGATATACTGTTTTTTTACCTAATGAGGCTCCAACACTTTCCAAATCGCCGCCTTTACCCATTGCACTAGCCTTCTTATATATATCTTTTCGTATCACTTTTTCTTTTAACTGTTGTGTCAATCCTTGGGCATCAAATCCAATGCTGAATCCCGAAAACCGTTTGTTTATCGTACTATTTTGCAATACCAAATGACCTTCTAATTGCAAGGGAATCCCCATCAGGTTTAGTTTTCTAGAAATCGAATAATCAGAAAAAAAACCTTCTCCTAAATAGGTGCTATCAGTGTCTTGTATGAAATTATTTTCTATATGCAATTCCCATTTACCTGCCGTGTCTTTCGCTATCTCTGGTATTTTAAGTGCTTTCATCAAGGAATCCTCCAAAGGCGATATATTAAGTTCATCCAATCTTGTACTGATTTTCTTAAGGCCAGTCTTTTCTTTGTACGTACTCAAGACTTGACCCTCGCATACCTGAACGAATGCCTGTAGAATGATTACTAATACTACCCAGTGAAGAGATCTACACCAACACTTTACCCCGTAATCTCCAACCTTGATTTTGATATTTTTCATGCGATAAAGAGATTCAAGATGAAGGTCGCTTATGAGAGTATTTAATAAGTACCAGCCCTGTATTGATTACAATAATAGGCTGGCACTTATTAGATATTTATCTTATAGGCATGTTTGTGCTACGCCAATATTTCCACTACCATCAATATAGAAACACTTAGATGGATAAGTAGTGCCGCCAGCGTAGGTGAGCGTAAATGACCTGACAGGGGATATAGTACCTTTCTTTTTAATCTGGATAGAAACATTGCCCGTGCCATTATTACAAGCATAAGGGGGATCTACTTCAAAAAGTTGTACTTTTATTTGCTCGCATTTATCTACAGTAAATGTTTGATAAAATGTGTTATCTAATGCATCTAAACAAGGCAAACTGGTACAACCTTGATTAGAACAAGCCCAAGGATACACATAGCGAGTAGAACCATCTTGATCATAAACAATAAGATATGATTTCTGTCCAATAGGATTTGTGAATGTAACCCTTAGCTCCAATTGTGAAGTGCCACAGCCTCGATCCTCTACAGATGTCTCTTGAGTTTCAGATACCGCTATTGGGCGAGTAATAGGTGCTTCTTTGGTGCAACTAAAAAAAATACTTACCGTAAGTAAACTAATAAAAAAAGGTAATTTCATTGTGTGAAAAAATTTGTATGATAAAAAAATACTTAAAAGAGTAGCACCCATATAAATATCAGTGCGTAGTGATGGTGCAAAGATGGCCTTTAGTACGCCAGCCCCACAACCACACTTTTAAGGCTTTTTCTATCGCTCCAAATCGAAGAAAAACTGTAAAACATCAAGAACCTCTATGGATTAAAAGCCTAAAAAAGCCTTTTCCCCTATTTTGCTAGTTCTTTTTTTAAAACCTGCCCACTCATCTCATCTACAATTTTTGGTGATTTTCTGAGACCAGAGGGTGATATTTTTTTTTAATAATAAGTACCAGTCCAGTACATGGACTGGCACTTATGGAATACTTATTTTACATGGCTTTTAAAACCTGTTATCCGTTTTCGGGGCATACTTCTGCTACGCCAATATTTCCACTACCATCAATATAGAAACACTTAGATGGATAAGTAGTGCCGCCAGCGTAGGTGAGCGTAAATGACCTGACAGGGGATATAGTACCTTTCTTTTTAATCTGGATAGAAACATTGCCGGTCCCATTATTACAAGCATAAGGGGGATCTACTTCAAAAAGTTGTACTTTTATTTTTTCACACTTGTCCACTGTAAATGTTTGATAAAATGTGTTGTCTAAGGCATCCAGACAAGGCAAACCGGTACAACCGTGATTAGAACAAGCCCAAGGATACACATAGCGAGTAGAACCATCTTGATCATAAACGATTAGATATGCTTTATTACCGATAGGATTTGTGAATGCAACCCTCATCTCTAATTGACCAGTACCACAGGCTCTATCCTCTACTGTTGTTTCTTGAGTTTCAGATACTGCAACTGGGCGCGTAATGGGTGTTTCTTTGGTACAACTAAAGAAAATGGTGGCTGTAAAAAATAAAATAAAAGAAGTTAATTTCATTGTGTGAAAAATTTATGAAAAAATTAATTTATAAGTGGTGAATAAGGAACCGTTCCGAAATAAAGTACACATTTAAGGATCAAGATTTTACGGTCAAACAAGTGTTTTTTTACGAAGACCTATCATTCCACCAACACTACTCGCTCGCGCCAAACGGACTTACCATCTGTTGCTTCGAGCAGGTAAACCCCTGCTACTAAAAGGCTTAGCTGCAGATCAGTCTGAGTGCTGAGGGTTTGTTGATGAACAACTCGTCCTTGTAAATCTCGTATGCGCAACGTGGCTTCTGGTGACAATTCTACGCCAGTGACTACGACATGAAGGATAGTGGATGGCGATAGTGGATTCGGATAGACCTGAAAGTTTTGGTGGCTTGATCCAAGATTACCTAAGGCTTTTGTGACAGTGCCGTTTTCACCCTCATATTGTTCATTGTCACTTTCAGTAAACACCCCCCAAGTTGGTGATGGGGCAGTCAAATCTTGGTTGCAACACCCATCATCAGGGATTGAGGCATAACAGGGAGATCCACTGGGCGAGTCGCCCAAAATATCCCAGCCTTGATTAAATCTCAAGGCATTTCTTGCCAGAACAGCATTAGTACCATATCGACGGCCGGTAGCGCCCAATTTAAGCCCCATGACCAATGGATTCTTAGCCCTCCAACCAATAAGTGTAGAAGTATAATTTCCGCAATCCATTCCTGAATTTGATAACATTTCACTCAGACCAGGGGAGATAATAGCACCAAGCGCCCACCCCCCAATGATACGGTTAAAACTTGTAGCATCTAGAAACATATAACTCATATCAGTCACCTTAGCAGTATTCCAACCACCTATGATTTGGTTAAAACTCAAGGCATTGTGGAACATGTAACTCATATCTGTCACATTAACAGTATTCCAACTACCGATGGGTTGGTTAAAAGCCCAAGCATATAAGAACATGCCGCTCATATCAGTTACCTTATTGGTTATCCAATTTCCAATAGGTTGATTAAAACTTTTAGCACCAGCGAACATGGCGCTCATATCAGTCACATTAGCGGTATTCCAATTACCCATAGGTTGGTTAAAACTCATAGCACCACCGAATAACTGGCTCATATCAGTCACATTGGCGGTATTCCAATTACCAATGGGTTGGTTAAAACTCATAGCACTACCGAACATGCCATGCATATTAGTTACATTGGCGGTATTCCAATTACCGATAGGTTGGTTAAAACTCGTAGCATTCCCGAACATTGATTGCATACTAGTCACATTGGCGGTATTCCAATTACCAATAGGCTGGTTAAAACTCGTAGCACTCCCGAACATTGATTGCATACTAGTCACATTGGCGGTATTCCAATTACCAATAGGCTGGTTAAAACTCGTAGCACCAGCGAACATTGATTGCATATTAGTCACATTAGAAGTATTCCAATTACCAATAGGTTGGTTTAAACTCGTAGCTTCCAAGAACATAAAACTCATATCAGTCACGGTGGTTAAATTCGGCACATCAATTGCTGTGATAGTCAAATTTTCACAACCAAAAAAAGCCGAGGTCATACTTGACCAAGGGACAGCACCCCATTGTGATACCTCGATTAAGTTTGATCGTTGTGGGCCATTACTTATCCAAAATCGTCGAAGATGGGTTGGCACCATACGCAGCGTCACTATGTCTCCTCCTGCTATATTTAGTCCTGTCAAAGTCACTGCTTGCCCCGAGGCCGAATTAAAAGTACCGCTTCCGTTATTCCCCGATGGCGTAGTAGTCCAAGTATAGTACACTGAAGAGCCAGCGGTCACTGCATTGAACTTTATCTCTGTGGTTGGGGAGGAGAAAGTCCATTTTGTGATAAAATCCTGAGCCAAGATGGTCGAAGAGTGGGATAGCAGCATGGCGAAAACCAGCGTGCTCAAAAGTCGGAAGAAGAATTTTTTTTGATTCATTTTAAAAAAAACTTGACAGTGAAACAATGATTACTATTTTTAAAACCTGCTCGTTTCCATTTTAAGTTAAGCAAGTAAGATGAAAGTTGCCGATATCATGAAGGCAAGTATCTCAATCAATTTTTTTGGTTTTGACTGGCTTTTATGGTGGACTGATTTTTTAACTAGATTCGTATAACTTAGCGCATAATGATAATGCAAAGGTCTTACCCCAATCAGCGGCTACCTATAACACTTTTCAGGCTTTTTTCTAAATAAAAAGTGGCCTGTTTTAAAGCAAAATGCTTCAAAACAGGCCACTTTTATAATAAATACCAATACCTACGCTTGGTTTTTATAACACATTAGACAACAAATTCTCCATAGACTCCAATAATAACCTTATTCACCTCTAAATTATTTAAGAAGTTTCGCTTTTTTGATCAGCCAATCAGACATAGGCACTTGCTTTTTCTCTATGATTCTTTTGATAATCGTTTCTCCTCGTTTGGGTTCACCAGGTTTGGAGTATATAATTTGGTGTAGGAGATTTACAAAATTGGCATTTTGATCACGGATGTCTTCTGACAAGGTTTTTTTGGAGGCCCGGCTGATATACATTTTGAAAGCATCTATTTTGGGCGCTAGGAGGTTAGACCCTGTCTCATAGTAGATCATTAACTCCAGCCTGCGCGCCAACAAATGGAAGGCAATATGGGGAGAGACTACAGGAATATAGTCGAGTGCCCGTTCAAATTGATCAGTATAGAAAAGATAATTGGCCAATCCTAGCCGATAAAAATCTTGGGTTTCATTATCTCCTAGAATCCGATCTTTATGCAATTCAATAAAATCGTAAGCCCATTGGTATTGGCCTATCCTTACAGATATACTGGATATATTCAAATAGGCACCAGCAGTCAAAGCGTTGAAATAATAAAAGTATCCTTTTTCTAGGTTATCCACATTAATTTTATGCAATAAAGAGACCAACTCTGTATTGCCATTGCTGATCAATATACTACAATAACTCCTCAATAACGTAAAATAATACTTGACGCTTTCTGGCTCAATCAGGTGTTCCTTTTCTTTGAGCAATACAAAGAGTTGGTCAAAATCTTCTATGCTAGGCGCTGCACTGGCGTAAAGGTGAAATGTTTTTTGAGCAATGTATAGGTTAGGTGACTCCTCACGATCCACAACAAACATTTTGGAATTTTGGATTTCTTTCTCTAAATCAATCACGGACTCCACTCGAGTAGTTTTAGTCATGAGCAGATGATAGTTTAGCATGTCTAAGCGATTGGAATAATAGGCTAAATCCAGATATTCAAATGAGGTGGTCACATCATCCAACTTACTTTTTTGGGTTTCTAAGGTATTGCTGAGGTAAGAAGCCTTGTACAAAAGTTCATAATCATCTGATACTTTTGATTTCTTGGTTTTCAAGGTTTCCATAATATTTTTGATCGCATTGGTTGATTTCTGCAACAATCCTCTTTTTCTAAGAATTTGCGCAAAATCCAAGTTCACTTGGATTTGGTTGGACTCACTCAAGTACGCTTCCACCAATAAAAATTGTCTCAACATTTTATGGGCATCCACCATGGCTTTCTCTAAACGACCTTCCGTATAGACTGATCCCGAAAACGCCCAGTGATGGATTTTCTCTTTACTATTGTGGGTACTTTTATAATCAGGAGCCTCTTTTAATAGCGCTTTGAGTAATATTTGTGCATCTTTTTTATACCGCCCTGTGGTAAAATATGGGTTCTCCACAAAGTCCAAAAGATGACTTAATTCTTTGGTATTCAACGTTTTAAGTAACTCTATTAGGCTTGAATTTTCCATAATTTAGCACACAGGAATGAGAATTTTAGTGCAAATATGTTATATTATATTCAGTTTCACTGCCTGATCTTTGCCATAATTATGATATCATTCAAACATTTTTAAAATCTGTACCTTTATTTTATGAATCTTTTATTAAAACAGATGAGGATTGGCATGCTTTTATTGCTGCTACCCATCTATTCATTTGCCATTATCCCAACTGACTCTATTTTGAGTTCAACTGTCGTTACGACGCTAAGCAATAATGATGTTTGTAACTTACCTGGCCCATCCAACCTTCATGTAACATCTACTACCCCTACCTCCATATCAGTTGCTTGGAATCCGGTACCTGGAGTCTTTGGATATCGGGTTGTGGCCACTGCAATATGGAGCGGAAGTACTTTATATTATGGGACGACAAATGGTACAACTGCCATGATTACAGCACCGCCTGGAACATCTGTTCAAATTGCTGTCTACAGCCTTTGTAGTGTAGACGACCCTGGCGGATTCTCATCCATTGTTGGGCAGACGGATTTGATTATTCTACAAGATATTGTTGCCACCTACACTGGAAGCCCCGAACCCCAACCAGTTTGTGAGACATTTTCATTCAATGAAATTGTAAACTTATTTCAAGTCAGACATAATATCAATGCTGGAATATTTAAGAATTTTCATATAAGAACCAACCCTCTACCATCTGGCGTTAATACCGTCGAGGTTGGGTACATAAATTTGGATTTTAGTGAAATGCCTGGCCCAGATCAAGGTAGTGGCCTTTGGAGATTTACAAACGAAAAACTGGCCTTCCCCCAAAATGGTGGTAGCGTTACAGCAAAGCAATTCGTAACTATAAGGTATGCTGGTTCCGGTAATTTCATCCCAGTACTCCAGTTGACAATCACTCTTGTCAATAATGGCTATACGGTATGTTGGGCTGGTCTTCAAAGTAATTACGTCCTTAAAGAACTTCTGCCCAATGAATTAAAAACCGATCCAAACCCAACCTCCTTCGCACAACTATCCCCCAATCCATTCACGGATGCACTGACTTTGTATTTAGAAGATCCCGCGCCAGAACGCTCTATCCTGCGTATCTTTGATCTCAGTGGCCGAGGGGTATTGAAACAAGATATTGAGCCCTTTGTGACCAGTGCCACTGTTGACTTTGAGCCCACTTTACAGCCAGGTATCTATATGGCTCGGTTCGAATCGCCAGAAGGGGTGCATATGTTTAAAATAATTAAAACTGAATAACCAAAGCATAGAATCTGAAAGCACCCCATTACCAAATGGGATAGTATCATGAGACCACTGAAACAGGTTTTAAAATTAGGGCTGGCTGCGCAATGCAGTTGGCCCTACATTTTTTTGTGCTGATATCACTTATTCAATTACCACCACCTGCACCACTGTTTCGCGCTGACGGCCATCGGTCATCCTAAGCGAGTAAACGCCTTTGGCCAAGTCTTTTATGGAGGTGCTGAATGTTTGAGTGCCGCTCTCTAAGCGCGTCACATTCATAGCGTAGCAGGTTCTGCCACCAGAATCAATCAACGCAAACTGCACCGTATCAATGGGTTCTAGTGTTTCTACCTGCCAATTCAGGATTTCTACTACTGGATTGGGCCAGATTTTGAGCGTCAGCGTTTTCATATTGGGTTCACGGATGGGTGTTTGCCCTTCGGTTACGGCTATGGATTGGTCTATGGCGATGTTGCCAAGTATTTGTTCAATGCCCAATGGCCAACGTATGGTCACACTTTCAATAGAGTCAGCATCGCCCAGTCCAAAATGTGCAATAAGGCTGTTTTGGCTGGCATAGCCAGTTTGTCCACTGATTTCGCGCATTTGGCTCACCGATTGGCCATTAATGATCGCTTTGACGACGATTTGAGCACCTATGGCCGACCGATTAGAGGTTACGCCTGTGAGCCTGATTTTTAACCAATGGTTGGTATTGGTATTGTTCATAAACACCAAGTTGGGCGGTTGGGGCGAGGAAGCCTGGTTTTTGCAAGTGGCAATCACCAGATCTTGGAAACCATCATTGTTGAGGTCTCCCCAAGCCGTACCAAAAGAGCAAGGCGTTATAAAACTCGGCAAGGCCGTCAAGTCGCGCTCGAATACGCCCAATCCATCGTTTTTGTACAAAAAATTCACGATTGTACCATTACAAAACCCATTGGCGACAAATAAATCGAGGTCACCATCATTGTCATAATCGGCAAAAGCACTGCCAAAAGTACAACCACCATCGCTGTTGATAGGCCCTGCCGGAGCGGCCACGAAACCGCCATTGCCATTATTGAGGAATAGGCGGTTGTTTTTGGGGATATAAAATCCAGTATTTCCGACAAATAAATCTTGAAAACCATCATTGTTGACATCGCCCCAACTGGCCGTGATAGAACCAATGCTTTCTTGACCAACGGGGTCAGTCAGCAGTTTTGCAAATCCATTCGCCCCATTGTTGCGGAATAGGCTATTGGTGTTGGCTCCTTCGTGGGCTACAAACAAATCTTGATCCCCATCATTGTCGTAATCTGCCCAAACCGCCGCGCGGCTTGCCTTGGCCTCATTGAGCCAAGCGGCGGTCACTTTCACATATTGATGGTTTCCAGTATTGCGGTAGAGGAGGTTTTTGAGATCCCCACCACTGTTGGTGATGTATAAATCTACCAATCCATCTTTGTCATAATCGGCAAAAGCAGCAGTTTCAGAAAAAGTACCAAGATTACCTGTTACCGCAGATGGCAAGTGTGTAAACTGCCCCATACCATTGTTGGTGTAATAGAAATTGGGTTGGTTGTACCAAGTGACCATATAGCCATCCAGGTCTCCATCGTTGTCAGCATCAGCAAAGGTAGCACCATCAGAAGGGCTATTATCCAACACAATGGGGTCATTTTGTACCAGTTGGTACGCATTGTTACTAATATTGAGGTAGAGTTCGTTGTTTTGACCGCCTTCCAATCCATTGGATATGAATACGTCTTCTTTGCCGTCATTATTGACATCAATAATATTGACGCTGCGACTATCGCCAACGGTCGTGGTCAAAGGCGTACCTGTCAACTTAGTGAAGGTGGTTTGTGCACCAATGAATGTAGTCAATAGGGCAAATACAGGGAGAATAATTACTTTTTTCATAAATTTCTAAATTTTGGCAAAGGTGGGTAGGGTTTATGGGTGGAATACCTGAAAATCTATGAATAGAGATTATTGGCGGCTATAAAGCGGATATTGTCGGTGTAAGTCCTCGGTTGTCAAATCGGTTACCACTATCCTACCACTTGGTTGGCTCAAACTAACATCACCCGCATAGCGGAGAGAGATTGGTTTGAGGTAAAGCGGAAGGACGGCTTGAAGGGTTGGGTATTGAGCGATTTTATCTCGATATTGTAAAACGGCGCTACTCACTCCGCAGACTCCTCACAGGGTTCATCAAGGCTGCTTTTATGCTTTGGCAAAATTAAGCCCCTCTCTGAGATGTCATAAATGAAAAATAAAGCGTTAAATAGCGGTGAAAAGGTAAATTATTTTTTCACCGCTACTATATCCATAAAAAAACGCTAACGATGCGATCTAACCCAAAACGATTATTCTTGATATATGCACTGATTATTGGTGTATTGGGTGCTTATGCTTTACACCTGTGGCACCAGAAGCAAGCACAATTCGAACAGTACTACAGCCTTACACAAACGGAGGCTAAAATGAATAGCACATTAGAGCGTGTCCAATATGCTTCCAAGTCGAATTTAGAAAAATCTGCTCATATTTACCCATCATTCCTTAACGAAAACTTGTATAGAAGGAGTAAAATCATCCAAAAACATTGTGAAACAATGGAAAATTCCATCCATACTCAAATAGGAAGGGCGTACAAAGGTATTGATTCAAAAGGCAAATATAGACCATCTTTAAAAGGCAATTATTTACCATATTTAAAAGGCATTTTGAGCCTAGAACCGCAAACATCAGCATTCTTCGAGGATAATAGAACCTTTATAGATAGCCTTTATCTGTTTGCTAAAAATAACCCTCAAGCCCTCGTTGGATTGGATTCTATTTTTTCCTTAACCCATCGCAAGCATGACCAAAAAATCATCGCAGGAAGCCGCGATGACCAGAAAGCGGCCTTGCTTTCTATTTGGGAACTCAATCATACCTCGGCAGCCTGTCAAGTTTTGGCCAGCATGGAAGATAATATTGAGGGCGTAGCAGCATATCGTTTTGAAGCGCTGATTCCTATAGTCACTACTAAAAACGGGTGCGTTCGTGCCGGAGAAGTATTTAGGGGAGAGGTTTCCCCCCTGGCTTACTCCCCAAATTCAAGTAAAAACTTGACCGCCTTTATCAATAATAAACCCATCGCTATGACCCAAGGTTTGGGTCAATATCGTCACCGATATCAAACACCCGGAATCAAAAAAGTGAATACAAAGTTATTGGCCCGTAACCCTTTGACTAAGGAGGTACGTACATTGCCCAAACCGTTTTTCATTCAAATATGCGAGTAATGTCTCTACTTCCCACTTTGTTGCATGGGATGTGTATCATGGTGATAATATCACTGACTGCTTTTATTGTCTTGGAAAAAACAACCGATCAAAATGAATCGCTACAAGCCGAATGGCAGTTTGCCCTCAGGGTAGGAGCAACTGAAATCGAGAAAAGCAACCATAACTTATTTAAATCCATTAGGAAAAGTATAAAACAGGATTCTTCGGATCGTTCCATGGAGTACTGGAGGAAAACCCAAATGGTGGTGTCCGAATCAGAGGCTATGCGCTTATTATTGGATAGCCTACAACAAAAAACCAATGTGAACCTCCTATATGAGGTACAAGGCAAATTGAGTAATTATCGCACAATCCTTTGGAAAGTCGCAAATTTTGAGCCATATATTGGGGAAACCATGAATTATTTAGCACCCAATGATTGGCTTTTTCAATCTTGGAAAAACCAATCGCCAGATCAATTTATCACAACATTGGAACAAACCAAAGCGGAGATTAGACTGGCTGAAACGAATGTATTAAATTATTTTTTAATGAACTGTATCCCATACTACTTTTGCAATTTTGGCTGGGATCAGCCGCTACTATGGTTTGATCAACTTGCACCAGCCACAGGTGATCTAGTTACGGCAAATATAACACTGGGTCAGTATTCATCTTCCATAGATAAGGTTGTCTTACGACTCAATGATGAAGTGCTGCCAATGGCAGATGGTCGAGCAAAATTCAAAGTCCAATATAAACAGCCCGGTATCTACCCCTTGCGCTTTTCAATCGAAAAGAGAGAGCCAGAGACCGATACTTTACAAGTTTGGGAAAAAACCTACTATTTGAGAGTGCGGCCTTAAATTACTCACTCCGCAAACTCCTCACAGGGTTCACCAAGGCTGCCCTTATACTCTGGAATCCCACAGTCAAAACCGCGATCGCCACTGCGGCCAAGCCCGCCGCCGCAAACATCCACCACTGAATGTCAATGCGGTATGCGAAGTCAGAGAGCCAATGATCCATCGCGTAGTAGGCCAATGGAGAGGCAATGCCAATGGCGATCACAACCAAAATCAAAAAGTCTTTGGCCAGTAAGCCCGTGATACCAGCCACCGAAGCACCGAGTACTTTGCGGATCCCGATTTCTTTGGTACGTTGGGCGGCTATAAAAGTAGCCAATCCAAAAAGGCCAAGACAGGAGATAAAAATAGCCATGCAGGCAAAGAAATTAAATAAAATACCAATACGCTGTTCGCTGCGGTACATTTTATCAAAATCTTCGTCGAGGAATGCATATTCAAAAGGACGTTCGGGGAAAAACTGTTTCCAGATAGTCTCCGCTGCTGCTAGGGCTTGGGTGCTTTGGCCGGGCTGGGTTTTTACAAAATAATAGCCTCGCCATTTTTGCGAATTGAAGATCACCAACGGGGGAATGGCCTCATGAAGTGGCAAAAAGTGAAAATCACGAACCAATCCGATCACTTGGCCTTCGCGCCCGTGGAATCCGAACCGTTGTCCCAACCAAGGTTGGGGAAGGCCGAGTTTTTTAGCCGCCGTCTCATTCAGGATCACGTTGTCGTCGTCGGTGGTTTTGCCTTTTTCAAACCATCGCCCTTCCGATAGTTGGATATTGAATAATTTGGCAAAATTTTCATCAGCCGAGATCTTGGAGACTGTAGGTCGAGATCCTTCTTGGAGGCCATCAAACCGAACCGAACCACTGTGCGATCCTAGTATATTGACAGGCGATTCACTGGCGCGGCTCACCTCCGTCACTGCCGATGATCGGCGCAGGTCTTGCTCTAAGGCATGCATCATACTTTGTCCCCTTTCCGTGCCAAGTGCTTGATACTGTTGCCAATGCACCTTAAAACTGAATATTTGTGCTCGATCATAACCCATTTCTTTGTTTTGGATAAACGATCGCTGGGTGCCGATCACAATGGTACAAGCCAATAAAGCCACCGATACCGCAAACTGAAAAACCACCAAACTCTGTCTAAATATGGAGCGGGTACTACCGCCTTGATTTTGTCCGCGCAAGGCCAATAAGGGCTGAAAGCCAGCCAATAATAAGGCAGGATATACACCCGCCAATAGCACGGTGATCGCTACCGTACCACCCATGAGTATCCAAGGCAAAGGACTGGTCCAGTCCATCTGCAAGGGGCTATCGGCTAAGTTACTAAACCAAGGCAAAGCCATTTGGACAAGGCCAACAGCCAACAAACCAGCCATGGTGGCCAATACCAATGATTCTTGCATAAATTGTCCAAAAAGGTTGGATTTTCCCGCGCCTACCAATTTGCGGATGCCCACTTCGCGGGCACGGGTTTGGGCGCGGGCGGTGGTGAGGCTGACATAATTGATGGCGGCCATCCCTAAGATCAGGAATCCGACAAGGGTAAAAATCCAAACGGAATTCATACTACCTTTTTCAAAAACATCATCCCGTACGCCTTGGTCAAAGTGTAGGTCAGTCAATGGACTCAGGAGCAATCCTGTATTGGAATCCTGCTTGGCTGCTTGAAAGGCTTGGGTTAGTTGGGTTTGTATGGATTCTGGTTGAGCATCGGGGCGCAATGCTACAAACGTGTTGTATTCAAAATTATCCCAACCATCTTCGTTGCGTTGGTGGGCTGGCTTGTTCAGATATGCTGACAATGGCAGTATCAATTGGTGCTTAAAACTTGACTCTGGCCGTGGGTCTTCCAGTACGGCATGTACCGTGAAGGCGACCGAATCAATGCGCAATACCTCCCCCAAAGCATGGTGGTTTCCAAATATTTTGCGAGCCAGTCCCTCCGTCAGGATGAGGTCACTGGGGCGATCTCCGAATCCTGCCGCACTGCCCGCCACAAAAGTATAATCGAAGGCATCAAACCACCCCGGTGCGAAATACGCAAATTGCGGTTCGCTGAATATTTCAGGCCCATGCTGGATATTGGCTTTCTGCTCATAAGGCTGCATGAACTGTTGCGTAGCGACAATACCGGGAATTTTTTCGCAAAGTTCCACGGTTTTCCTTGGAGTCGTACCAAAATGCCACGTATCGTTGTTGTTGATCTTTATATCGGCTTTCACGCGCCAAAGGTTGGCTGCATTGCGGTGGTAGCGATCAAACCGTAGTTCGTTTTGCACCCACAGCGCAATGAGCATGGCTCCCGCCATACCAATGGTCAATCCTGATATGTTAAGCGCTGTGTAAAGGCGGTTGCGGGTTAGGTTGCGAAAAATTCGGTTCATATTTTTAAAATTATTGTGTCTTATTTGAATTTGAAACCCGTTGCGTTACTTGATCCTCCAAGGAGGATTTTTTCGATGATCGCCTGCATGAAACAAAATCAAGTGGTTTCCATCAGGGTCTTTCAGGTGTGCTTCTCGCCAAAGCCAAGTTTTGTCATTCGGCAGTTCAAAAAAATGAATTCCTTGATCTAATAATTCCCCTACTTTTTTATCCAAATCATCACATTCAAAATAAACAGCGATCCCATCCCCGGTTGGCAAATGGTTGGTTTGGTGCAAGGAGAAAGTTGAGTCGCCGTCAGGGCATTCAAATCGGGCATACCTAGGCAAAGCAACCACTATCAGGTTCAAGCCTAGTTTTTCGTAAAAGCCAATAGACTTCGATAGGTCAAGTACGGGTACCGTAATTTGATTTAAATTCATGCGCTTAGATATAGGTTCAAGACCATAGACTGGTCACAAATAACAAGATAATCGCGCGCCACACGCTCGTACCAAATAGATCAAGCCTTAGGCCAATTTTTCAATGATTTGACAATCAACATTTTATATGTTTCATCAATCTAAAATATTGTTCAAACTCGAACGGGAGGTGTTCGGTTTCGGACAGCGTGGGTGGGTGGGAGCGTCTGAATTTGGCGTTATTTAATTCGTGTGCATGATTTCATCCGTTTTCAATCCTATCTAGCACTACCTGAACCCATGCATGGTCTAACTGCTCTTGTTCTAATCGTAGCATTTCAGAAGACACCAATTGAAACATATCCTGCTCTTCGGCGGTTAAATATGATGGAGTATTTCCTTTAAAGTGCTTACCCGCCACCACCGTATGTTGATGGGCATCCCAAGTTGCTTGATCCATCATCAATGCCTGCACGTGTGGAAAATAACCCCGTACTTGGCTTAAAATAGCCAACCCATGTGCATCAAGGTCGCCCCAGTAATACAATTCAAGGTCTTTCATCCAAGTGCAACCTTGAAGCAACGACACTCCAAATCCGCCACCAAAAACAATCAATGTATGCGACAAACCATGCTGCAACAACTGCTGCATACTGGTTTTGTTTTCAACCACGATGACTTTAGAAATAGGCAGCGGCTGTGCCGCCAATTGATCGCTTGGAAAAGCCAACCGGCTGAACCCGTGGAAATAATGTGTCAATTCGAGATCGTTCCAAGCACATTCTACCAATGGTTCTTGTTCGGGCAAGCCGTAGCGTTTGGCAATTAGACGAAACTTATTGTTAATACATTCGGGTGGCAATACAAGATCCAACAAAGTACACAGAATCTTATTGTTTTGCTCCATAAACTTAGTGTCAACGCCCCCTATCACCAATAACCGAAGGGGCAAACCGGGTTGTGGATTTTCTTGAAAGAAACGAACCACCGCCAGCAATTGCGGCCAAATATCACTGTATTGAATCACT
The DNA here is from genome assembly GCA_031373665.1 of Saprospiraceae bacterium. GTDB lineage: Bacteria > Bacteroidota > Bacteroidia > Chitinophagales > Saprospiraceae > M3007. The sequence goes on along the minus strand of JANMMZ010000058.1, from coordinate 12,644 downwards.
TTTTTAACATGGCCAGCACACCAATCCTTTAGGTTTGGCACCTCCTGATGAATGAGCGTTAAAGCAGTTTTGAACTTACTAAAGTCTGATTCCAAGTCCACAAATCGCACCAAATCGCTTTCGGTATCAAACATGATTGCCTTGATTTTACTCTGTTTTTGGGTACTATTCGGACGGGGCGGCTCCAACTCGACCCGATACCCGTAACCGATTTTGGATTTGCTTTGCTCATATATCTCGGTTAGGTCATCCCAGCGTTCCGTTGCATCTTTATTATCACCAATCCGCTGGATCACCAAGGGCTGAAAGGAAGCAATACCTTCCGCTATTGCTCTTAGCCAATTGTAAAAATGGCTAGTGGCCTTGTCCTTGATGTTGGCAGGATTGATCATTTAAGAGGTCAAATTTTTCAACTCCTTGATCGAATATACATAGGCCGCCGAACGCGGTGGCATTTCGGATTTTTTCTCGACAAAAATCAGGTGACTCATCCGTTTTTCCCCTGCATTGATGCCTGTATTGGGCGTAATAATGAGCATTTGAAAATGTAAATCGCCCAATAAATTCAATAAATAGGTACTGTTTTCAGGGTCTAGTTTGCTAAATGCTTCATCCACCACGATAAATCGGAACGAGCGGGCATTGCGGTTGTCTGCACTGATATTAAACTGATACGTGAGGGCTGCAGCCAATACCGTGTAGGTAAGTTTGGCTTGCTCCCCACCTGATTTTCCGCTGGTACTGTCCTGCAAAGTACCGCTCATGGGCGTGTCGTCGCGTTGGTACAATTGCTGGGTTTTGAAACTCAACCAATTGCGCACATCGGTGACCTCTTTACGCCAAGAGCCATCTTCGTCCAATCGTTTGATGATGGCTCCGATTTTTTGCACCGTTTCTCGCCAAATATCAAGCCTTTCAGTCTCCGAAGCCGCCTGAAACGCCGCCCGGTCGTAATCCCATGATTTAAGCAATTGGACAAACTCACCGATCTTTCCTTTTTTCGTTCCTTCTTCCATCACCACCTGCAAATAAGTGTCATGTGTGTAAGGCAAAGCGCGGAGCGAGCGGTTGATGTTTTTGATATTGTCTTTGTGGTCTTTGAGTTGGTCTTCCATTTGCCGCTGAAACACTTGCATCGCATTGCCAATGTCTTGACTAGCGCGGGCTTGGTAGCGTTCGCGAAGGGCAGGCAATTGATCTGTTTGGATACGGTCGAGCAAGGTGGTATAGTCACCAATATTTTCGATGGTAGGGCTGCCCAATGCATCCGTGTCGTTGGTCCAAGTCGGAAAGCGGTCGAGGATGGCTTTTTTGGGTTGTTTAAACTCCTGCATAAGCCGTTCTGTTGCGAATTTCAGGTCAGATTGCGCTTTTGCCAACCGATCAATCTCCATTTTCAGGGCACTCTTTTTTTCGCGTTCTATATGAACAATGGTATCCATATCCAAGGGTGGCAACCCTTCCAGATATTCGGCCAATACCTTGAGCGCGGGTGTTTGGTCGGCCAGCCCACCAGCATCCGTTTGTTTAAAATTCAGTTCGGTAGCACGGCTTTTTAGTTGATCACTGAGTTGTTGTTGAGCCTTTATGATCGTATCGCGTAGGGCATTTTCAGATTTGATTTCAGAACCGACTTTTTTATGTCTATCCTGCAAAATACCGAGTTGCGATGAGGCTTCGCTCAATGCCTCTATTTGTGCAATCATGTCCTGTATATCCTCTTGCGTACTCCGAAAATCAATGCTTTTATATTCTTCAATATCGTCAAGTCGTGCCAAATTTGCTAGTTTTTGATCAAAATTGATCATTTTTTCAGCAATAGGCCGAATGCGCTCTTCTATTTTCAAGGCCTCGTTTTGAGCCTCGCGAAGTTCATTTTCAAACTTTCTGATCTTTTCGGCATTGTCCCAGCCCATTACAAAAGTGGTGCGTTGCTTGCGATCATCTTTCTGGTGTTGCTTGCCGCTTTTGTACAAACCTTCGGGCGTGAGTGCCTTGGTTTTCCGCTCGTATTCGGCGGTATCTTGGGTACAATAATGCGGATAACGGCTATTGACTTCAGTGCGCAACCAATGTGCGAAAGGCGACTTTGGATTTACCTCCAATTTATTGGCCGCAATAGCAGTACTTTGGTCATTGCTCAATGCTTCGCCAGCGGCATCATCGGCCTCTATGAAACGCAGCAACATATTGAGGTTGTGCTGTCGAACCCATTGTACCACCGTGCGCATATGGCGAGTCGGCACCAATAAATGCAAGGAAAATGGGCTGAGTAATTTCTCCAAAGCGTATTCCCAAGTTTGTTCCGTTGCGCGTACTTGCAACAATTCACCCACAAAAGGCAGGTCGGTTTCGGGTAGTTGTGCCGCCTGGGCAAGTCGGGTACGCAGCGACACCAAATCAGCCGGAAGGTTGCTCTGGCGTTGGCGGAGCGATTTGAGTTCCAGTTCCAATTGGGTCACCTTGCGGCTAACATCGCTTTTCTGTCCAACCAAATCATCACGGAGGATATTCTGTTCTTCTTTCTGAGACATAAAACCCTTGGATAGTTCCTTCAATTGCTCTTTTTGTACAAAAAACCGCGCCCCATCGGGTTCTGGAATCAATCTGAGGGTATTGGCGATGGTGGCGTACTTATCAGCCATTTTTTGCTGATTGGTCAATTTGATTTCGGCGGCTCGTTTTTGGTCTTCCAGTGCTTGTAAGCGGCGGCCTTCGTCGTTGTTGGCCATTTGTATGTCTAAGTCTCTATTTTCTTGGCGCAACTTTTCTAGTTGCTCACCGCAAATTTCCAATTCGCTATTTTTACGTATCCGCTCTTGTTGGAGCCGCCCTATTTCCTGCTGCAACAACCCAACATGCTCCCGTGCAAACCACGGGCCTATCACAGTTTGTGCCATTTCAAACCGTTGCAAGTCAGCATAAGTGGATAATAAATGGGTATTTTTCTCCAACAAAGGCATGAGCATTCGCTCCTGTTCTGTGGCTTTGTCGAGGGTTTGTTGGGTTTCCGCAATATCGGCGTATTCCTTTTTCAGCAGGTCAAACTTCTCGTCCATGTTAGCCTCATCGAGCATATTGTCTCGAATAAATGCATCCAAATTGCCCAATACCTTGATGCCCGCTGTTTTCGCTAACAAATGCAAGGGCTTGGTACGCCCTGCTGCATTGTTGGCGCGTTCTGATTGGCGCATCCCCAATTTTTGTTGAAAATCAAGGGCAAAATCATTGAAAGTATCAAAGGATTGGACTTGCATACCCTTGGTCAAATGGCTATTGAATGCCCGAATATCGCCTTTGAATAAAAAATGCTCCTGAATGCGGAGCGCTGTAGGCGCGGTGTAAAATCGCTTTTGCAATTCGCCATTTCTGAACCAATACAGGTGGGCCAGCGAATAATATTGCTTGAGGTCGTTGTTGTAAAACACCCCTAGTAACACCGTATAAGTGGAAGGTTCGCCGGGCTTATCGCGGAGTTGTTCGCGGCCATTGGTAGAGTGGCCATACACCCCGCGCACATAGTCTTCGACCTTGCGGGTGCGTTTCCGGTCTTCAAAACCGGCAGATTGGTTGAAATATCGTTCAGGAGTAGGATTGAGCAAAGCAAGCAAAGCGTCCACAAGGGTCGTTTTTCCTGCCCCGTTGGCTCCAGTAAGCAGGGCATTTTGGCCTGCCAGCGGCATCACATAGGTTTCTTTGTCAAAAGCACCCCAATTGAATACCTCAAAGCGGTCGAGGCGAAACCCCGCAACCTGTGCATCGCTGGAAAATAGTGTCAATTCGGGAGCGGTCATGCGATAGTGGCAGTAATCTGTTGGAAGAGTTGTTGGAGTTCATCGGCATCCACAAAGGCTTTTAGGATGCGTTTGATGCGATAACGGGTATCGTCTTCATTGAGTGGATTATCCTGGCCTATTACTTCCAAAAAACCCATGTCTTTTGCGTCTTTGATTGTTTTTTTAACGTCTTTTAGGAACCGTTGGTGGGTGGTACGTTCGCGAAAAAAAAGTTCCACTATCTCCCGGATGTCGCGGAGGCTTAGGATCGGTTCGCGACTGGCCGAGTCATTGACCGTGTAATCATCCAACCGTTCGCGCAGCAGCAGACAAAGGATGGACTGATCGAGGGACAAGGTACGACGATTCATCAGGCGTGGCAATGGTACGGCATCGAGATCGGATACAGCGGCTTGCTGTCGCAAAAATGCAAACCCTTCTTGGCGATTGACAATGAGTTGAAGCCCAATTTGCGCAAAATAGGGGCGCAACTGCGATTCATGTACTTTGACAAGGTCGTTCCAAAGACGGGTTTCTTCATCATATACCACGCCTTTGAGCAACCGAACCGCCAACGGCGCGAAACTGCTTAGGGCGGTTTCGGGATCGGTTACTTGAGTGGTATTGTCTGGTATGCTGTAGGAGTCTTCCATTATTTTGTGCAATATTGAATCAAAATTTTGTGTTTGCGTTGTTTTTTTTTGATTTCTAGGCTCACAACATTGTAAAATTGCTACAAAGTCTTTACCTTTGTGGTATCCAAACGTTTCGGACGTCTTGAATAGGATTGCTTTGAGCATCATAATTCATGGGTTTTTAGAGCCGCCAAGTATTAATTACTTGGCGGTTTTTAATTTATACATCGTAATGAAATACGATTCTGCTTAGTTTCTGTTTTTTCTGACTTGTGACCGTCCTAACTTCCTTGATCACGATTTTTTGGTTACCCAAAACTTTAACAAACTGAATCATAGGCAAGTTGGTTCTTCTGGTTAAACCAACTGCAATAATTTCATCTGGATAAAGCAAAACTTCGATAAATTTCACAAAATCTTCTTTTTCAATTGCAACTTGGCCTCTTCTAGCCTCGGATAAAGGATTACCATGCTGTTCAAGCGTATGAATTATTCCGAAGTTATCAATACAGACCCAGTGGTTGCTAATATCCAAACTGGTTGCATTTAGTACTTTTTCTACAAGCCATTCAGGCACAATAAACAAATCAAGTTTTCGGTGGAAAGGCTCGGTGTTTACTAAACATTCCTCATAAAGGCGATATATATCAGCCTTAATTTGTTCGATATTGTATGTTATTTCTTCCATGTATTATATTTGATTCCGCAAAAATATTTGATACATTTTCCGGGTCAAATATTTGTTGTTTGTAACAATTGAATAGTTCCTGAATTTTCATATTTTATTTTAGTATATTATTTCACCAAAAACACCCTAGGCCCTTCCAAGAAGTGTGCATTTTTTTCGTTCAAAACAACAATATCTTGTTCATCTGCCTGTATAAAATGGCGGTTATTGGGGTGCGCAACGATATTGAGGTAAGCCAATACTTCAGCCAACCCTTCCTCCAAAGGATATTTTTCTAACAAACGTGCCAAGGTCTCCCCATCGGTGCGTTCTAGTGTGGCAGCGATTTGCTCCTCCAAACGAATAACGATAGAGGCTTCTTTATTCAGGTTCAATGGAGGCTTTTCAGGGTTAGATTTTGCGGGCAAAGCAAATCCCTGCCGTTGCTCGTCGGTGTGGGTTTTCAGCGGTTTTTCTAGGGGCAATTGTATCCCAGCCACGTCGCTGTCTATTTCCCAAATGGGCATATTGGAGTCCATATTCTTTTGCAAAAAATCAGGATGGAGTAGTATAGATTTCACCTCGGCAATCCTTTGGCGCAGCAACTGCCGATCTTGGGTGGCATTCTCGGCTACGATCCGCGTGATCCGGTCTGCTATGCGGCGGTTGGCCTCCAGCACGGGCTGAGCCTCACCAAGCAAGTGACGGTACAATCGGAGTAGCAACTGATCATTTGGGTGTTCAATGAGCCGATCATCCAAAACAGTCAACAACTCTTTTACCCTCACCTCGAACTGTTGGGTACGATTGGGGTCGCGCAATTCATCAAAAAAGCCATTGAAACTCAACCCCTGTGGGGTGCGGTCAAGCGCGTCGCGGGCATCAAGGGCAGATCCGAGCAACATCCCTTTGGATCCTCCTTGAGTGGCTTGTTGGCGCAACATTTCAGTACGGATGCGCTCAAAATGCCCTTCTACAGCCTTGAAATCGGTGGATAAAGCGCGGATTTGTTCCAACATACCGTCGTACTCTTCGCGAAGGCGGGTATTATCAAATGGCTTGTATGGGCGTTTTCCCGACTGGATGGCCACTATCTCTTCATCTATTTGGCGTTGTTTTTGTTGGAGATCGGCGATGCGCTCGGCATCTGTTTTTTCGCGGCTATTTTCCACCACGCGGCGGATTTTTTCAAAAATATCATCCAATCGGGAGCGTGTGCCAGCAAACTCTCGCTGTTCAAGCCCCTCCATCCACTGCCAAGCCCGCGCAACGTGTTCGGTAAGACTGTATTCGTAGAGTCCCTCGGCGTTGTTGTCCCCACGCAGGTAGCGTTTTTTGGTGCTTTCCCAATCGCGCAACATGGATTTGGCGCGGCTCCGATACCGATCAAAAAGATCGGCACTGGGGGTAGCCGCATCTTGGTCGTCGAAGACCTCTTGCTCATCAAAACGGGTCAAAAAATCGGCCAACAACCGAACCAACTCCTCTTGTCCAATGCTTTTTCGGCCTTCGAGAAAAGTTGATTTCAGGAAAGACAATATAATAACCGCCCTACTGTCGCGCAGCAGTTGGAGGGCATTGGTTTGTCTGAACAATCGTTCAATGAGTTCTGGTTGCACTGTATCAAGATGGATTTACCGCGCAAAGGTACAAAAGTTTGATCAAGAATACTTTGTGGCGTAGATGGGAACGCTAAGCATCAATCCCCCCGCAACACATCCGCCGGATTCATCCGCATGGTTTGCCAAACCTTAAACCCAATGGTGAGCCCTACAACTGACAAAATACCCAAAGTACTATAAATCAAGGCACTGGGTTGAACCCCGAAATTGATCTTGAATATACTATCCATCAGCAACCGCGCCAAAACCCAACCACCGCTACACCCAATGATGATGGCAATCACGAAGAACCAAATATAGTTTTTGTTTAATATCCAAGCGATGTGACCAACTGATGCTCCCATCACCCTGCGAACGGCTACCTCGCGCAAGCGACGCATCACATTGAGTGAAATGAGTGAAAACAAACCAGTGATGGTCAGTAAAACAGCGATTCCAGCAAATACAAACATAGAGGTTGCCACGTTGTCGGAGGCTTCGATGGCATCGCGGAGCATTTCATTTTGGTAACCGACATTGAAAGGCGTATAAGGAAACATTTGCTTCCAATTGCTTTCAATAGTAGCCATGATTTGGGGCTGCTGTGCCACACTGGCCGTTTTGATGAGGCAACGCTGAAAAGTGCGGGTCGGAACCGGATGCAAAACCGAAGGGCGAATAGGGTTGAAAGGGGTGTTCGTCATGAAATCAGATACAACCCCTGATATGCGATGGGGACGATCCCGGAATATGATGGTTTCTCCAATCACTGGGCGGTTGCCCGCGATCTCGCGCACAAAGGTTTGGTTCACTGCGATCTCTGAAGACACGGTGGTATCGCCAGCCGGGGCTGGCCATTCGCCTTCGGCCATGCGCATTTCCATCAAGTCTTTAAAATTATTACCCACTTGGTACAAACCGCAATCGGTTTGATCGCCATTCCATTTAAATTCGATATTGGTAGAACTAAACCCGGGCAAATGCATAGCACCTCCGGTGGATTCTACGCCCGGAATGGCACTTACCATATCATCAAATTGCTTGAAATCAGATGGTTTGGGCAACCACGCTTGCAAAATAGGCTGATACTGGAAGCCGATGTCGGCACTCCGATTGAACTCCGCATTGCGAGCAAAACTAAGCCCTACCACTACCGTCACTAATGAAATGGACACTTGAAGTCCCATCAATAATTGGCTAAAAAAGTTGCGTCCTCCAAACAAAACCCCACCCCTAAATATACTGGAAGGTCGAAACGACGATAAATAAAAGGCCGGATATCCACCCGCTAAAAGCGTGGTAAACAAGGCCACGCCCCCAATATAAATCATGAGTTGGAAGTTGGTATAATCCACATGAAGGTCGGTAAATTTCCAAGTATTATTGAACCAAGTGCAGATAGGATACGCGAACAACATGCCCAATCCCATACCCAAGGCAACGACAAGGAATGATTCGCCAAGCAGTTGGCGCATGAGTTGGCCACGGGTGCCACCCATTACCTTGCGTACGCCCATTTCGCGGAGGCGACGGTTGCAGGCTGCGACGGTCATATTGGCAAAATTAAGTGCTGCTGTCAGGAGCAGCAAAATGGCCATCGTGACATTGCCCCAAACCGCTGCGGGAGGTACGCCACCCCAAAGGTTGTTCCAACGCAGGTTGCGAGAACCAGCCGCCATTTCGAGCAACGGACTAAGGTGAAATTGTTTGATTTTCCAATCTGGTTTGGCAGTATTGTGCGGATCTACATAGGCTTGAAGCCCTGTAGCCACGGCTTCCTTATCCGATTTATTTTTTAGTTTCAAAAATACGGCATCCATCCGCCATTTCCAGTCGGTGTAGTCCACTGGTTTAGCGTCTTCGATTTGATTGTCCAAATGGGTCAAAAAGTGAAACCGTAAACTCGAATTCAAGGGAACATTCTTGACCACACCACTGACGGTCAAAGGCATTTTTTGGTCAGTATCAGCATAAAAAATGAGGGTTTGCCCGATGGGATTTTCTTTGCCAAAATACTTGATCGCGCTTTCTTCATCCATCACTACTTTGCTTCTGTCGCTTAGGTCAGCGGTACCTGCCACCATTTCAAAATCAAAGAATTGAAAAAAGTGGTTGTCCGCAAAATGCAATCCCTCATTGAATACCTGATCGCCCCGCTTGACAACGGTACCCTTCGAATCGTACCGACACTGGGCTTCCACACCCGATATCTCCGCAGCAGCAGCAGGCCCTATCGCCGCAGGACAGACCCCATAACGATCAGAAGTAGATTCCTTCATGATCTCCACTCGCACGATCCGATCCGCATCGCGATGGAATTGATCGTAAGTATTGGCAAACCGATAGTTTAGGTAGGCCAATATGCAAAACCCAAGGGCAAAACCCAACCCAAGCACATTGATAATGAGGTAGCGTCCGTTGCGTTGAAGGTGGCGGAGGGTGAGTTTGATGTAGTTTGATAACATACTAAAGAATGATTTCGGTTGACAAATCCAGCGTTTGATTCGAGCCAAGACAACTTATACCTGAATCCGTTTAGATTTGGTATTTATTACACCGATTATGCCAAGTTCATAAGTGTTTGATAATCATGATTTTATGCAATTATTTCTCTGTCAAACGTGTCCAGATCTGAACGAGGAATGTTCGATTTCGGACACTGGGTACGGGTAGAGTGATCCCTTTAAAAAAACCATTTGGTTTGATTATACTCAAAAAGGTCAGCAATTGCTAAACTGCCAGATTGGGTTCAATCTCATCTATTCATACAAATACACTTCGCCACTATAGGCCATTTGCCTAACATTTTCTAATACCCTTTTCATATAAATCGTCCAAAAGGTCTTAGCAAATAACCAATTTAAAGGATAAAATAAAGCAATATCCGAATATAAGGTATAAGTATAGGTTACGAGAATTTTATTCTTTTCGATTTCAGTTGTTTGCCATTCCCCCACAAATTTTGAAAAACCCAACATCCACGATTGAAAATCGCTCACTTCAAGTTTCCAGTATTGATGGTCTATTCGTTCAATTATTTTATCAACAGCAGCCCATCCACCTTTTTGTGAAAGCGATTTGGCCACAAATACTTTTTTACTATACCCTGGTTGGCCCCAATGTTCATCATCGGTGCAATGGGTGACTTTGGGCATGATACCATATCCTGTGTGCACTTTTGATACATCGCAAAGCATCGGTGTCTTAAAGGCTCTTTCCAAAGAACAATGGTAAATTGTATTAATGGATACTTTATTTGTCATGATATTAGTTTTAATATTTGGCCAGTTTGTAGCCAAATGGTAACAAATGCAGTGAAATAATCCCAATATATACCTAATGCTTCTTTAACCAATCATCCACCACTGGAACCAAGGTAAATTTCACGTTTTTGAACTGCTCCGGCTTTGGCGTATTCAAGGCATTCAGCAATTCTTGCACCGCTGGTCGGTAATCCGCTCCGGGCACTAAAAACTGGTCATCTATTGCCCGTAAAATACGTTCGATACTGAAATGCTCAAAATGCCAGTCTTGTAGATCGCTGGCACCAGTGATGCGTTTTTTGATTTCCTTAGCGATGCGGCGGATGCTACGGTTGATGGGTTCTACAAATAGTTCGGGATGATTCACTTTATTGCCATCTATAAAATGGTAGGTCTCCGTGTCAAATTCCGTTTCGCTCAGCAGCCGGATGAGTTCCGCCTCCCAATCGGGGTGTGATTTGACCTTGGCGACAGCCGAATCGCGCACGTCGGTGTCGTGAAAACGCCCCGTTAGTGCGAGGATGTTGACGATGGGGTCGGTCGCTTTTTGCTCGGCAATCCATGCCAAGTTCTTGTTGTGTTGTTCGTTGTTCTGGTTTTGAGCATATTCGATGTTGGCCGCATTTTGGATGGCACTGGCTCGCATCCACCCGAATAGCAGGCCTGCGCCCATCAACATACTCAGTGTAAAACCCGTCATCATAGGTATTTTGACCCAATCGGGTACATGGCCAGGTGCTCTTTCACCATTCAGGAGAAAAACGGCTGGTATAAGTATGAGCAACGGCAACCAAATAGCAGCCTGTGCTTGCGATAGCCAACGGAGATATTGAGGAAATTCGCCATCGTGCCATTCCGTTTTGAACATGGCACTGGCAGCAGTGGCCATCGCGAAGGCCAGCCAGCCGACGAAGACTAGCCCGTTTCGCTGGCCACCAGACACTGGAATCCAGTCAAAACAGTTGTTCGCGTTGAGATTCCAGGCCAACAAACCCGTCAGCACGACGAAACCCGCGCCGCAGAAGAATAATGCAAGCCCATAGCCCATCCCACGGTCGCCACCAGGCATGGGGGAAGACGTGACGGAGAGCAAGCCAAGGAGTGAAAGGGCAATAAAGACAAGAAGTATGTTGCCTAACATATAATTATAAGTTATTGATTAATGTATTCGATACAAATCATATTCATACGCCACCCAAACCGCCCCATCGCCCATAGACAACATCAAATTGTCCGAAAACCCCAAGCGCAGGCTGTGTGCATCTCTGTCCGAGAGGGAAAAACGAATTTTTTGATCGTTCAGGGTCAATTCATATTGCAACACGGTACGGGACTGGTAATTGGGATAGCTGAACTGCGTGCCGCCCGAAAGATGCGCCACTTCACGTAGTTGCGCGCTGCCATCAGTTATTTGCAGGTGAGTGCTATCTGCATTGGAGGTCTGCGCATGGAGCGTTACGGCGAGCGGCTCCAAGCGTTGTTTCAAATCAGCCAAGTCTTTATCTTCATAAAACATTGGGGTTCCCCAAGCCGCACGTTTGTCCTTGTTGCCTTGCACAAAAACCAAATATTCCTTACCGGGCGACCAGTACAGCCACTTGCAGGTCTTGCACTTTTCCAATAGCGCATCAAATTTCGCCTGGTAATCGGCTCGGTGTTCGTCGGGGGTCATCTCGGTCTCTTTCCAGGAAACATAGCCCGAAGTATGTACCTGGATTTTTTCTTTAATGGCAAATGTTTTTGGCTCCAAGACCAAAAACCAATCCCCGATTCGCAATAACAATTCGCCCTCCAAAAGCCCAAACGTGCCGCCGTACATCCAATTGGTGCGCAACATATCTTTGTGGTACAGGGTCTTTCCTCCAGCGTCCAAACAAAGCAGGCGGTAATCCATGTATTCTGGTTCACCCGGGAAAGATGGGTTTCTGGATGTGGGCTGGCGACTGCCCAGCACATAGAGATGCCCTTTGTCTGGCGTGATATAAAATGACGTAGTCGTGAAACCATCGGCCAATGGAATAGCGGTCACCGTTGTTTCAGGGTTGTCGGTGGCGGGGAATCGAGGCCAATCTTCGACTTTGGGTGGCGTTTTTTTGGTATTACAACCAAATAAGAAGGAAAGGAGCGACATAGTAAGCAAGATTGTGTGTTTCATTTGTTCAGTTGAATAATTTTTCGAAACCAGCCCAAAATTAGGCTCAACACCATCAAAATGCTCAACACAAAACCCATTATCATCGGTATTTTGACAAAATCAGGCGCAAAGCCTGCCTGCCTGCTATGATTGAGGAGTATGTACGCTGGAACGAGCACCAATAATGGCAACCACAAAACAGCCTGTGCTTGTGAAAGCAAACGGATAAACGGTGGAAAATTATTGGTATGCCATTGGATTTTGCATATTCCACTGGCAAAAGTTGCGGGCGACAAGGCCATCCACCCAAAGAAGACGAGCGTATTTCGTGGTCCGGCAGATATTTCAACCCAGCCGAAACAATTGTTCGAGATGAGTTTCCAGGCGAGCAATCCCGTAGCGAAGAAAAACGCCGCCATACAAAGCATCAAACCCATTAAATTAAGGATTTGGCGGTCTCAAAATATAGTTGTACCTTAGTAAGTTTTACCCAATCCGCAGGCAGCCCAATTTGTGAATAGGGTTTTGTTTCAGGTTGTGTCACCACCTATTAATTTTGAGCAGGCTT
>JANMMZ010000057.1:0-3255 GCA_031373665.1 Saprospiraceae bacterium | reverse complement strand
GGGGTACTACTCTTGAGGACAAAAGATCGGAAGTTCAACCGGCTCCGTTCAACAAGGCTCAACCGCCAACGGGCAGGTTGTGGGTAGGGGATGGTGTGTGCGGCTACGCTTGCCCGTCAGCGGTTAAGCCCTAGATGTTCGATGAGTTTTATAAAAAATAAGCACACTTTTTATGGCATTCATTGAACTACTTTAATTACCATTCCTGCTATATGTTTACCTTTAACATAATATCTCAATATGGCCCTCCCATCTCTTGGAACACTACGTATTTCTACTTTTGTAGGGTTATCGTATTTGTTTGCATATAACCCTTCTTCGCACCTCCACTCACCACCAGTACAAATTATTGTACCTGACTTAGCAGTTACGTAAAAGTTTTCGCCTTTAGCATAAATCGTATGGTTAGGCGAAATTATAATTCTAACATTTGTGTAATTTGGAGATGATTCAAGTTGTGGGATTGTAATCCGTTTTTTGGGCTCTTGTTTTGCCGCTTTTTTTTGGTACCTTTTTTCTTCATTAGAGATTTGATTAACAGGATTTATTTTCAACTGTTGTGGTGTGTCAATTTTTTCAACACTGTCATCGGGGGTATTTTGAAATAATTGTTGTTCCGTTTCCGTCAGCGGTTTTTCATCTCCCGGCCGATTGAGCCACCAACTCGCCAAAATAACAGCTAGCATCCCGCTACCTAGTGTCAAATTTCGCCTCCACGGGACAGCAGGTTGGTTTTGGCGGCGCAGTTCTTTAATACGCCGCCGCGCCTCCAACGTCTGTTCGCTATTCGGGTAAGTCGCCAAGAATCCTTCGTAGGCGGCGATGGAATGGTCAACGCCTGTTTGTTGCCAGGCAAGATCGTGGGCTTGTTTTTTTTGCCGATGTTGTTTCTGTTGGATACGTTGGCGTTCATCTTCGCGGGCTGCTGCTTCACGTTGTTCGCGCTCGTCTTTTTCACGGGCAACGAGGTTTGCCTCGGCTTGGCGCGCACGCTCGGTGGCTTCTTCCTGTTGGCGTTGAAGTTGTTCTTGATGTTCTTTTTCGGCTTTTATATTGGATTCGCGTTTTTGGAAAATATCTTCCACCATGTCGCCAATGCGCTCCACCACATTTGCCCATGCGAGGTGATTGCTACTCCATTCGCTCACAGGGCGCACACCTTCTGCCCCCGCCAAAGGCAGTGCTTGCAATTTTTTGATGATAGGGTCAAATTTCCAAACGCAGGGCGATACCACCACAGGTACTACGCGCGTCAGTCCCATATCCAATAGTTCGAGGGCAGTGCGCAGTTCTTCGGTCTGGATGAATTCGCTATTAAGCGACTCCACACTGACCAGTACGATGACCAATTCGCTGGACATAACTTCTTTTTTTATAACTTTTTCCCAGTTTTCGCCGGGAAGTATATTACCATCGTGCCAAACTGTCAGCAGTTTGCTGACAATCAAGGGTCTCAAGTGCAACAGGAGTTGTCTCTTGTATTCCTCGTCAGCGCGAGCATAAATGATAAACGTCTTGAGCGGAGAATGGGTCATGCTTTTGGTCTGTAGCTATGGATTATTTGAAGTAGTCACGACTTGATTGGACAGTTGTATGAAATTGATGGCTTTTCTATTGTTTCATCGAACGTGAGCGTGACTGTCAAACTGCTGCGTTTAGCGGGCGGTTGACAGCCACGCAGAGTTCGACGATTTATTTGTTATTGCTTTTCTCTGCAATACTTTTAATCATCTTATTAATTAATTCAATTTTAGTTGTAACAATTTGGTAGTCATCTGAACCTACTTTTAGCCCTTTCCTTTGATTAAGGTAGTCGTCTCTTCTTCTTAGCAAATCTTCATGTTCCTTAATTCTATTTTCTTCAAGTTCAATATCAGCGTGAATATTTAATTTATTTTCGATTTCTACTATCCATTGATTATCAGTTGGGTAAGCACCTTTGATAATTGCCAACCCCTGCTTTCTCAACTCAGGGTCTTTTTCTTTTAATATATCAATTAACAACTTTGCTCGTTCACGGGCAATGGTTTCTTCTGATGCTCTTCTATTTAGTAATGTATCTGGGCGTGTAATCAAGAAAAAAACAAATGCAGCCGAAATACACGCAAGGACATATTTTAGTATGTCAAACGAATACTGCGCTTTTTTATGCTTAATGCCAAGTTCCAAACTTGTAATTTCTAAATCTATTTTCTTTTCTTGTTGATTCATTTGCTTTTTAAGTTTTTGTCAAAAAAATTATCTGAAATATAAAGAAATAGGTTTACATTCCTATCTTCCGCAGCCTCTTTTAGAGTTACACTGCCTTCCAGTATGATGGGTTTTTTATACAATCGGTCATAAGTTTCAAAAAATTCCTCTTGGATAAATTTACCCCTTAAATTCGGCAGATGTGAATTATTAAAAATATAGGGTATTGCCTGAGTACTTATTTCTGTTGAAAATAGACTTCTTTCTCCTTTATCTGATATACCTGAAAAGTATTCAATCTTGGAATAATTATAGGCAGGAATTATTGTGTCATGAAAGGTATTGTCTCCCAAAATATCAGCACTTCCTTTGACAAAGATTTCATAATCAGACTTATCATCAAAGTAACTTACTACTCCTTTGCCAAAGTTATTTAAAGCCTTTTTGTACTCTGCATCATCATCGCTGATAGTGTAACAACCTTTTTTAAATAAAATTACTTGTTTGTCTTTAATTTGATTTATGGTTATATCAAAATATTTACCTTTTTTGCCTTTGACTAATTCATTGTTTGGATATGGAGATGCTTCCCAACCTTCCCCTTTGTCTCCACGAAGTATTCTTTTTGCAAATTTCTGAGTATCTGTTGGTTCACAACCATTGCACAAAACCATTACTCCAAGAAGTAAGGAAGCAAGAAAACTAATCCAAGTTTGATAGATCAATCCAAGTTTCATTCGCATAATTATTATTTTATTCATTTGTTTTATTTATTTGATTTCGTCGAAACGCAGACTGTGAAAAAACGCATTCACCAACCTACATTCAGTAAAAATCTATTTATGCTGCCCTCCTCCAAGCCACCATTTCATTGGTGTTGAAGGCTGTTTTAGGAGTGCCTTGCCAATGCATTTGGATAAAAGTGCCTTGTAGAGGCAAAGATAGGGTCGTTTTTTGAAAAAAGCAAGTTTTAAATGCCTGAGTGAGCGTTTTTACCCCTAAAATATTGATAACACGGCGTAGATTGTACATCGTGAAGACGATAGCGATCTCCCCGCCCACTTT
>JANMMZ010000056.1:0-15777 GCA_031373665.1 Saprospiraceae bacterium | reverse complement strand
CGTCAGTGAACCTATATTTGTCCCGTATATACATGAAGACCTCCTGTTTATTTTGTGATTAGAGAACACTAAAGTACAGGAGGTTCTTCTTTTATACAAAAAAAATGAGTCACCCCAAAAATTCGGGATGACTCATGTTTTTTTATCTATTTTTACTGCTATTAAAAGACTTCTTGACGTTATATGTAGTATAAGCCGCGTTTAAAACTTGATCTTTCTCCTGTTTCCTTGCCCATCTGCATCAAAGCGCAAAACAGGTCGTTTTAACTTAAAATCTCTTCGTTCTATTCCACGGATTATTCTCACTATGGTAATTAAAACCTACTTTATTTATCTTTTAAAATCACCTATCCCTCAATAGAGATGAATGAGCATAATACTAGTTAGCCACAGATCAAACCACTGTTCAATACCTTTTAGTCGTACTATATATAAAAAAAGTGTGTATTCCATACGAAATACACACTTCACTGAAAGGCAAATATGCCTATTTTACTCTTACTCTTTATTTACCACCACCACCAGTAGGTTGGCCTGCAGTTTTAGACTTTTTCTTGTCTGTATTAGGAGCAGGTGCTTCGCCAGCAGTTTTTGATTTCTTCTCTTCTGTGTTCGGTGCAGGTGCTTCGCCAGCGGTTTTTGCCTTTTTAGGGTCCACTTTGGGCGCAGTAGGCTGAGGCAAAGGATCAACAGAAGCATTGCCTTTAGAGCCATTCTTCTTCTTCACAACAGTTTTTGCAGGTGCTTTGCCCGGTATTGCTGGAACAGCAGCAGCCATCAATTCACTGGCTTTAAGAGTAGCGGCTTCCGCTACGCGCGCATCGCAAGCAGCGGTTAGTTCCGAACGAAACATTTCCAACTTAGCGGTTACTTCTTCAGTAATACCAGCCTGTTGTTCTTTCAATGTTTTGCCACCGAATGCAGTAAGGGTAACGAAACCCGCGATAACGGCAGCACTTCCGAATAATAATTTCTTATTCATAACTATAGAATAATTTTTTTGTGATGATTGGTTAAAAAATATCAGACAATTATTTTTTGCCTGACGCAGTCGCTGGCATTGCTGCCGCTTTGTCAGCCTCGGCCTTTGCTACCATAGCAGCGGCTTCAGCATCCACACGAGCCTGAAAATCAGCATCGCACTTTGCGTTCATTTCAGTTTCGACAGCGGCCTTGCCAGCATCAAAACCTTTAGAGACTTCCGCCTGTACTTGTTCAGGGGTAAGTAATTTCTCGCCGCAGGACGCGAGTGATAATGCAAGGAATGCACCTGCCATAATGCCTAAAACAGTTTTTTTCATATTAAAAAAATGCTTTTATTGGTTAAAATAAATAATGCGCAAAAGTAGGCTTTCGGGGCGTTGTGTAGGTCAAAAACAGGCTTTTTTTTTAAATAATTTAAAAAAAATATTGCTTGAGCCAAACAAACGCAAAAAATGTCATAACATTGTTTCAAAATTAAGGATGCTTAAAAAATATAGAATACATAATCTATGCTGTTAAAATATTTTACCCTCGTCTTTTTGGTGATTAATTCATGTTTACTCTGTGCACAAAACGACGATACCGCTGCTAATGAACTCTTAGAAAACTACTTCCGAGACAATGAAACGGCCTCCGAATCGGAGGCTCAACAGTTTCTCGAAAATTTGGACAACCTGCGCAATAACCCGCTCAACCTCAACAAAGCCACCCGCGAGGAACTGAGTGGCCTTTATTTGCTCAATGAAATTCAATTAAACAGTTTCCTGAGTTATCGGGAAAAGTTTGGTAGTTTTCTCAATGAATTTGAATTGCAAGCCGTACCGAATTTAGACGTGACTGACATTAGAAGGTTACTACAATTTGCGGACGTTAACGGAAATTTAAATACCCGCAATACCAACCTGATTCAAGGCCTGTACAAAGGAGAGAATGAAGTATTGATGCGGTGGAGCCAACCTCAAGACCTGACTCCCATAAAAAATGCAGAAGGTAGCAACAATGCCTTTGCTGTGCGGTACAGACATAGTTTTGATAACCGAATTAGGTTTGGTTTCACGGCTGAAAATGATCCGGGGGAGGCTTTTTTTGCAAAAAGCAATCGCAATGGGTTTGATTTTTATAGCGCTCACTTATTTATCCAAAACCTAAACGCTAGGGTCAAGGCCATTGCCTTGGGCGATTATACGGCTCGTTTGGGTCAAGGTTTGTTGTTGCAAAGTGGTTTTTCACCAGGAAAATCGTCGGAGACAGTGAATGTGACGCGTAATACCAAAAAACTAAACGCTTATGGTGCCTTTGGAGAAGTCTTCTTTTTGAGGGGTGCAGCAGCTACTATTGAGTTTAAAAACAATATAGAAGTGACGGCTATTTATTCCAATCGGCGTAAAGATGGAAATATACAGTTTCAAAACAATGACGATTTGGAGCAGCCCGAACTGGTATTTACGGCCTTACAAACCAATGGTTTGCATCGTACTGCGAGCGAGGTGGAAGATGAAAAATCATTGCGCGAACAAATGGGCGGTATTTCAGTGGGTTATAATGGCAAGTTTGGACACATCACCGCCAACGGGCTTTATATTGAATACGATAAGGCTTGGACGCCTAATTTTGAAGCCTATCGCCGCTATGCTTTCACTGGCAAGTCATTGTTTGGGGCAAGTTTGGATTATAACCTGCGCCGACGAAATTTTACGCTGTTTGGCGAAACCGCCCGCAGCGACAATGGGGGCATGGCTGCGGTGAATGGCTTGCTGTTTTCTGCCAGCCGCAATGTAATTTTGACTGCCGTGCATCGGCACTTGGAGAAAGATTATCAGGCTGTTTATGCCGCACCTTTTGCAGAGACCTCTGGTTTCTCCAATGAGCAGGGCTTGTACCTCGGTACGGACATCCGCTGGACTCGGCGTTGGCAGATCAATCTGTATGCTGATGTGTGGAAACACCCTTGGTTGAGGTTTGGTACCGATGCGCCATCCAATGGCCGGGAATACTTAGCACGTATATTGTGGCAAAAAGGTCGAAATTTCAGTGTATATACTCAAATTAAGTTGGAAACCAAGGAAAGAACCGAGGTAGTAAACGGAATCAGGGGCTTGTATGATAATCAGCGCAATGTTTTTAGGATACACGCTGTATATAAATTGGCATCAGCGTTGGAAATGCGGAGTCGGATGGAATGGACGACATTTCAAATTGATAATGAAGAACCATCTAATGGATTTATGATGTACCAAGAAGCCATCATCAAGCCCTTGGGCAGCCCTGTTTCCGGGGCTTTGCGGTATGGGGTATTTGACACTGATAATTTTGAAACAAGGGCTTTTGCCTTTGAAAATGATTTGTTCTCTGCAGTGTCTATCCCCGCATTTTCGGGTCGTGGTCGTCGCTATTACGCCAATATACAGTGGCGAATCAATAAGGTGGTGCGCCTAGAAGGCCGTTTAGAGCATACCGATATTACGACAGCAGTGACGAGTACATCAGTAACTGGCAGTATTACTACTTGGAAATTGCAGATGCGGTTGAAGTTTTAGAATTCAAAAAAGATCCTTCCCATTCTTACAACGGGAAGGATCTTATTTTTCCTACCATATTTTTTATAAAGATTGTTTTCATGTGGTTATGGAAGTATGTTACTCAAAACCACAGTGCAAAGGTGGGGGTATTCAATGCTCTTATAACAGCGTAGAAATACCTGATTTTAAAACCACGTATTTCTACCTAGTTTTATACCACCCTACTGAAAGACTTCAGCAGCGCGGCGTTCCAGTTCCGACATTGGGAAAATATCTTGGAGGCGGCCTTCTAGGACGAAATTGCCAGCCCCCCACGTCTTTTTATACCAGACCAAGCCCAAACCCATGGCATACCATTCTTCACCAATGCCTTCTATCTCTGTCGAGCCTGCTTCATTGCCGATTACTTCCTTTACGCCTATGCGAATGCACTTTATTTTTTTGCCTCTGAACTCAAAATCGGGCGCATCGCCAAGGTAACGGCGGTTTCTGATGATATAGATCGTTGTATTGGGTTCGTTTGGTGGGTGGTATTTAACACTAAAAAGAAATACGCCAGTGGAGTCACCTACCTCAAAGGGGAAAATATTGGCTGATTCGATGATGGCTTCTGTTTTGATTTGCCCGCCTTCCACGGTATTGGTGGAGTCGTGCTCATACAGTAAATAGCCTTTGGCCAATGCGCCTGATTCGACTATTTTTTCACGAGTAATGATACCAATGTTGAAGGCTTGGTCATACATCGTAGAACTCATGTATAGTCCACTATCCCGCCTCAAGGCTCTGTAATACCAATATTCGGGGGCTTCTATGTCATTCTGTTTTACAGTATATTCATATACCTGCCCTTTGCGGAGGGCTTCCACTGGGAAATAATAGTTTTTGATATTTCGCTTATCAGTACATCCAAAAACCAAGAATATGCCGAAAACGAAGGCTAAAACAATATGTAATCGCATCATGGCGGCAAAAGTACGCTATTGTACGAAAATTTGTAAGGCCTGACCTGAATCCTAGACGGATACTTTATGATGTTGTGATTTCTTTGAGCCTATCTGGAGTAGGCAAAAGGCTGCCAATGATCATGCCCAAGATGCTGGCACCAAACCCCCAGAGCATGGGTGTAATTGCCATGAGAACAGTCGTGGGCTCTTGACCTTCGGGTATTTCGGGCAAAAACCAGAGCGTACCCAACCATACAGACATACCCATCACCATAGATAAAATGGCACCAAAACTGGTTGCTCGTTTCCAATATAAACCACCGATCAGTGGTACAAATAGTGATACGAGGCTCAAGGCCGATGATTCGCCCACCAATTCGTAAATGTTGTTGCGCGATAGTGCCATCAAACCAGTGACAGCCGCCACTCCCACTAAGGAGAGGCGCATGATGCGCAGCAATTGGGGATCGGTTACGTTTTTGAAAATAGGTTTTACCAGATTTTCTCCGATTACTGTGGCGGGTGCCAACATGGCCCCGCTACAAGTACTCAATATTGCAGAAATGAGGGCTCCAAAAAACAGAATCTGCAAGCCTAGGCTACTGTGCAAGATGACCATATTAGGAATCATCATTTGTGGGTCTTTTTCCAACAACTCGGGATATAACATGCGCCCACAGTAGCATATAATGAGTGGTAAAAATGCAATGGTCAAGTACATCACAGAAGAGGTGTAACAGGCTAACACGGAAGCGCGCACATTTCGGGCAGCCATGACCCGCTGAAAAATATCTTGTTGTGGGATACTACCCAAGCCTATGGTCATCCATGCGGCAATCCATTGTATGATGTTTATAGCCTTGGTTTCTGGAAAAAATTGAAAAAAATTGACTGGTGCAGCCTGGATCATGGGTTCAAAACCGCCTACTTTCATCACCAGATCTATGGCCAGAACCAACATGCCAATCACGATGGCGATGGTTTGTATAAAATCGGTCAATGCAACCGACCACATACCACCTATATAGGTATAAAACAATACCAATCCTGTGCACAGTAAAACGCCCCACTCTCGCTCCAAACCGCTAACCGATTGCATCACAATGGCCAAGGCTACGATCTGTGCCGCGATCCAACTAAAGTAAGATGGCACCATGAAAATAGCAGAAATGATCTCCGTTGTTTTGCCAAAGCGCATCTTAAAATAATCATTGAATGTCAGGATATTGAGGCTATACAATGGTCGAGCCACTAAAAGTCCTGCCAGAAATAAGCACAACGCCGCCCCAAAGGGATCTTCAATAACCCCTAACAATCCATGTTGTACAAACTCGGAGGAGGCACCCATAACGGTTTCGGAACCAAACCAAGTGGCAAAAAGCGCGCATGCAGCCATCATCATGGGTAACCCACGGCCAGCAATGACAAAATCGGCGGTTGTTTTAACACGGCGTGAAGCATACCAACCAATGGCCAATGTGCCAAGCAGATAAAAGCCAATAAAAAGTAGTAAAATAGGGTTTTGCATGTTGCACAATTATTCTATTAGTCCGAGAAGATCATCGGTTCGAAGGTTAGTTTATACTGATATCTTTCACCACTGGTTCACTAAAGAACGGTATTAGAATCAAGGGGCGAATATCAGAAAAATATAAGATTTTTGAGAAAATAAATAAGCCCCATGACATAAGGTTGTCATTAGACCTGCCTATATTTGCGCAATCATTTAAAAATCAAGGGCATACTCCCCTATTATGAGGCACCCGTATATCAAATAAGTTTATGAAAATGCACACAACCAACTATCAAAACACTTTTATTGAAGTAGCCGAAGATTGCCCTGCTGCTGTTGGGGAGATGCCACCGATGAAAGGGGATACTAAAACGGTGGCCAATATCCAATTTGACCTAGTTCGGCAAAACCCTTATCAATTTAGTTCCGACGATGTTTTTTTTCAGGTATATGCGGAGCGAAATGATCTCATTGACAGTGAACTAGCATCAGCTAGGGAGCACTTTTTCTCCAAAGGTCAACCATGTTTTAGGGCTTCTCCACTGACCAAGCGATACGGATGGGGTGTTCATAGCAACGCCGAAGGAAAAATAGCCATTTATGGCTGTGAAACCAGTGACTATCAAAGATTAGTAGAAGATCAAACACTAAAGGTTGTGAAAGCAATGAAATCACGTAGATGACCCAAAAAAAATCTCCCCGAGCATCATAATGACGCTCGGGGAGATAGAGAAAGAATTCATTTAATTAGGCTTAGGCTTCTTCGCTGTCATCGCCTTCTACTTCATCAGCCTCTTCTTCGGCTTCTTCGCCCTGCTCTTCTTCTTCTTGCTCATCTTCCTGTTCTTCTTCCTCCTCTTCTTGCGCTTCTTCTGTTTCTTCCTCCTCATTTTCAGAGGCTTCTTCGTTGAATGAATCTACAAGGGTTTCGAGTTCTAATGCCTCAAGTTCTGTTGTAACCAATTCGAATGCCATTTTTGATAAAATTTTGATTGTGAGAATGAAAGAATTTTCGATTGTAAAGGTATAGGAAAAAGGCTTAGGAATATATTAAGTACATGTTAATTTATGCAGTTGAAAATTTTAATTTCAAATGCATTATTTAGTGCGTTTTTAGATAAGTACCCGAGTGACACCTAATTCATCAAATAGCGGACAAATATTTGCCCTGACATATTCCGCTGAGCAAGTTTTCCTGCATTAACACCTTGTTCATTCGTAACATCGAAGGTCAAAAGAGTAGTTATCCCTTGAGTGTACCGGCTTCCGAGAATCCATCTTTTTCCAATACGATATTGTGCCCCAACAAGACCAGCAACCTCAAATCGGTTTACGAGATCAAGTAAAAATTGACTGTTTACCCCTTTTATATAGTAAGCAATCAGATAATTCAATTCGGTACCAACGCTTAGTCCAAGCCGTTGGGTCGGGAAATAATTGAATGCAATCGGTACATTGGCATAGTTAAGCCGAAAATTGTGACGACTTTCTTGAGATGAGGTACCCGATATTAGGTCGCTGTATCCTTTAAAAATCACACCAGGTTCTACACTAACACTAAAGGGGAGTGAGCCGATATTCTTTTCAACAAATAAATTGAATTGTCCACCAAATGTTCCCTGAAGGTTAGGACTTCCTTGCAAATTTGACCCAGGATAAGATTGATGAAGACCAGAATAATTGACTCCACCCTGAAGGCCAAATTTGACCTTTTGAGCGAACGTGGCAGTGTAAAAAAAAGCAACAAAAAAGAGGGCGAAGCATAGCTTCACAAAAAGCAGGTTAGATTTCATAATTCAATACTATTTTGTTTAAATAAGTTGACATAGTATTGATTGATACCTAACAGTGTGATTGGGTTGCCCGAAAAAAATAAAATGATATTAGGCTAATTGTGATTAATTCCAATCTAACAATTTGTGCTGCGCCTTGTCGTGTTTGGTTATTTTAACCTTACCATCTTAGAAATATCAATCCTCCAAACCCAAATACCCCAGCACCATTTTGATCTCTCCAAACGAGTACTCTACCCCAAAATTCATCTTGGCCTCATTCGCACTTCGGGTTTTAGATCCTTTGAAATATGATGCTAATACTTCGACCCGTTCCCGACCCATGACTGCGTAGATGTCTAATTGGCCGGAAGCAACAAAATGTGCCAAGTGACCCTCTATGGTACCTCGTACAAATCCGCGTTCTAGCGCAATTTCATCAAGGCTCTTGCCTGCTTGAAACAGTTCAAAACTCGCCAATTTAGTGTCTTGTTTGGGTGGTTTTGCTGGGGTTAAGTCCACGTCCAAATCTGGAATTTGATCCGTAGGGATTTGATGTTCCGTACAATACGCCTGAATGATAGCGATCAAATCAGCACCAAATTGTGTGACTTTGACCGCCCCAATACCTTTTATTTTTCTCAAAGTCACCAAGGTAAGCGGTAGTTTTTCTACCATTTCCACGATTGACTTAGTGCTTAATATCTGAAACAGTTCTACCTCCAAGGTTCCGGCTGTGTCTTCGCGCCATTTCTTTAGTTGCACAAACAATGCGGGGTGCCTAATATCGGTTGGAACAGTTGATTTTGCCGCTTTGACGGGTTCAGCGGCTAGTTTTGCCGTCTGGAAGTCCAGTTCTGCATCTGCTTTGGCGCGCAAGTACCGCGAAGCCGAAAAATGGGTCTGTACCGACAGAAAACAAGCGTTTTTTGCGAATACCTCTTTTTGCAAACGCTCCAACGCCTCCAAAACAGCCTTGCGAATCACCTTGTTATCAGTCATTATCTGAACGCTCTGTAAGGCGAGCAACAGCGATTTCCCTAGTTTTTCTTCAAAATAGAAACCCGATTTTTGGAGGCGATTTTGCAAATCTTCATGTTCCTCTGGAAGGTTAGACTGGGTAAAATATTGCCTGATCTGTGGTTTGAACTTTTCGGCCATTGAAAACACTTGCTCATTGGCCAGTGTTTCTAAGGCTTTTATCTGAAGGCCAGCCTCTGGAAGGAGGCTGTTTCCATGTTCTATGAACAAGCGATTGGCTTGTGAAAACAACCAACGCAGCCGCCCAAAATCAAAAAGTTCGAGTATCAATGATTGCTGAAAATCAGCCTTGGATTGTTGTAGGTGCTGGGCATCGGGCGCATTCTTTTCTGCCTCATGGGTATAGGTTTTCACCACTTGATCGGTCTTGACGCTCGAATACGCGATTTTAGACCGCAAAACAATGCCTTCAAAACTCTTGCACCGGCTCAAGGCCACATATACCTGCCCGTGGGCAAAGGCCGCTTGTGCATCTATGATGGCGCGTTCAAACGTAAGCCCTTGGCTCTTGTGGATGGTAATGGCCCAAGCCAATTTGAGCGGATATTGGGTAAACGTACCAAGTATTTGCTCACTCACCTCCTTGGTCTGTTCGTCTAAAGTATATTTCACATTTGTCCATTCGGCTGGCACCACTTCTATGTCCTCCGACTCTCCCGGACAGCGGACATAGATCATCCCATCTCGAAAGCCTACTATTTTACCGATTTTGCCATTGTAATATCGTTTTTCACGCGCTAAATCGTTTTTCACAAACATCACCTGTGCATCTTTTTTGCACTCAAAAGTCTCATCGGCTGGATATGCAAAAGCGGGAAAATCGCCTGTAATGGTTACTTTGAATTGCTTTAAGGATTGAGCGATACTGGCTAGTTTTTCAGTATTGATCGTTTGTGCCGCAGCATTGTGGGCTGTCAGGGTAATATAGGGCAACTCCTCGGTTGGCTGAAAATTGGCGATATAGCGGCTATTGAGCGTAGCCAATACCGATTCATCTATTTGGTTGTCACGCACCTTATTTAGGAGTTCGATAAAAGTAGCGTCTGACTGTCTATAGATATGGGTCAATTCAATAGAAACAGGTTCGGTATTGCGCAAAGCGTGGCTGCCAAAAAAATAAGCCGTTTGATAGTGGTCGCGCAGCATGTGCCACTCTTCATCTTTCACCACAGGCGGCAATTGATGGAGATCGCCGATCATCAACAACTGGACTCCGCCAAAGGGTTTGGATCGGTCACGATACCGACGCAAGACATCGTCAATGGCATCGAGTAGATCTGCCCTAACCATACTGATTTCATCAATAACCAGAAGATCAAGGCTTTGGATCAGGCGTATTTTTTCTCCTGAAAATCGGCGTTGCCGCGAAGGATCTTGAATAGAACCCGGTAAAAACGGCCCAAATGGAACTTGAAAAAAAGAATGTATGGTCATCCCTCCCGCATTGATAGCGGCTACGCCCGTAGGGGCTACAATGACCATTCGTTTCTGGGCCTCTTGTTTGATCTGGTGTAAAAAAGTGGTTTTCCCGGTGCCTGCCTTACCAGTCAAGAAAATATTCTTATGTGTATTGCGCACATAATCAAAGGCCAGTTCGAGTTGCGGATTTGATTTGAAAGACATAAAAATGGGGTTTCACCGAGTGAATAATTGGCGAAAGTAAAGAAAATTTAATAATTGGCCAAAAATTCGTTCAAATCTATGTTTTTGTAGGGAAATTAGGGACTTATTTATCAGTTGGGACATTGTGGTGGGGAAACAGCAGCCTTGATTTCTTGCGGCTGGCAGCGGCAAGATTCATATATGATATTTATAAACCTCAATGGCCTGTAAAAAATTATTTTTACAGGCCATTAGGGAAGGAAATTATTTCAATTGGAAATTAAACATGATCGTGCCACATTCTTTAGAGGCACTGTTGGCTCCAAACTTATAGCGTTTTGCCGCCGCAATGGCCTTGCCACGCAACTCACTGTCATTGGTAGTAGAACCACGCTGTGTGTAATCTGCACTGATCACATTGCCATCACTATCCACGCACACATCTATCACCACCTTGCCACTTTTCTGTGAGTTATCATTGATTGCACCACGACTCACTACCTTACGGCCACCCAATCCACCACCGATGGACGCGCCAGTTCCAGTACCATCGCCGCCACCAGAGCCGCCGCCAGTACCGTTGGATTTACCAAATGGGTTATCTCCTGTACCGCCTGGTGTGCCTTGATTGCCCGGTTTGCCGGTATTGCCTTGGCCTGTACCAGTAGAGCCTGGCTTGCCAAAACTACCGCCAAATTGGCCGCGTTTTTTATCTTTTTCTTCCTGATCTTTGCGTTTGCGGTCGGCTTCTGCCTGTGCTGCTTTTTGGCGCTCATTGGCTACCACACGGTCAGCATCTTCTTTGGCTTTGCGCGCACGGTCTGCTTCGGTTTGCTTTTGCTTATCCGCTTCTTTTTGCTTCCGAATAGCCGCTACTTCTGGATCTTCGGAGGTAGGCGTTGTGCTAGGCGGGGGCGTACTAGGCTTGCTAGCAGGGGGCGGAGTAGAAGGCTCAGGCTTAGAAGGCGTAGGGTCATCTACGGGTTCTGTACTCTTAGGGTCGTCCATTTGCTGGCCTTGGGGCGCAGGATTGTCGCCCTCCCCTTCGTCGGGAAGACCAGCGGCCGCGTTGTCGCCACCACCGCCCCACTCCAACATGATTTGGGTGGTTATCTCTTCCGGCGGTGTGGCCGTGGAACCAAAACGATACAAAAACATGATCACAAATATTATGATGTGAAATATCATGCTCGCCAAGAAGGCGGTAGAACGCTTTGATTCTTCTTTATGCTGTTGAATGACTAATGACATAGTTATAGTAATTAGTTGCTTTGAATGGTACTGTAAATTGAATAACTTGATAATAGATGCACAAGTTTCAAAATTTGCATAAAAGCAAAAGATAAATTTATGGCATTGTTATCGCCAAAAAGTCAAGTACTTAATTAGGAGCCTGACTGGTGGCCAAAATAGTTTTCAATTTCAAGCGGTTCGCGATTTCCAAGATGACTACCACTTTTTCAATAGCCACTGATTTATCAGCAGCCACGGTTATGGTCGTAGTCTTAGGATCGTTCCCACCTGCTTTAAGCCTTGCCTTTAAGCCATTTTCAAGATTGGCTTCGGGTACGGGTGATTTATCCAAATAAAAAATACCGTTTTTATCAACAGAAACAGCCAAAGCAGGCGAAGCCATTGTTTTGGAGGAACTGGATGGTAATTGTAGATTGAGGGCGTTGGGAGTCACCGTGTTTGACGTAAGCATGAAAAACATGAGCAAAAGGAAAATCACGTCAATCATGGCCGCCAAACTAAACTCGGGTTCTACTCGATTGCGACGTTTTAGTGCCATTATAAATTATTTTTTCGATTGAAAAGAAGGAGATAACGCTATGTGCCATCTCCAATTCAGACAAACCGTTGTAATGATTAACGTGATGGTTCTTGCAAAAGATCCATGAATTGTACTGCGGTGTTCTCCATTTTGAAGATTACTTTATCCAAGGTAGAAACCAAAAGATTATAACCCGCCATCGCAATGATGGATACGAATAGACCAAAGGCTGTGGCCGTCAAGGCATGGTAAATACCACTGGAAAGCACCTTAGGTGTTACTGTTTCGGCAGTGGTCATATCTTGGAACGAGATGATCAAACCGATAACCGTACCCAAAAGGCCAATCATAGGTGCAATACCTGAAATAGAGGCCAACGTAGAAAGGTTTTTTTCCAATTTAAGGAGTTCTAGGTTGCCGACATTTTCAATAGACTTATTGATGTCATCCAAAGGTTTTCCAATACGATCTAATCCTTTCTCTACCATGCGAGCCATGGGGGCATCTACACTTTGGCAAAGGGCTTTGGCGGCTTGTAGGTTTCCGCTTTCTACGCTGGCACGGATGCTATTCATAAAGTTATGATCCACTTGACCAGCACGTGTCAGGGTAGTGTAGCGTTCTACAATAATATAAACTGCCACAATAGAAAGTACGGTCAAGATGCCGATAACGGCGAGGCCGGAAGGGCTACTTCCCAAGATAATGTCTATCAGGCTTTGTGATTCCTCCACGACAGGAGCAGGCACCGTAGTGCGGGGTGTCGCTTGCAAAAAAAAGAAGGAAGTCAGGAAGGCGTTCATTGTCATAAATTTTATATAAATATTTTTGTTAGTGAAACCAAATTGTTTTTCCGAATCTAGGCAATAATAGTACTGCGATTCAGGTTCAAAATGTGGACGCAGTGTATTTAGTTGCTACCGAACGCCAAAAGTAGGGTATTTTGTATTTGATAAAAGTATAAATTTGCCCAAAACTTTTAAAAATAGAGAATATGACCCGTATAATGCTTGTTTTAGCTCTTTTTTGTGCCATCTCTTGCGGCAAAAAAGATAGGAACTCCCAAAACAGTGCCAGTTCTGGCACTACCACTGAAAATAATTCGGACAAAAGGCCCATTATTTTTTTAGAGGCTGCCTATGCCACTTCCAATGCTGCTGGCAAACCAGTTCAACACCTTTTTGATGATGACCCAACCTCATTTTGGCAAACCCAAACCGGGGCTGGTCCCGATGAAGGCGTGATGATTTATTTCCAAGATGCCTTGCCCTTGGGAACTATCAAGGTGATTCCAGCAGATGGCTCATTTATGAGTGGTGCTACCAATGAAATAGTACCCGTGCTGCAATATTTTGTGAATGGCCAAAGTATGGCCAGAGGTATGCCCGGCGATGCGGTAGCCCTTGGTGAGACCAATGTAAAATCATTGTACATACGGATTGAGTCCACCGGAACGGAGACCATCATCAAGAAAAAAAACAAAGAGGGCAACCTACAAATTTACCAATACCCGCCTACTGGTTCGGTAAGTTTTAAGGCTATTGAGATCACCAATAATAAAGGCGAAGTACTGCGCATACATGCGCCAAAACAAGTAGGAGGGCAAGTGGTTTCCACGAGCACCTTGGCGCCTGCTTCGGCCTACCATGCGAGCAATTTATTTGATGCGCGCAAAGAATTTGTTTGGGTAGAAGGCAACGCCTCTTCCAATGGTGAAGGGGAAACCATCGAATTTCAATTTGAAAACGACGTGCATATCAGTGCCATACAGATTTGGAACGGTTATCAACGTTCGGATGAGCATTTTAGCGCAAATGCACGCCTCAAAGACTTTGAATTTAAGGTAGAAACAGGGAGTGGCAATTCCTATACGCTTCGAGATACCAAAGGAGGTCAAAAAATAGACCTAAGCGCGGCCCTGACTGGTAAGAAATTTACGCTGACCATCAAATCGGCATATCCGGGAGCCAAATACAAGGACTTAGCCTTGAGTGAAATTGTATTCTATGATGGAATCCAACCCTTGGCACTACACTCCAACTGGACGAATACTTTTGATGCTTCCATCAAATCTCAGACGGCTAGTTCACCCTTATCATCTATGTTAAACAAACGGCTCAATAACTTCACCGAGCGTGATATGGCCATAGATCAGTCCATTATTTTGCGGAGCGACGGTACTTTTGTGATGTACCGATTGGAAGGCCCACTGGAAGAAGGCGGAGAAACCGAAGTAGAGATTTTGGCCGATGGAAACTGGGAGTTATTGAACGCCAATGCCCAATCAGCCAGTGTTAAGGTGTTCGGACGGTGGAACAATCTTTCGCAAATATCCGATTACTATGCTGGCTCCTCTACCCAAGAGGTGACCCGTATTTTTCAGGATCAATTGACTATAGATGCTGAAAAAGTGAAGGGAACTAAGATGATTGGGGTGTTTTATAGATAGTTTTGGGTGATGGCATAAAATTGTTTACACAATATTTGTTTAAACAAATTATATACCATACCTTTGCTCCATGAAGATAGAAGAAGCCATACAGCAGCGTAAACCAATGATGCCTTTGCAAAAGGCAATGGTGAATTTGATTTTCACTTACAATCGTATCATGGATGCTAATAATGCGGTCTTCAAACCTTTTCAAGTGACGGCTCAACAGTACAATGTGTTGCGTATTCTAAAAGGCCGTCATCCTGAACCTGTCTCGGTTGGCGATGTGAAATCTGTGATGCTCGATAAAAGCCCCGACCTGACTCGACTTTGTGATCGCTTGGTGGACAAACAATTAATAGAACGAGCCACCAATTGCAACAACCGCCGAGAGGTATTGATTCAGATCACTCAAAAAGGTTTGGGCTTATTGGATCAGATAGAACCCACTTTCGCTACCCATTATCAAATATGGGACAACCTTAGTGCCAAGGAATACGAACAATTGTCAAATCTCTTGGATAAACTGCGGGGTTAGTCCCATTTTTTGACTAAATACTTGTTCAAACAAATATAATTAATTTAATTTAATTCACACAATATCACACTAAAGTTATTATGCAAAATTCAACTTTAAATCCTTCCTTTTTATTGAAAGCCGCCCCTGTGGCAGGCTTGATTGCTGCCGTTATCAATACAGTATTGTATTTCTTAGGCGATGCCATGGGTTTTATGGATCAAACTGTAGGGACACCATCGGCGGATGGAATACAGCCAATAACCTTGTTACCTGTTATCATGTCATCCATTATTCCATCCATTGTTGCTGGCCTTGTTTTTGCATTGCTTAATCGTTTTACGAGCAATCCATTCCGCATTTTCGGTATCATCTCCTTGGTTTTAGTGGTTTTGTCATTTGCCAATCCATTTATGGGCATTCCTGGTATTCCAGTTGGGATGGGCGTTTTACTGAACATCATGCACGTAGTCGTAGCGGGTTCGGTATGGGTAGTATTTAACCGTTTTGCGGGGCGCAGTGCTAGTCTATAATTCGATAAACATGAGTCATCCCGAATTTTGAAGTCAAAATCTGGATTTTAACGTTAATTTGGTGCGTAGCACCTTGATATTTGTAGCCCATTGCCACCCCTTGGCCGACAAAAGGTGCAGCACACCGTAATATTGCATTTAATGTTC
>JANMMZ010000040.1:0-16839 GCA_031373665.1 Saprospiraceae bacterium | reverse complement strand
CACCTTTCTATCCACGTTCACCATATGCTGTAGCAAAACTATACGCTTATTGGATTACTGTAAACTACCGCGAAGCATACAATATGTTTGCCTGCAATGGTATTTTATTCAATCATGAATCTCCATTGAGGGGTGAGACTTTTGTTACCCGTAAAATAACCAGAGCCACTGCAAAAATTGCCCTTGGACTGCAAGATGTATTGTACCTTGGAAATCTTAATTCGTTAAGAGATTGGGGTCATGAAAAAGATTATGTAGAAGGCATGTGGAGGATATTGCAGCATGATGTAGCCGAAGATTTTGTATTGGCTACGGGCATTACAACTTCGATTAGAGATTTTGTAAAAATTGCTTTTGCTAATGTAGATATTGAGCTGGAGTTTACAGGAAAGGACGAAGAAGAAATTGGGGTGGTCAAAGCTTGCCATGGCGAGTACCAGGTGGCTGTAGGTACCACTGTTGTAAAAGTTGATCCTCGTTATTTCCGCCCAACAGAAGTAGAACTATTGATAGGCGATGCTTCTAAGGCAAAAGAAAAATTGGGGTGGTCTGCTACTTATACACTAGAGCAATTAGCAAGCGAAATGGTGGACTCCGATCTTGAGTTGTTTAAAAGAGAAGTGTTGCTGAAACAAAGTGGTTTTAAAATAATGAATCAATACGAATAGGAATGTTGGTTATGGAAAAGGAAGCAAAGATTTATATAGCAGGACATAGAGGAATGGTGGGTAGTGCCATAGTGCGGAAACTAAGAGATGTAGGGTATGATAACCTTTTGCTACGGACCTCTTCTGAATTGGATTTGAGAAGCCAGACTGACGTTAATCATTTTTTTGAGCACGAAAAACCAGACTACGTTTTTTTAGCTGCGGCTAAGGTGGGTGGTATACATGCCAACAATGTTTACAGAGCTGATTTCTTGTACGAGAACCTGATGATCCAGGCCAATGTCATACATGCTGCTTTTGAACACAAGGTTACTAAACTCATGTTTCTTGGGTCTTCTTGTATATACCCAAAATTGGCACCTCAGCCCCTAAAAGAAGAATACCTATTAACAGGTTCATTAGAGCCTACCAACGAGCCCTATGCCATTGCCAAGATAGCCGGTATCAAAATGTGTGATGCATACCGCTACCAATACGGGTGTAATTTTGTGAGCGTGATGCCAACCAACCTGTACGGCCCCAACGACAATTACCATCCGGAAAACAGCCACGTATTACCGGCCATGATCCGCAGGTTTCATGAAGCCAAACAACAAGGCAAAGAAACTGTCACGATTTGGGGGACTGGTACCCCTCGGAGGGAATTCATGCACGCCGACGACCTAGCAGAT
Source organism: Saprospiraceae bacterium (assembly GCA_031373665.1). Lineage (GTDB taxonomy): Bacteria > Bacteroidota > Bacteroidia > Chitinophagales > Saprospiraceae > M3007. The sequence goes on along the minus strand of JANMMZ010000040.1, from coordinate 15,500 downwards.
GCCTGCTTTTACCTGATGCAGCACTACGACGAGCCGGGATTGGTGAATATTGGGGTAGGCACTGATGTTTCTATCCAAGAACTGGCCATCATGGTGGCTCGGATAGTAGGCTATGAAGGCCGCATTGAAAATGACCACACCAAACCCGACGGTACACCTCGCAAACTAATGGATGTGAGCAAGTTGAATGGATTTGGATGGAATGCCAGTATAGACTTTGAATCGGGTATCAAAGGTGCGTACGCAGATTTTTTAATGCGATTTGAAAGTTAGGAGTACATTTGTCATTTAGGAACGATGAAACAGGCGATCGAATTAAATCAACCATTTAAATAAAGACATGTCTCAACAACACAACTACGTAGCCATCATGGCTGGCGGCATTGGAAGCCGTTTTTGGCCCGGAAGTCGGGAAATGCGCCCCAAACAATTTTTAGATATGATGGGCGTGGGTAAAAGCCTGCTGCGGCTTACATTTGAGCGATTTCTACCCATTTGTCCAGCATCCAATATCTTTGTCGTGACCAATGAAGCCTATCGAGATCTGGTAAAAGAGCATATACCAGAACTTACGGACAACCAAATACTGGGAGAACCCAGCCGCAATAACACAGGGCCAAGTGTGGCCTATACGGCTTTTAAACTGGCGGCACTGGATTCAAAAGCCAACTTTGTGATCGCGGCTTCCGATCACATTGTATTGAAAGAGCAAGCATTCTTGGACAAAATATCGCAAGCATTTGATTTTGCGGCCAACCATGATGCACTGGTGACCCTCGGTATTCAGCCCTCTCGCCCCGATACGGGTTATGGGTACATACAAATGCAGGGAGAACCACAAAACGGCATTTTCAAAGTAAAGCGTTTTGCCGAAAAGCCTGATTTTGCCACGGCACAAGCATTCCTGGATTCCAAAGAATATTTATGGAATGCAGGTATTTTTATTTGGAGTGCAGCATCTATATTAAAAGCATTTCAAAAGTATGCTCCTGATGTATATGAGATACTATCCAAAGGAGAAGGGATTTATAATACGCCGGACGAGCAAGCATTCATAGAGCAATACTACCCTACTACACCTAATATTTCGGTAGATTTTGCGATCATGGAAAAAGCCAACAACGTTTATACCATACCCGCTGAGATTGGTTGGTCTGATTTAGGCACTTGGGCCAGCCTACATACAGAATGCCCCAAAGATGATAACGATAATGCCATCCACGGCGATCATATCATACAAATAGACTGCGATAATACCCTCATTAGGGCTCCGCAGGGTAAATTGGTGGTTGTAAAAGATATGTCAGATTATATTATTGTGGACGAAGGAGATGTGCTATTGATATACCCAAAATCGAAGGAGCAGGAGATAAAAAAGATAACTTCAGAGGTGCGGAAACATTATGGAAAAAAATATTTATAAATTTTCTTTACATTTTGTTTGCATATTTAAAATTTCATTTAACTTCGCCTCTGGAATTATTTAATCCGCGTTTTTTCTTTTAATCCCGGTACTGGTTACTATCATTTTACACACATTTAAAACAGCAGCGCCGGCTATGAATCGTCTATTTTCAGCAGTCACCGTTCACCCCGATGTCCAAGATGGAAACCCCGTTTTTAGCGGTACTCGTATTCGTATAGAGACTTTTTTTGACTTTATGAGAATCGGTATTAGCACGAACGAATTTTTAAATGAATTTCCTTCTATCACCCCAGATCAGGTGATGGAGGTGCAAGGGCTTGCGAATGAGCATTATACCCTTGATCAAATTTCTGCTCTAGCGTCGGGCAATGGCCCCTCTTTTGAGGCCAACCTAGGCCGATCGTATCAAGCATAAACCTAATTCAGCACAAACTGTGCCAAACACAACACCTTCTTTATTAAATTCTCCTAATCATTTGTCTGTCGCAGTCATTCGGAGAATTTTTTTATGGCTACCTCTCGACCAAAAATTGCTTTAGTAGCCAACACGGCCTGGAATCTCCACAATTTCAGGACACCACTCATCGAATTACTTGTAGAACAAGGGTTCGAAGTTGTGTGTATTGCCCCTAAGGATGGATATGAACAATATTTCTCTGGACTAACCAATGTGCGTTTTGTCCCGTTGCTCCACTTGTACCGCAAGGGGCTGTCCATCATAGATAATTTGCTTGCACTGCGTGAAATCTATACTATTTTAAAGGCAGAAAAACCTGACTGTGTCATACTTTACACCGTAAAGCCAGTAATATTTGGTGCGCTCGCTGCCGCACGCTTGCACTTAAAATCCATTGCCGCCATAGAAGGGCTGGGCTATACCGCCACCGCCGGACAGTGGTTTAGGTATTTTATATTCACGTTGTACCGTTGGGCATTGAAACAAACCCAGCACGTCGTATTTCTCAACCATGATGATGCCACTGAATTCATAAACCGCAAAGTACTGAGTGCTGAAAAAGCCATTATTATAAAAGGTACCGGGATTGATATGGAACATTTTAAAGCCCCTATATCTACGCCAGTCCATCAAACGGTATTTCTATTTATCGGTCGCTTGCTGAGCGACAAAGGGATTAGAGAGTTTGTGGGAGCCTCCGAAATGATGAAGACTCAAGCACCCAATATTCGTTTTCAGGTACTGGGTAAAATGGATGCGGACAATCCCACCTCTATTGAAGAGCAAGAATTGCAGCAATGGATCCACGCTGAAAGCATTGAATACTTAGGCTATACAGATGATGTAAGGCCATTCATAGAGGCCGCTACTGTAGTAGTACTACCCTCTTATCGCGAAGGGATGCCTCGTGTTATTTTAGAAGGCATGGCTATGGGCAAACCCATCATCACGACCAATAGCGTAGGCTGTAGGGATACTGTGGAAGAAGGCGTAAATGGTTATATAGTTAGTCCTGAAAACACCACTGCCCTTTACGAAGCATTCCTGAAGTTTCTAAGCCTAAGTCCCGAAAAACAAAGGGAAATGGGGGAAAATAGCCGTAAAAAAGCCCTATCAGAATTTAGCAATCACCAGATTTTGCCCGCCTACGTAGCCCTAATCAAACAAACCATTGGCCTTCAATCCACCCCCAATCTATAAGCGCATATCGGTCTGTATGGCCGCTTACAATGGCGCAGATTTTATTGAGGCGCAACTTCGGTCTATTCTGACCCAACTCTCCCCACACGACGAAATCATCATCGTGGATGATGCTTCCACCGATCAGACTTGTTCTATTATTAAAAACATGGGCGATGCCCGAATCAAATTAATCACGCACCCAGAGAACATGGGTAGCACCCAAACCTTCAGTGCCGCCATAGAGGCATCAAGCGGTGATATTATTTTTCTTTCAGACCAAGATGATGTATGGATGGCCGACAAAATATCGAAAGTATTGGCCATTATCCAGAAAACCGCCGCAGATTTAATCATACATGATGCTCAAGTCATGTCTTGTGGCGAAGTACTCCTCCCTTCCTTATTTAAAATTCGATTATTCCAGGTAAAACCCCGAAACGCACCTACTACCATACTCGTCAATTGGATAAATACTACGTTTACTGGCTGTTGTATGGCATTCACGAAAGAGTTAAAATCGGCCGTGATTCCAATACCCAAAGGGGTGTGGCACGACCAATGGATCGGTATGATGGCTGCTAAAAAAGGATTCACCATACATTACCTACCCGAAGTGCTGGTAGCCATGCAACGACACGGTCAGAACCTGACCGAAATAGCCCCGCGCTACCGCCAGTGGTGGCTCATGCTTTATGATCGCTGGAAATTAATGTTGCGGCTGCTGTCGGCTTGACTCTAATAGTCAGAAAATCCACCAAACAAAAGTACTAAAATCGCAAGACTCCCTACAGATGTAGTAAGTGTTTTGCCTTGATTGGCTTCATATACCTCCACCTTGTTCAGGCGATCAAAAGGTATATGAATCAATCCAGTATCTTGCATACTAAAGGTAAATTGGGGATCTCCAAACAGCAAGACCTCATCTTTTGATGCCTTTGCATTGCGCCTACCTCTTACCACCATCACCTCCTTTGTTTCGCTCTCCGTCATCTTGGTGATGTAACAATCCATCGAATTTTCTTGAAATTTGTAACTAGAAATATACCAACCCCTCGAACGGGGATTGGCTTCATCCAACAAATAAAAACTCAGACCCTCGGTCTTTATTTTTGTCAACCTCGATGTAATCAGCGGGTAACGCTGGTAATAAACGCAACTTGATTGGACACACACAAACAGCCCAATGGCGGCGATAGCAATGATTCTACAAATTGATTTGATAGATTTCATGATCTATAAGTTTAAATATGATGAACAAATGTAGTTGAATACTTAGAAATATAGGGCTACTTTGATATAATATTTTTTTCATTAGAAACTTTCACCGCGCTTACAATATATTTGCACCTTGCGCAATCAAACAACAATATGACGAAAAAGTATTTTTACCTTTACTCCACACCCTCCAAAATAGTACGTATGCGTTTGTTTTTTAGTTTTTTATGTATTGGTATTTTTATAGGACAATGCCAATCACAACTACGTTCCCCCCAAGTAGAAATCACTAATAAAGACACCGTTAACTACGATTTTATCAGTAAAAAAGATGCTGCCATCACCAATGTGGAATACTTGGAGCCCTTTTTTAAAAAACTTTTCGTTCAAAGAACTCGAGGAGGGCAGAAAATAAATATTGTACACATAGGAGATTCACACATACTTGGGAATTTCCTTACCCGTGAGGTACGGTCTCGATTGCAACGCGAATTTGGTGATGGCGGTCGAGGTGTTATTTTTCCCTATAAATTAGCAGGTACCAATGGACCTCGAGATTTTTTGGCTGAAACCAATTGCAATTGGAACAGTTCAAGTTGTCAAAAAGATTTATCCTCTACTACGCCCCACGGTCTTTCGGGGTTCTTACTACAGACGACCAATCACAAGGGTGAAATCACGTTTAGGCTGCGAGACACTGCCACTTCAGAAACGCGGTTGTTTACCAAAATGACTATTTTTCAGAAAGCCGCCCCCAAAGAATATAATATTGAAGTCTTGGATGAGGTCTCTGGGCAGACGGCTACCCCGTTTTTACAAGGTGATTATTCGAGGTCTTTTTACTTCGACCGCCCAGTAAGCCAAGCCACCATCGCCGCTCGCCGTACTGATGGCAAGCAAAAATCATTGAGTATTGACGGCATTTGCTTAGAAAACGAATTGGCAGGCGTGATCTATCACTCTATAGGTGTAAACGGGGCTAAATACATGGATTTTGTCCGTGCTCAAAACTTCGTTGATCAAGTAGCCGACCTCAATCCCGACTTGATTATTTTGTCGTTTGGCACCAATGAAGCCCAAGGCGACACTGACGATGCTTATATGTATAGAAGCATAGACCTGCTCGCCAAACACTTACAAGAACGCTGCGGCACTGCCCAAATACTGCTGACCACTCCCGCCGATTCGTACTTAAAAGGAAAGGGTTTCAATCCCCACATGGGAGAAATCAGTAGAATTATCAGAAAATATGCCAGAGACAAGGACTTAGCCCTTTGGGATATGTTTGAAATGAGCGGTGGTACCAACTCCGCCGAATCATGGAAAACACGCGGCTTGATGTCTCATGATTCCGTGCATTATTCAAAATTGGGCTATACTGTACAAGGCAAACTCCTCTATAACTCTTTGATGAATGCTTATAATGCGTTTGCGAAGAGCTATTATGATGGAAAATAAGTATATTGGCTGGTCTGTGACAAACATTGTCAGGCTCATAAAATAGATGATAGTTACTTTTGCAACAAAAATGACTTTGAAATACCATTTTTTACGTTTGGCTCTTTGACAATTTTTGTGGTACAAGCCCAACGGGCTTGAACTTGAATAGGATTGATTTTCAACCCTGAAAGGCAGGGTTGATTGGTTCTCTAAATCTGGCCTCGGAGAGGCTTCCCATTTGTAGAAAACACACGAAACACCCAATCCATGACCTCGGATGAGGTCCTCCATTTGTTAAATCCGTTTGTTTTATTGATATTTTCGGCATCATTCCTAGCATTTTTCGTACAAATGGGCGACATCTACAGAGGTCAAGATGGTGGTAAAATATAAATTTCTACAAATGGGGAGCCTCTCCAAGGCTGGCTTGCTAGAACCAATCAACCTTGCCTTTCAGGGTTGCGGTCTTCGTTCTAATCAAGTTTAAGTCCTCTGGACTTATTATATCATGATCACAAAAACTGTCAAAGAACCTTACGTTTTATCATTATTTATTCCTCGTATTCATGAAATATTCAATATTACTACTGTGCTTGTGCGCTTCATTCTTTGCTATTGCCCAAGCCCCCAATACTGCCTATCGGCTTCCCGAAACCTCCGACATGCCTGAATGGGCAAAGAAAATCTATATTAACGATGCCGCCTTAAATGTCGTGGAACTAGATGCCGCATTTCAGCCTTGGAAACTGACTTATGACTCCCTGAAAATGCTAGTCAAAGAGGCTGGCACTCAAATAGACGATGACTTGCAATCACAGTTTAAATACTATAAAAAGTATTACAAATACTATTCACGATGGCGTTATTCGGTGGCAGCATACATGCAGGCTGATGGATCGCTGGATTTCAAAATAGCCCCGCCCGCCTTATCAAACCGTGACCCATTGACTGAAAACAACTCCACTACTTGGGAGTTGGTTGGCCCTAAAATAACCTATTGGGCAAAAAATGATGTAACGGTACAAACGCCAGCACCTTGGCAATCCAATATATATTCAATAGATGTTGCGCCCAGCAATACCAATATAGTGTATTATGGTACCGAAACAGGTGCCTTAGGCAAAACAACCGACAAGGGTGACAATTGGACACCCATAGGTTTGGACAATATAAATTTTCGTACTGGGGTAGGTGCTATCGCTGTTCATCAGACCGACCCCAATACCGTATATGCGGGAAATAACACTGGTGTACATAAATCTACCGACGGTGGTACCACATGGACGCATGCCTTCAATTCAGCAGGTTTTAATACCAACGACATCAAAGTCAATCCCGACGTTCCAGCTGAATTATTGGCTGCTGGTGGCAGTTTACAAAGATATACCGTGGCAGGTGGATGGGCTAGTATCGTCAATCGGCAAACCTATGACTTAGCATTCAAGCCCGGCAACTCGAATATCGTGTATGCCTTGGTAAAAAATGCAGCAGGCGATTTATGCGAGTTTTTAAAATCAACCGATGGTGGTGCTTCGTTTGGAGTGATTACCAATGGCTGGATCGGCAACCTAGGTGACGGCGGTGGGCGCATGACGGTGTCCCCCATTAACCCCAATCGGATTTATGTGGTACTGCTCACTAATTCCGGCCCTCGTGTGTTGCGCAGCGATGATTCGGGCGACAATTGGGTTATTACCGCATTGGGCGGCACTGTTGCCTTAGGTATGACCAATGGCCAAGGCTACTATGACCTGTCCATCACGATGTCGCATACGAATGCCAACCACCTTGTGGTGGCTACCACTACCGCATACAAATCAACCGACAGCGGGGTCACTTACACAGCCGTAGGCGGCTATACTGGTTCATTTGGTATTCATCCTGATGTTCAGGAGATGAAAACAATGGGTGGTGATTCTTGGATTGCAACCGACGGAGGTATTAGTTTATCTACCGACTTTTGGACTAACACCTCCAATTTTTCACCTAAACTCAATGGATTGACAGGTACTCACTTTTGGGGTTTTGACATTGGTTGGAATGAAGATGCCATGGTAGGAGGTCGGTATCACAATGGAAATACGGCTTGGCATGAAAATTATCCTGCTGGTGAATTTCTGCGCATGGGCGGAGCCGAGGAGGCAACTGGTTATATAAACCCTGGTAATGGCAGAATGGCTTATTTCTCTGACCTCGGCGGTGGAGGTCGCCTTCTTCCATCGAGTATCAACCAAAATTATGGCAACTTCACCGTCACTAAATTCCCCAACGAAGCCTATACAAGTATGGAATGGAGCGAACAAGAGTGGGATCCACGCAATTATTACACCTATTATATTGGAAAAGACAATATTTTATGGCGCACCACCAATAATGGAGGTAGTTTCACGGCCTTATTTACCCACAGTGATGCAGCCGCTAAAGTGATGCACATTGAAGTGAGTCGCACCGATCCAGATGTCATATACTGCAATGTTCAGCGCAGTGGCAGTGGCGAACTTTGGAAAAGCATCAATGGCGGCGGCGTTTGGGCACAATGTGCCAATCCAGTGGGGCCATCAGCATCCCAAAGGCGTATATCCAATGTAGCAGTCAGCGGTACAAATGCCAATACCATATGGTGGTGTTTCAGAAACGGCCCTAATGGCAATAAAATATTCAAATCAACCGATGGCGGTACTATTTGGTCGAATATCACAACTTCGGAACTCAATGGTATTACCTTAGCAGATATGGTACATCAACTCGGAACAGATGGTGGGGTGTATCTCAATGGCGATTACGGCGAAGTATTTTACAGAAATAATACCATGCCTAAATGGGTATCTTATAAAACGGGATTACCTCGTCATTTGAATACTGAAATCAGCAGAATCAAAATCCAATATAAAAAGAAAAAACTAAGGATGGCTTCTGTCAACGGAATCTGGGAAGTGGACTTATTTGAAAACTCCACCACTACCCTACCCCAACCAATGGTGGACAAACAAACCATGTCTTGTAGCCGCGATACATTGCAGTTGGAAAGTTATTCTGTAGTAAACGGAGCAGCCACCTATCAATGGGCCATATCGCCTGCGCCACAGTGGATCAGCAACACCAATATCCGAAACCCAAAATTAGTACTGGGTACTACGATGGGACAGTATTCGGTCACGCTGACCGTAACCGATGACAATGGCACTACTTCTCGAACCATTTCCAACCTGATCAATAACCTGCCCATTGGTGACTTGTGCAAACTGGATACGATACCGGGCAAAGCCCTCCTCTTGGATGGAGTGGACGATTTTGCATTGCCAGAACGCAACCTAAACCTGAATTCTAACCGTGTTACCATGACTGCTTGGATCAAGCGCAATGGTGCGCAAGTTAATTTTTCAGGCATTTTATACTGGCGCGGTGGTACCACAAGTTGTGGACTCAGTATTACAGATGCCAATGCCTTACGCTACACTTGGGATGAACAGGGTGGCAGTTATAATTTCAATACTGGATTTACTATTCCAGACAATGTCTGGACTCATGTGGCTTTGGTCATCTCACCTACCAACGCCAAAGTATATATGAACGGAGTAGCGGCTACCCGCACTGCTGCCCACGCAGCCGAAGCATTTGATACCCCGCTACAAATAGGGTTTGACAATGGATCAAGGTACTTCAAAGGGCAAATAGATGAAGTGAGTATTTGGAATCGCAGCCTTCCTCAGGATTCCATCCGCGAACTGATGCACCTTACCCTTAACCCAGCCAATGAGTCTAGATTGGTGGATTATTATCAATTCAACGAGCCATCAAGTGCGGCTCAAGATAAGGCAAGTACCGTTCATGCCAATTTGCTGGGTGATGCTACTCGTACTACCTCTACCTGCCCAATTGGCAAAGGTTTCAGTGCTCGCCGCACAGTGGCGGGTAGCGGCAGTTACCAGTTTGGATCTACTGGCCTTACCCTTACTTTCCCTGCTAGTGGGCCTTATCCCAATGGTGAATTGTGTGCTACTAGGATCAATCAATCGCCCGATCAATTGCCAATTGCCCAGCCGCATGGGCGAGCGTACTGGGTGGTGAATAATTTTGGATCTAATAGTTCTTTTGCCAACTTGACTTCTTTATTGTTTGAAGACTATGCCAATATTCCAGCAAATGCTATCAGTACTGACTTTAAACTATACAAACGTGGCAGTTTTGCGGAGGGCAGTACTTGGGGAATTATCCCTATTGATGAAGGTGATGTAGTAGTACCGGGTGTGCATGGTTCTATCCTATTCAGTACTGGAAACTCGGTGACCTCATTTAGCCAATTAATAGTGTCCACTAGCACTGTGTTACTGCCTATAGAATGGCTTGAGTTCAAAGCAGTATTAGAAAACCGCGACCGCGTACGTCTAAACTGGAAAGTCAATCAAACAGGGAACGTGTCTCATTTTGAGGTAGAAAAAAGCAATAATGGCCTTGATTTCAAAGCCATTAATCAAATCACTGCTACTTTGAGCACTGGTACTTTGAGTTATGAAGATTTTGATCTGACACCACAACAAGGGCGCAATTACTACCGAATCAAAACAGTTGATACCGACGGAAAACATACTTATTCATTGGTACGTTTGGTTCAGATAGATGCGCTTAGTACCGAATGGGTGGTTTATCCTAACCCCCTAAATTCGGGAAAATCGCTGATGATCCAAGCACCCTCAGAGGCCGATTATTTTTTCATATTATATGATGCCGTTGGCAAAAAGATATTTGAATCAACCTTGAATGGCCCTTCTGAAATAACCCTTCAGGCTTTGCCACCGGGGGTATATGCCTATGAAATAGTCACTGAATCTACTCGTTCAAAAGGTCAATTAATAGTGGTTCCGTAGCTTGGTTTTGGGTCTTTGGATTTCGGAGGTTTTCAGAACTTCCGAAATCTCGACACAATACCAAACCATCGCCGTGCGCGGGTCTTCTGACCCCGCAAATAATGCTAAGTATTATGTCAAGTATTACTTATTTTTGCGCCTAAATAAATATACAGCGCAAGAACATGTCATATCAAGATCAAAAAGCAAGTTCCGAAACCAAAGACCCTGATTTGGCGCGTTTAGACGCGTTGGCCAATTTGTTGGACAATCAATTTGCTATACCGGGCACCAATTTTCGGTTTGGTGTGGACGGTATCATTGGCCTCATACCTTACGTTGGCGACATCATAGGCTTGGTCATATCGGGAGCATTGTTGCGCATCATGGTGCGCAAGGGGGCAGGCCCCATCCTCATGCTTCGCATGATGGGCAATTTTGCCTTGGATACTATCGTCGGGGTAATACCAATTATTGGCGACTTTTTTGATTTTGGCTTCAAAGCCAACCGCCGCAATGTGGATATGCTCAAGCGGTATTATGAATCTGGCAAAAAGAGGCCAAACGCCAAATCCTCTATGGCATTTTTGAGCATCCTTTTCTTTGTTTTTTTCGCCGCTTGTATATGGCTCACTTGGAAAGCCGGGGCTTGGGTATTTAGCACCGTGACTGGCCTCTTCTAACTCAATTTCTTATGATTTTTACTTGTCTTCCTTTCCATCAATTGAGTCCTCACTCTTTATACGAGATCTTAGCACTTCGCCAAGAGGTTTTTGTAGTGGAACAAAACTGTCCCTATCAAGATTGTGATGGTAAAGACCAAGACAGTTGGCACTTGATGGGACGCAGTGAATCAGGCGATCTCCTCTGTTATACCCGGCTTTTGCCTAAAGGTTTAGCCTATTCCGAGCACACATCTATTGGTCGAGTGGTTAGTTCGCCCAAGGCACGCGGCACTGGCGCCGGAAAAATCCTGATGGCTCAAAGCATCGAGCAATGCCGCCAATTGTTTGGAGATACACCCATCAAGATCGGTGCTCAATCGTATCTTCTGGCCTTTTATGAGGGTTTTGGCTTTGTTTCTACGGGCGAAGCCTATCTGGAAGATGGGATTCCACATACGAAAATGATTTTGCAATAGATCGCTAAATAATAAATAAACAGCAGCATATAAAGCATAACAATCTTTATTTTACATACGCTTACAAAACATGAAAAGAAGAATATTTCTCCGAAACACTTTAGCCGCCACGCCGGCTTTTTTTCTGAATACTACTTTAATCAGTGCCTGCGGCGATGACGAGGTAAACCCGAATGGAAAATCAATAATCGTAATTGGTGGTGGAATTGCTGGTTTAGCAGCAGCCAAGAAACTAAAATTAGCAGGATTTGAAGTCACTGTCATCGAATCTCAAGAAAAAGTCGGCGGCCGATTGAGAACAGACCGAAGTCTGGGCGTGCCTTTTGATGAAGGTGCCAGTTGGATACACGGCCCAAGCGGAAACCCAATTACTGGCTTGGCCGCCGAATCTGGGGCTTCTACTTTCTTGACGGCCGATGATAGCCTTAAAGTGTATGACATCAATGGGCTACAATATGATGAGACCATCTTGGACAATGTATATAGCGACTATGAAGATGCCCTGACCCGGATCTTGGACGAAGGCACAGGCAATCAAAGTTTTGAGGCCATATTTGCCTCTTTGTTTCCCAATAATGTGGATGATCGGGTTTGGAAATTCATGCTTTCTGCATATTTAGAGTTTGATACGGGATCTGACATTACAGAATTGTCATCAATTGACTTTGATGATGATGAAATTTACAGCGGTGATGATGTCATTATCACCAATGGATACGATACAGTAACTAATTTTTTGGCCAAAGATTTAACCGTCAAATTGAACGAGCGCATTACCGCCATTGATTACAGTGGGGTCAAGGCAAAGGTAAGTTCCAGTGCTGGCAACTATGAGGCGGATTATGTAATTGTCACTGTCCCATTGGGTGTTTTGAAAAATAATATTATTGGTTTCTCCCCTGCCTTGCCGAATGCTAAAAAAGATGCCATTTCGAAAATGAAAATGAGCGCGGTGAACAAATTTTTGTTGGTTTGGGACGATGCTTTCTGGGACAATAATGTTCAATATGTCGGATTTACGCCTGAAACCAAAGGAAAATTCAATTATTTCCTCAATGCAAAAAAATTCATGCCCGCCAATGCCTTGATGACTTTTGCCTTTGGGAATTATGGAAAACTGACTGAACAGATGTTAGATTCAGAAATCATCACGGAGATTATGTCGCACTTGAAGGCTATTTATGGCAATAATATCCCGAACCCAAAATCCATGTTGCGCACCAAATGGAGTACCAATATCCATACTTATGGGTCTTATTCATTTCCTACAAATGGAACTCGAAGCAGTGATTTTGACGTGTTGGCTCAATCTGTAAATGACAAACTATTCTTTGCCGGAGAACATACCGAAAAGGATTATCGAGGTACTGTGCATGGTGCTTACCTAAGTGGAATCAGGGAGGCAGATAAGATTATTGATTTGAATTAATCACTGAATGCTGATAAACGGCGACTGCGGAGCCTTCTGCCAGAAAAACAGATTTTGGAGCGGCATCATGCAAATGCGCAAAAGGTTGTCCATATATTTTTTCAAAATCAATGTCGCAAAACCACTCCAGAATCGGGTGCATGCGCCACCGAGGGTGTTCCACCTGATATTCTACGGTGCTATTTTTGTCTCTTTTAGAGTAGCCCCAGTAATGTTCCGTAATAAATTCGGCTTCACTTCCTGGTTTCAGATCTATTGGCGATGCATCGGCTTTCACCCCGATGCGTTGCCAACGGCCTTGGTCGTACCACCCATAATTTACTTCTAACAAACCTTGATTTTCCATCCATTGGTGCTGCATTGGTTTGTATGCATAATGCTCCTTATATATGGTATTGGCTACCCATACGATGGCTCGTTTGGGTACTATTTCACTAATGAATACAACGGCTCGTTTCCAGCCTAGTATAGGGTCATTTCTGCGCACATAAAACCTAAGGTTGACTTCCTCAAAATTTATATGAAATGGAATCTGAATCCCCTTGATCCGAGTATCTTTGAACATAAAACCTACTATGCTGACATAGCATTGCCCGTTCCAAAGGTCTAATTCAGTACCTGCTGGCAGGAAGGGTATCAATATTGCAGGATCTACGATGTAATTAATCATCAACAATCGCTCCCAAGAGGCTGCTAAAAATACAGGTTTCTGTGCCATATGTTTTGTGTGAAATGTGTGCTCTTTTTGTGAGAATAACGGTGCTAAAAGGCTATTTAAATTCCGCTAAATGCTTATAAACTAGATTAATCGGCAAACCCATGACGTTGGCATATGTGCCTTCTATTTTGTTAATTTTACAGTGTCCAATCCATTCCTGAACCCCATAAGCACCGGCCTTGTCGAAGGGTTTACAGGTATCAATGTAGTATTCAATTTCTGAATCGCTGAGCGGTTCAAACCAGACTTTAGTGATGCCACTGAAGACTACTTCTTTTTCAAGCGACAACAAACACACCCCAGTTATGACCGTATGCTGCCTCCCCGAAAGCGCACGAAGCATCCGAAAAGCATCAGCCACATCAATAGGTTTATTGTAAATGACATTGTCTAATATAACGACTGAATCGGCGGCTAAGATGATCTCGTTGTCTATTAACAAGTGTTTGGCTACCTGTGCTTTACCTTGAGCCAACCAAGGAGCCACGGCCTCTACAGGCATATCAGACGGGAACTGTTCGTCCATATCGAAGGCTTGAACCCTGAATTCAAAGCCGGCCTCTTCCAATAATTGCCTGCGGCGAGGGCTCTGAGATGCTAATATTAATGGACGCATATGTTGATGATCTAGCATGTTTTGATCGTTTGAATTAAGTATTTCCACGTACTAAACGAATATAACCCGATTAGGTTGATATTATTTTGAAGATTAGAAGATAAGTCCTTCAATAATAGCACACCACCACCACGAAAAAAGCCCAGCCACTCAAACGAGGGCTGGGCTTTTTTTCATTATTCTATATCAATCGAAATAACCAAAGATTACTTCGTTTGAATCATCTTCCTACTAGCACTATCAGTACCCGTCTCAACAGTGTAGTACAGTACACCTACGGTGTTCAATACGGCACGATCAATGGTGATTACGTTAGTACCTTTTGCGAAAGCACCTGATTGTTGGAACACTACGCGACCTGTTTCATCAAAGATCCGCAAAGTAGCGTCTGCTGCCACTGGCAGGTTGAAGCCGATCTGTGTCTTGCTAACGAATGGATTCGGTACAGTCTGGTACAATTCGAAGCCTACACCTGAGATGGTTGATCCGTTGGCACTGTTGAAACGCAATGCTACATCCTGACGACCACTTTGGCCATAAGCCTCCGCGCGGGTGATGCTGCTTGATACGCTCAACATCCTGCTCAATTGACCACCTATATTTGCGCGGAACTTCACTTCAAACTCGCCAGCAGTTTTGCCGTCAAATGAAGTTGTTACTGCATCCGCAAATTTACCAAAGTTACCAGCCGTCATGCCTTCTGTAATTGGTGTGATGTCCAACACTTCCAATCCAGCAAACTTCAGTGTAAATTGGTAACCAGCCACTACTTCAGATGCTTTGAAACGTGCTGTAAATACCTCACCTGCTTTCACAGATTGGTCATTCACATCAAACATCATGGTACCTACATTGCGATCGTCAGCACTCATCAAGGCATTCGCGATCACTGAGTTGTTTACGTCACCAATCTTAATCGCTACAAAATCAACGTTCATATTATCGTTCATGGCATCCAAGACAGTAGTAACCTCTGGGAATGGCATGGCGAACGGATTACCTGGATTCGGGAATGCAAACGATTTTTCTATA
>JANMMZ010000039.1:0-58532 GCA_031373665.1 Saprospiraceae bacterium | reverse complement strand
AAAAGAATTTCAGACAGGAGAAGACTTGATCAACTCGGAAATCATTGATCAAGGCAAAATTTTAGCCGCTCAGGTTGTGATTATAGCCAAAATTTCAACTTTTTCGGTGACAGAATCCGATGATGGTGAAGGGTTTTCTGTTTATATGACTTCTGAAATCAAACAGGTAGATGTAGAGTCCGGCAAAGCGGTTCGAGCAACGCAATTAAAAAGCGAAGTTATTGATGGGAAAGCCACCCTCTTAAACGAGGTAGGGGTGAAAAAAAAGAGAATCAAAACAGCGGAGGAAGCCGTTAGTCTAGCAGTGAATAAAATGGATAAGGATCTTGATAAATGGATCAAGGAACAGTTTTCACTAATGATGCTTGTGTTAGATAAATCTGATACCGATATGGCTCTTATCGTGGATGGAGGAAGGCAAACAGGATTGACTAAAGACTATAAGTTGAGAGCGGTTAAAATAAAGATGATCAATGGAAAGAGATTAGCAACAACCTTGGCAAAACTTTCTTTTTCCAGCGAAGGAATAGGAGACGAAACCACAAAATTATTGATATCAAACAAAGTAGAGTGGGAAAACCTGCTATTGGCTTGGAAGGCAGATCCTGCAAGTATTTTGGTTTACGAAGACAATCGTTAAATAATGCAAATGACTATTTTGATCATGACACCGCTTCCATTAGAGTACGCTGCTGCCATCAAACACGTAGGCGGCCCGTATGAGAAGATCTTCAAAGATCAGGCGGTATATGTGCGTGGTACCTTCAAAGGTAACCACCACGACTACTCCGTGGTTGTGTGCGAACCGGGGATGCGCAACGTTGACATGGCCTTGGCCACCGAACGCGCTATCCAGCGATTTTCGCCGGCTATTGTGCTCCTTATGGGCATTGCCGGAGGCATCAAAGATCTTAAAAAAGGCGATGTTGCCATTGCCAGCAGTGCCTTCAATTACGACAGCGGCAAAGAACTCGAAAATCAATTCCTGCCCAGACCCATTGAGTTTCATTTTAGCAAAGAACTACTGGCCTATGCTAAAGACATCAGCCGCAGCGACGACTGGAAAAAACGCACCTCCGATGGCGCACCGCAAGCCAATATTCTGATTGCCCCAGTCGCCTCTGGCGACAAAGTCGTAGCAGCCGTAAATAACCCAACCTACGACCGCATCGTACAATATCTTTCCCACTGTAAGTTTTTGGAAATGGAATCTGGTGGGTTCGGCCTAGCCGTACAGCCTTATCGCGACCTCCACGCGCTTGTGATCAGAGGCATCAGTGACATGTGCGCGGGTAAAGCGGAAACTGATCTGGAAAATTGGCAGGAGGTGGCGGCGGAGCGGGCGGCGGCTGTGGCGTTTGAGGTTTTGGGGGAGATGGATTGTTCAAATTTTATAAAACTATCATTATCTGAAATGGAATTAACAGAATTAGTCAAAACCCTCTATGATCAAGTACTACCAGCCGTTTTGGATGGAGGTAGTAATCTGACTGGCCCAATCCAAGCGATTTGGGGTAAAATTTCGCCATTTATTTCTAAGGAGGTGGAAAAATTGGCGAAGTCGCCTGAAAATATTGACCGACAAGGGGCGGTGCGTACAAGGTTAGAAGATGAGTTGGAGGGGAATACCGCACTTCAAAAAGAGTTGTTAGAAATATTAAAGCAGTTAAACCTTGCCGATCTGGGAGGGACTACGGTTAATATTATAAATAGCAAGAATGTCTTACATGGAAATAATATTAAAGTCGGTGGCAATATGACAATTGGAGATAAAACGAATATGACACACAATGGTACAGGGGATATTGTGGGGGGCAATAAGATTGTGAATGGGAAGTAGATCCATTAAAACATTTCTAAAATCGCTAACTTTAAAACTTCTAAAATTTCGTAAACGATGTTTGATCCTACAACTACATTGGAACATTCTGGTAATGGTGATCAAGTCGCGGGGGACAAAATTGAAAACCATATTAAGCACTTCTATCAAGAGCAGAGAAGCGTTGCAGTCTGTGCGTTTTGCGAGGAAGAACTTGAAGATGCATCTGAGAAGAAGGGAAACCGCATCAAGTGTATGAAATGCGAAAAATGGTCATATGACCAAACTTTTGAGGCTCGTAAAACCTCAAAATTTCCGAATGTATCCACCGCTAACCACGATGAGTTTGCTAGGCTAAAAGGAAGGGTTGAAAATGAAATCAAACTCGGGCAATATGAAGATGCGCTCAGGAATAGTGAAAAACTTACGAAGATGTGCCCTGAAGCACCGCACAGTTTTTTGTACAATGCCTTATCTACGTATTACAAGCAAAGTAAAGATGAAATAGTTGGGGAAAGTGCTTTTAAAATACTAAAACGGCTGGAAATCGCTCATGAAAAATTTAGAGCGGATGAGGATAAGTCTGATTATGATCATATTTCTGCAACCATAGCATTTAGTTATTTCTATCTTTTGCGTGGTGTTCTACTCCAAATCTATGGGTTTTATATCAATGATAAAAGCGCAGATAAGAGGCATACCGTAAACGTTTATTTCAAGCACTTAAAAGAACTTCATACCTGTTATAAAATATATCCTGATTTAAATTTTCTAAAAATTGCAATTGAGTATTTTTATGGACATCACAACTTTGCTTGGTTTGAATTTGAACCTAATCAATCAGATTATTCAGATATAAAAAGCGTTATTTCTGAGAAACTATATAGCATTACAGAAAAGCACAAAGGTATCAAAAACCTGCTGAAAGAAATGGAGGAAGAGATACTTAAGCATGAGCCTGATTATCGTCTTCCAGAACAAAGACTTGATTTTTCAAAGGTAACAGGAAGTGAAAGGCCAGCCACTTTGAGCAGTTTGCTTCAAGATGTGACCATCTATTCAGAGTTGATAGAAAAGTGGGAAAAAAATTCAAAAACTAGACTTGAAAAAGCAGCGGATGTTTCATCTGACGATATCCTAAATCTCATTAAGGCTAAAAATCCTACTGAATATAATCATTTCAGGATATTAAGAGATACAGAAACCAGAGAAGTTTATTATTATGTGAATCAAGGGGTTACAGCCATCAAACGAGAAAAGGTTAATTATAAATTATTCTTGTTTCCAGAAACCAAAGCCAAGTTTTTTAAAATTACCAAAGAGGCTAATTGGGGTGTCAATAATCTAAAGAAATATGATGGTCTTGTTAATTTTTCAAGTAGAGAGGCCGATAGTACAATTGTCGAGACTACAGAACATAAAGACCTGCCAATCAAACGGGAGAAAAAATTTATTTTTAATCCACAACCTACTTATTTTTTTCCTGACCAAACGAGGGTAGATACCTGCACTTCGTGTCACGGACATAAATACCTATTGTGCAATACCTGCAATGGGCGGCACAAGATACCCTGTGAAACATGCAGACAACAAGGTTATGTAAATTGCAATAATTGCCAATCCCGTGGCAATTTGACCTGTAAACAGTGTTCAGGAAGTGGGTACGTTATGAAAAATGGAAATCGGGTTACGTGTACGAAAGGCATATTGGGTTATCTTGACAACTCTGGTTGCAATGGCACTGGTAGGATTACTTGCCTTCAGTGCGATGGACATGGCCGTACAAAGTGCAAAAATTGTCATGGTGAAACTTATACCGAATGTACTAAATGTCATGGAGACCCCAGTAACAGAGAGACTTATGGTAGAATAGACTGCGAAGGTTGTCGAGCCGCAGGAGAAGTGGGTTATTTCAATACTATCAGACCTACTATTATTGAGAGAAATGATCGGGTAGTAGTATCTGACACACATGTTGTAAATGAAAATAATACGATAGCCTCCAAAATATTAACTCTCTACTCGAACAAAGAGGAGGCTCAAGAGGTATATTTCAAAGCGAATGAACAAAGAGGGGTAGGGCATTCAGAAACGACTAAGATGTTAAGTGATACCTTAAATGCCTACCACAATATATATTATGAAAAATACCCTATGCTCATTAGTGAGCGAATGTATTATGAGGTAGTTCCTGTCGTCCACCTCAAATTCAAACAAATACTGACCAATAAAACACACGAACTCTCGATCATTGATTATGATGAACCTCACGCCACGGTCATTTTTCATAGCAATTTCAAAGAGGATTTGACGTGTAAAGGAGAGTGGAGCGACATCATAGATCGTGCTTTTTATACCCGTAGATATAAGGATAAAATTGACAAGCGCAATGAAATAGTATTGATGATCTATATGGCCAAAGCTGATTGGGTTATTGAGGAGCAAGAAAAGGAAATCATCGAAGATCGTATCAGCGGAATAGAAAACTTCACCAAGCCAGAACAAGATCATATATTTCGACTCATGGATATGGAAAAGTTACCAGCCTTAGATCCAAAACATACGATATTTTCATCAAATCAGGTAGAAAATAATGTAAAATCTCAATTGATCAAATTAATTGCCGAGGCTGATGGAGAATATGAAAGTAGCGAAAAAATGGTATTTAACCATCTGACTTATTTGATAGATCAAAATAGGTCAAAGCGCCTGAATCCTGTTACCGCTTTTTTGACCACTTGGCAAGTGAGTGGGCCGGTTTTGGTGGTTTTACTGGTGATTTTGGGGTTGGTTTTTGGGTGATGGGTTTTACACTGAACTAAATGATAACAATCAAAGCACTCTTAATCGAAGAAAAATTAAATCCAATGTATTTATTACCAATTATTATTAATCAGCGGAGAGTACACATTGCAGAATTCGTTCCCATAAAATTTGAAACACAATCGGAGGGGAGCAACGACCTTGATGATACTACAGTTGAACAGGCTTTCATACCCGAATTTATCATCAAATCTGGTGACACCCCTTCTGAAATATTGAGAATCCCCTATGAAGCTAAACTGATTTCAAAGGCAGGTTCAAAAAATGACCTTGATTTACGAGGGGTATTAAATGCCACCGCTGACTTGATGAATTCCGAGGAAGATTCCTTGTTTTTTAATCTCTCCCTCAATTACTCCAAAGATGGGGATCGAATTAAAGAAAATGGAGATAAACTGGCTACACAGCAGTCACAGGATTTTTTGCCATTTTACTTTGAAAATGACAAGACGAATAAAAGCCTTAAACTAGTATGGAAGGCTCTGTCTGATAAAAAATATACCTTGGGAAGCAAATCCTCTTTTTACATAAAATTCAGAATAAGTATAAAAAATAATACACAAATACATACTGATAATACATCAAGTGTATTTGAATATACCCTTAGGATTCATTTGAAAAGACCTGATAAAATAATTGAAGCCGTCATTGATTTTGGCTCCGAAGCCAGTCAAATTGCCTTCACGTCAAAAGATGAACTTCATGCAGTAAGAATAAGAGAAACGCTATCTGATAACTTTTTCCCTGGTAACGGTGATAAGATTACAAACTGGGCTCAACAAGATTATGAAAATTCACCAAATCTATTTGTGTCCAATTTTTTTATAGACGAAGCATCTAATGATCGAAAAATGGAAAGGTATCGAAAGCCTTTTGAATTTAAAAATACAAGTGACGGAGACGATTATTTACATATTTTAAATGATATGAGTGGGATTCCAACAACGATGCGGCAGTTACCCAATATTAAGTTGGCTCAGTTTAGTCCTGATTCAGTGGATTTTAAAGTAGCTTATAATAGCAAAAAAAATAGCCGCTTCAAAGTAGCCAGAGATGATATTTATATGACTATTTTGGGTCAATTGATTCATGCCTTATTAGCAGCTATCAGTGAAATTAGAGGTGAAGAGGAAAAGGCTAAGGCTCTGAAAGTAACCCTATTGGTTCCCAATATTTACTCTCAAAAGAGGGTATCGCAATTAATACAGGATGTAACTAATTGTATATCTGATATTTTCGACATCTATGAGGATGATTATGGAATATATTGCGGCGTAGAGGTTCAAACTTTCTCCGAAAGCGATGCCGCTTTTTTGGGAATAATGGATAATAAGGATAGAGAAATTATTAATAACTCACGTTATTTAGTGGTAGATGCTGGTAAAGGTACTACAGACATATCAGTAGTACATACTGGAGAAAAAAAAGGAGATTATAGAGGGGTATTCAGAACTGGTTTTGCTGGAGCAGGGCAAGTAATAACGTATGCTATTTTGGAAACTTTAATAACCGTGATTACTAATAAATTGCCACAAAAAAGAAAGGAAATACTGCATAAAATTGCAAACTCATTTGATACGCAGCAAAAGCTACAGTTTTTTCAAGTAATAGAAGTTTTGAAACGAAATATTAGTGATAAAGAAAAAGCAGACTATGCTCTTGAGGATTTAACTACCGGGGCAAATGCGGATATTATTAAAAGCATACTGACTCCAAAAGAAGGCAGGGATGAAGAGTTTGATAATTTAAAAAAACTGCTTAAAAACATTAATGAATCAGGTAAAAAACTCGGCGATTATTTTGATTTAATTGGAACTACCGTGGACGGTTTATGCCATGAAATAATAGAAAAAATCAAAGAGATAAACTTAAATAGCAATGGCGAAGCGATCAAATTTGATACCCTGATACTGACAGGAAGGGCATTTAAGTTTGCAATATTTAGGGAAAAATTTAAGGCTAAAGTAGAAGAGACATTTAGTATTAGTAAAACCGAATGGGTAGAAAAACTAGCCAAGAATGCTTGCTTAACTGGATGCTTAAATATCCCGACAGGTATTAATTTGAATTCGGATATTGTTGGGCGACCCTATTTGCTCCGCTCTGGAAATAAAATTGAGGTTAAAGGTGGGAAGTGGTGGCCTCTTTCAACTCGGTCAAAATCGCAACCTGTGGCAGAGGATGATGCTATGGAGTTTTACTTAAATGGTTTGACCGAAAGCGATTACTCAGAGGCTCAGAAAGTTATTATTAATGGATATGAGTATAATCTAAACAAGACCAGCGTCTTCGATTCAGAAAACGTAGATGACGTAAATATTTTTTATAGCGGATCTGATTTTTTGATACGCATTCCACAAGAAGTATATAAGTTAACTCAAAAACTCGAAGTTCCTGATGGCAACGAAATTCAGTACAACACTTTTTTGTGGCGATCACTCTATCCATATTTGAGTAAAGAAGCCCAGATAGATGATATTTATATTTCAAACGTAAAATAAAATATGGCATTATGAATTTTTATTTTCGATACTTAATATACGCATTCGTATGCTTAGGCGGGTATTTCAATGCTTATGCCCAAAAGGGTAGCAAAGACTCTTTGGTTGATATTGTTAAAGAAAAAATAGAAAAAATAAATCCGGGTGTTTACGCTGTCGGAGACAAAGGTACTGATCTAATACATATCCCTTCAACATCCATCATTGTATCGTTAGATATTTCTTCGGATAAAAGAGATACTTCTTTGCTTTGGGGGCCAGATAAATTCCCAATTAAAAAGGTCAATAATGTGTTTACGATACATCAAGACGATAACATCAGAGATTTTAATAAGTCGCTTATTAAAGATCTCTCAAATTCAAGAATATCTGAATCTACACTGACAGAAAAAACTGATGCCATCAAATTTAAAGATATCCTAAAGGAAATATCTCTTCAAGATGCAAATAATCTAAAACCCGAGTCTCTTCTATCAAGTTCAATCCTTAATAACATTATATCTAATTGTAGAAACGGAGATAAACTGGGTATCATAGATGGAAAATTTTATCCTGTTCTAAAAATAGACAAATCTGAGGCGATTGTTTTAGGGAAATATGGCAAAAATGACCTAGTTTCTACGAAAAAATCATCTTTATCTGCATGGATTTGGGGAATATTAGGTGTTGTTTTAGGGCTGGCTGTTTATTGGGTATTTAATAAGTATATCCAAAAGCCTAGCCCTACTAAATCTGGTGCAGATGAAGGAAACCCAGTTGCTATAATCGTAGAGAAAGTAAAGAATAATAACCAAAAAACGGATGTAGTTCGGTTATTTCTCGCTTTAGGCTTAGAGCCAAACAAAATTGAAGCACATTTTGTAAAAGAAAAAGAGTCAAACTTCCATTTTAGCAGTTTACTTGAATTGGTTAACTTAGAAGAAGGAAAAAATAATAAAACGTTCAGAGAGGAATATGATCAACTAACAAAATTTGAGCAAAGTCTTGAAAAAGCCTGTAGTGACAGTAGTAAGAATTTATCAAAAATTTTGAATATTATTGACACTAAATTTAACACTACATATGAACAAAGTGTCGGAAAACTACATGAAAATTCAACAAAATACGAGAAACTGAATACTGATTATAGTGACCTGTTGCGTAAAGAAGGAGAGAGAGCACAAAAAATCAAAGACTGTGCCGATGGTGATTTTGCTAAAATAAAGGCATACTTACAAGACTTAAAGATTCCTATCAAAAATATTAAAGAACACAAGGAATCAAAGTCTGAACCTGTTGAAACCGAATTAGAGGCTTATTTCAGAGAGGCCGATACTAGGTTTGGTAAATTTCTTTACGATTTCAAATCAAAGAACATAGATAAACAAGAAGATAAGCGGTGGTTTTTTAATATGTTGGTGGAGATGAGTTTGCATTATGTAGATCTAATCGAATCACAAGTCAAGGATTTCAGTGCCGCAGAGAAAAAATTTACGGATGCCAATATTAAACTAATTGCCAACCGCCTAGAAAAAAAAGACCTGAACATGGATTCAATTGACGATATAGACATTAAGCCATGGGTCATAAAATTAGTAAGTTTTTTAAAGGATATTGGCATTGAAAAACTCGAAAATACTTTTGCTAGAGGATATGAAATTAACCCCGAATATTTAAAACCTGAATCAGGGCAACCTAGAAATATGGTTCGCTATTTTACAGAATAGATTGGTATTTATGCTCATATTTGAAAGACCTGTTTTATTTCGTTATTAATTTTCAAGATCATGCTTTGGTCATATATTAATTTGCCTTTTTTACTCATTGTTACATGCTGTTGCATGCTTGGCATTTGCTACTGCTTTGACCGCTATAAAAAACCAGAGCAGCGGAAATCTACTTTTCTAGGATGTGTATTGTTGGTGTCACTGATCGCATTTAATTTAATTCGCCAGCATACATTTCCAGATGCTGAAAGCAAAATTTTTTTAAACACAGACTACCACGTTTTAGAGCACTTAGGCTATGCTTTTAAAGGGCACTTATCTATTGCTGATAATAAAAATGTTGACTGCCTGTGGGATCAAATAGACGGAGTATTGACACTAAATGACGATGAAAAAAGTAAAGTAATCATAGAAGGGAAAAATATATACACCCCTCTGTATGCTAAAATAAATTCGACCAAATCATTCCAACTACTTAATCCTTATTATAAAAAGCCGATTACTGATACTTTGGTTATTAAACAAAATAACCTAACCATATTGAAATTGCATCTAAAGGCCATAGATGAGGATACAACCCATTATTATATCACATTTTCTGATACTGCGGCATTTAAAAAAGTAAAATTTAATAAGACTTTAAAAAAAGGCTATCCACTCAGTAAATTGATTCACAAATCCGATACTATCTCTGTACCAACGGCATTAGATTCAGTTTGGATATGTAGAGCAGAATTAGGTAATGTAGTGTCTCCTTTATACCTGATGCCATCGCCGTCAATGGTAATGGATAAACAAATTACAGTAGTAAATAATGAAAAGCCAGCCAAGCATCATTTCAGTACGGATATTAGTTATGGGGGGGCTTTTTTCTCAGGAGTAGATGATACTTCGGAAGATATTTATTTTGTCAGAAAAGGCATGATTAAATTTAAAATGCCCGGTAGATATCGGTTGAAAACAGATGGTAAGTCAGGCACCTCGCAAACGTTGCTGATATCATCAAAGCAAGGGCAATTTGAACAAACAGCCTTAAAAGGAGGCTATTTCTTGAATAACTTTACTAATGAGGAGAATTCAAATCATATTAAGGCTGAAATTGACTATACCGAAGGTGGTGCAAATGAAGCATTTCAGTTTAGTCTTACCGATTATAAAAAACAAACCAAAGGCGGTGATACATTGGTTGGAATAGCCAATCACCCATTTTTTATTAACACGGAGAATAATAAGGTTTCGTGGGTCATGCAAATACATGATTTGAGGTCTTCATTTCCCATACAGCCCGCTTATCTTTATTGGTTTGTATTTCTTTTCTGGGCAATCGTCACCTTATTAGTATTTTATAATGGAATTGAGAAGACAACCGTTGTAGAGGCCATAGCCTATTTCGTGATTTTTCCATTTATTTTTGTTAGGATATTGGTACATTGGCGCATTGGCGTTTTTCCGCCTTTAGAAGACATTGGATCGAATACTTGGGGCGAGTTACGAGGTATTAAAGGTTTCTCGAGAGTTAGCCTTTGTTTTATTGTTTTTGCTGTAATCAGATTGTTCGCAACTAAAAAATTTAGGGACTCCGATCTTTTTTATAAGATAGAACAATATGGGGTAAGTGCCCGAACTAGGGCTTCAAAAATTACATCCAAAGAATGGGTTATTCCTAATCTGCCATATATGCCATGGAGAGGGCAAAAACTTAGTGCTGAAGTGATGCTTAACTGGTGCAAAAATTCATACAGCAGTGATAATCTTTGGCGATACATACAGATTCATATATTATCATTGGTCGTATTAAAAGTGTTACTTCTAATAGGTGGCGAGAGAGCCATTACTTTTGCAAATATTGCATTACCTGTTACTTTATACCTGATTTTCGATTTTTACCATAACAAATGGGATAAATCGAAAAAAGAAACTATTTTCAGATTAGTCAATAACGTAATCACAACTAGTTATTTAGCCGTTTTTGATGCAGGATTTTCTATTATTTTTTTGCTATACTTACTACTCAGTTCAGCAATTGAAAAATTTATATACCTTACTCAAAGTAAGTCGGCGAATAGTAAGGAGTGGGACTACAATATTAAGTTGATAGGCGGTTCAGTGCTATTGTTTTCTATGGTCACCCTCTTTAATACTCAGATAATCGTAGCAGTATTCAAATTCATGGAGCGAAATCCGAATATTATCGCGCTTCCAATATTTGCTATATTAGGCTGGATCACACAGGCCTTTTTGAGGATTCTCCTGGATAAAGATATCAAATGGGTTAAAAAATGCAATTTCTCTTTTAAAGGGAAACAATTTGCGCTAACCAAGCATTTAATTCCCACAGTAGCGACCATATTTGCAATCGGGTATATATATGCAGCGTTAACAAATCTGCCAGCCGAAACCATAAACAAATATAGTTACATCAAATATCGTGCAGCAATCCATACTACTTCTATTGAAGATATTTTGCCACAGGTCAAGTTTGCATCAAGAGATATAGATAAAATCAGAGAAGCATCCCAAAATCAATGGTTCATCAATACCTACATCCATGCAGATCGGGCAGATACCCTATTTTACGACAACCCATTATTAAACATGCAGCCCGATTTTAATCAGGGCGTATCCTATACCACACAAACGACTGATTTAGTAACCTCAAGATATTTAATTCCAGAATATTCGAATTGGACGGTAATATTAATGATTGCGTTGTTAGCATTCTTTGCGTCCATTTATGCTACAAGGTATGACCTCAGACAAACCAATAATACAACAGAGCATAGCATTATCCTTTTGGTATTGACTGCAGCATTATTTGTTTGGTTGACTGCTACCAATCGGTTTACCTTTTTTGGTCAAGATTTTCCATTTGTTTCTGTTACAAGCACCTTTGCGGTTGTATTTTATTTTGGGTTATTTCTTACTGTAATTATTGGAGCAGAGACAGACAAAAACGTTCCTAACAAACACAATCCTTACTTTTACAGAATTGGCATACAATTGATCCCCTTTATGTTGTTGTTTGTCATTATAGTACTACAAGGATGGGTTGGAAACTTGAAGATAGAAGACTCTTTTTTTAATATGTCTGGCCTAGTTGAAGAGATTTCAACGGAAATAAACCCGCTAAACGAACGATTTAAAACCTATCAGGCAAACTTAGAAAGTACGGATCAAAAGCATGAAAGAAACTTAGAAACCAATGTGGGATCTTTCATCACTGCTGAATTAAATTCAGAAACACAAAAGTCAAAATTTTGGAATAGTGTCCTTGAAAGCCTCAAAGGGGCCAACAAAACTCAATTGCGAAATCCTGAAAACATTATTCATATTGTCAGAAAATATTCAACAGACAATGCTTGGGATTGGGAATTTAGAGTAAATCCGCAATACTACTTGGTGAAACCGCCATATTTTGATAAAAAACAATGGCGTGGTGACCTGTTAGGTGGCCAATCTCATAAAGGCTGGGTTGCTATTGATAGAGAATCCGATACACTAGCAGCTAAATATGATGCTACAAAACCAAGCGTCATTGGTTTTTCTGATACTGGTTCAAAGCAAAAAAATCAACATAATATTCAGATTATAACAGTCCCTGAAAGGTGGAAAAAAGACTCAGTCGCGTCAATGATTTTATTTTTAGATGAAGCAAATCACTATATCTCCACCATCAACGTGCGCAATCCGATATCACCTCAAGTAAAAATTGCTAAAGGTGCCAATGCTTTATTATTATTTAACGATGATGAAATAAGTTACAAAATTTCAAACCAGCCATTATCCTATAAATTTACATCAAAGTATAAAAACTATTTAATGAAAAACATTTGGCTCAATGGCCGCCAGCGAATGTTTTTCCCCCTCGGAGAAAAATGCTTGTGGGCTTATCATTTTGCAAATGCTACTAAAAAAGCACTGTCTTCTGACAACATCAATCTAAAAGAAAACAAACAAGTATCCATTGATTATAATTTAACCAACGACCTACATCTTTTGATTGAAAAACATATCAGAGGATATCATAACAATGGAGACGATTTATCAGAAGAAAGATTAAAGATCGCTCGATTGGGCATCACCGTCATTGATAGTCGAGGCCGTATTAGGGCGATTAACGATTTTGATTTAAAGAGTCGTGATCAAATCAAACGACGTAATCCAAACAACTGGAAATCAATTGGAGATATCCAACGATTTTTATATTTGGATCAAAGTCGTAAAGCAGAACGTGAAGTATTGGGCAATTTAAACTTGTTGAAACTACCTGTTGGCCCCGGTTCAACCATCAAACCAATTGTTTTTACGGCCGTATCTTCTCAGTCTGCATCTGTCCCTTGGGACAATCTCCGTCAGGTGGAAGCCTATCCATCAGATAGCATTTCTTTCAAGGATGAAAAAGGGAAATGGTGGCTACACAAATATGCAGAATTATCGCTAAGGGGTAAAAAAGATAAGAAGGCTGGTTGGCTGCTAAAGGATTCTGAATTCAACAACTATTCACAAAAAGAATACCTCATACACTCTAAAAATATTTATCATTCTTTGATTGTTTATCTTGGATCATACAACAAGGCTGATTTGAAAAAAATACGAACACCCCAAAAACTGCTAAAGCCTGCTGTCACTGCTAAAAGTTTCCCAGTTTTTACCCTTGGCGGTACTGAAAAATGGACTTTTGACCCCAATAAAGCACCTCAAAACAGTGATACAGATACCATGAGTTTTTTTGGTAATGGCAATTCTGCCATGAGTGAAGGGTTGAAAAAAAACTTCAATTTAATAACAGGAAAGGAAGAATCTGGTATTTTACAGAATATAGACTTTAGCAAAGATTCAATTTTGTATAAAAACAAAGGAAATGCCTTTTTTGCTTTTCCTGAAACCTCCAATTTTTTCCAGAAAGATAGGACTGCTACCAAAAAAGAGAACTTTAATATTGCGATTCATCAGACAAGCCTTGGAGGAGACCCAATCTATGTTACACCTTTAAAAATGGCCGAAATGTTTGGGGCACTGGCTAAATTTGACAAAGAATTTCAACTAAGTTTAAATGATTCTCCTTCATCATCGATACCAGTATTTGATACTGATCCCGAGTGGGGTAGCAGTTACCATGATTTTGTAAAATCTAATATATATAAGCCACTCAATGACGTTCCTAAAATAGGTACTGCAAAGTCTTTAGGAAACATACTTCCAGATATAAAATCTAAGAATCCAAAGTATTATTATTATGCTAAAACCGGAACTCTTGGAAATGCCTTAAAAGGTCAGGTTAAAATACTATATGTGATTGAAGAAGATGGCATTAAGAAAGATAAATACAGAGATAAAGTTAAAGTTAAAGATGAAGATAAATACAGAATGGACGACAGGTTGCTTGCCCTTATTATTAGCAAAAAAGACCTATCATCATTATCATTAGAAGAACAAGCGACAAACCCATTCTACGTCATTTATTTTTCACAACTCAATTTCGGAGATCATGACTGGAGTCTTATAAGTAAAATAATTACAACGATTGAAGGGTCCATCATTTTCAAACAATTTATGAACGAAAAAAAATGAATTTATGAATAATTTTCTGAAAATTGAAACACTTTTTGGGGCGACTTTTTTATTGCTTACGATCTGGGTCTCCAAAGCATGGACAACGGTAAGCGATCATGCTCCTCAAAGAATAGAAACCTATGACGAAAAAAACAAAGAAAGACATTGGATAAAAATTAACCCGGATAGTTTGATCTATTATCTAGGATCTATGCCTGATTTCGACTATACTAAAAAAAGTAATCAGTTTACCATCGAGTTAAATGAAGACTATCTCCTGATTTGTCAGGAGGCAGTGCAAAAAAATCATTCGATATTTGAAGATTTCTTCTACTTCGGTGAATCGCAAAGAAACTATGATAGCCTATGTCTCAAACTAATGCCCAAAGTCATTGACGAAGAAAAAGGCGGCTTTGAAACTTTATCAGATGGAAAATATGGTTTCAAGTCTATGAGATGCCAAGACGCTCAATACCTTTACTTACCAGTGAATATCGTAGCCAGTATCATCAAAAAAGTTTCAGAATCAACATCACAAAACAAGACTAATGATCCAAAAAATAATTAACTTTCTACATCTATTCTTTGGTATTCGACAAACCCAACAAGACGATAGGTTGTTTTTTGCGCAACTCAAAATGATCAAATTTGATCACAATTTAGCACGTATGCCCTTACCCATGCGACTTAAAAGTATTGATGCCCGAATTAATACGCTTCTAAAAATATCAATTAAACTTTTACTCGTACAACCTATGGAGCATAGGTTTCAGAAACTACAAAAACAGGTCAGGTTATTACCAATCAAAAAAGTAAAAATCTTTCCGATTACTATTCCTCTAATGCCGCTTATTCCATTACCTAAATATAAAAAATAAATAACTACACTCAAATGAATTTCAAATCAATTTTACCCAACCGTTTTTTTTGGTGGTGTGCTGGTGCTGACGTTGAAGTACTAGAACATTGTCCTACAGAACATCGCAAATATACCACCTTAGGTGCTATCATTTTCATTGTGGCTTGTATCGCCTCATTCTCTATGTTTTTTGCTATCTCTACCGTCATCAAAGATGCTGGTACTAGTTCTAAAAACGCCTATGAGCAAAAAATGCCCTATAGTGTTCCAACCGATAGTACCAGTGTTGATAGTACCCGATTAGCCCCATATTCTGACATCAAAAGCCCTCCATTGTTGCCAAGTCAAGGGCTTTCTACCACTGTTTTTTACATGCGCATAGCCTTTGCTTTACTCTGGGGCATACTAATATTGTTAATTGATCGCCTCATGGTATCCACCATAAACCCATGGGACTCTACCAAGAATAAGCTGCGGAAATCAGTACCGAGATTTATATTGGCTTTGATCATTGCTACCGTCATAAGCAGACCCATTGAAATTCAGATTTTTTGGGATGAAATACAAGCACAAGTGTTTAAAAATAATAGTGATAGGTATAATGCAGCATCAAAAGCGCGAAGTGAAGGAGACAATTTACCTATTATCCAGTTAAATTTTGATACTAAAAAAGCAAAAGAAGATTCACTTGCCGCGAAGGCATCCCAAAATGATTTCG
Organism: Saprospiraceae bacterium; assembly: GCA_031373665.1. Classification (GTDB taxonomy): domain Bacteria; phylum Bacteroidota; class Bacteroidia; order Chitinophagales; family Saprospiraceae; genus M3007. The sequence goes on along the minus strand of JANMMZ010000039.1, from coordinate 42,553 downwards.
GCTCAGAATACACCAATCTACTCAGTGAAAAAACTGGGTATGTAGGCAAATTGAAATCTTATGATGAAAAAATAAGAAAATACAAAGAAACTAAAAATCAATATAGCCGAGGCGCGCAAAATGGGCAATATCTGACAAAAATTAAAGGTGATTTAGTATGGGTAGATGTAAAGCCGTTGAAAGATGAGATGGATAGAAAAATAAATTCAGAGGAGGCAAATAAAAGAGCAACTGGATTTCCTGCCGAAATAATAAAAATTGACCTAAAATTAGATAGTATCAGGACAACCTTTCTAAGAACCAGATCAGAGAATAAGGCTCAATTGGAAGATGCGGACAGAACGCTCCAAAGGTCTAATACAGATTTTTTAAAATTCCAGCAAGAACAAGAAATACTGCTCAATAAAACACAGTATTCCTTTGCCGCAAACCTAGACGGGCTTTCCACCTTAGGTGGATCAACACAATACGCTGTATGGTTTGTTTTTTTGTTGTTTCTTGTATTGGAGCTCTTGCCCATTACTGTAAAATTGATGACCCCTGCTGGTAATTTTGATACATTTATTGGAGAAAAGGAAAAATATGATAAAGAAAATTTTATCGAAAATCTCAAAGTAAGAAATCGGATAGTTCAGCGAGAATTAAAAAAACGGGAAGACGAGCAATCAGGTCAACCTTACACACCAACGCCAGCAGTACCTAGTCCACAAAATGAACATCCTCATGATCCTCCCCAGCCTATGAAAGGTTCGGACAACCCCAGATCTAAGCCTCTAGTTAAGAGCAAGGGAAATGGGACTCAAAAAAATAACAAAACCAGCAAAAATAAAAACACATCATCTGGTCAATCTGATGCGCCAAACATCAAAAGACACTCAAATCCAGATTCATTTGATGATGGGATTTAATTTTTAACACCTTGATATAAATCACCTATGCTCGCCGCACATCAATTCTTTACCACACTCGCCCCCGCCGCAGTATTCACTGTTCTGCGTTACTTTGGGGAGGCACTCAGTAGTAATAGAGGTCTTGGTTTGACGGGGCTGCCCAGTATTGCTAAAAGTCTATCTTCCGCACCACCATCTGTAGAAATAGCACGTTTGTTACTGCATCTTGCCTGGGAGACACAGGGAAGGCAGAATAGTATCTTTAGTTTTTATCTTTGGATTAATCGTCAGGAACTAGAAAATATTTCAGATACTATAGAACCCAATTCAACCGACTGGGATAAGGCTGCTGTCAATATCCTTAATACGATGAATAAAGACATCAGTATTTTTTACGCAGATAATAAATGGGATATTGAGTGCGCAAACCCACAACTAAAGTTGGTGCCAGAAATCAGACAATTAATCGAAAAACTAATGGATAAAACAAGCCAACTCAAAGTAATTGACAGTAAAAACGTACTGATTGACAATAATATCACAACAGAAAATCTCACTATCGGAGATACGCACCACCACTATTACGCAGATCAGATGCCACTACCCACTCCAGACATAGTTAGACAAATGGCACATTTTTCTGGTACTATAAGGTCGCTTTTGCATGAAAATCGTGCGGTAGAGGCTTTGGAGACTGTACGAGCATATACAAAAGCAATGGCAACACATAGACAAACAGACGTTGAAAAAATCAGTCAAACTTGGTACACCCTTTTCCAAAAATGGCAACAAGGAAGCCTTTCCGAACAAGAGATGCTCCATGAGTGGAATCAAATCAAAGCGGAGTTAACAGTCCTAGTCCAGCAGTTAATAACCATCGTTTAATCTCCCCCCCAAAAAAAACAAGCCACCCCAAAAGGGCAGCCCATTTTCAATATATTCATTAAATAGCAACACTCTACTACGGGAATATCCCCATAGAAATATAATCACTAGCAATCTTTTTAAGAGAGCAGACAAAGGCGGCGGTACGCACATCTTGGATATCGCGATGCACATCAAAAGTATCCTTAATTTGATTGTAGGCCGTGATCATCGTGTCTTCCAGACCCGAGTTCACCAGTTCTATTTCGGTGCCACCACGGGTGAGTAAATCACGTTCGCGATCGCTGAGTGTTTTGCCAGTCATTTCCTGTACTTTAACCATGATACGGTCGAAGGCATCGTGTTGGAATCGGTTTTCCAAGCGACCGAAACGGTGGTGAGATAGGTTTTTTAACCACTCGAAGTAAGATACCGTTACGCCACCGGCGTTGATATAAAAGTCAGGCAATACCATGATTCCTTTTTGGATCAAGATCGGGTCAGCATCGGCAGTGATGGGGCCATTGGCCGCTTCTGCGATGATTTTTGCTTTGATGCGCGGGGCATTTTCGGCAGTGATCTGATTTTCCAAAGCAGCGGGTACCAATATGTCGCATTCCACTTCCAAAACGGCTTTAGAGTCGCCGATGTGGCGCGTACCGGGGAAACCGATAATAGAGCCTGTGTCTTTGCGGAAAGCGAGCAATTTTTCAACATTGATGTCATGATCGCTCTGGATAGAGCCTTCGCGCTCGGATACTGCAACGATGACCACATTTCCATCCTGTTGGCTGATGAGGGCGGCATTGCTCCCCACGTTACCAAGGCCTTGAACGGCCATTGTTTTGCCTTCAATGCCTTTGGTAAGACCCAGTTTTTTCATATCGGCTTCATGGCGCATCGCTTCGCGGAGGCCATAGAATACGCCGCGTCCAGTGGCTTCCGCACGACCACGGATACCATTTTGGGTAACGGGTTTGCCAGTCACGCAACCGATGGAGTCAATTTCACCGTGGCGCAATACCTGATAAGTGTCTAAGATCCAGGCCATCTCGCGAGGACCTGTGCCATAGTCAGGTGCTGGTACGTCAATACCGGGGCCGATGAAATTTTTCTTGACGAGTTCCGTCGTGTAACGGCGGGTAATGTTTTGCAGTTGTTCTACCGTAAAATTGGCCGGATTGATTTTGATACCCCCTTTGGCACCGCCAAAAGGAACGTCAACCAAGGCACATTTGTACGACATCAAGGCTGCAAGTGCCATGACTTCGTCTTGGTCAACCGATTCGGCATAACGGATGCCGCCCTTCGTAGGAAGGCGGTGGTGGCTGTGCTGCACCCGATAGGCTTCTATGACCTGATAATCACCGTCCACGCGGATCGGGAATCGAATCTGCAATACTAAGTTGCAGGCTTTGATTTGTTCGACCAAGCCCCTTGGAATGTCTGTATAAGAGGCGGCCTTGTCAACGTAGTTCTCTACGCTTTTGAAGAAACTAATTTGTCCACTCATTTTTGTTGCTGTTGAGTTGGTGCTCTAATTTGGTTAGCTTACGCTCTAAACGAAACAGATACCAGACGATTCCAATGAAAATGATTAGAACAACGCCGACTACGACGTTTATCTTACCAGTTTCACGCATAAAGTCACGATTTCCTTGTGCAAAGAGCGTCGGCAATGCAATTGCCTGTAACAAAATAATGATTAAGAAATTAAGTATTTTATAGAATTTCATGTCTCCAATAGAAAGAAAAGTTAACATAATTGCTGAAAGCCAAAAATGACTTTCATTTCCATCGGCAAACGTAAGGGAAATTTTTAAAACCTGTTATTTTATTCATGGTTTTGTCAGAAGAAAAAAATAAACCCCGATACGTGGGTACATATCAGGGCATTGTAATAATGGTTTTTGGGGTAGATATTAGGCTTCTGCTTCGGGTTTTTTGCCGTCTTTATTCCACTGCTCTAGGAGTTTAATACCCATTAGATCCACGATGGAACTTCCACCTTCGCCGCCGCCTGTAATCAAAACATCCGGGATAATTTTTACGCCTTCCCGTCCGATCACTTCCATGATTTTCAAGCGCGCAAACTGATCGCCGCCCATGGCCAGTACTTGCAATTCGTACGATTCGGCGTTCGATTTACCGATGGCGAGTATCTTGGTTGCTTCCGCTTCGCCCGTCACACGGGTACGTTCTGCATCTGCGTTACCCATCATCCGCACTTTTTCTGCATCCGCGCCAGCGAGCATTTTTACTTTTTCGGCGTCGGCACCTGCTTGTATCTTAATACTTTGTGCTTCACCGGAGGCTTTTTTCACCGCTGCGTCTGCTACGCGTTCGGCTATCTGTACGCCTTGTTGTGCTTGCACGATTTCCTTTTGCATATCTGCAATTGCAGTTTCCTTTTCAAGGGTTTGGCGGGTTTCTTGAGCCAACCGTTGGTTTTCATAAGTTGCTTTTTGCTCTTCGGCCAATTTACGGTCTGTCAAAGTTTTCATCAATGAATCAGGCGGTACAATATCACCAATCAAGGTATCTACCCCGATGACGTTATATTCTGTCAATACACGACATATATGCTCGCGGGCACTATCTTGGCGTTCTTTACGACTGGTCAAAAACGAAATCACGTCGGCATCTTGAGCAGAGTTACGGAAATAGTTGCCAATGGTAGGTTCCAATACTTGACTCACCAGATTGCCCATGGTGCCAAATCGCGCAATAACTTTTGGTGCTTCGGTGGCAGGCACGTGTATGATCTGCGATACGTCTAGGTTGAATGGAAAACCGTCGCGGGAGCGTACCGTAATAGTAGAAAGGTGGCGGTCAAGGTTATGCGATTCGGTTCGAGCATTGGCCCAGTTCAGTACAAGATTGGTGGTAGGCACCAGTTCTACTTTCATGGTGTAAAGGTTGAGTGGATAACGGCCAGGGCCATAAGGCTCTGCCCAAACACCTTTGTTGCCTTTGGCCACGATGTTACCATGTTTGAATTCATCGCCGCTCAAGTCTTTGCCCTCGCTGCCGACATAAGAGTTGACCACGCCTACAAAGCCGATCGGGACGGTCACCATTTCCATTTGCTCGACCTGTACAAACCAAGGGTTGAAGTTGTACAAACCAGCCAACACTACTTGCAACTGTAAGCCTCGGCTACCGCCTGTCCTCAAGAAAATATCGGCATCTTGGAAGTTTTGATGTCCATCTATTTGTGCACCTGCAATATTGCCGGCTTCAATCGGTTGCCCGTCCAAAGTAGTAATCACGCCGACCCTATTTTCTTCTATACGCGTCATATCGGCCAGTGATACTTCAAATAAGAATGTATTGATGCGATAAGTTCCCGCAGTGAGGTAACCCGCTTGTCGGCCCTTTTGGCCTCCATTGGTTAAGAATGCAAACGTGTCTTGAAAGCTGTCGCAACTGACGGCTGGGGCAAGTACACGACCTGATGTCAATCCGCTACCGTCTTTTGCGATCAAGAGGCCAATTTTACCGTTGGGGATTACGGTCAATTGTTGGAGTGTGATTTCGTATTGCCATAACCACATCCAGAAATAAACGCCCGGTGCAAGGGTTTGAGCCTGATAACCTGCCTCGCCTTTGGTTGCTATAATACGCCCATCGGGCAATGCTTTGTCGTCGCCAAATAAGACGAATTTTTTGGTGACAAGGCCGATTTTGTCTTCTGGAATAAATATGATACCCAGCAATTGAAATAAAGATCGGTAAAAGATAGCACCTATTAAAAGTGTGAATACCCACCAAAAAGAGAGTATTTTTAATAAAAAATCCATTGTTTGATAAAGTTTAAGATTTAGGAGCAGTGAAAAAATAACTTATCCTTTTTAACTGATTGCTTTTCACCCAAACTGCCCATCTTTTGGCTTAAATAGTACCACTATTAGCCCCAAAAGATAGTTGTTTGGGCAAAAATCAATCTACCTAAAAAGAATAGTTATCATTTCACTGCTCCTTATTGGTTTTGTAATTTTGTTCGTTCATGATTTATATCGCAAGGTATGGGTCAACCGTACCAAGGGTGGTTACGAAACACGACCAGCATACTGTAAATTAAGACGAAAGGCTTATTAATTGATTTTTTTTTCAAAAAATTTTGGTAGAAATAAAATAACCCCTTATGTTTGCACCGTATTAGTACGATATGACACTTTGGAATAACGCATATTATTTTAGTTTCTGTTATTATTTTTCCTTTACCGGACAAATGAGGGGAACTGCCTTGCGTTTACGAAACGTCTAAAATTTTTTAATACTGGCCTAGGCCGGTTTGAAAAAGGGAGTTCCTCACTGAGGGACTCCCTTTTTCTTTATACCTACACAATATATGCATCAAAAAATTGCAATACAAGGCGTTAAAGGGGCATTTCATGATCGGGCAGCGCATCTTTTCTTCGGCGATGATATTGAGATCGTTCCGGCACTCACTTTTGAGGCTTTGGTGGCGGCGGTCTTGGAGGGTCGTGCCGATTCGGCAGTGATGGCTATTGAAAACACCATTGCGGGTAGTCTTTTGGCCAATTATAATCTATTGTACCACCACGATTTGCACATAAAAGGCGAAGTAGGGCTGCGAATCCGCCAAAACCTAATGACCCTACCGGGGGTAAAAATAGAAGACCTAACGGAAGTGCATTCGCACCCCGTTGCTTTAGCCCAATGCGAGCGTTTTTTTGAAGATTATCCCCATATTCGCTTGGTGGAATCGCACGATACGGCTGCCAGTGCTGCCGAAATTGCGGCTAATCAATACCAGAATCGAGGTGCAATCGCGAGCGACTGGGCAGCCACTATTTATAATCTGGAGGTGATTGCGCCTTCCATTGAAACCTATCGAGCCAATTATACCCGATTTTTAGCCATTGATCGCCATAATATTATGAACCATTTATCCAATAAGGCTTCTTTGAGCCTCATCGTATCGCATCAGCCGGGCAGCCTTCATCAAGTATTGGAGGTACTGGCAACAGCGGGGGCTAATTTGACTAAAATACAGTCGCTTCCATTACCAGAACACCCATTTGAGTACCAGTTTTTTATAGATTTTACAACGGAGTATCCAGTGGATATGAATCCCATTATTGAATCTGTAAAAGCGGTCACCCATCAGGTAAAAGTGCTGGGTCTATACTTGAGTGGAAAGGTTTATGAATGTTAAATTTTTAAAAACATGATCACAGCCAAACGCCTTGATGGCATTTCAGAATACTATTTTGCCTCCAAATTGAGGGAGATCGCCGCCCTTCGGGAATCTGGGCAAACCATTATCAATTTAGGGATAGGCAGTCCCGACCTACCGCCAGCACCAGAGGTTATAGCGGCTTTGGTGGCGCACAGCAGTTTGCCTAATGCGCATGGGTATCAAGGTTATACGGGGCTACCTGTGTTGAGATCCGCCATTGCGGATTGGTATTTGACCCATTATCAGGTGGCGTTGAATGCAGCCGACGAAATATTGCCCTTGTTTGGCTCTAAAGAAGGCATTATGCACATCGCAATGGCATTTTTGCAAGGAGGTGATCAGGTTTTAGTGCCCAATCCCGGGTATCCGAGTTATCGGGCGGCTTCTAAACTGGCTGGGGCGGAGGTGGTGGAATATACCTTAACAGAATCCAACGATTGGTTGCCCGATTGGGATCATTTGGAGGCACAGGATCTAAGTCGCGTAAAAATTATGTGGGTCAATTATCCACACATGCCTACTGGGAAAGCCGGTTCCAAGGCGCATTTCGAGCGCGTGGTAGCCTTTGGGGAAAAGCATAATATTTTGATTGTCAATGATAATCCGTATAGTTTTATTTTGAGCGATCAGCCTTTGAGTATCTTGAGCGTTGCTGGAGCAAAAGATCAATGCTTAGAACTCAATTCTTTGAGCAAGTCGCATAATATGGCTGGTTGGCGCGTCGGGATGGTATCGGGTGCGGCAAACCTGATCAAAGAAGTTCTCCGGTTTAAGAGCAATATGGATTCTGGAATGTTTGCAGCGGTGCAAATGGCTGCCGTGGCGGCCCTTCAATTGCCTTCTACTTGGTATGAGGCGCAGAATACGCTATACTGTCGTCGGCAGGTAGTCGCCATTTCATTATTGGAGCAGTTGGGGTGTACGGTTCGTTCAGGACAACAAGGATTATTTGTTTGGGCTGAAATTCCATCTACCTACAAAGATGCCTACGAGTTATCAGATGCCCTGCTGTATCAATGTGGGGTATTCCTCACGCCAGGTGGCATATTTGGCTCGGAGGGTGAGCGATATATTCGTATTTCTTTGTGTAGTCCTGAGGAAGTTTTGGGAGAGGCCATTGAAAAAACCAAACACATCACATTTTAAAAACATGTTTTATGAAAATTGCAATAACAGGACTCGGTCTTATAGGCGGCTCTTTGGCCGCAGCACTCCGAGCGTCCAAGTTTAAGTCACTATTAATAGGGGTGGACAATAACCCAGATCACTGTGCCAAGGCACTTGAAATGGATCTAGTGGACTATATCATGCCCTTATCGGAAGCCTTGGATGAATGTACGATCATGATCGTAGCCACTCCTGTGAATACCCTACCGACTTTAATCACTTCTATCTTGGATGTGATCGAAGACGACCAAATTGTCATAGATGTAGGCTCTACCAAAGGGGCTTTATCGGCGGCAGTGGCCAACCACCCCAATCGTAAATGCCTCGTATTGACGCACCCCATGGCTGGTACGGAGTACAGTGGCCCTGAAGCGGCCTTGGCCGATCTTTTTCAAGGAAAATGTTGCGTTTTTTGTGAGCCTGAACTTAGTTATCCTGATGCAGTGGAGATGATTAGGCGTATGTACAGGAGTATTGGTATGCACTTTACGACGCTCAATGCCGCCGACCACGATTTGCACACTGCTTATGTTAGCCACATATCGCATATTGCGTCTTTCGCCTTGGCGCTGACGGTCTTGGAAAAAGAAAAAGAAGAAAATCGTATTTTCGAGTTGGCCAGCGGCGGTTTCAGTAGCACAGTACGCTTGGCTAAAAGCAATCCTGATACGTGGATTCCTATTTTTGAACAAAACCGCGATCATGTCTTAGACGTGCTGGATGAGTTCATCAATACGGTCAGCCAGTTTCGTACTTTACTCATCAAAAAGGATTTTCAAAAATTTCACGAACTCATGCAACGTGCCAATGACATTAAAAGAATCATTGATAAAAAACGATAACTACTCTCATCTATTACTGAAATATTATGTTTAAAAAAGAGAATAACCGCCCATTTCTGATTGCTGGTCCTTGCAGCGCAGAAACGCCCGAGCAAATGCTCGATATTGCCCATCAATTGGCGCCACAAGGCATTGACCTGTTTCGCGCTGGTATCTGGAAACCCCGAACGCGCCCGGGGGCATTCGAGGGTATGGGAGCCAAAGCCCTGCCTTGGCTCCGCGAGGTAAAGGAACAAACAGGCCTAAAAATCACCACCGAAGTAGCCAATGGAAACCAAGTATATGAGGCTCTAAAATTTGGGGTAGATGTACTTTGGATCGGAGCCCGCAGCACAGTCAATCCGTTTTCTGTTCAAGAAATTGCTGACGCACTCCAAGGGGTGGACGTTCCAGTATTGGTCAAAAATCCCGTAAATCCAGACATTGACCTTTGGGTAGGTGGCATTGAGCGCATTCAAAAAGCAGGGATCACTAGGGTAGGTGCCATTCACCGAGGGTTCAGTGCTTATGCTAAGTCGCGTTTTCGCAATGCCCCATACTGGGAGTTAGCCATCGAACTCAAACGCAGGATGCCTGATTTGCCATTGCTTTGCGACAATAGCCATATTTGTGGAAATCGGGTGGACTTAGCAGAAGTGGCTCAGCAAGCCTTAGACCTTCAGTACGACGGCTTGATGACCGAGGTGCATTGTGATCCTGACAACGCTTGGAGCGATGCTAAGCAGCAGATTACACCCACTAGGTATAAGGAGTTGATGGATAGCCTTTTAGTCCGTAGGGCTACTACGGATGACCGTGTTTTTTGGGAAAATATTGAGGAAATTCGCCATAAAATTGACGAAGTAGATCTCGAATTGCTAAACCTACTGGCTAGGCGAATGCGACTCTCTGAAGATATTGGTCGGTTCAAGCGGCGTAACAATATTTCTATTTTACAAACCACACGCTGGAACGAAATCTTAGAACGCACCTTCATTTCTGGTCGTGAAAGGGGATTAAGCGATGCCTTTGTTGAAAAATATTTGGGTGCAGTACACCAAGAATCTATTGAGCATCAGCGGATTGTGTGATGCGAGGGGATTCACCACGGAGCATCTCCGTGGTGAATCTCCTCTCCTCTACCCCCGCCCAGGATCAAACGCCCCCACATCAATACTAGTAGCCCTACCCATCGCCATTTCAGAGACTAATTTCCCGGTAGCAGCCCCCATACTCAGCCCAAGCATTGCATGTCCAGTGGCAATCATAAGGTTACCCGTATTTTTAGCATATCCGATATAAGGCAGTCCATCAGAAGATACGGGTCGGAATCCAAACCATACTTTTTTGTACAGATTTTGGCGGAGGGTCTCCATATTAGCAAGTTCCATGAAGGTTTTATCCTGTAAGTAACCGGGGAAAAATTTCGGAACCGACTCCAAAATACCTTGAACCCTTGGGAACAATATTTTATCATTGATGGCACCAATCTCCATGGTACTACCGATCCGCAATCGAGTTGCCCAAGGCGTGAGTGCCACTTTTGACTCCAGCAATATACAAGGGATGCGCAGTTTCTGTTCAGTCGTATCCACGGTCATAGAGTAACCCTTACCGGGCATCATAGAGATGTGTTCTCCTGCTAATTTGGCGATTTCGGGTGACCAAGAGCCTGCTGCCAGCACTACCAAATCATTGTCTTGAATTTCCTGCTGTTGGCCATTCAGTTGGTATTGAACATCCTTAATTTTTCCTTGCGCTTTTTTGAAACCTGTGACGGTTGCTTGGCGAATGATTTTTACCTGCTGTTTTTCTAAGTAAGCCTGCAGTTGGATCATCAGGGTATTGGGGTGGAGGTGCGCATCGTCTTTATACCAGACACCGCCCCTTACATTGGGTCTCAAATCAGGTTCTATTTGCTGCGCTTGTTCCTGATCAATTACTTCCACTTTGAGGCCGAGTCCTGTGGCAATGCGGGCATTTTCCAGTTCGCTTTTTTCTTTACTAGCGGTTTGGTAATACATGATACAACCATCTTCGGCATATTCAAACGACATCAAGCCTTGGGTGTGCCAAGCCTCTGTGAGGTTTTTTGACAGCATCAGTAGATCCGTCATTGGTTTTACACTGCGATCCACGTGTTGTTGGTTGCTATTGCGCACAAATTTAATCCCCCAATCAATCATATTGCGGCTCAGTGAAGGCCGTACATAAAAAGGGCTTTTCATGTTAAACATCCAAAGGATGCCTTGGCTTATAATGCCCGGCTGCGCCAGCGGCACAGCATGAGAAGGGGATAGGTAGCCCATATTTCCAAAAGAGCAATTGTCTTTCAAATCTCCTTTTTCCAAGACCGTCACATCCCAACCCGCTTCAGAAAGATAAAATGCGGAACTTAACCCTACAATACCGCCGCCTATTATGGTTGCTTTCATAAAATTAATATGTATTATTATAATAATGTGGATCCTTACCGACAAAACTGCCCTATCACTTGCTGGGCACTACTATAGCCCATTTCAAGTGCTTTTTGCCAATCTGTGCAAGCACCCGATTTGTCTCCCAGTGAATTTTTGACCATACCGCGATTGAAATAGCAGTTGGCTGCATTCGGTTGTACCTTTATTGTTTGATCAAACACCGGAAGTGCCTCCTGAAAACGCCCCATTGAAGCCAGTGCATTGCCTTTATTATTAAGTACGTCGCCAAAATCTGGTTTGAGTTTGAGGGCAGCGTCATAAGCCGCGATAGCCTCCTGCATATTGCCCAAAGCGGCCAGCGAATTGCCTTTGTGATAATAGCCGTCGGCATCAGGATGTAGTTTGAGCGCACCATCATACACCTGAATAGCGCGGTCATGCTGGTTACTGCCTGCCAAGGCGATTCCGATGAGGTAATCAATCTCATACACCGGTTTTTTATGCCCCAATTGTTTGGCTTTTTCGTAATCGGCTACGGCTTTTCCAAATTCTTTGTTCGTAGCGTACTCTTGCCCACGGCTAAAATAGCCTTCTGGGCTTTCCGGTTTTATTTGGATCGCCGTAGTAAATGCCTGAATGGCTTCAGGGTAACGTTTGAGGTTATGCAAAGCGACGGCCAAGTTGTGCGCACCATCATAGTAACTAGGATTTACCTTGATGGCCTGCTGGTAGGCTTGCATAGAATTTTCATATTCAGCAACATCGTGGTGTGCCAATCCCTTATTGGTCCACGAGAGGGCATCTTTCGGGTACTGCGAGGTTACGTTTTCCCATAAACTAACGCTGGTTTGCCAAGTCTGATTTTGGCGAAACGTCAAGAATGCACAAATTGCGGCAAAGGCAATCGCCACGATTGGGATCGTTTTTTGAAGACCCGGCCAAAGTCGCCCTTCACTAACCTCTTGATAGTAATGCCCAAGCACAAAAAATAAACCCAAATAAGGGATATACGTAAAGCGGTCGGCCAAAAATGCCTTTCCCGCGCCCTTAAATTGCAATACAAACATGATGTTCAATAAGAAAAACAAGGCACCAAAGGCCAAAGCCTTGTGCTTGCCTGCGCTGCGCCATACCAACCAGCCCAAACCACCCAATATAAAAGGAGTGATATAATAAAATACTGGGGTGGCTCCGATATCGGGGTAAGGGTAGTAAGCAGAAAGCCCTACTGGAACGACCAATTTATAGAGGTAATTGAACAATGAATAACTCGCAAAAAACAAGCGATCAATAGCGGGATACCCCGCATCTTTCAATCCTTCTGCCACGCCCAAAAAATGGATACCGATCAAACCAAATACTAACGAAAGTGCAAAAAACGGTAGTTTTTCAAGCCAAATATTTACTTTTTTAAGGTCGCGCCCACTAAAATAGTCTAAGGCTAACATCGAAAGCGGTAGCGATACCGCTTGTATTTTTGAAAACAAGGACAACACCCCAAACAACAGGGTCAGTCCATAAAACAATCCTTTTCGGCGCTCCGCATGTTGGTATTTCCAATACGTAATCAAGGCAGATATATAAAAAAGGCCGTATAATACGTCTTTGCGTTCTGTGACCCAAGCCACACTTTCTGCTCGCATCGGGTGTATCCCAAAGAGCAAGGTTGCAAACGCCAAAGCCCATTGTTTAAGGCCAAGCATCCGCAGGAACACAAAAGCAAGGGCAGTAGTACCGAGGTGGAGCAACACATTGGTCAAGTGATAGGTAAATGGATTGAAGTTTTCCATAACCTGCTCTCCGGGTTTCACAATAGTGTCAAAGGCATGTTCTATGCTATAACTCAATACGACTAGCGGTGAGTAGTTGCCACAGGTATGCCCCGTAAACATAGCCCCTAGTGAATTGCTGCTCAAGGGTTGTATTAGATTGTTGAGCCAGAGGTAGCCATGATCGTCCCAATTGACAAAACTGGCTCCCAGTACATTGGCAAATACCACAAACGTCAAGATCAAGCACCCAATCATCAATACCCGGGTTGGGATTGATTGCTGCTCGATTGCGAGTTCATTGGTTATCTTAGGTTTGGCCGATACCGTCTGTTTTTTCTTTGACATGGATTCGTTTTTTTTCTGATCCGCAAATGTCGCGATAAACCTTTGATATTTATATGTTTTTTTATGGTGAAAATTATTCCCCAACTTGTTTAACTTTATGCCGTCTTAAGAGTCTAGTTATTGTTTCACTGTTACGATATTCAAAAAAACAACCGCTCATGAAAGATTACAGTAAATTACAACACTTACTCTGGCGATTTGGGTTTGGGCCACGCACCCAAAGTTGGGAAAAATGGACCAGCCTGCCACCTGAAGTTTGGTGGCCAAAATTACGGGACGACTCCAAGGTGGAAGTCGAATATTTTGATGTGGCTGACAATGCCGTTCGGGGTTTGGTTATGGGTGTTGGACAGTTTGGGGAAATAGACCGAAAAGACCTCGATAAAGCGCAAAAACTAGAAATAAAAAAGCAGAGCCGCGAAGATATGAAGAGCCTTAACCTCTTGTGGCTCGAAGAAATGACCCACTCCAAAGCGCAACTGCGCGAGAAAGTGGCCTTGTTTTGGCATGTTCATTTTGCCAGCCTCAACCTCAATATCATGTATCAGCAGCAATTGCTGCACATCATCCGAACCCAAGCACTGGGCAATTTCAAAGACCTACTCCGCGACGTATCCAAATCGGCGGCCATGTTGGCATTTTTGAATAACCAGCAAAATAAAAAGCAGCATCCCAACGAAAATTTTGCCCGCGAAGTCATGGAACTTTTCACCCTCGGGCGAGGCCATTATACAGAAACCGATGTCAAAGAAGCCGCAAGAGCCTTCACTGGATGGGGATTTCAATTAAACGGCGATTTTGTATTTCGTAAAAATCAACACGACAAAGAATCCAAAACCATACTCAGTAAAACTGGCAATTTCGACGGAGATGAGGTATTAGACATCCTGTTGTCACAACGTCAAACGGCGCATTTCATCGCTCAAAAAGCGTATCGCTTTTTCGTCAATGAAGACAAGATTCCGGCTGATCGAATCAAGTGGCTCGGCGATCGTTTTTTTGACCACGACTACGACATTATGCGCCTATTGGAAGATATCGCCCGTAGTGATTGGTTTTACGCTCCAGAAAATAGGGCAGCCAAGATCAAATCACCCGTAGAACTTTGGGTGGGTATCCGCAGGGTCTTGCCTATGGAATTGCACGATGCCAAAAGCCAACTCATGATTCAAAAAGCCCTTGGGCAAATCCTATTTTACCCACCCAATGTGGCAGGATGGCCTGGCGGAAAAACCTGGATTGATAGCAGTTCTTTGATGTTTCGCCTCCGGCTTCCCGTTTTGGTCATTGAGCAAAACGAAATAGACCTGAACACCAAAGATAACGACGACCTGCAAATGGGGGAGCGCAACAAACGCAAAAAACAACGCCTCGGTGCGGACATAGACTGGAGTAGCATAGAAGCCCAATTCAAAGACCGTCCACTCGAAACCTTGGTGCAAAACCTTTGTACCTATCTACTCTGCACGCCGCCCAATGCGGACTTACAGGCTACTATTGTAGAGGCGGCACAAGACAAATCAGATAAACGGGCAGCAGTGATGGCACTGGTGATGATGACACCTGATTATCAAGTGATGTAGCACTACATGTTGTCAATTTAAGAATTGAGTAGCTATCAAATTAGCGTCATCAGATGACTTCAAGTCATCCGATGACTAACTATTTGCACCTAAATCCTATAGTATTGATAGTTTTCCAAAAAAAATCTGTAACCTTGCACGCTCAAAGCGTGTCTCTTGGATGTTAAAGTGCAAAAAACGTCTATGTCAGCAACCATTTCAGATAGTCAGTTGATCGAACAGGCCCTCACGGGCCGCCAATCGGCTTATGCCATGTTGGTAAGGCGTTATGAGCATTATGCTTTTACATTAGCGTTTCGCTTTGTCAAAAACCGTGAAGATGCGCATGAAGTGGCACAGGATGCTTTTTTGAGAGCATTTAGATACTTGCCTGATTTTAGGGGCGAGGCAAAATTTAGCACTTGGTTGTACAAGATTGTCTATTCTACATCGTTAAATTTTTTGAGAAAGAAACACCCAGACATACAATCATTGGATGATGCCGACCGACCGGTACAGTTAAGGGATGCTTGGGTGCCAGATGCGGCGGCTATAATGGATATTAAAGACAGAAACATAGGAATACAGCAAGCCATCGCCCTGCTTTCGCCCGACGATGCCACGGTAATCACCTTATTTTATATGTATGAAAACAGCCTCGATGAAATATGCACCATCATGGATTTGACCATGACCAATGCCAAAACCAAACTATGCCGCGCCAGACAACGCCTAAAAGGGATCATGGAAAATAAATTTTTAGACCAAATATTAGATTAAATATGAAAATCGAACTGGATAAATTATGGGACTACGCCGATGGTTTTCTTTCAGAACCAGAGCGGCAATCTGTGGAAGCGCATCTGCAACAAGATGTGCAAGCTCGTCAAATGCTTGAGGATATCATGGCCGAAAAACAGGCTTTGAATCAAACCCCCATGGAAAAACCCAAGCCAATGTTTGCCGATAAAATCATGGCGGCTTGGGTCTCAGATCAGGTTGCCAGAGGCAGTATTACCTATAGTGTCCCTCCCCGCGATTGGGTACTTACTATTATTTCTTTGGTATTGGTTCTATTTCTTGTAGTGCCTTTGGTTGCGCTCATCATCAATGTTGGGTCTTTTGATCCTGTAGGCGTTGAAATACCTCAAATAGATTGGGCTACGATGTTGAGTAATGCTTTGCTGAAATATGCCTTACTACTGACCTTTGCTTTTATGACTTTCCGATTGGTGGATCGTTATTGGCAGTACCGAAAATTTATGATTGCGTCACCGTACCTTAGTAAGCCTTCTGCTGGGCATTTTTCCTGATCTGTTTTATCAAATTCGGTAGTCATGTTTTTTTGATTAGTTGTATGAGTGTATGGTATGCGATACCTTTGTCCAAAATATAAACAACTATTCACCAATGCAGTTCATTTTAGCCATTACGCTCCCGATTTTGCTTGCGATAGGCAGTTGCGATGGGCAAAACAATACAAACAATATGAAAAATAAATCAGATAGCCCGTTGCTTTGCGACCCCATACAAGCCATATGCGAAATTCCTGATCAAAAATCAGGTGTTGTCACATCCGCTATAAACACGATGGCGGTCAAAAAACCAGTTCGAGTCCTTTACTTCACCGACCCAATTTGTTCCTCCTGCTGGGGCATTGAGCCTCAACTTCGCCGCCTCAAATTGGAGTACGGTCATGCCATAGAAATTGAATATCACATGGGTGGGCTGCTGCCTAAATGGGAGGGTTTTAACGGTGGCGGCATCTCGAAGCCATCGGATGTTGCCACGCATTGGGATGAAGTGAGCGGCCACTACGAAATGCCGATTGACGGCGATGTTTGGCTCGAAGATCCACTTCCCTCCTCGTACCCACCGAGTATTGCATTCAAGGCTGCGCAGATGCAGGATGAAAAAATTGCGATCCAATTTCTCCGTCGGATACGTGAAATGGTATTTTTAGAAAAGAAAAATATCACCCGTTGGGAACACCTCGAAACTGCCGCCCGCCAAGTTGGATTGGATGCCACCAAACTCAAAACCGACTATGACGGAGCCGCTCAAAAGGCGTTTCAAGACGACCTAAACCTTGCCCGTAGCCTTGGCGTGCGGGGCTTTCCAACCTTGTTTTTCAGCGATACCACTGGGCAACGGTTGTTGCTTTATGGTTCAAAGCCGTATGCTTTATTTGAAAAAAACGTGGCAATACTTGCCCCTGAAATCGAAAAAATGCCATACAAAACCAATCCAGAGGATTTGTTTGCACACTATCCAACACTGACGGCGAAGGAATATTCGGTGCTTACTGGGTTACCATTGTTTGAAGCAGAAGTCAATTTGGACAAACTTTTTGAGGGCAAAAAATTGGACAAACTGTCCACCAAAAATGGGGCGTTATGGAGTTGGAAACAATGATTATTAGGTGCGTTCTTTGAGTCGGTTTTTCTTACATTTACTCATTACCCAACATACCTCCTTGTTCGATCCAGCGACCAATTATTTCTACCTCTTTGGGGTCTAATTGCGGCTTATTCTTAGGCGGCATGTGCTTCTCTGATTGTAAGTCGGCAGTAATGCGGCGGTATAATTCGCTGCTTTCTGGGTATTTTACAACAATGGCTGAGCCCGATTTGCCGCCTTTCAGTAAGGATTCCGCACTTTCCAAGTTAAGTTTTCCCTTGGTTTTCCCGGTTCGGTGACAACCAACGCATTTTTGATTCAATATAGGCGCAATATGTATTAAAAAAACAAGCGTTTGATCCTTTTTCAACAAAGTATCCGTATTCACTGCAACAGCGGCTATCGGAGTGTTGCGCTGGAATAGATAACCTGATCCATGCGTCATCGTGCTACCAAGGTGGAGGGTAATGAAAAGGGTCAACGTCATCGCAACCATTATTAGTGCATGTTTGCGATGCGCGTACCAATACCAAGCCCCTACGGCTAATACAGCAGTACCAATACCCAACCACCGATGCAGAAACAACAGCGTATCACTATAATCGCCCTCATTTGCTAAAAACCACCCCGTTATGACCGCCCCGATGCTACCAATGGCACCGATGGCCAATGCCAATTGAGTCATTGACTGACGTGCCTCTGAAGGATGCCTCCATTTATTCCAGCACTCTAATACAATAGCCAGTATGAGTATGCCTATTGGAAAATGAACCACCAACGGGTGAAAATGGCCAATGAAAGAAACTAATATATCCACAATAAATAAATTGAAAAATTTTCCTAAAACCCCGTGCTTGTCCGCACATAGAATCCCCATTCACCGAGGTGATTGCGGGTATATTCCAATCGGGCTGTTTTGTTATAATACGCCACAATGTCCAAACCAAAACCATTTCCATATAGCAACTTATTCGCCAATGGATTCCCGGCGCTATAATATGGATCATTCACATAACCGATGTCATTATTGACGGAAAACAACAACTGCAAAGGAATTTTACGAAAAGCCAGCGGCATCCATTTCGGAAAGTTGAAAGTGCGATTAAAAAAACGGATGTGGAAAGCAGTTTTGAGGATCCCAAAATCAAATCCATCCACCACATAATACTCATAACCACGTACAAAAGTGCCGCCATAACCGAGTCCTTGATTGTTGAAATAAGGAGGTTTTTTGCGGGGTAGGCTAGTCCTCGCTTTAACACCTGCTTCTAGGCTCACCCCCTTGCGGAGGGGCATAAATTGCACATATTCAAAAAACGCCCTGAACAAATGTAAATCATCCGTGGGCAAAATCCCGTTTTGGCGCAACTCACCTGTCATCAGCCAACCTTTCCAGGGGTAAGGTCTGTTATCACGATAATCCGCAGTGTAATTATATATCAAATTGAGGTGTCGCTGTATGGTACGCCCTCGTAAAAAAAAATCGGGATTGAAAAATTGAGCCACAGAATCTGCAATCTTATTGCGGCGAAACTCTAAAGAAAATGCTTGAGTGGTGAATAGCCCCGGTCTCCAACTCAAGGTACTAAAGGCTAAATATTGTTCTATCTGCCAGACCTCGCGATTGCGCCTGAATTCCAATTTATTGGCCTTGGTCGTGATTGCTAATTCGTGTTGTCGGCTATATGAAACACTGGTATTGAGTCCCAACGTTTGGTTTTTATTAATATTAGGCCGTTTATACGCCAATTCGTATTTGTTGGAATACCCAAATTGCGCCTTTAACTTGAGTCCATCGGCATTGCCAGTCAGGTTGATATGGTTGCAATCTATCCCATAATTGACCCTCCGCAGCGATCTTTTTTGTTCCTTCCACCACACATTAAAGTTTCGGTCTGCCAATTCAAACAATGGCACAGGATAAATAAACCAATTTTCCACCACTTTGATCATTACCTTGATATGGCCGGAAGTATTGGCCGGAATGGCCGAAATTTCAGAACTAGAAAACATACCTAGGTTCATCAGCCGGAGACGGTTAAACTCCAAAATTGCTGCCGTATCTTGAATCAAAATACTGTCTCCAGCCTTGAATTGCAACTCCCTTAGCACCAACCGAGTCCGAGTTTTTTTATTACCCTCTATCAGGACACTATCAATGACCGCTTTTTGCTGACGATCCCCCTCCGATTGAGCCTGTGTAAAACCCGGTATTAGCACCAGCAACCCAGCATAGATAAATGAGCCCAAAATAGCCCTGATGAAATGACTCAATGTTTTGATTTTAAAAAACTTAGATGTTAAGAATGTTACGTTTTGACCATATCAATCCTTAGAAAGTGCAAAAATCTAAAAAATTATGGCATTTTAGACTCTATAAACCAATATTTCGTTCAAATTGCATAAAATCTACCAAATTGGTGTTATTTTTGCATGGCAAATCGTTGTCACCTGTTGACAAACAATTTAATCATATTACCGCCGCATGGAAGATTTATTAAAAGACCCCGTCTTTTATTGGTTGGTTTGGGGAATTTTTACTGTAACCGGGATCATTATCGGGTGGTCGCTTAGGGCTTCTTTTCCCGAAAAAGAAGTGAAGCGATCGCTGGAGCGTGCCGAACAAGAACGAAATACCTTAGCAAGGCTTTATACCCACATCAAATATCAGCATGATTTGAGAGAGGCCGATTTCAAACGCGCTACCTTAGAAGCCTCCACACTCGCCAATCAAATAAACGCAATGGAGTTGGAATGGGCGCAAAATCAGATGATCGAGCGCAACCACTCTCAACGCGCTACACAAGCCGAAGCCAATGCCATACTAATAGCCCAAAAATTGCAAGCACTACAGTTGCAAATGCAGGCCCTCATATCTCAAAACGCACAACTGAAAGCCGAATTGGATCAAGCCAAACGGGATTTGGATGCTTGGGGAGTCATTTATCGAGATTTCCAGATCATGCAGCAAAAATGGAGTGAACTCGATAAAAATAGTAGGGCCTTAAATGTAGAACGCGATATGCTACGCCAAGAAGTAGAGGTCGCACGTGTCGAAATAGAAAACTTGCAAATGGAACTGGTACTTCAACGGAGCAAACAACAAGAAACCCCGCTATCAGGACGACAAACCAATTCCAAAGCCGATACAGATGGTGGCCCGGCCGCTCCTGAGCAAAATGACGATCTAAAAGTAATCAATGGAATCACGCCTTTGATCGAGCAACAATTATTTGCTTTAGGCATCCTTCAGTTTGAGCAAATCAGCCGCTGGGACGACGATGCCATCATTGCGTTTTCAAAATCGCTGGGTATCAGCCCCGGTAAAATTTTTCAAGACGACTGGGTAGGCCAGGCGCGATACCTCTTAGGCCTTAGAAGATAACACAATATAGTACAATGAAAGAGACTTGGAGTTCCATTTTTGAATCAGCCAAACAAGCCGGTTCCGTCCTGCGTGAAAAGGCCAGCGAAGCCAGCCAAAGTGCTATTGATAGCACCCTATCTTCCATTGAAAAATGGCTCGAAGAATTTCCCAAAATCGAAGCCTACGGCCTCTCTATTTCCAGTTTTTCCTTCATCATGCGGCTAAGCCCCTCCCTCGATATCGAACTCAAGGGCAATCACAGCGATTTCCCAATGTCAAAACTCGATGAAATTATACAGGAGAATAAAACAACCAGCCTTTCAGGCATGGTATTCACCTCCATCCGTACTGCTTACCGCCTTCATGCCAAAATAGCACAACAACCTGAAGACCTACTTTTGGTAAAAATAAGGCTCTCTTTATCTCCTGAAATTTCGGTGTTTATTGGAAAACTTAGAGTGAATTAGCAGACTTTTTCAGTTATCAGTGAACAATGACCAGTTATCAGTACCCCGTCGTAGCGTCCTCTTTTAAAAAACATATAAGAAACTAAGGTTCACGTTATCAGTGAACAATGACCAGTAATCAGTACCCCGTCGTAGCGTCCTCTTTTAAAAAACACATAAGAAACTAAGGTTCACTTTATCAGTGAACATTGATCAGTAATCAGTGTGTCGTCGTGGTGTCCTCGCAGTACCCTCTACGCTTAGTGTTTTAAAAACCACACCACGAGGGGATACTGATTACTGCTAACTGCTCACTGAAAAAAATGCCCCCCAAAGCCGATCCTCTGGCAATGCCGCACTCAAATCCATTTGCTCCCTAGTAATTGGATGCAAAAAACTCAAACGACGCGCATGTAAGTGAATCGAACGATCAGGATTAGCGCGACGAGCCCCATATTTCACATCGCCCTTGATCGGACACCCAATAGCAGCCATTTGGGCGCGTATCTGATGATGCCGCCCAGTAATCAGGTTGATTTGAACCAAGTGATAATGAGTGCTGCTCTCCAATACCTTATAATGCAATTCCGCCCGCTCTGCTTCAGGTCTTGGCTCGTTAAATACACTACTTGTATTCGTGCCCCCTTTTTTCCTGATATAATGCACCAAGTCGCCTTCTGGGTTTGGTGGCAATGGCTGTACCACAGCAAAGTATTCCTTCGTGACCGATTGCCGCTGCCATTGGCCACTGAGTAAATCCATCATTTCTGCCGAACGCGCCAAGAGCAAAATTCCACTCACAGGCCGATCCAATCGGTGTACCAAATGTACCGACCCAAACGTCGTTTGAGCCCAGTCCAATACAGAAACATCCGCTGTCTTGTCAGGCTGGGTCGGCATACCTGCTGGTTTATTGACCACCAATAAGTACTCGTCTTGGTATATTAAAACTGGTGTCGGCATAAAAGTGTGTTTAAGAGCGGCAAAATAATAACTGTTCTTTTTAAGTAGATTGATTTTTGCCCAAACAACTATCTTTTTGCGAGAATAGTGTACTATTTAAGCCAAAAGATGGGCAGTTTGGGTGAATAGCAATCAGTTAAAAAGGATAAGTTGTTTTTTTGCCGCTCCTTAATATTGCATCAACTTATTCAGTTGATCCTTCATGCGCTCCACTGGGAAGAAATTTTGCTCCAATGGAATCGCAAACGGAACAGGAGTATCGAGGCTGGCTGCTCGCATTACGGGAGCATCCAAATATTCAAACAAATGTTCCGAAATCCAAGCCGCTATCTCGCCCCCAAGACCTCCAAACAAAGTATCCTCATGCAAGATCAACACCCGGTTAGTCCTTTTCACAGAATCCGCTATGGCATCATAATCCAAAGGCACCAACGACCTCAAATCGAGAATATCGGCATTTAGTCCCAGATCATCGGCCACTTTTTCGGCCCAACGAACGCCCATACCATAAGTAATAATGCTTACATCCGTTCCTGTGCGCACCTGCCGAGCCTTACCGATCTCTACTGTGTAATACCCCTCTGGCACCGGCCCGCTTTCTGAGCGGTACAAGGCTTTGTGTTCAAAAAACATCACTGGGTTCGGGTCATCAAAAGAAGCGATCAAAAGCCCCTTAGCATCATAAGGCGTGGATGGATAAACCACCTTCAATCCAGGCGTATGCGTGAACCAAGCCTCATTGCTTTGAGAGTGGAATGGCCCTGCGCCTGAGCCACCGCCCGTGGGCATCCTAATCACCACATCCGCATTTTGCCCCCACCGCCAGTGCAGTTTTGCGAGGTTATTAATAATCTGGTTGAATCCGCAGGTTACAAAATCAGCAAACTGCATTTCCACCATACTCTTCATACCTTTCAAGCCCAAGCCCAAGGCGATACCCACAATAGCACTTTCACAAAGGGGCGTATTGCGCACCCGATCTTTACCAAATTCATCCGTAAATCCTTGGGTAATTTTAAATACACCCCCATAATCAGCAATATCTTGACCCATCAATACCAATTCTGGATGCCGCTGCATAGCTGTGCGCATCCCATCCGTCAGAGCGTCTATAAATCGCAGTTCGCGCACTGCGCCAGTTGGCTTCACCTCCGCGCCATCGTATGGAGCATACACGTCCGCCAATTCTTCGGCTGTATCGGCCGTAGGTTCAGGTGCTTCAAACATGGCATCCACCCCTTTTTGCACCGCTTTTTTATAGCCCTCTTTCAGCGATTTCACAAAAGTCTCCTCTAAAATTCCTTCCTTCAAAAGCCATTTTTCATAATTTTCGATAGGGTCTTTTTTAGCCCATTCATCCATCAGTTCCTTAGGCACGTATTTAGTGCCACTGGCTTCCTCATGGCCGCGCATCCTAAAGGTAATACACTCCAAAAGGAAAGGCTCCGGATTTTCGCGAAGTTCTTCCGCAATCTTCTTGATCGTACTATACACCTCCAATATATTATTGCCATCTATTTTGGCACTCCGCATACCATAGCCTTGAGCACGATCCACCAAGTCTTTGCAAGCATATTGCTCATTGGGTCGCGTAGAAAGGCCATAACCATTGTTTTCTATCAGAAAAATGACGGGCAACTTCCAAACAGATGCCACATTGAGTGCCTCATGAAATTCACCTTGGCTGGTAGCACCTTCGCCCGTGAATGCCAAAGAAACCCGCCCCTCTTGGCGCAATTTATGCGCTATCGCCACCCCCGCTGCCAAAGACAGTTGAGGCCCCAAATGCGAAATCATACCCACGATCCCATGCTCCATTGCGCCAAAGTGAAACGACCTGTCCCGAGCCTTCGTGTAACCAGCCTTTTTGCCCTGCCATTGGCAAAACATCCGATCCAAAGGCATGTTACGGGCGGTGAATACACCTAAATTGCGATGCATTGTAAAAATAAGTTCATCAGGTAGCAAGGCACAAGCAGCACCCACAGAGATCGCCTCTTGGCCAATTCCAGAAAACCATTTTGAAATACGCCCTTGGCGGAGCAAATTCAGCATTTTTTCTTCAATAATGCGCGGCTTCGCCAACTGTTCGTATAAGTGCAGTAAAGTTTCTTTTTGAAACCCTTTTTTACTATATTTTATCATGAAAGGAGAAATATTAAGTGGTTAGGGATAGGCTTATCCCTCATTGTAAGTACCATATATCAACGCAGTCATCGTCTCACCTACGGCCTTTAACGTGTTTTTATCAATAACATTCATATTATCGCTGTGCTTGTGGTGATAATCACCAAAAGTATGCTCGCCATCACCCGGCAAATTAATAATATCAATCATCGGAATACCAGCATTTTTCACTACGAATACATGGTCATCCGTGATACCCGGCCCTATGGTATCTACAAAATACCGGCCGTGCCCCAATCCAGCAGCGATACCCCATACCTTACTTACCACTGCTGGAGCCACCTGCACAGAGTAACCCTCCTTCTTGAATTTTGCTCCTTTAGCACCCACCATATCCAACAGTACGGCATAGTACGGTGATCTGCCTCCAGCATGAGGGTTAGATGCCCAATATTGAGATCCTAGGCACCAAGTCTCATCATCGCCACCATTTTCGCCTTGGTCTTCGGCATCAAACAGTACAAAATCAACGCCAATATCCACAGGGTTAGCCTTCAACGTGCGCGCCAACTCCAGTATAATCCCAACCCCACTGGCACCATCATCGGCACCATCAATCGGTTTGTTTTTATCTTTAGTATCTTTTTCAGCCATATAGCGACTATCCCAGTGTGCAGCAATCATGATCCGTTTAGGGAGTTCTGGTTTGTATTGACCAATGATATTGACCGCATCATACACCACCCCCGTATGGTGCTTAGGCTGAAATTTTTGCTCCGTCACCGTAAGCCCATACCTTTTCATTTCTTTGACAAACCAAGCGGAACACTTCTTATGCGCCGCCGTATTCGGCACCCGTGGCCCAAAGTCCACCTGCTGCTTCGTGTATAAATAAGCAGAGTCGGGACTAAATACCGGAATTGCTACCTGAGGTACCACCTGCTTAACCACAGGCGGCTTGACACTTGGCTTCACAGAAGGCGTTGGAGGGGAGAAAAAGCGCGGGATATACACAGCGACAAAAGACAATAACAAAATACCTATTAATATATAAGGTGCTTTTTGTCTCAAACCAGATTTTTGCATGATTATAAGTTGTTATTATAAAGAGGCGCAAAGATAAGGCATTATTTTTTGAGTGGCTTTAAAAAGGTAAAGCCTGTGGATGTAAATAAGAAACAGACCGAAAAGCGTTTTTAGGTGGTTTCTAATTATTGCGATGAACACTGCATAGTAGTTCATCGCAATTTCATAAAAAATACCCACCACAACCAAAATCTTCCAACCATCGCAAAAAAAAGTAAATAAAAATTTCCAAGAAATAGCCCTAAAAACGCCCAAAAACCTCATTTTTTACCCTTTTCCCAAGTAAATCATATTTTTTGGAACTTTTTTTAAAAATACTTTCTAAAAAGTTTGGTGGAATCAAACAACCCAACGTACCTTTGCGTCGCTTTTGGTGAAAGGGTTATCCAAATCTAATTTGGTTTCCTTCAAAAGTAAATGTTCAAATCGAAATAAATAAAGGTAATGAATCAAAAAATTCGCATCAAACTTCGTTCTTACGACTATAACTTGGTGGACAAGTCCACTGAGAAAATCGTTAAGACCGTACGTGCGAGTGGAGCTGTTGTAACTGGCCCGATTCCGCTGCCCACAGAGAAAGAAGTATTCACAGTCCTGCGGTCTCCGCACGTGAATAAGAAGGCTCGCGAGCAGTTCCAGTTGCGCACCCACAAGCGCTTGATTGAAATATACACACCGACTCAAAAGACGGTGGACGCTCTCTCCAAGTTGGAACTGCCGAGCGGTGTTGACATTCAAGTCAAGCTTACCTAAACAAGTACTCTTTTTGAAATTCAAGTCTGCGGTTTCCGACAGCGTTCAAAGTGTTCACGTTATTGTGATCAACTGACTCAGTCGAAAGCGATACCGTTCACACGGTACTATCGCTTTTCGTATTTGCGTCCGTCATTGGAACACTTGCAACATGGGTTCAAAAAATCGTTCAATCATAAAATACGGCTAATCGTGAACGGTCTGATTGGAAAGAAAATCGGGATGACCAGCATCTACGATAATAACGGCAAAAATGTTGCCTGTACTATCATCGAAGCTGGCCCTTGCGTAGTAACGCAAGTCCTCACCGAAGAAAAAGACGGCTACACAGCCCTTCAGCTCGCCTATGGCGATCGCAAGGTGAAAAACACACCTAAAGCCCTTATGGGGCATTTTAAGGCCGCAGGTCTTGAAGAGCCATTACATAAGGTGCAAGAATTCCGCAATATGGCCGGAAAATCACTCGGGGACGAAATTAGTGTCCAAGATGTGTTTGTCGAAGGCGATAAAGTGATGGTTTCTGGAACCTCCAAAGGTAAAGGATTCCAAGGTGTTGTGAAACGTCATGGATTCGGTGGTGTCATGCAACAAACGCATGGACAACACAACCGCCTCCGCGCACCAGGTTCGCTTGGTAACTCATCTTTTGCTGCGAAAGTAATGAAAGGTATGCGTATGGGAGGCCACATGGGTCATGCACAAGTAAAGGTGCGTCGCCTTCAAGTTCTAAAGGTATTTCCTGACCAAAATCTTATCCTTGTTAAGGGTGCGATTCCTGGGCCTAAGGGTGCCTATGTAACAATTGAAAAGTAAATCTTTTGACCATACATCCTTTAGGAAATGACAGTCACGGTTTATAACATTAAAGGCGAAGCCACTGGGCGTACCATAGAGCTTCCAGCCGATGTGTTCGGTATCGAACCTCATGAGCACAGTGTTTGGCTCGACGTAAAGCGCTACTTAGCCGCTCAACGTCAGGGCACGCACAAATCAAAAGAGCGCAGTGAACTCACTGGCTCAACCCGTAAGTTGCACAAACAAAAAGGCACTGGTGGATCCCGTAAAGGTGACATCAATAGCCCTACGTTTAGAGGTGGTGCCCGTGTATTCGGTCCCCGTCCACGCAACTACGATATACAGGTCAATGCGAAAGTACGTCGTCTGGCGCGCCGCAGTGCCCTCTCTGTCAAGGCAGCAGCAGGTCATATTGTAGTCGTAGAAGATTTTTCTTTCGATGCTCCACAAACGAAGGCGTTCAAAGAAATTCTGCGCGCACTCAAAGTAGGGGAATCAAAGCCACTCACAGTGTTGGGCGAGTACAACAAAACGTTGTATCTATCTTGCCGCAACCTTGCTAAGGCTCTGATCACTCCAGCGAGCGACCTGAATACTTATCAAATTTTGCAAGCCGGTGCTCTGGTTATTACTGAGAGCGCAGTTGCAAAAATAGCACAAAATTGCGACTAAACTTAGATGTGAATTATAAGGCAGTGAATGGTTTCTTTTAGAAAATTCACCACTTGTAAAACATAACTTATAACTAAAAGTCATGCCTAAGCAAATTTTAATCAAGCCGGTTGTTACCGAAAAAGCAAGTAAACTTGCTGATAAGCGCAATCAATACGCGTTTGTGGTCAACAAAGAGGCTAATAAAATCGAAATCCGGACAGCGGTAGAGAAAAAGTTCAACGTCAATGTTGAGGCAGTCAATACTTGCGTCATGCCGGGTAAACCAAAGTCGCGCAGCACGAAAACAGCTGTGGTTCGCGGTACAAAGTCTTCTTACAAGAAGGCCATTGTTACCTTAACACAAGGCGAAACCATAGATATTTTCGGCGGCACAGAAGAATGATAATTATGAATTATCAATCATGGGCAGTAAAATCCACGATTCTTAATTCCGAAGTTCATAATTAATACAAAATGGCAGTTAAAAAATTCAACCCGCTAACCCCGAGCTTACGCTTTCGGGTGGCTGTGTCGAGAGAAGAGTTGACCAAAGGTGCGAAACCTGAAAAATCTCTACTTCTGACATTTGGCAGCACAGGTGGTCGTAATGACGATGGACACCGCACCATGCGTAATCGTGGTGGTGGTCACAAACGTCGCTACCGTGTCATAGACTTTCGTCGTGATAAAGAAGGCGATGCTACTGTGCAATCAATTCAGTATGACCCATACCGATCTGCTTATATAGCATTGGTACAGTATGCTGATGGCGAAAAAGCGTATATTTTGGCTCCAAAAACACTTGTGGTAGGTCAAGTAGTTGTTTCTGGTCGCGGTGCGGCTCCTGAAATTGGCAACTGTTTATATCTTTCAGAAGTTCCATTGGGTGCTTTTATACACAATGTAGAAATGCAACCAGGCCAAGGAGGCGTTTTAGTACGCAGCGCAGGTAACAGTGCGCAAATGATGGGTCGTGAAGAACGGTACGCAGTACTGCGTTTGCCTTCAGGCGAAACCCGTCGTATCCTAGCAACTTGCCGCGCTACCATCGGTATCGTTGGCAATGGTGACCATAACTTAGAAATTGCTGGTAAAGCAGGTCGTATGCGTTGGAAAGGTTGGAGACCTCGTACACGTCCGGTCGTGATGAACCCAGTGGATCACCCGATGGGTGGTGGTGAAGGTCGTGCTTCTGGCGGACATCCTCGTACCCGTAAAGGTTTAAAATCTAAAGGTGCTAAGACGCGTAGTAAGACTAAAGCATCTAATGCTTTGATCATCAGCCGTAAGAAGACTTCTAAGTAAATTAACGCATTATAAATCAACGCAATATATATGCCGCGTTCACTTAAAAAAGGCCCTTATATCCACCATTCATTGTTGGAAAAGGTCGAAAAAGCAAAGCAGAGCACTCGGAAGCAGGTTATTAAAACTTGGAGTCGTGCCTCAATGATTATCCCCGACATGGTCGGAGAAACCATTGCTGTACACAACGGTAAAACCTTCGTTCCGGTTTTCGTAACTGAAAATATGGTAGGCCACAAATTAGGAGAGTTTTCGCCAACGCGAAATTTCCGTGGTCATGCTGGCAATAAAAAGTAATTATTAACAATGGAAGCAGTAGCAAAACTGAGAAATTGTCCGATGTCTCCGCGCAAAATGCGCCTCGTGGTTGACAACATACGCGGTAAAAACGTCGTGGAAGCTTTGGGTATTCTCAAGTACACTAATAAGGAAGCAGCAGTATGGCTTGAAAAGCTAGTACTCTCTGCTGTAAACAACTGGGAGCAAAAAACCGAACAGGAGGGAGCAGCAGACGAATACGGTCTTTATATCAAGACAGCCTTCGTTGATCCGGGAAGTATTATCTATCGTTTTCTCCCGGCTCCACAAGGACGCGCTTATCGGGTACGCAAACGCCGCAACCACGTAACACTGGTCGTAGCCAATCGTGTACCTTATGGTAGCGAAGCATAATCTGCTCATAACATTCATTCGAATAATCACTCATTCAGTATAAATAAATGGGTCAGAAAGCAAATCCGATTGGTAACCGACTAGGTATCATTCGCGGTTGGGATTCCAACTGGTTCGCAGACAAAGACTACGGTCTTAAGGTTGTAGAAGACGAGAAGATACGTAAATATCTTCTTGCTCGTCGTCCAAAAACGGCTACTGCAGATCCTCGTGATCGCAATAAGCCAGTACAAAACGGCATTGCTCGTATTGCAATTGAACGTACCTTAAAGCGCGTCACTGTCACTATTCATACTAGCCGTCCCGGTATTATCATTGGGAAGGGCGGTAAAGAAGTAGATCTTATCAAAGAAGAGGTGAAAATCTTGACTGGAAAAGATGTACAAATCAATATCTTTGAAATCCGCAAGCCCGAACTGGATGCCAATATTGTTGGCGAACAGATCGCAAAGCAGATCGAAGCGCGTATCAATTTCCGTCGTGCAGCAAAAGCAGCAATACAAGGAACCATGCGTGCCGGTGGCGAAGGAATCAAAGTACGTGTAAGCGGCCGTCTAGGCGGTGCTGAAATCGCACGTACCGAGGAATTCAAAGAAGGTCGCACACCTTTGCACACTTTCCGTGCTGATATTGACTATGCTTGGGTAGAAGCCCTTACCGTATATGGTAAGATCGGTATCAAAGTATGGCTTTTCAAAGGAGAAGTATTGCAGAAGCGTGAGTTGACTCCATTCACAGCAGCGGAAGGCACTGGCGGCGGCGGCAATGATCGTCGTGAAGGTGGAGATCGTGGTGGTGACCGTGGCGGAGATCGCCGTGGTGGCAATGACCGTGGCGGAGATCGTCGCGGTGGTGGCGGTGGTGATCGTGGCGGAGATCGTCGCGGCGGCGGCGGCGGTGGCAACAATCGCGGAAGCGGTGGTGGTACTGGTGCCGGTGGCAACAATCGCGGTGGTGGCGGTGCAGGTGGCGGAGATCGTCGCAGGTAATCAACCAAACAAATATCGGTACAGTCAAAAAAAACTTTTGGTTAATTTGGCAATGTATTGTACCTTTGCAGCCCTTTTGCTATCGGTGGGGTTGCAGTATATCTAACAAATTGATAGTCAGGCTTTTAAATTCATCCAGAGATGTTACAGCCCAAGCGTCAGAAATATCGCAAGCAACATAAAGGCCGCAATCGCGGTCTGGCACACAAGGGAAGTTCAATAGCATTTGGTTCTTTTGGACTAAAATCTTTAGAGTTTAGTCGCATCACGAGCCGTCAGATTGAGTCTGCCCGTATTGCCCTAACCCGTCATATGAAACGTGAAGGTAAAGTTTGGATTCGTATTTTTCCAGACAAACCCCTTACGTCGAAACCTGCGGATGTTCGTATGGGTAAAGGTAAAGGTGCTGTGGATCACTACGTATGCCAAGTTCAACCAGGACGCGTACTCTTCGAAATCGAAGGCGTTTCAGAAGAACTAGCACACCAGTCGCTCCGCTTAGCAGCACAAAAATTACCTGTACTCTGCAAAGCAGTAACGCGATACGACTACGAAGCATAATCTGCTAAAGTTTAGCAAGTTATACTACATTAAAAAATTGTCAAATTAAGTAATAATGACACAGGAAAAACAAGATTTTGCTGCAATGCCCGACGCTGAATTGAGTGCTACACTCACCAGCCTTGAGCATGAGTATCAGCAATTGAAGTTCGACCACGCGGTGAAAGGTCTAGGCAATCCGATGGAAATTCGGGAGTTGCGTCGCGATATCGCCCGTGTATATACAGAAGCACGAGCGCGCCAATTGGCAGCGATGGCACCAGACGAATTAGCAAATCGTACAAAGTTGCGTGCACGCCGCAAACGCTAAATTATTATTGAAACTTTGAAAGAAATTTCAATAACAACTATTATTCAACTGATTTTTATCATATTCACATCTGACAAATAGATGGAAGCAGCAGTTAGAAATTTACGCAAGCAGAAGACAGGTGTCGTAGTATCCAACAAAATGGATAAGACGATCTCTGTGAAGGTAGAACGCCGTCTGATGCACCCTATTTACGGCAAGTTCGTAAAAACATCGAAGAAATTCTATGCACACGACGAATTGAACGTTTGTAGTGTAGGCGATTTAGTTCGCATCATGGAGGTTCGCCCGCTCAGCAAAAACAAACGCTGGCGTTTGGTAGAAGTCATCGAAAAGGCAAAGTAATAATACGGTTGATGGTCGCATTAAGTCAGTCAGGCTTGTTATTCAAAAAGCAATACTGTCAGATTTTTCTACTACCCGCTCTACTTCAATTAAATAAGTCATGATTCAGCAAGAGTCTCGTTTAAATGTAGCCGACAATTCAGGTGCCAAAGAGGTACTTTGTATCCGCGTACTGGGTCACACCCGTCAGCGTTATGCAGGTGTTGGTGATAAAATTGTCGTCACTGTCAAAGACGCTTCCCCAGGTGGTGTCAAAAAAGGCACTGTATCCAAAGCGGTTATCGTTCGCACTCGTAAAGAATTTCGCCGTAAAGACGGTTCTTACATTCGCTTCGACGACAATGCTGTAGTGTTATTGAACGCATCTGATGAACCACGCGGTTCCCGTATTTTCGGCCCAGTAGCCCGTGAATTGCGCGACAAAGATTACATGCGTATTATCTCATTAGCACCAGAAGTACTCTAATTAAATTAGAAAATTTGGCTTTTCCTTATCGAAAAGCCAAATGGCCAAGTCAATAATAATAAAATGGCGACTAAAAATACATCCAAGCGTTTCTCACCTAAATTGCACATCCGGAAGGGTGACAAAGTGGTGGTTTTGACTGGCGACGACAAAGGTAAAACCGGTGAGGTTTTGCAAGTGTTTCCCGCTAAGGATCGCGCTATCGTAGAAGGTGTGCGTATCGTGAAAAAACACGTAAAAGCAACACAAAATGAAGCAGGCGGCATTCAAGAAATGTCCGCAACTATTCATGTATCGAACCTTGCAGTAGTAGATCCTAAAACAGGAGAAGGTACTCGTACGGGTCGTAAGGTTGAAAACGGCGTAAATGTACGCTATTCAAAGAAAACAGGAAACATCATATAAGTGATGAAATATATACCACGTCTTAAGACGAAATATCAGACAGAAGTAGTGCCTGCTCTCATGGAGCAGTTTAGCTACACCTCTGTGATGCAAGTTCCGCGTCTGGAAAAAATCTGTATCAACCAAGGCATCGGTGATGCCACGGGCGACAAAAAGATGATTGACAACGCCTCGAACGAGTTGACTACCATTGTAGGTCAAAAAGCAGTGCCAACCCGCGCTAAGAAGTCAGTTTCTAACTTCAAATTGCGTGAAGGTATGCCGATTGGAATACGTGTGACCCTACGCGGTGAGCGTATGTACGAGTTCCTCGATCGCTTCATTTCTATCGCTATGCCGCGTGTTCGCGACTTTAGAGGTATTAGTGATAAGTCTTTCGACGGTCGTGGCAACTTCACAATGGGTATTACCGAGCAAATCATTTTCCCGGAAATTGATATTGACAAAGTAAGTAAAATCATGGGTATGGACATTTCGTTCGTTACCAATGCCAATACGGACGCCGAAGCGTATGCTTTGTTGAAAGAAATCGGTATGCCATTCGTTAAAAAATAACTCAGAATATTTAAAATTATAGAGCAGAATGGCTAAGAAATCCATCATTGCCCGTGAGATTAAGCGCCAAAGAATGGTCGCGAAATATGCTGACTTGCGTAAAAAGTTGAAAGATGCCAAAGATTATGACGCATTGGACAAACTTCCACGCAATGCACTTCCAGTTCGCTTGCACAACCGTTGTATGTTGACGGGTCGTCCTAAAGGATATATGCGCAAGTTTGGACTCTGCCGTGTCAAATTTCGTGAGTTGGCACTGTATGGCAAAATTCCAGGTATCACAAAGGCTTCCTGGTAATCTAGCAGGCTCACTTATTTTTAGAATTCAATATCAATCTAAGATAAAATGAATGTCACTGACCCGATAGCAGACTTTTTGACCCGCATCCGTAACGCACAGATGGCAGGCCACCGAATCGTCGAAATTCCGGCTTCACGTCTAAAGAAATCCATCACGGAAATCTTGTACGATCAGGGCTATATCCTCAAATACACGTTCGAGGAAAAATCGGCTGAACACAAGCAAGGTGTAATCAAGATCGCAATCAAATACGATCTAGCCACCAAGCAGCCAATTATCCGTGAACTGGTGCGCGTTAGCCGCCCTGGATTGCGCAGGTTTTCAGGCAGCAATGATATCCCTCGCGTTATCAATGGCTTAGGTACTATGATTATCTCTACATCAAGAGGTGTTATGACCGACAAGAAAGCACGCGAAATGAATGTAGGTGGCGAATTGCTTTGCTACATTTGCTAATATGCCTTTGCCTTTGGCATTGTCATCTTTGAAATATAAACATTATCTACCGGTAAGCATAAGAATTAGTTCTGCAGCCCTCGGTAAAAACATAAACGGATATGTCACGTATTGGTAAATTACCAATTTCCCTTCCCGCTAAAGTGGAAGTTACGGTTGCCTCCGACAATACTGTTACAGTAAAAGGCCCAAGGGGTTCACTTTCTCAGAAAGTTGATCCCGATATTCAGGTCGCTGTAGAAGACGGTACACTCTCGGTAACACGCCCAACAGACCAGAAGCGCCACAAATCGCTACATGGTTTGTACAGAGCCCTCATCAACAATATGGTGGTAGGGGTGAATGAGGGTTACACTCGTGAAATGGAAGTAGTAGGTGTCGGTTACCGTGTTGAAAATGCGGGCAACTTAATCACCTTCACGGTTGGTTATTCTCACCCAATTCTATTTTCGGTTCCTTCTGAAATCAAAGTAACGACAGCCATGGAAAAAGGCTCTCCTCCTTTGGTTCGTTTAGAAGGTATTGATAAGGAATTATTAGGTCAGGTATGTGCTAAAATCCGTGCCTTCCGTAAGCCTGAGCCTTACAAAGGAAAGGGTATTATGTTTAAAGGCGAAGTGGTTCGTCGTAAAGCAGGTAAAACTGCTGGTGGTAAGAAATAATATAAAGAGCGTCCGGTCGGTCATCGGATGTAAATAAATATAATTGCAATGAAACGCACCAAACAAGAAAGTCGTCAGCGCATTCACATGCGCATAAGGAGCAAAATAAATGGGACTGCGGAATTACCACGTCTGTGTGTTTACCGTTCAAACAAGTCCATTTATTGCCAATTAGTGGACGATTTGAAAGGTCATACTATAGCAGCTGCTACTTCGATTGGCCTACCAGGTTCAAAGATGGAGCAATCTGCAGCAGTTGGCAAATTAATCGCAGAACGCGCAAAATCTGCTGGTATCGAGACAGTTGTATTCGATCGTGGCGGTTTCCTATATCACGGTCGTGTAAAGTCTTTGGCTGAAGGCGCACGTGAAGGCGGACTTAAATTCTAATAAACGAATTCATTTCTATAAATAGCATAGCAAACGATGGCTAAGCAAGAAAGAGACAGAGATCAATCCCGTACTTCTGAAGATTCGGGTCTCAAAGACAAACTCGTTGCGCTCAATCGCGTATCGAAAGTGACCAAAGGTGGTCGTACTTTTAGTTTCGCTGCCGTAGTGGTAGTAGGAGATGGTAAAGGTACTATCGGACAAGGTCTAGGTAAAGCCCGTGAGGTGCAAGAAGCCATTCAAAAGGCAGTTAAAGATGCTGAAAAGAACTTGATTAAAGTTCCAGTATTCAATGGCACTATCCCTCACGAAGCGCATGGTAAATATGATGCTGGTCGCGTCCTAATTAAGCCTGCTGCTCATGGTACAGGTGTAATTGCGGGCGGTGCTATGCGTGCTGTTTTAGAAATGGCAGGTGTACACGACGTATTGGCTAAGTCACAAGGTTCGTCTAATCCACACAACGTGGTTAAGGCAACTATGGCGGCTTTGGCAAGTTTGCGCAGCCCTATTGAAGTGGCTCGTCAGCGTGGCATTTCTTTAGAAAAACTCTTCAAGGGATAATATTGAATAGTGTTGGTGATCTCTCATCGGCATATATTCTCAAATCAATAAGCAATGAGTAAGGTAAAAGTTACACTTGTAAGAAGTCCGATTGACAAATCAAAGCGTCAGAAAAACACTTTGATCGCTCTTGGGTTCAGAAAAATTAATCAAGTAGTAGAACACGAAGCTACCCCACAAATTCAGGGTATGCTAAAGGTTGTAAACCATTTGATTCAGGTTGAAAACGCCTAATATTAATTGACATTCAACAAAGAAATCAGTGGTTTTTTGCTTACTGATTTTCATTATAGAATAAAATACAGCAATGGAACTTAGTAATCTACGTCCAACATCAGGTGCTACAAAAAAACGTAAGAGAATCGGTCGCGGTACCGGCTCTGGTCGTGGGGGCACTTCTACACGCGGTCACAAAGGTGACAAGGCGCGTAGTGGCGCGAAGGAAAAGCGTCACTTTGAAGGTGGTCAAACACCTATGCAGCGTCGTTTGCCCAAGCGTGGTTTCAAAAATGTCAACCGTATTGAGTACGTTCCAGTGAACTTGGCTCAATTGGAAGATTTGGTGCTAAAAACTGGTATCAATGCATTTGATGTAAGTTCTTTCGTCTCATCTGGTGTTGCCAAACTAAGCGAAAGGATCAAAATATTGGGTAATGGCAAGTTGAACGCTTGTGTCAACTTAAAAGTACACGCTGTTTCTGCTTCTGCCAAGGCTGCTATTGAAGCACGTGGCGGTAGTGTTGAATTAGTTTAAAATTGCACTAAGACATGAAACTGTTTTCAGTTCTAAAAAATATCTGGAGCATCAAAGAATTACGTGATCGTATTTTGTTCACGCTTGGTCTCCTTATGGTATATCGCATCGGTACTTTCGTAGTATTGCCCGGTGTAGTACCTGCTGCCTTACAGAAGGCCAGTCAAGGCCGTGCGGCTAATGACCTTTTAGGAATGGTCAACCTGTTTACAGGTGGAGCATTTGACAATGCAGCGATCTTCGCTTTAGGCGTAATGCCTTATATTACTGCTTCGATCATTGTTCAGTTGTTGGGTTTTGCATTGCCTTATTTCCAGCGCCTGCAAACAAAAGAGGGTGAAAGCGGAAGAAAACGCCTTAATCAATACACTCGTTTCCTAACTATTGCCATCGCTTTATTGCAAGGCGGCGGTTACCTTCAGATGGTTCGTAGCATACCGGGTGCTGTTTCTCCAGATATTCCTGATGGTTTGTTTTGGTTTACAAACATCATCATTTTGACTGCTGGTACTGTTTTCTGTATGTGGTTGGGTGAGCGTATTACAGACAAAGGAATTGGTAATGGTACTTCTTTGATCATTCAAGCAGGTATTATCGCACGACTTCCACAAGCCTTTGTTTTTGAATTCCAGAAATTATTTGGTGATAATAAGTTGCTTATTTTCTTCTTAGAAATGGCAATCTTCTTCTTCATCACCATGTTGACCATATTAGTAATACAAGGGGTTCGACGTATTCCAATCCAGTTTGCCAAACGAATGGTTGGCCGTACAGGATCTGCTATGCCAACCTCTAGTGCCCGCGATTATCTACCATTGAAAGTGAACTCGGCTGGCGTAATGCCGATCATTTTTGCCCAAGCCATCATGTTTTTGCCTGCTACGGCATTCCAATACTTGTCTGGCTCTGATGCAAATTCTGGTCGTATTCAGGCTTTTAGCGATATTTATTCATTCAGTTATAATGCCTTGTTTTTTGTTTTGATCGTTGTGTTTACGTATGTTTATACGGCCTTGATGATCAACCCAACCAACTATGCTGATTATTTGAAGCGCAGCAATGCATTCATACCTGGAGTGAAGCCAGGCGAGCCAACTTCTGATTATATTGACAACATTATGACCCGTATTACTTTGCCGGGTGCTGTGTTCCTTGGTATTATTGGTATCCTTCCATCTATTGCAGCAACATTTGGAGTTAACCAACAGTTCGCATTGTTCTTTGGTGGTACTACTTTGTTGATTATGGTTGGTGTGGCGCTAGATACATTGCAGGTGATAGAAAGTTATTTGTTGACTCAAAAGTATGATGGTTTGATTAAGTCGGGTCGTATTCAAGGTCGCAACTCTCAAGGTGTACAAGTAGGTCAACCTCAGTAATAATTATAATGGGTTTATTTACAAAAGGCGGAGAGGGCAAGCAAATCTTTTATAAGACGCTTGAAGAGGTAGAATTAATGCGCAAAGCTAATCTTTTGGTTTCCAAAACTTTGGCGCACGTAGCAAGCATATTGAAACCCGGAGTTACGGGCGAACAGATAGATAAAGAAGCGGAGCAGTTTATTTTAGATCACGGTGGGAGACCAGCCTTCAAAGGCTACAATGATTTTCCATCCACTTTGTGTGTTTCTTACAACGATATTGTTGTACATGGTATTCCAAAGCAGCGTGAGTTTAAAGATGCTGATATAGTTTCTGTAGATTGTGGGGTAGAGTTAAGTGGTTTTTACGGCGATTGTGCTTATACATTTGCAATGAAAGAAGCACCTGAGGAATCTCTCAATCTATTAAGGGTTACTTACGGCTCTCTTTACAAGGGCATTGAACAGGCAATACACGGTAAACGAATCGGGGATATTTCTTTTGCAGTTCAAGATTTTTGTGAAAAGCATCATTATAGTGTTGTTCGGGATTTGGTTGGTCATGGTATTGGAAAATCTTTGCATGAAGATCCAGAAGTACCCAACTACGGAAAACGCGGAAAAGGAGTATTGTTATTGGACGGTTTAGCCATCGCGATTGAGCCAATGATTAATATGGGAGTCAAAGATGTGTATCAAGATACCGATGGCTGGACGATCATCACAAAGGATAGAAAGCCCAGCGCACACTACGAACATAGCGTAATTGTGCGAAAAGGTAGGGCAGATATACTATCAACACATGAATTTTTGCTCGATGAAATAAAAAAGAATGATTCGATGCATATTATATTACCAAAAAGTTAGACCTTTGCAGCCCGAAATTTGACGGGCAAATAAAATATGGCAAAAGAAGATATTATTAAACAAGATGGCGTAGTTAGTGATGCGCTTTCTAATGCGAACTTCAAAGTTCAGTTAGAAAATGGGCACGTTATACTCGCTACTATCTCTGGAAAAATGCGCATGCACTACATTCGTATCTTACCAGGTGATAAGGTATCTATTGAGATGTCGCCGTATGATCTAACTCGAGGAAGAATCATTTATCGTTATAAATAACAGTGACCTAAACGTCATTGCAAATATATTTCAGACATGAAAGTCAAACCGTCTATTAAAAAGCGTTCTGTGGATTGTAAAATTGTCCGTCGCAAAGGAATATTGTACGTGATCAATAAAAAGAACCCTAAATTTAAACAACGCCAAGGCTAAATTATAGGCAATGAGCGAAATGGATGTTTCCATTTTATGCTCCGCTTTCCTATAACAAATAACTTATAACTTAATTCATTATGGCACGTATTGCTGGTGTGGATTTGCCACGTAACAAAAGAGGTGTAATCGGATTAACCTATATCTTCGGTATTGGTTCTTCGTCTGCTAAGCTCATCCTTGAGAAAGCAGGAGTTGACGAAAGTACAAAAGTAGATAAATGGAATGACGAAAATATCAAGGCTATTTCTCGGATCATCGCTGATGATTACAAGACTGAAGGTCAATTGAAGTCTGAAGTGACCTTGAATATCAAGCGTCTGATGGATGTAGGTTGCTACCGTGGTCTTCGTCATCGTAAAGGGCTTCCACTTCGTGGTCAGCGTACCCGTACTAATGCACGTACTCGTAAGGGTAAGCGTAAGACGGTTGCCGGTAAGAAGAAAGTAACCAAGTAATCTGAACATTGTCAAAATAACAAGTAATGGCAAAAGGATCTGCAAAAAAAGTTGTTAAACGCAAGGTGAAGATCACCCCTGAAGGGATCGTTTTCATCAACGCGAGTTTCAATAATATTATTATTTCAATTACAAATAAGCAAGGGGAAGTAATTTCCTGGGCATCAGCTGGTAAGGCTGGTTTCCGTGGTTCTAAGAAGAACACACCATATGCTGCACAAATTGCTGCAAACGATGCCGCTAAAACGGCTTTTGAAGCAGGCGTGCGCCATGCGGAGGTTTTCGTCAAAGGCCCAGGATCTGGCCGTGAGTCTGCTATTCGTGCGGTTGACCAATCTGGTATTAAGGTAAGCGTCATCAATGACGTAACGCCCATGCCACACAATGGTTGCCGTCCGCCAAAGCGTCGCCGCGTTTAATCCGCTTAGAGTAATCATACAATTAATTCATTTTTTCATTCATAGAGAATGGCTCGTTATACTGGACCAACGACTAAAATTGCCCGTACTTTCGGTGAACCGATTTTCGGACCCGATAAGGCCTTAACACGTCGTAATTACCCACCCGGCCAACACGGTTTGGCGCGTAAGAAAAAGCAACGTTCTAACTACGCTTTGCAGCTGTCTGAAAAGCAGAAGGCAAAATACACTTACGGTGTGATGGAGCGTCAGTTCCGCAAAACATTTGTGAGCGCAACACGTCGCCACGGTGTTACCGGTGAGATTTTGCTTCAATTGCTGGAGGCACGCTTAGACAATACTGTGTATCGTCTTGGTATCTCTCCAACCCGTCGTGGTGCTCGTCAGTTGGTGGGTCATCGTCACGTAACTGTAAATGGTGAAGTGGTAAATATTCCTTCTTTTTCTGTGAAGCCAGGCGATGTTATCGCTGTGCGTGGAAAGTCTAAGGGTTTGGAGATTGTTACGACCCATGCTAATGCGAAGACGAATAATGTTCGCCAGTTTGGCTGGTTAGAGTGGAATCCTGATAAAATGCAAGGTACCTTCCTGACTTACCCTCAGCGCGATCAAATACCAGAAAAAATCAACGAACAATTGATCGTTGAATTATATTCTAAATAAGCCTTCGGAAATTTCCTAACTGAATCTATGAGTATTCTCAATTTCCAGAAGCCTGACAAAATCCTGTTGCAAAAAGCAACCGATTTCGAGGGCACTTTCGAGTTCAAACCGCTTGAGCCAGGTTTTGGCCAAACGGTGGGGAATTCGCTTCGCCGCGTATTACTTTCCTCTTTGGAAGGTTATGCTATCAGTGCTGTACGCATTGGTGGTGTGGATCACGAGTTCGCTACTGTTAGCGGTGTGGTCGAGGACGTGGTTGATATTGTTCTCAACCTTAAACAGGTTCGTCTGAAACCTATCGTAGTAGATGAAAAGGGCGCTCCTGAAAAAATATACTTGACCATCAGTGGTAAAGAAGAGTTTCGCGCAGGCGATATCGAAGGCTTTACCAACGTGTTTAAGATCATGAACCATGACCTCCTGCTTTGTCGCATGGAGCCTACGGTTACTTTGGAAATGGAATTAACCATTACTAAAGGTCGTGGTTACCAGCCTGCAGACGATGGTGCACCTAAAGATGCCGCAATTGGTGTTATTCCAATTGATGCTATTTATACGCCCATCAAAAACGTATCTTACAGGGTAGAAAACACCCGTGTAGGTCAGCGTACGGATTACGAAAAACTTACGATTGACATCAAAACTGATGGTACTATCCATCCAGAAGATGCCATCCGCGAAGCAAGCCGTATTATGATTCAGCATTTGATGTTGATTACGGATGAAAACATTACGTTTGATACGCCCACAAGCCGCGAAGAAAGCGTGGTGGATGAGCATATCCTTCACATGCGCAAATTGCTCAAAACTTCTTTGGAAGATCTTGATCTCAGCGTTCGTGCCTATAACTGTCTCAAGGCTGCCAAAATTAATACTTTGGCTGAATTGGTCCGCTACGACACCCACGAGTTGCTTAAGTTCCGCAATTTTGGTAAGAAGTCTTTAGTAGAAATTGAAGAATTGCTACAAGATAAGAGCCTTACTTTCGGAATGGATTTGGCTAAGTACAAATTAGACGAAGAATAATTTATAATTGATTTTTTACAATTGATAATTGGCATCCTGTATGTCAGTTATCAATTGTTTTTTATCAGTTCTGATTATATTATCAATTAACAAAGTGTGGTAACTGTTGAGCAGCCTTTTTGATTGCACCAGTGCCGCCACCTAAACAAGGGTACAATACAATGAGACACGGAGATAAGATTAATAATCTTGGACGTACAGCGTCGCATCGTCGAGCTTTGCTTGCAAACTTGACCATCGCTCTAATCGAGCACAAACGCATTACTACTACATTGGCAAAAGCAAAGGCATTGCGCCGTTATGCTGAACCATTAGTAACTAAAGCAAAAGATAACAGCACCCACTCTCGCCGTGTTGTTTTCAGTTACCTTCAGAATAAAGAAGCGGTCACGGAATTGTTTGGACCTATTGCAACTAAAATTGCAGAGCGTCCAGGTGGTTATTTGCGTGTTATCAAGTTGGGTTTCCGTCGTGGTGATGGTGCTGAAACTGCTATGATTGAGTTCGTCGATTTCAACGAAACATACAATCCAAATGCAGGTAAGGTACGCGCGGCTAAGAAAACACGTCGTGGTAGCACTCGTAAGGTTGCTGTTGCAGCTCCAGTTGCTGCTGAAGAAGTAATTGAAGAGGCGATTGTAGAAGCACCGGTTGAAGAAGTAGTGACTCCAGTTGAGGCTGTAGCTGCTGTGGAAGAAACGGTAACCGATGTAGTTGAGGAAGTAGTTATTGCTCCTGTTGAAGAAGTAATTGCTGCAGCCGAAGAAGCTACAGAGGAAACACCTGCTGCTGAAGAAAAGAAAGACGAAGAAGCATAGTTTTATGCCCTTCTAACATTAAACATGAGTCATCCCGAATTTTTGGGGTGACTCATTTTTTTTGTATAAAAGAAGAACCTCCTGTACTTTAGTGTTCTCTAATCACAAAATAAACAGGAGGTCTTCATGTATATACGGGACAAATATAGGTTCACTGA